>JAIPFF010000035.1 GCA_021736785.1 Thiohalocapsa sp. | reverse complement strand
CCAAGTCCGGTTCTGCGAGGAGCCGGGAACGAACCGTCGCATGGCAGAGATCTTGCGGCACCGCCGGGAAACTAGGCGGCAAACAGATAAAGCAAACATCTGCCTAAACGTCGGCAAGGACCCGGCTTACTCTCCGTTTACTTAATTGCGCCCTTCCTCCCCAAATAGGTCGCCTGTAAAGGGATCTCGCTCTTGGCGTTTCGGGCCTGGCTTCTTCCGCTTCAAGGTGCGGGCTAATTGCCGCTCCAACGACTCTACGAAGGTGTCGGAACGACATTGACATGTTCCGACCCGCCCTTACCCGATTAGGCCCTTTCAGGCTCATCGTTTGAAGGGCCTTCTTCAAATGCCACAACTCCATCGGGCAGTACTTCCCAAGGAGCTTTAGACCCCACATAGATGTGCATACCAATCGAAATACCCGGATCTCCATCTACGCAGCCCAAAGTAACGCCATGTACTTGGCCTTCGACAGTACCGCAAAGGGTAGACCCACAGACGCTACAAAACATTAGCCCACCACCGCTTCTGGATTCATAGGTCGTAAGCTTTTCTTCTCCACACACCCACTCAAACGTACCTGGTTCGATTTCCGCATAAGCTGACGCTTGGGCACTGAAAGCTTTGCGGCACATTGAACAATGACAGGACCGCGCATTGTGGAGCGCGCCATTAACCACATAGGCTATTGCCCCGCAGAAACACGATCCTCGAATTTGCATGACGATTCCTTTTCGGGCCTAACAGTTGAAATGGACTGACATCCGCGTGTACGGTGCTAGACTGTCGTCAGCCTAGCGGATATTGGCAGACCGCAATGCGTGGACGCAATCCCCCTTCACAAGCCGCCGCATCTCGCAGCCGCGAGGCCGGTACCTCCTCGGGCTGGGACCGTTACCTTTCCCTGCTCGAACGGGAACGCATCCCCGCCAACCAGCGCCGTTACTACGTCCAGCGCGCAGAAGCCTTCATCGAGGCGGTTCGGCCAACGCGCATGCGCGAGGTCTCCGCGGACCAGATCACTGCCTTTTTCCCGCGCTATGCCCGCGACCGGCGCCTGAACGCTTGGCAGTTTCGCCAGACCCTGGAGGCCGTTCAGCTACTGCTGGTGGATCTGTCGCGGTCGCCGGTGGCACGCGATGTGGACTGGGACTATTGGAAGTGGGCCGGTGAGGACCTTGCGGACAGTCATCCGACATTGGCGGCACAGCAAATACCAGAGACGGCCGTCACCGGAGCTGTGCGCTACGGGGCGTCGGCCGAGCGCCTGCCGCTGCTGAAAGCCCTCGCCCGTACATTGCGGGCTCGCCGTTATGCGATTTGGACGGAGCAGACCTATGTTTACTGGTGCCACCGCTTCTTGCTGTTCGCCGACAAGCGCGATGGCGCGACGCTCTCCGCCCGCGCAAGCACGACGCTGTAAGCGGTAAAGGGCCGCGGTTTGGTGGATTAGCAAAAAAGGGACCGGGGGTCGATCATCCTCGCCTGCCGTGCCCACTGCGAAACAGGACTTTCGCTCTCCCGCCCGGATCTGCGTTGACCTCGGGCAAGCCTGAGCGGAATCCGAGCAGGTTTGTCGGAAAGCCGCGTCGTATTCGGCCGCATTGTTGGCCTTTGCTGCTGCGGGATGGGCATTCAGGGTCGATAATCGGCAGGAACTCGAGCGCATTTGCCGGCCGTTGCAGGCGCGGCCTTTGGGGCGCTCGCCAGACTCAAACCCGGAGGCTCGAATGCGCATCGCCCGCCACCGAAGCGGATCGCTTCGGTTCACGACTTCGGTAATCGTCTGCTTGATGTTGCTATGGGCCCCGGTGCAGGGGAATCCCGTGGCCAACGGCATCTCGTTGCCCGGGCTACCCGCGGTCAGCGACGCAGCCTGGGACAACACGGCCGTGCGCAAGGTGTTGCACGCGTTCGCGTACGGCGGCCAGGCCAGGGACGCGCAAATCCGCGATTGGGCACGTATGCCGCCGGCGCGGGCGATCGTGGAGATCCTCAGCTTCGAGCCGCACAACCCGAAGTTGTCGCCGCCCGGCGTCAGCGACGAGGCGCGGGAGTTTCTCTTGCCGGGAACACTCAGGTCGCTGAGCGACTACTGGGCGTCCGATCGGCCCGGCAACCGCATGCCGCCCGGCCGACGCTATTTGTTCCGCGTCGACGAATGGAACGCCCCGCGCTCGACGTGGCTGCACGCAGCGCGCATGCGGGGCCTGAACCCGTTTCGCGAGCGGATCGGATTCTTCGAAACCAACGTGCACATGGCGGTCAACCTGGCCGCGGGTGTCACCACTTGGCAGATGATCCGTTACTACGACGATATCCTCGCTGCACTGCGCGCCGGCAAGCCCTACGAAGAAGTCATCGCCGTGGCGGCCGCGTCTGCTGCCGTCGCCCGCCAATACGGGCATGAGGAGAACTGGTTCTACGACGGCGAGTGTTACTGCAACGAAGACTTCGCCCGCGAGATCCACCAGCTGTTTTTCGGCATCCTCGGTACCGACGACCCCGACTATCACGAGCAGGTCACCATCAAGAACACCGCCGCGGCGCTGACCGGGATGCCCATCGTGGCGCGGGAGGCACCCTACGACTGGGCGGGCGCCTATGTCGACTTTCGCAGTGAAGGCCACCATAGCCGGCCCCTGGAGATTCTGGGCACGACGATCCGCGGCGCCACCGCGCGCGAGAAGATCCACGCCATCGCGAAGGTGGCCATCGAGCACGAAGAGAGCCTCGACAACCTGCCGGTGATCATCATCGGCGGGCTCGCCGACGACAATCTGACCCCGGCCAAGCGCGAGCGCTTGCGCCGCGCCTGGCGCGCCATGGGACACAAAAGCCTGCTGCGTTTTTTGCGGGCCTATGCCATCTCGACGATGTTCCACAGCGAAGACCGGGTGAAGTACCACAACAGCATCGAGCGCCATCTCATCACCGCGAACCGGGCCGGGCTCAGTAACCCGGAGCACTTTCGCGATCTGATGGAGAATTGGCGGCTGGAGTGGGTGGAAGGCGTCAGGCCTTTCGAGCCCGCCCACGATGTGTTCGGCGCGCAGACGGGCCCGGAGGCGGCAAACAGTGCTCAGGTGTTCCGGCTCAACTACAACGACATGACCCAATCGGGCTGGCGATTCAGCAGTCCGCTGATCTACTACGAGGACCGCCGGCCGCTGGAGCGCAACTGGGGAAGCTACGCCCCGCGCATGAGCGGGGGCCGGTTTCAGGTAGACGCTGTCGCCGAGTGGCTGTGGCAGCGCTTGCTGGCAGACGGTCTCAAGAACTACGGCGACCTGGAGCGGGCTCAACTGCATGCGCTGCTCGCCACCGGCAAAGACTTCGGTGCGGTGGCATTCCCGTCCACACCGAACAGGCCGATGACACCGGCGGATTTCGCCGATGGGGGCGGTCCCGCCGACTTGGCACACCGGCTCGGCAAACGCAGCCTCGCGCTTCAGTCGGCGGACGAGGAAACCCGCCACGAGGCCAAGCGCCGTGTGGGGCAAGCGGTCAATTTCATCCTCGCAACGCCCTACGCCTTCGCGCAGGAGGGTCGCTGATGCACCGTTCGCGAAAGATCACGACGGATATGGGCCGCCGGCGCTTCCTGCGCGGCGCATTGGCCTCGGCATTGTGCGTCGGGTGCGGCCCCGGCAACTGGGCACAGGCTAAATGGGCACAGGCCGCCGCCGGGTCGTTTCCGGCCTTGCCCGGACGCGTACTCGTTAATCTCTTTCTCGCCGGCGGGCCGGACTTCAGGCACTTGCTTCCACCGGCTTACTCTCCCAAACCGGGCAGCTACGGTCGCGTGTTCTGGAGGCACCGGGCGCGCGCCTTCGGCATCGGCGATACCGAGGCCGCGTTGCAGCGGCACTGGAACACGCACTTCACCCCCGCAAGCAGCGGCGCTACGCGGTTCGGGATCATGAAGTCCTGCGGCTGGCTTGCGAGCCAATGGCGGCAGGGAAACGTCGCCATTGTCTGCAATACCTTCGGCTCGGACAGCCGCGACCATCATCACGGCATCCTTGTGATGGACCTCGGCGACATCCACGCCGGTAAGCTCGATCAAGGCTCGGGCTGGGGCGGGCGGCTTGCCTACGCCACCGACGCGAACGCGGTGGCTTTGACGAATACCCCGAGGCCGTTCGCTTTCGGTCCGGATCCGGCCGCTCCCGGCGACCCCCGCAGAAACAGCCAGGACAGGCTGATTGTCGCCGCCGATACCCGCAATATCGCCCTGCACACGGTCCATGGCGGCGCCGACTGGCGCAGTCCCGACGAATACGTCACGCGTGCACTGCAGAGCTACTATCGGGGCATGGCCGGTCAAGTGGACGAGCGCTCGCCCTACTTTCGGCTGTTCGAGCACGAGCGCAAGCTGCGCGAGTTCGGCGAGGCCATCGATGCCCGGCTGGCCGATATTCCTGTTCCGCCCGAGTTGCAGGAGATCACGCATTGGGAGGGCCCGGTGCGCGCCGACTTCGGCATTCAGGCCCGCAACCTGTACGACGCCCTGGTCTGCGCCGACCTGCTCAATATGCGCGTGGCGTCGATGTCCTTCGAAGGCTGGGATTCCCACGACAAGCAGGCCGAGTCCATCGAGCCCATGTACGCCGACCTATTCGGCCACAACGGGGCACTGGCACGGCTCTATCGCGCGCTCCCCGACCCGGTGAAGCGGCAGATGCTGTTCGTGATCGCCGGCGAGTTCGGCCGTCAGCTCAAAGACAACGGCGGCAACGGCACCGACCACGGCTTCGGCAATGTGGTGCTCCTGATTGGCCCGAGCGTGCGCGGCGGCGTCTACGGCGACATGTTCCCGGAGTCCGAGCTCGCGCGCATGGACGACCCGTCTCCCGACATCGACGGCCGCACGGCGTTGGACCATGTATTCGGCGCCGCTAGCGACTGGGTCGGTCCCGGCAGCGGGGGCTTCGTTTTTCCCGATCGGGCGTCTGCCCCGCTCGAGCCGGGCGTCGAGCCGCGCCGCTTCTTCGGCTGAGCATCGACGGACCCGACCCGGGCCCGATGCGGTGCGCGAAGCGTCGGGCCCGGCAAGCCGTCAAGCGCTGCCCAGCCGCATCGCTTTCACCAGCGCAATGGCGGCGAACGGCAGCAGCAGGCCGATGGCCATGACGGTCCACAACAGCCAGCCGAGCTCGCTGTAGTCGGCGGGCACGGTGATGGTGCCGGCGGCAGTGTCGCCGACCTCTCGGGTAACGGTGAAGAGTTGGTTCAGGTACTTGGTGCCGAGTTGGGAGGCGGACAGGGCCAGGTTGGTGAACGAGGCCATGACGGCGAAGAAGGTGGCCTTGAGGTGGACCGGGGCGGAGTTGGCGATCCAGGCAAGCATCGGGATCATGGCGACCTGGCCGAGCGGGGATTCGATGGCGGTGTCGATGAGCGCAATGAAGCGGGCGTCGACAATGCCGGCCGTGTGCGCCGCGGTCCATTCGTGGATGCCGTAATAGAGGCCGAGGTTCGGCAGTGCGAGCAGGGCAGTAAGGATGGTCAGAACGCCGACGATATAGGCGATGGAGTGGTCCGCCATGAAGCGGCGGAAGATGAACATCGCCATCAGGGCCATGGCGCTGCCGATCAGCGAAAGCACCGAGATGAACTGCTGGTCGAAGCCGAGCTCGTCGATCATCCACCAGGTCTGACCGGCGCCCGGGTTAGGTATCGCGCGGAACGCGAAGATGACGATGGCGGTGCCGAGCAGCAGGCGGGCGGCCTCGGGGGAGAGCTCGCGCATCAGCCGGTAGATCAGAAAGCCGACGATGGACATGGACCCGACGAACACGATCTCGGTGTTGTAGGGCACGTCCCCGAGGCCCATCGCGAGGGTGAAGGCGACGAACGCGGCGCTGCCGCCGAGTATCCACCAGTTGGGCTTGGTGTGCTCCGCATGGCCGCGCAGCAGCTGCTGCGCTTCGGCCTGGCGGCCCAGCCTGCGCAGGCGGCGGACCTCCCGCCGCTTGAGCAGCCCGCCGAGCAGCACGCCGGAGATCGAGACGATCGGGATCGCCAGCGCCAGCCCGTAGATCTGCACATAGGTCGCGACCTTGTCCGCCTCGTCCATGGCCTCGACGCCGCGGAACAACACCACGTTCAGCAGCGCGACGAAGACGCCGCCGCCGATGATCGCGACCCGGCCCAGCGTCTGCATCGTCGTGTGCATCAGCCGGCGGCGCTCGGGATCCATGGGACGGCCGGACTCGTCTACGGTCGGCACCGCTTCCACCGTCATCGCGTCGGCGACCACGTCCTGCACCACATAGCCGAACGGCGCCAGCAGCACGCTCAGCACGTACCAGGCCTCGACCGGCATCATCTGCGCCATGGCGTCCGGGCGCGTGAGCAGGCCCAGCATGATCAGCAGGCTCGCGGCGATCAGCGCGGCGCCGGCGTAGACCAGCAGGGCCTTGTAGCGCCAGATCAGGTCGACGATGTGCCCCAGCGGCATCTTCAGGGACCAGGGGATCATCGCCCAGAAGGCGAGCGCGGCCAGGAACTCCGCGGAGAGGCCGAGGTAGTCCTTGACGAAGAAGGTGCCGACGATCGCCGTCAGGCCGGAGACGCCGGCGGCCATGTAGACCATCAACGGCGGCAGATAGGACAGCCGCATCTCTCGCCCCAGTTCCAGGACGACGCGATCGAACCAGCCGTAAACAGTTGTGGACATGGCCAGACACGATAAGGGCACGCTGCGGGCTTTGCAAAAACGGGCGCCGGGGAGGTGCGGCTGCTACGGCATCGACACGCGAGAAGGCGTTCCCGCATCGATGGCGCAAAACGACCGCCCGCCGGGCAAAACAACCTCGCAAACGCATTGACCAGGCATTGCGCGCGGTTCGCAGGCCGCTGATCGGGGCTGGCGCGGTATTTGCCATATCGCTACCGAGATTGCCGGCAGCCGTGTTGCTGTCGGCGCTGGCCCTGTCGGTGTAACGCAAAAACGGAGGTTCTTATGTTCCAGTGGGCTCTGATCTTTCTCGTCGTAGCAGTCATCGCCGGCGTGCTCGGCATGTCCGGGGTGGCCGGTACCGCCGCCAACATTGCCTGGCTGTTGTTCCTGGTCGGCCTGGTGCTGGCCGTGATCTTCTTCGTGCGCAGCCGCGGCGCGGCCCGTTAGGCGCCGGCTATACCCTCAATCCGTCCGACGGGTCCGCCGACCGTCCGCCGAATAGCGACGGTCGACGGTGACCCTCTGATCGGCGTCGATTAAGGCGGGCTCGACACGAGTCAACAATTTCCGTTCTGGACCGCAATGGCACTGATTACCGGCGCCGCCGGTGTCACCGGTGCCGGATTCGCCGTCGTATGGAGGATCGTATGCAACGGCGTTGCCGGCGCGGTGCATTTCTGTCGGGAGAACCGTCCCATGGCGCTTCGACGTACTTCCGGGGTTGCTCGTTGCCCCGATAAGGCTACGCCCGCCGCGGCCGCGATCGTCGCGTTCCGGGCCGGCGCGGCGCGCGGCTTCCGAAAGGGGCCGCGTGCCCGCGCCTTAGGGCTCTTGCCCGCCCTTCTCACGGCCGCGATGGCCGCCGCCGGTCCCGAGGCCGTACGCACGCCGCGTATCGAGCAGCCCGTGGGCTACTGGCAGGACAACGGTTTTGCCGGCATGGTGCCGTCTATCCATCTGCCGACCACCCATTCCCGCGACGACCTGATCCAGGTCTGGCTCAAGCTTCCGGAGGGCGCCGGCGTCGATGCAAGGCCGCGGCCCGACGGCGAAGGCTGGCAACTGGTACTGCCGCCGGGCACGCGGGCGGACCGTGCCGAGTACTACCGTGTCGCCGGTCCGCGGCCGGATGCCGCGGCGCTCTATCTCGATTCGTCGATGCTGGACCCCGACGACTGGACCTTGGCCGATGTGCGGGGCACCCGAGTGAGTGCGGACGGCGACCAGCGTTTCCATGTCTTGCGTCCGGTCGATGGCGATGTCCATGCCGCCCTCACCGGCTGGTCTTGGCCGAGGGGGGATGGAGCCGCGCAGCAGGCCGCTACGGAAGACTTGCTGGCCCACTGCCGCAGCGCCGGACGACCCGTTCACCGCCCGCCGATGGACGAGGAGGGGCTCGCGGCGATGCGCCGTCTGAATGAGTGCGCTGGCTGCCACAAGCCGGACAAGCCGCCCCTGCACCACCGCCAAGCAGGCCGCGCGTTGGAGCGGGGAACAGATAATCTCGGCTTCTATGTGCCGACCGCGGTGCTGTCCGACCGCTGCGTCGTGGCCAACCATCGCCCCGAGGATCTCAATGAGGAAGACCCGTTCGTGACCGTCACCTGCGGTGACGAGCCCGCCGAGCTGGTCCGAAGGGAGAACGGTGATGAGACTTATGTGTGCCCGGGCGAGCGCGTGCCGCTGGGCCACCGCGATGTGCGCGCCGGGCTGGCCGCGGGGCATGAATACACCGAGCGCGTGTGCGAGTCCCGCCGCTGGCTCGCCGAGCACATGACCGAGCGGGCGCGGCAGGCCTTTGCCGAGCCGCTGGCGGCATGCGGAATCATTTCGTCGGATGAGACGGAGACGCCGAATTGAGCACACCGGCGATGGCAGTGATTGTGGACCTTCACGCCGGGGACGCCGGGGACGCCGGGGACGCCGGGGACGCCGTCGCCCGCGCCCGCGCCCGATGCTCCCGCGGACTGATGCCGCGCACGCGCTTGAAGGCCGTACTGAAAGCGTACGGTGTGCCGTAGCCGACCTGCTCGGCGACGGTGCCGACGGTCGCGCCGGGCTCGCTCAGCAGGTCGGCCGCGAGCGCCAGGCGCCACTCGGTCAGGAACGTCATCGGCGGCTGCCCGACGACGTCGTTGAAGCGCCGCGCCAGCGCAGCGCGCGAGGCGCCGACCTGTTTGGCCAGCGTCGCGAGTGTCCAAGGGCGGGCGGGGTCGCCGTGCATCAGGCGCAAGGCCCGGGCGACGAGCGGATCGTCCTGCGAGCGGTACCAGGCCGGCGCCGCGGCATCCGGGCGCGCGAGCCAGGTCCGCAGCACCGCGATCAACAGCATGTCCAGCAAGCGGTCGAGCACCGCTGCCTGGCCGGGCAGGTCCTTTCCCATCTCGTCGCAGAGTAATCCCACCAGCGGCGATTCCCAGGCGTCGTTCGGCAGCGACAACAGCGGCGGCAGCGCGCGCAGCAGCCGGTCGCTCAGGTCTCCCGGCGATTCGTAGGCGCCGACCAGCATCAGCGTCGAGCCCCGCGGGTCGTTGCCCCAGGTGCGCACGCCGAGCGTCATCTGCTCCGCCATCGGCTCGCCCGCCGGCGAGCAGCAGTGCTGGCCGGGATGGATCACCACCGTGGTCGGCGTCGCCGCGTCGTCGGCCACTCTGTAGTGGTCCGGGCCGCGAGTGACGGCGATGTCGCCGACGCCGAGCCGCACCGGCTCGCCCTGATCGGGGATCACCCAGGCATGCCCCTTGACCACCGCGAGCAGTGTCAGCGGCGACTCGGCCAGCACGCGCAGCGACCAGGGCGGCGCCATCAGCGTGCGCAGCGCGAAGGCGCCGCGGGCGCGCGGGCCGTCGAGGATGCCGGGGAACAGGTCCATCGAGTCAGCTTAGACGATCTCGTATGAATGCGAGCAGCCGAGCCATGGGCCGTTGCGGGTCGGGCGACCAAACTGAGCCACGACACCACCCCTGCAACCCTTTGCCCCGATGGAGGCGACAGATGCAATCGACGAACCTGCAATCGACGAACCCGACCACCACCCGACGCGGAACCACCCTGGTCATCGGCGCCAACGGCAAGACCGGCCGCCGGGTCGCCGCCCGGCTCGCGGACGCGGGATGGCCCGTGCGCCCCGCGTCCCGCTCTGCCGAAACCCGCTTCGACTGGGTCGACGAATCCACCTGGCTGCCGGCGCTGACCGGCGTCGATGCGGCCTACATCACCTACTATCCGGACCTCGCGCTGCCCGGCGCGGACGAGGCGGTCGGCGCCTTCGCCGAGCTGGCCGTGGCGAACGGCGTGCACCGACTGGTGCTGCTGTCCGGCCGCGGCGAGCCCGGCGCACAAGCGGCGGAGCGGCGCCTGCAGGCGTCCGGCGCGGACTGGACCATCGTGCGCTGCGCGTTCTTCGACCAGAACTTCAGCGAGCTCTTCGCCGACGCGGTGCGCCACGGCGTGCTCGCGATGCCGGGCGGCGACACGCGGGAGCCCTTCCTCGACGCGGAGGACATCGCCGACGTGGCCGTCGCTGCTCTGACCGACGATCGCCACATCAACCAGCTCTACGAGCTGACCGGCCCGCGCCTGCTGACCCTGGCCGACGCGGCGGCCGAGCTCGGCGCCGCGCTGGGGCGCGAGGTGCGCTATGTGCCGATGAGCGCCGAGCGCTACGCGAGCGAGCTGGTCTCGCACGGTCTCCCGCGCGAGGAGGCGGTGGCGATCGCCGAGCTGGTCGCCGAGGTGCTCGACGGGCGCAATGCCTACCTCACCGACGGCGTGCAGCAGGCCCTGGGCCGCCCGCCGCGGGACTTCCGCGACTATGCCCGAGCGGCGGCGGCAAGCGGCGTTTGGGCTCCGGCCGAGACTGCGGCCTAACCAAAGTCGTCCGGACTAGGCAGCGGATGCCCGCACGTCGGCTCACCCGATCAACGCTGTTGTTGCCGGCATTGCCGTCGGCGTAGTGCCGGAACCACGCAAAGTCGACTCGGCTGCCGATCCCCTCCGGGGTCGGCGTTCCCTTGACCCGGCGCGCCGGCGCTCGCGATGCAATGCATTTCGTTGGGGCCGCCTAGCCGCCGGTCTTCTGGCTTGACTGTCGGTCAACGGCTGATTACTTTGTAAGCCGAACGGGGTGCGATTCTTTAGAACCGAGAATTTCGACGGAACCGAAGCGCCTCGATCGAGCGCTTCTCTAGCTTGTGGCGTTCGCCCATACGGACCCATGCGGACCGGCGAACTTGGGATTGTTCCACTTGGGTTGCCGGGAACGGTGAAGCGCTCGAAAAGGCAGGAATCGGTCGATCGGACCCGTCGACGCATCATGCAATGTGCGGCTTGCGCACCGGCGGTGGCCGCCTTCCCTGCGATCATTCGCGCCCGGGACACGGGGCCCACGCTCCGGGTGCTCGGCACCCACGCCACCCTCCACGAGCCGATCCGCGAGCAGGCGGAGCGCGATCTCGGCATCCGTATCGAATTCGAGCCGGGCGGCAGCGCCCGGGTGCTGCTGCGTGCCGCGACCGAGCCAAGCAGCTTCGACCTCTACGAACAGTGGTCCGACAGCATCCGCGTGCTCTGGCGTGCCGGCACGATTCAGCCAATCGATGTCCGTCGGCTGACCCACTGGGGCGAGATCAACAGTCTGAGCAAGACCGGGCGCATCACCCCCGAGGCTCCGACCGGTGCCGGCGACGTGCCCAACACGATCCTCTACGTGCAGCCGGACGGCTCGCTCGGTGCGACCCCGCGCGCACGCATCAGCTTTCTGCCCTACGTCCACAATGTCGACTCGTTCGGCTACGACAGCCGCGTGATTCCCCCCGGCGAGCCCTATCGGGAAGAGAGTTGGGGCTGGCTGCTCGATCCCGCCTACGCGGGCCGCGTGGCGCTGGTAAACGCGCCCAGTATCGGCGTCTTCGACCTCGCGCTGGCGGCGCGTGCCCGCGGTTTGATGGACTTCGCCGACATCGGCGCGATGACCCGCGAAGAGATCGACGCGCTGTTCGAGGTCGCCATTGCCTATAAGCTCGACGGTCACTTTCGTGCCTTTTGGCGCTCGGTGCCCCAGTCCGCTGCGCTGATGCGCTCCGGCGACGTGGCGATCGAGAGCATGTTCTCGCCGGCCGCGGCGATGCTGCGCGCGGACGGCGTGCCGTGCCTATATGCGGCACCGAAGGAGGGGTATCGTGCCTGGCACGGCGTCATGTGCCTGTCGCGCGCCTGCCGCGGCGAGCGCGAGGAACTGGCCTACGCCTACATGAACTGGTGGCTGTCGGGCTGGCCCGGCGCCTATATCGCACGGCAGGGTTATTACATCTCCAACCCCGAGCGCTCGCGGCCTTTCATGGCGGAGCACGAATGGGACTATTGGTACCGGGGACTGCCGGCCGAACGGCCGCTTGCGGGGCCGGATGGCCGCATTGTCGCGCGGCCCGGCGAAACGCGCCGCGGCGGCGCCTATGTCGAGCGTTTTTCGCACATTGCGGTGTGGAACACGATTATGCCGACCTACGATCTCAGCGTGCGCCGTTGGAGCGAGCTTGTCCTCGCCTGAGCGCAGCCGCATCCCGCTGGCAGCGCGCTGGTTCCCGCTGCGCCGGCGTATCACGCTGACGGTCTATCTGACTGTCCTGCTGGCGCTGGCGGTGGGGCTTGCCGCCACCGCCATGACGCAGGTAACGCGCGCTCACTTCGACGACTTGATGGCATTGGAGGATGCGTTCGCTGCCGTTCGCAGCTATCGCACCGGCGTCGATTCCATGCAGTTCGACGCGCACCGTTTCGTTGCGTCGAACCACGCCTCCGGTGCCGATCAGGTCACGCGCACTTACGCGGCGCTTCGGCAATCGCTATCCGACTGTCTCGAGAGGCGGTGCGCGGGGACGGGCAGCGGTGAGCGTCTCGCGCTGCTGCTTGAGCACCTCGATGGCTTCAACGACGCGTTTTCCGAGGCCGTCGAGCAGCGGCTCGCGCTGGTCGATGCCATCGATACACAGTTTGCTTCCGCGCTCTCGCGGGTCCGCAATCTGCTGCCCGATACCGGGGAGCTTGCGCCGGATGCGCCCGGCGCCGAAGCCTTCTACGCCATAAGACAGCATGTGCAATCGATCGAAAACGCCACCGGGGCGTTGCTCTATACGGCGGACGTGTTGCCCTATGGCGATCTGATGGCCGAGTTCGATGGCGCGCGCTCCGCACTTGCGCAACTGCACGACACGGCGCCGATGCACTTCCGCGCCGAGCTCGAAGCGGCGCTCGCGGCGCTGGAAGATGTGCAGGCAAAGCTGCTGCAGCGCTCGCGCGCCTACCTGTTTTTGGTCAACGTCGTCATGGCAGCCGACGCCCACGAGATGCAGGTGCTCGCCGATCGTCTCGAGCAGCAGATCGCGCAGTCCATTGATCAGGCTCGGGACCGCATCGAGCACACGCTCGAGCGCTACAGCGTGGCGCTGATCCTGCTGCTGCTCTGCGGCAGCCTGATCGTGCTGGTGACGGGGCGGATCATGGCGCATGGTGTCACGGAGCAGATCCGCGCCCTCACGCGGACCTTCACCGAGCTGACGGCCGGTTCCGAGGCGCCGATCACCTTCCGCAGCCCCCACAACGACGAGATCGGCGAGCTCACCCGCGCCGCGATCCGCTTCCGCGATGCCAATGCCGAGATTCATGACCTGCTGCGTCGTTACCAGGCATTGAACGAGAGCCTGGAATCGAAGATTGCCGAGCGCACGCGCGCGCTGGAAAACAGCAATCGCGAACTGGAGCGACTTGCGAACACCGACCGGCTCACGGGCGTGTACAACCGCCGTGCCCTGAGCGATGCCCTCGATCACGAGCTCGCGCGTTGCCGCCGCTACGATCGCCCCTGTTCGATGCTGTTTCTCGACGTCGACCACTTCAAGCGCATCAACGACCGCTACGGGCACGAGGTCGGCGACCGGATCCTTGTCGCCATCGCCCGCGAGGTGTCCAAGGTGTTGCGCGTGAACGATATGTTCGGCCGCTGGGGCGGCGAAGAATTCCTGGTGCTCAACCCCGAGACCGGCGGCGAGGGCATGGAGTACTTCGCCGAGCGCATTCGAAGGCACGTCGCCGCGATCGATTTTGCGCCGGTCGGGCACGTGACCTTGAGTATCGGCATCGCGCAGTTCAGCTGCGGCGACACGGTGAGCACGCTGGTCGAGCGCGCCGACAAAGCGCTCTACCGGGCCAAGGCGGAGGGCCGTAACCGCTGCGTATTGGCGCCGGCGCCCGCGGCCGCCCCGGCGAGCCGAAAAATGGCCGAGCCGAAAAACGGCTGAGCCGAAAAACCGGTCACGGCCCTTGCTCGAATGGCTCCGATCGTTTACCTGCATGCCGTGCAGCCCGGCGCCGATGCCGATCATCATCCAGAAGAGCCGTGTACAGGGCGATGCCGTAGCGGGCGGCTGGTGCGCAAATTCTCGGGGCGAGCGAGGCCGGAGCAATGCAGTCGGATCACCGTTGGATGGCGGAGCTTTTCCAGCAGCTGGCGACGCTGGAGCGCGCCGGACTGCCCCCCGAGCAAGCCTTTCGGACCATGTCGACGGATGCGCCGCCTCGGCGCAAGTCTGCCCTGCAGGCGGCCGCCCGGCTAGCCGCGCGCGGCCGAGGCATCGGCGAGATCGGTGCCCGCGCCGGGTTGTTCGATCCCCTGGATCGGGCGGTCGTCGACGCCGCGGCGAGCGGCGGCAAAGTCGAGCAGGCCTATCGGCAGCTCGCCGAGCGCCACGGCGGCGCCGATCGCAGGCGGCGCCGGTTGAAGAGCAAGCTGTTGCTGCCGGTGCTCGTTTTTGTTCTGGCGGCGTTCGTGCGCCCCTTCCCCGCCTATTTCGCCGGAGAGATCGACACGCTCGGCTACCTGCTCGCAGCGCTCGGCCCGGTGGCATCGGTGCTCGGCGCACTGTTGGTGCTGATCAAGGCTTGGTCGCTGATCAAGACCACGGACACCGGCGAAGCCATCGAGTCCATGCTGCTGCGCTTGCCCGTGCTCGGCAAGATCCTGCTGCGCCGCAACCGCGTCGTCTATCTGGATGCGCTATCGATGCTGATCGAAGCCGGCGTGCCGGCGCTGCAGGCACTGCGGACCGCCGCCGCGGTGCCGCCAAACCGTTCGGCGCGGCATGCGTTCGAGCGCCTGCACGCGGCGGTGGAGCGCGGCGAGATGCTGCACCGCGCCTTTGCCGAGTGCCCGCTGATGGACCAACGCTCGTGGCGACTGCTGCAGGCCGGCGAAGTTTCCGGCTCGCTCGACGCCACCCTGGTGCGGATCTCGGCGCTGGAGCGCACGGAGCTCTCCGAGCTGGAAGACACGGTGGCCACCTGGCTGCCGCGTATCGCTTACGTGCTCGCCGCTGGCTGGATCGCCGGCGGCATGACCGCCGGCGGCTTCATGACGCAGCTGCCTGCCGGCTTAGGCGAGGCGCTCCAAGCCGGCGCGCCAGTCGTCTAGGAAGCTCTCGATGGACTCGATGAAGTCGGGCTCGTGCTCGCTGCGGTTGATGCAGCAGTGCAACAGCACGGTGCCGGTGCCGTCGCTGTCGCGGTCCGCCGTGACGGTCCAAGCCAGCGCGTTGGGGCAATAGGGCAGCGTGAAGCGCACGCCGTCGCGGATCAACTCGCGGTTGACCCGGAACTGGCCCCACAGGCAGTAGATTTCCCCCTGTTCGTCCTGCCAATGCAGAACCCGGTCGATCGACGCGCAAAAATCGGCGAGCCGTGGTCCGGTGAGCGTTTGCTGCAGTTGCTCGGCCGACAGGGGCCGGCTCACGGTCGAAAAGAACTCCATTGCACAACGCCTTCTGTCCAAAAAGGGTCAGAGCCCTCTTCGTGGATCGAAATAAGCGGGAAAGGGCTCTGACCCCTTTTGGCGGTCAAATACGCGGAAAAGGGCTCTGCCCCCTTTCGGCGGTTCACTGTATGAGGATTCTGCGGCCGACGCCGCCGTCGAGGCAATGCGCGCCGTAGGCCTCACGGAATGCGGCGCGGGCGAGGGCGCCGGTGCAGTGGGTCGGGACGACCCGGGTGACGCCCAGGTCTTGCAATGCGCGCACCGATCGGTCGATGGCCGGCGCATCGGCATACATCAGGTGAAAGCCGCCGATGGCCCAGTCGATCCGCTTGCCCAGCACAGCCGAGGCGCGCTCGACGATGTGCTCCATACCGGGATGCGCACAGCCGCTGATCGCCGCCGTGATGCCGCCGGCATCGATGATCATGCCATGCTCGGGCGGCTGGCTGTCGAGCATGCCGGTGCTGAGCACACCCGGCGCCAGCGCGGCGGACTCCTCGCCGACGACGATCAACTCGCCGCACTGCCCCCGCAGGTCTGCGATCAGGTGCTTCGAGAAACCTTCGTGTACCGCCACCGTGGCGCGGGAATTCATCTCCAGCACCGAGTCCAGGCCACCGATGTGATCCCAGTGCGGATGGGACAGGAAAATCAGGTCGATGTCTTCCGGCGCGAGTCCGAGCGCCGCCATATTGCGCAGCAGCGCGCGTCCGTTGCTGCCGGTGTCGAACAACAGGGTGCGATCGGCGACGCGTATCACTGCCGCGAAGCCCCACAGAGTGGTCAGTTCGGGCAGCCCCGGCTCGTTGTCGAAGACGATGGTCAGGTGCGGTTGCTGCGCTGTCATCGGCGGGCTCCTCTCGAGCAATCGATTGCGACGCATGCTAGCGGCCTTGCGCGGCGCTCGCATTGAGAAAGCGCCGTCGCGGGTTCTTACCGCACCGGCTCGGTGCTCTGCCAAGTCGGAAACTCGGTCTCAGCGCGCGCTGAGCTCCGCTTTCACCTTCACCACGCCGTCGAGCGAGCCGCGCATGCGCTCGATCCACAGTCGCGCCCATGGATCCTTGTTCAGCCGGGCGCGCAGCCAGTGTCCGATCCAGCGGCACGCATAGGCGCCGGACGCGCGTTGGGAGAGCGTCGGGACGGCGGAATCCGGCGGCGCCCCCGGCGGGTTGTCGATGTTGCAGAGGGCGTAGTGATTGGCGCCGTCGATTTCGATCAGCGCCCGCGGCTTGGCCAGCGCGGCATAGCTCTGCAGGGTCTTGTCGGGGGCCGCGATCGCATCCCGGCTGCCTTGGATGAGGGCCACATCGGCCTGTGCCGTATTCAGCACGATCAGCCGTCCGGAGCGGATGTCGAACAGGCTGGTGCCGTAGACCGCCGCCGCGCGCAGAGATCGGGGCGGCGTGTAGGTGGGCGTACTGCAGATGCCGGGCGGACCTTCGCCGGCGAGGGCGTGCAGCCCGACCGAGCCGCCCAGGGAGTGGCCGATCAAGCCCATGCGGTCCGTGTCGACAAGCCGGTAAAGGGGCGAGCGCCTGTCGTCGCGGGCATCGCATGCAGCCTCGAAGACGTCGGTGACGACGTTGACCTCGCTCAGCAGCACGGGCTCGGGAAATTCGCCGAAGGCGCGGAAATGGTTGGGGACGACGACGACAAAGCCACGACGGGCGACGCCGCGGGCAACATCGGCGTAGTGGGCCTTGTCGACGAAGGCGCCCTGCAGCAAGGCCACCAGCGGGAAACCGTCACCGCGGCGAGCATTCGCGCTGCGCGCGATCCGCGGCAAGTAGAAGTCGGCTTCATCGCCGCTCGGCAGCGTCGCCGAAAAGATATGCACGGACATCGGGGGGCTCGCGCCTCCGAGTGGCGTTGTCGGCCCGACGCGTCGAGGGACCATCCGCGCCGAGTCGGTGGACCCGCGCTGCGAGCATCCGAAGGCCGGAGCCGAGGCGGAGCGGGGTCGAAGCTGCTCCGCGGCTTCGACCGGGGCCGCCCGTGGCTGCTCGACTTGGGGCAGGGCCGCCGCGGCATTGCGGGCTCGGCCTTGCGGTCGTTCATCGGCACGCCCGGCCCGGCCCGGCCCGGTGGCGACTGCCGGCGCGGCCTTTTCACCGGTGACCCGGCCCAGGGTATCCCCGGTGTTGCAGATGAGCAAGATCGCCTGACAAAGACCCGCGAGCGCGCGCCGCGCGAGCGAAAAACTTCTTGTTAACCGAGGTTTCCATGCAGCGGAACGAGCGCCGCTTACGTGCTTCGGATATGCTAGTGGACTTTTTGTACCCCGGTTCCAGCGATGACCTCTGCTCCCGATCGCGCGCCGCACTTCAGGTGGCCGGTGCGGGTCTACTACGAAGACACCGATGCAGGTGGCGTCGTCTACCACGCGACCTACCTGAATTTCATGGAGCGTGCGCGCACCGAGTGGCTGCGTGCCCTGGGCTTCGAGCAGGATAGGTTGCGCGAGACGCTCGGCGTGCTGTTCGTGGTGCGGCGTATGGACCTTGCCTTCAAGGTATCGGCCCGCTTCAACGACATGCTCAGCGTGAACGTGGTACTGAGCGCACGCGGCGGCGCCAGCCTGGATTTCGAGCAGACCGTGGTGCGCGACGCGGATGGCGCGGTTTGCTGCCGCGCGGGGGTCAACGTCGTCTGTGTGGATGCAGAGCGGATGCGCCCGGTGCGCATCCCGGACGTCATTGTGTCGGAGATCGCCGATGGGCTCTGAGCTGTCACTGCTGGATTTGGTGCTGGACGCGAGCTTCGTCGTTCAGCTGGTGCTGTTGATCCTGGTGCTCGCGTCGGTCCTGTCCTGGGCGGCGATCTTCGATCGCGGCCGGGTGGTGCGCCGGGCACGCGATGCGGCGGATCAGTTCGAATCCCGATTCTGGTCCGGCGGCGACCTGAGCGCGCTCTACCGCGAGTTGGGCCAGGAAGAGAAGAAGCTCACCGGGCTCGCGGCGATCTTCCGCAACGGCTTCAATGAATACGTGCGCCTGCGCAAGATCGAGCCGGACGACACCATGGCGGTGATCCAGGGCGCCGAGCGCTCGATGCGCGTGGCGCTGAGCCGGGAAATGGATCGCCTGGAGACCAACTTGCCGTTTCTCGCCACCGTTGGCTCCACCAGCCCCTATATCGGTCTGTTCGGCACTGTCTGGGGCATCATGCACGCCTTTCACGCACTGGGTAACGTGCAGCAGGCGACGCTCGCCCTGGTGGCGCCGGGCATTTCCGAGGCGCTGGTTGCAACCGCCATCGGTCTGTTTGCGGCGATTCCGGCCGTGGTGGCGTTCAACCGCTATTCCAACCAGGTGGAGCGGCTCAACAACCGCTACGAGGAATTCATGGAAGAATTCTCTACCCTGCTGCAGCGCCAGGGCCGGGGCTGAGCGAGGCGGATCGACATCATGAAACGCAGAGAGCGCCGCGAGCGCCGCCGGCCCATCTCCGATATCAACGTCGTCCCGTACATCGACGTGATGCTGGTGCTGCTGGTGATTTTCATGGTCACGGCGCCGCTGATCACCCAAGGCGTCAAAGTGGACCTGCCTCAGGCCGAGGCGCAGCCTCAGCCCGGCGAGGGCTCGCCGCCGGTAGTGATCCACATCGATCAGTTCGGCGACACCTATGTCGATCTCGGCGATGCGGACCTGTTGCCCGTGGATCAGCAGCTATTGTTCGAGCGCCTGCGCCCGCTGCTGGACGAAGCGCCCGGCACACCGGTGATGGTGCGCGCCGACGCCTCGGTCGACTACGGGCGGGTCGTGGACGCCATGGTCGCGGCGCAAGCCGCCGGCGCGCCGAGCGTGGGGCTGGTGACGCGCCCGCCGGCTGACGGCCCGCGCTGACCGGGGCCGCCATGTGGGGCATTCTCAGGCGTTATCCGAAGGCTTTGCTGTGGTCGGTGCTGTTGCATGTCGCGCTGCTGGTGTTGATGCTGAGCAGCGTCGACTGGCTGATCCGAAACGAGCGGCTCGGCGCCTTCGAGAACATGATCGAAGCGCAGATGGCCGCGACGCCGGACATCGAGCGGCGGATCGAGGCGCTGCGCGCTTCGGCTCCGCCGCCTGACGAGCCACCCGCGGAGCCCCCACCGGAGCCGCCGAAGACCGAGCCGCCGAAGACCCAGCCGCAAGGGCCGACGCCGCAACAACAGGCCGAGATCGCGGCCGAGGAAGCCGCCCGGCGAGAGGCCGAGCGGCAGGCCGAGTTGGAGGCGCAGCGCCAAGCCGAGCTCGCCCGGCAGGCCGAGCTGGAAAGGCAGGCCGAGTTGGAGCGCCGGCGCGCCGAGGAAGAAGCGCGACGCCGTGCCGAAGAGCAGGCCAGGCGCGAGGCAGAGGACGAGATCCGGCGGCAGGTGGCCGAAGAGGCGGCGCGCCGGGCGGCCGAGGAAGAACGCCGCCGCGCCGAAGCTGAACAGCGCCGGCGCGAAGCAGCCGAGGCGCAGCGCCGCGAGCGCGAAGCCCGCGAGCGCCGGGAAGCCGAGGAGCTCGCCCGCCGCGAGGCCGAAGAACAGGCTCGCCGGGAGGCCGAAGAACAGGCGCGCCGCGAGCAAGAGGCCCGCCGGCAGGCCGAGCTGGAGGCTCAGCGCCGTGCGCAGGAACAGGCCCGTCGGGAAGCCGAGCAGGAGGCCGAGCGCGAAGCGCAAGCGCGGCGCCGGGCAGCGGAGGAAGCGCGCCTGGAGGCGGAGTTGGAGCGCCAACTGCAGGCCGAGCTCGAGGAGCAGCGCCGGCTCGAAATGCAGGAGCGCGAGCGCCGCGAGGCCGAAGAACAGCGTTTGGCCGACGAGCGTGCGATGCGCCGGGCGCTGGAAACGGCCGATGGCGAGCGCCGCGCCCTGGATGCCGCCGAGCAGCAGCGACAGGCGGCGATGCGCGCGCAGGTCGCCAGCCGCTGGGTGCCGGCGATACAAAGCCGCATCCGGCAATTCTGGCTGCGGCCGTCCGGCGCCGGCATTGGCCGCGAAACCGTGGTCAACCTGCGCCTGGAGCCCGGCGGGTTCGTGGTGCCGGACAGCGTGCGCGTCATCGAGAGCAGCGGCAATGCCGCGTTCGATCAGTCCGTGGTGGTGGCCATCTACAAGGCATCGCCGCTGCCGGTGCCCGACGGTGCCGAGCTCGACATGTTCCGTGACTTCAATTTCGTCTTCAAACCCTAGGAGCCCGCTCCTATGCTACGTCACCGTTTCATTCCTTCGCGGCTGCTGCTGCTGCTGGTCCTTCTGGCAAGCGCTACGGCGCAGGCCAAGCTCACCATCGAGATCACCGGCGGCATCGAGGGCGCCCAGCCCATCGCCGTGGTGCCCTTCGGCGATCTGGACGGTGCGCGGCCGAGTATCGACATCGGCGCCGTCATCGCTGCGGATCTGGCCCGCAGCGGGCGCTTCAAGCCCATGTCTCGCCGTGAGATGCTGGTGACGCCCCACCGCCAGGAAGACATCGACTTCCGTGAGTGGCAACTGCTGTCGATGAACAACCTGGTCGTCGGCGAGGTGGCGCCCAACACCGGTGGCGGCTACATGCTGCGCTATTCGCTGTACGACGTCTTCAGCGGCAAGAAGCTGATGTCCAATTCGCTGCCGTCGACGGAAAAAGGCCTGCGCAACGCGGCGCATCGCATCGCCGATGCGATCTACGAGAAGCTCACCGGCGAGCCCGGCGTCTTTGCGACCCGCATCGCCTATGTCACCTCCAGCGGCCGCGGGCCGAATGCGCGGGTCGTGCTGCGGGTGTCGGACTCGGACGGCTTCAATCCGCAGACCATCGTCGACTCGCCGGACCCGATCATGTCCCCGGCCTGGTCGCCGGACGGTCGTCGGCTTGCCTACGTGTCCTTCGAGGGCCGGCAGTCGGCCGTTTACGTGCAGGAGCTGGCCTCGGGACGGCGCGACCGCGTGGCGAGCTTCGAGGGCATGAACAGCGCTCCGGCGTTCTCGCCCGACGGCCGCAAGCTGGCGCTGGCCCTATCGAAAGACGGTAATCCGGATATCTACGTGCTCGAATTGGGCTCGGGTCAATTGACGCAGGTCACCGATCACTACGCCATCGACACCGAGCCGGCTTGGGCGCCGGACGGCAGCCATTTGGTATTTACGTCGGATCGCGGCGGGCGGCCCCAGATCTACCGCGTCGCCGCCGGCGGCGGTCCGGCCGCGCGCGTCACCTTCGAGGGCGACTACAACTCCGCCGCATCCTACTCGCCGGACGGACGCTCGTTGGTGATGGTCACGCGCGACGGCGGGCGCTTCCGTATTGCGATGACCGATGCGCGCGGCGGTCCGCGGCGGTTTCTGAGCGGCGGCGGACTGGATGAGTCGCCCGGTTTCGCGCCGAATGGCAGCATGGTAATTTACGCTACGCAAAACAACGGCCGCGGCGTATTGGCCGCCACGCCCATCAACGGCGGCGCAACACAGCGGCTGTCGCAGGACACGGGCGAGGTGCGCGAGCCGGCATGGTCGCCGCTGCTGCGCTGAATCCGTGTTCGCCAACCCTGCCGGTCCCCGTGTCCCTCGTTTTTCCGCTTGTTCAGGAGTCGTGTCGTGAAGCAGCGTCTGCGCCAGTCCGTTTTACCGCTCGTCGCCGCGCTTACGCTGGCCGGCTGCGCTACGACGCCGCCGGAGCCGCCGCCGGAGCCAGCGCCTTCCGCCTCGGATCTGGATGCGCTGTCGCGTCCCTCGCAACCGAGCCCAACGGTGACGGCACCCATCGAGCCGCAGCCTTACTCGCCGCTCGATGATCCGTCGAGCCCGCTCTATCGCAAGATCGTCTACTTCGATTACGACACCTCGGAAATTCCCGGCCAATACACCGATTTGCTGCGTGCGCATGCCGCCTATCTGTACCAGACCGCCGGCGCCCGCGTAACGCTGGAGGGACATACCGACGAGCGCGGCACGCGCGACTACAACCTGGCGCTGGGCGAGCGTCGCGCCGATGCGGTGAAGCGATTCATGATCGCCGAGGGCGTGCCCGAGGCGAAAATGGGCACCCTGAGCTACGGCGAGGAGCGCCCCGCCGATCCCGGCCACAGTGCCGATGCGTGGTCGGAGAACCGTCGCGTCGAGCTGGTTTACTGACGAGGATATCGACATGGAGCGTTCGCCGAAGAATGCGTTGGGGCTGCCGGTGATGCTGGCGGCGTTGATGGTGGCGGTGCCGGCACAGGCGCAACCGCTCGATCTGAATCGTGGCCTGCAGGCGGGCATCCAGCCCGGAGTCGAGGCCAGGCTGGAGCGCCTCGAGCGCATGCTCAACGAGCAGAGCGTCTCCGACCTGGTGCTGCAACTGCAGCGCTTGCAGCAGGAAGTCCAGGAACTGCGCGGCTTGGTCGAGATGCAGCAATACCGAATGCAGCGCGATGGCCGCGGCGGCATGCCGGACTTCTCGGCGCCGCGCTTCGACGACACGCTGCAGCCGGGCGATCCTGCATCGGCAGAGCTCGGGCCAGGGTTGGATGCGACCGGCCCCCTCGGCGCGCCGCGCCCGGCACTCTCCGCCGAGAATGAAGGCGCGACGAGGGGCGAGCCCGCCAGCGGTGTCGATTCCCCGCGCGCGGCTGCATCGGAGGAGGCGCCAGACGACCGACAGTCCGGTGAGCCCGGCGCCGAGGCGCTGCCGCAAACCGGGCTTGGCGGCCTCGGGCGCGGCGGCGCCGGCGGCGGCCTGCTGGCGCTGCCGTCGCCGGAGACCACGGAGGGCGGCGAGCGTGACGCCTACCGGGCCGCGTTCGAGCAGTTGAAGGAGCGCGATTACGCCGCCGCGCGCAGCGAATTCACCGACATGCTCTCGCGCTACCCGCAAGGCCAGTATTCCGACAACGCCCGTTATTGGTTGGGCGAGATTGGCTACATGACCAAGGATTACGCCTCGGCCATGGCGCAATTCAACCGTTTGCTTACGGACTATCCGCTCAGTCCGAAGGTACCGAGCGCGATGCTGAAGCTCGGCTACGTCTACTACGAGCAGAACGACCTGGAGCAGGCCGGCAATATCCTGCAGGATCTGAAAACGCGCTTCCCCAATACCACCGAGGGGCGTTTGGCCGAGGGCCGGCTCGAGCTAATGACTCGCGACGGCAACTGACCCGCGCCGCCACGTCGGTGCGCGCCGCGGCGATGCCGTTTACCGGTGCGCGGGCACGCCGTCGTCGCGCACGCCCATATGCCAACTGTCGCCGCGCCGGCGATCGGAAAACCGCAGGTGTCCGGCTCAGAGTCCGGCTCAGAGTCCGGCTCGGCGGCCGGCGATGCGGCCTATAGGGCCCGAACGCTATTCCAAATCAACGCAACGGCCATTGCCCAGAGGCCGAGCCGCAGCAGCCGGCGATAGTGCTCCGGATGGATGCGTCGGCGCAGCCGGATGCCGGCCCAGAGCACCGCCAAAATCAGCGGTAATGCCCACAACGCCTGCGAAACGACGGCCATATCCAGTGCGCCGTTGAGCGTGAAGCCAATCAATTGTCCGGACTTGCTGGTGATGAAGCTCAGGTTGAAGGCGGCCACCATCAATTCGGGCCGCATGCGGGTATAGAGCGCGAAGACGATGATCACCGGCGCGAAGATGTTCACCAGTCCCGCCAGCAGCCCGAGCCCCAGGCCGAGCAGGGCCAGTCCCCACTTGGGCACGGTGCGCTCGCGGTCGACACCGTGCAGGCGCTCGGCCAGCAAGTAGGCGATCAGCACCAACGCAAGCAGCAGACGGAACGGCTCCGGGCTGACCGTCAGCAAAACCTGTGTGCCCAACAGGCTGCCGACGATCGTGAAGGCGGGAATCGGCCAAAATAGCCGCAGCGCCGCACCCCTGTGGGGCTCGCCGAAGATGCTGGCGGCGTTGATGCAGATCGTCGGGACCAACGTCAGCAGGATTGCCGAGCGCAGATCCATCAGCAACGCCAACAGCGGCGTGGCGACCAGCGGAAATCCGAACCCGAAGGCGCCATGCACGAAGGCGGCTAGCAGCAAGACGGCAAGCACGGGCAGATCGGGCATGCGGTGACGGATTCCGGGCAGGCATTCGAGAGCGGCACCGAGGCGATGCCGCAAGCATCGGCATCGGTTCGAGCGGGGCAGTCTAACGCGCCCGAGTGCTCGCCGCAGCGCTGTCGGCGCGGGCTTGCTGTGATAGCCTCGGCGGAAAATAATCGGCTTGCGGCGAGCGCCTGCCGCAGGCCCCGCAAAGCCGCCGACCTGCGCGGCGCTGCGCGCGCTTTCGCGTCAGACGAGGAGGAAGAAGGCTTGGCCCATCAATTGCTGATTCTTGGCTGCAAGACCATGCGCGAAGGCGTGGTAGTGTCGGCCATCTTTTTCGCGGCCGCCGTGCTGTTGTTCCTGGCAGCCAACCACATTGTTCCGGCCGTCGCCTATCTACAGCCGATCGTGCTGTTTCTGGCGCTGGTGCTGATCATGTTGGCACCGATCGTGCTTATTTCGACCTTCCTGATCTCCGTGCTCCCCGGCGCGCGCGAGAAATTGGAGAAGTGCGATCATTGAGCGGCGTCTTCTACCGCCCGGGATTGCGCTTGGTCGAGTCTTTGTCGGACGGGCCGGGCGAGGCCGCGCTCTGCTGCGCGAGCCCGCTGATGATGCGCCAGCGCTCGCGCCGCCGGGAACCGGGCAAGGCATGTGCAAGCGCTGCGATGCGTGCGCGCCAAGTGGCTTGTCGGTACGTCGGTTTCATTGAGTCGACTCTGATCGGGACGCGATGTCTAAGCATAATGCAAATTGTTCTTATTGCGTAATATAGTTTGTCACGTCCCGATGCAACAGACCCCCGCCCCGACACCGCCGCTGGCGGTTGTCTTTGCCGGAAGCGCCGTTGATTCGCCCTCGGCTGCCCATTTGCCATAGTGCGCGGACGCGGGAAAGCGTCGACATCTTTTGCGCGGCCCTGCGGCAGCCGGATCGGTTTTTCGGCTTCGCGCGGGTAGGTCTGAACTAGCGGGCGACCGGCCGCGGTGGCGGCCGCGGAGCCGCCAAACCGCCCGCGCACGAAAAAGCCGGCTCGAGGCCGGCTTGGAGTCGCTTGCCCGGGCGGTTCGATCAGTAACCGCCTTTTCGCTGTACCTCGGGTAGGCCGGCGATCTTGGTGCCCTGCTTGGTGGGTGCCAGCGGGAACAGCTTATAGACGTCTTTGCTGCTGGGCTTCGAGCCCCAGATCTTGCCGACGTCTTTCAGGAGGGCGCGCTCCATCGGCTGGTTCTGGTTGTTGTTCAAATACTCGTCGCGCAAGTATTTGATGACGTCCCAGTGCTGATCGGTCAGTTCGATGCCTTCGCCGTCGGCGATGATCTTGGCGACGTCTTCGTCCCAGTCGGCCGGGTTGACCAGATAGCCACTCTCGGTCGTTTCGATACTTTTGCCATTTACCTCGATGGCCATGTGGGGTTTTCCTCTTGTCGTTGTCTGCCGGCTCTTAAGCGCGCCGGCTTAGCTGCTTAAAAAAGACGACCCGGCGGCGCATTGTCGCCGCGGGGCCGCGCCCCGAACGCCGTGCCCCGGGCAGGGCGTTGTAGCGGGACGGTCATATTCAGGCTCGCTAATATTATTGAATTACCCGTTGCGCGTCATCTACTTGGCTTGTGCACGGCGTCGATGCCTTTGTGCGGGATAAACAGACCGCAGCCCATTGCCCGATGCGGACCGATGCCGTGCTGCTGCAGCTGCACGGATTCTTCCGCCGTCAGATCCGCTAGCATCAGGCTGCGGGTGTCGATGTCGCCGTCCGCCGTGTGCAGCGGCGTGCGCTTGCCGCAGAGGGCCTTGCGCACCTTGATGCCCAGACCGGCGAGCTCCTGCGCGGCCCAGCGCAGGAATTCGTCCTCGTCGTCGGTGGCGGGACCCGCCACGTAGCGCGCGAACAGCGTACTTTCCTTGCTCAGCAGACGTTCTTTGCCGGTGCCGATTTGCAGCGCCGAGCCGCCCACATCGATGGTGTGTCCTTCCAAGGCCTGCTTCAGCGCGGCGATCCGCTGCTTCGGTACGCGGATGCACAGCTTGGTTCGGCGCGAGAGCTGCAACTGTTGGCCGCTGCCGTGCTCGGGCCGCTCCCAGCCGTTCTGGGAGCCGGCTACGTGAATGGTATGAACGCCGGCGCCGGGATCGTCGAGCCAAGGGGCGGCGTCGAGCAGCGCACGCGACAGGGCGTGCGCATGGTCGACGGGGATGCTGCGGCATTGCAACGAGAACAGCACGTCGACGATGTCGTCGGGCACCTGTGTCTCGGTGGCTTGGTCGTCTTCTTGCCAGAACATAGTGTCGGTCTTTACTGCATTCGGTGCGTTTGGCGCTCTCGTGGATGACGGAGCGCGGCCGGGGCTTCGCGCCGGCGCTTCAGCCGGGTAGCTTGGCCTGTAACTGTTCGCGGTCGAACCACCAGTCGTCCTGCACCAGCACGTCGACGACATTTCGCAGCCGCACCAGAAACTTCTCCGGCTCTCGCAGTTCCAGACGGTCGCGCCAGAGGTCGAACGCCTCTTGACTATCGACGCCGCTGTGGCGCCGGGCGACATCGCCGAGTAGCTGCGAAGCGAAAAACGTCAGGTTATCGCGCTGCACGCCCTCGGCGCGCACGTCGGCCAAAAACAGCGCGGTGGTGGCCGCGACGGCTGCGCCGTCCGCTTCGTCCGGCGTCTCGTCGATGACATGCGAGAGCAGCTCGATGGACAGCTCCGGATCGATAGGGTACGTGACAGCGAGCCAAATGCCCTGGCCCAGCGCGCTCAACGACTCGGACTGCTCGGCGCGGAACAGCACATCGCAGCAGTCGGCCGCGGACTCGAAGCCCTCGCTGGCCATGAACGAGTCGAACGCCTCGCGCGCAAGCGGCCAGGCCTCGTCGCCGCGGCCGAGTCCGACCAGGGTTCGGGCCATTTGCAGCTTCAGCTCAGCGACATCCTCGCGCTTTGCGCCGATGCGCTTGAGCGAATCGTAGTGCTCCTGAAGAGCCAGCAGGTGCGACTCCAGTGCGGCTTCCTGGACTCCCGGGTTTCCTATGGAATCGGCTGCCGTATCCGGCAGGCGGTTGGCGATGTCGTAACGGTTCATGGCTGCTGCCCCGTCAGGTTGGTGATGACTGCTTCCGATGCACGACTGCTTTTCGGGTATCGCATCCGATCCGTGTCGATGTCAGCGGACCAGGCCGCTGAAGGCCGCTTCCAGGCGATCTTCCCAGTCCTCGGGGGTATCCGGATACGGAGGCTTGACGTCCATGCGGAAGAACCGCTCGCCGTTGCGTGCGGTGTCCTGCACGGCGGCAATCAGCTCGTCGAAGCTTTCTATATCTTTCCTTGAAACGAGAATTTCACTGAGTTTCAACATTGAATTTTTACCCTGGGCCCGATTTCGGCCCGGTCGCCCGTGGAGTCGGCCCTTCGCCGGATCGCTGCGCCGGGGCCGTCGGCTTGCGGCGAGTCCGTCGAGCTCGCGCGGCAACGTCGGCCCGGTGCGGAACTCCCGCCAACGGTCGTTGTCGTCAGTCGTCCGCCTGAGCCGGGAAATGAAGTCGGCAGCCGTCGAAAACAATGCACCCGGCGGTTCGTGGCCGAGGGGCTGCTTCGGCTTGGGGAAAGTACCGAATTCAGGAATCTCTTATATTAGGATACATTGACACAAGGCCGAGTCGCCGCGTAGACTCGCTTGCCGTTCATCCATGCGCTTGCCTCGCCGCTAGCACTTTGAGTTGGCGAGAAAAAAAACAACACGGTCAACTATCCCATAGGGGATAGAAGGTTCGCTCCCGGTCTCCCGAAGGTGGAATACCGGGGCTTCACAAAGGCGCGTACATTGCATCACCGCCGCCGCTCGGGCAGGGCCACCGGTCCCGGCGACGGCCGAAGAATGTCCACTCGGGGCTCGGCAAGCGCGTCGAGCGCTGGCCCCGAACAGGTTTTCACGTCCTTGTCTCGACGGGAGAGATAGCGAAATGGCGATTGATAAGCACCATACCCCCATGATCGATCAGCTGGAGGACGGTCCTTGGCCGAGCTTCATCTCCGGCATCAAGCGGCTGCGCGACGAGCATCCGGACGGGCGCATCAACGAGATGACCAACGACCTGCTCGGCCAGCTCGAGCACTCCTACGAGACCCGTAAGGGCTACTGGAAGGGCGGCACGGTTTCGGTCTATGGCTATGGCGGCGGCATCATCCCCCGTTTCTCCGAGGTCGGTAAGGCGTTCCCCAAGTCCCGGGAGTTCCACACCCTGCGCGTGCAGCCGCCGGCGGGCAACCATTACTCCACCGCGATGCTGCGCCAGTTGGCCGACAGCTGGGAGAAGCACGGCTCCGGGCTGGTGACCTTCCACGGTCAGACCGGCAACATCATGTTTATCGGCGCCGACACCCAAGCCACCCAGCACTTCTTCGACGAGATCAACGAGTACGGCTGGGATCTCGGCGGTGCCGGCCCCTGCGTGCGTACGGCCATGTCCTGCGTCGGCGCGGCCCGCTGCGAGATGTCCTGCACCAACGAGCTGAAGGCTCACCGGATGCTGGTGAACAACTTCACTGACGACGTTCACCGCCCGGCGCTGCCCTATAAGTTCAAATTCAAGGTTTCCGGTTGCGCCAACGATTGCCAGAACGCCATCGAGCGTGCCGACTTCGCCGTGCTGGGTACCTGGCGCGACGACATGAAGGTCGATCAGGAAGAGGTAAAGGCGTACGTGAAGGCCAAGGGTCGTCAGTACATCATCGACAACGTCGTCACCCGCTGTCCGACCCAGGCCCTGTCGTTGAACGACGACGACACTCTGGCTGTCAATAATCGTGACTGCGTGCGCTGCATGCACTGCCTGAACGTCATGCCGAAGGCGCTGCATCCCGGCGACGACAAGGGCGTGACCATCCTGATCGGCGGCAAGCGGACGCTGAAGATCGGCGATCTGATGGGCACCGTCGTGGTTCCGTTCAGGAAGCTCGATACCGAGGAAGACTACGAAGAAATGGTCGAGATGGCCGAGAACATCATCGACTTCTGGGCCGAGAACGGCCTGGAGCACGAGCGTTGCGGCGAGATGATCGAGCGAATCGGCCTCGCCAACTTCCTCGACGGCATCGGCATCGAGCCCGATCCGAACATGTTGAGCCATCCGCGTCAGAGCTCCTACGTCCGAATGGACGGCTGGGACGAGGCCGCGGAGGAGTGGTTCGAGCGCCAGGCCGAAAAGGCCGCCGGCTAAATCGTTGATGAGCGTCGGGCCGCGCCGCCGCGGCGTCGCCCGACGCTCCTTGAGACTTTCGGATTAACAGGCTAAGAACTGGAGGAACATCGATGGCTAAAGATATGCGCGAGCCCATCGAAACCGGCTGCCCCGACCCATGGCAGTACATGCATCCGGTGATGCGTAAGAATTTTGGTCAGTGGAAATATCACGAGCATCCGCGTCCCGGCGTGCTGCGTCATGTCGCCTATAGTGGCGACGAGATCTGGACTGTCAAGGCCGGCACCCAGCGCATCCTGGACGTCTTTACGCTGCGTAAGCTGTGCGACATCGGTGACCAGTTCGCCGACGGTTTCGTGCATTTCACGCTGCGCTCCAACATCGAGTACATGGTGACCGACGAATCCCGCGTCGCCCCGCTCATCAAGGAGTTGGAAGACGCGGGCTTCATCGTCGGCGGCACCCAGAACTCGGTGACGATGATCTCCCACACCCAGGGCTGGCTGCACTGCGACATCCCCGGTACCGATGCATCCGGCGTCGTCAAGTCGATGATGGACGAGCTCATCGACGAGTTCCGCAACGCCAACATGCCGAACCGGGTCCACATCACGACCTCCTGCTGCCAGATCAACTGCGGCGGCCAAGGCGACATTGCGATCAACGTCCAGCACACCAAGCCGCCGAAGATCAATCACGATCTCGTGGCCAACGTCTGCGAGCGTCCTTCGGTCGTGGCCCGCTGCCCGGTTGCCGCGATTCGTCCGGCCATGGTCAACGGCAAGCCGTCGCTGGAAGTCGACGAGCGCAAGTGCATCTGCTGCGGCGCCTGCTATCCGCCGTGCCCGCCGATGCAGATCAACGATGCGGAGCACTCCAAGCTGGCGATCTGGGTGGGCGGTAACCACTCCAACGCCCGCGGTAAGCCGACCTTCCAGAAGCTGGTCGCCGCCGGTATCCCCAACAATCCGCCGCGCTGGCCCGAGGCGACCGCGATCGTCAAGCGTATCTTGAAGGCCTACAAGGAAGGTGCGCGTGACTGGGAGCGCGTCAACGAGTGGATCGAGCGCATCGGTTGGCCGCGGTTCTTCGAGGAAGTGGAGCTTCCGTTCACCAAGTATCACATCGACACTTGGCGCGGCGCGCGGGCAAGCTTCAACAGCTCGTCCTACATCCGCTTCTAACGGCCCTTCTACGCAGAGGCCGAGAAGGGCATCGACGGGGACAACCATCGCGAGGTCAGAATGAAGTTCTCCATCCAGATCAACGAAGGACCTTTCCAGCACCAGGCGTCGGATTCGGCCTACTTCTTTACGAAGACGGCCTTGGAGAAGGGGCACGAAATCTTTCGTGTCTTCTTCTACCACGACGGCGTCAACAACTCGACGCGGCTGACCACGCCGCCCCAGGACGATCGAAACGTCGTCGAGCGCTGGGCCGACCTGGCCGAGAAGCATGACCTCGATATGGTCGTCTGTGTCGCCGCGGCGCAGCGCCGCGGTGTCGTCGACGACGGAGAAGCCCAAAGAAACGGCAAGGACGCCACCAATATTCATCCCAAGTTCCGAATTTCCGGCTTGGGTCAGCTGGTCGAGGCCGCGATCCAGTCCGATCGCCTCGTCGTGTTCGGCGACTGATCCGCGGAAGGGGAGTCACGACAATGTCAGAAACAGTGAAGAAATTCCTCTACCTGAACCGCAGGGCGCCCTACGGCACGATCTACGCGTGGGAATCGCTGGAGGTCGTACTGATCGGTGCCGCCTTCGATCAGGACGTGAGCCTCGCCTTCATCGACGATGGCGTCTATCAGCTCACGAAGAACCAAGACACCGCCGCTATCGGCATGAAGAATTTCTCGCCCACCTATGCGGCCCTCGGCGATTACGAGGTCAAGAAGATCTACGTCGAAAAGGAGTCGCTGGAAGAGCGCGGCCTGACGCTCGACGATCTGCAGCACTTGGTCTGGGAAGACGAGGACGAGGATTGGGCGGAGAAGGACTCCATACACCTCGTCAGCCGCGCTGAGATGGCGGCGGTCATGGAAGATTCCGACGTCGTCTTCAGCTTCTGACGGAGAAACCGATGAGCACCCTGCATACCGTCAACAAATCGCCCTTCGAGAAAAACTCGCTGGACACCTGCCTGGGCTATGTCGCCGGCGGCTCCGCGGTGTTGCTGCTGGAAGACGGCGTCTACGCCGCATTGAAGGGGACCAGCGTCGAGCCGAAAATCAAAAGCGCGCTGGATTCGGCTAAGGTCTACGTGCTGGGCCCTGACCTGAAGGCCCGGGGCTTCTCCGAAGACCGCGTGATCGAAGGTATCAGTGTCGTGGACTATGCCGGCTTCGTGGATCTAGCCGCGGAGAACGCCAAGGTCCAGGCCTGGTTGTAGTTTTTTCAACATTCAATCGACAGGAGCATCACCATGCCAATCGAAGTCAACGGTAAGTCGTTCGAGACCGATGAAGAGGGCTACCTCGCCAACATCAACGACTGGGAGCCCGGCGTCGCCGAGGTCATGGCTAAAGAAGATGACCTGGAGCTCACCGACGAGCACTGGGACATCATCAACTTCCTGCGCGAGTACTACGAGGAGTATCAGATTGCTCCCGCCGTGCGCGTGCTGACCAAGGCCGTCGGCAAGAAGATGGGCAAGGACAAGGGCAACAGCAAGTACCTGTACGGCCTGTTCCCTTACGGCCCGGCCAAGCAGGCCTGCCGCTACGCCGGTCTGCCGAAGCCGACCGGCTGCGTCTGACGCGCATGCCGGCGACGCCTGATCCCGGGCCTTCGCTCGGGGGCAGGCGCCCGCATGATCGGGGGCGGCCAGCCGCCTTCGATCATCTTCGGATCCGATTGAGGTAGCGGAAACATGTCGTTTCTGTCGAGCGTCTACGCTTATCTATTTTATTTCGCCGTCTTCGTGCTGCTTGCGGGCTTGATCAATAAGGTCGTCCAATACGCACGCACCCCGGCGCCGCTGAAGATTCCTACTACGCCGGCACCGACCACCCGTACCGGCGTCGCCCTGCGCATGACCCGCGAAGTGGTGTTCTTCGAGAGCCTGTTCCGCGGCAACAAGTGGATCTGGATCTTCGGCTGGATTTTCCATTTCGGCCTGTTTCTGGTCACGCTCCGGCATCTGCGCTACTTCCTCGACCCGGTTCCGGTTTGGATTCAGTTCATTCAGCCGTTCGGTGTCTACGGCGGTATCGCGATGGTCGTCGGCCTCGCCGGGCTGTGGGCGCGCCGCTTTCTGGTCGACCGCGTGCGGTATATCACGGCGCTGTCTGATCATCTGATTCTGGTGCTGCTGCTCACCATCGGCGTCAGCGGGCTGCTGATGCGCTTTGTCGCGCACACCGACATCATGCGCGTGAAGGAGTTCTTCCAGGGGCTCTATGTAGGTCAGGTGAGTACATTGCCCGGCGATCCGCTGCTGATGCTGCACCTGCTGTTGGTGGCGGTGCTGATGATCATCTTCCCGTACAGCAAGCTGCTGCATGCGCCCGGCCTGTTCTTCAGCCCGTCGCGCAACCAAGCCGATAACCCGCGCGAGCGGCGTCACTTGGCCAATTGGGCGCGGCGGTTGGAACAAGAGTGAGCGCAGCGCGCGGCGGCCGGCAGTCAGCCGTCGGTGATTTCGGTCGGAACAGAACTGCGGCCCAGTATTTGAGGTTGAACCATGGCGAAGGCTGATTTCCAAGTCCCCGAGCTCAAGCAGTATGCCGAGATCCCCGAAATAGAACCGGGGGTCATGGCGCACTCCGCTCCGTACAAGTCGAAAGAGGACTTTCAGCTACCTCTGGGCTTTCCGGGCCAGCTCGTCGACGATTGGCAGGACAAGGCCATCAACAAGATGGGCGACCTGCTGGGTAAGTATCGCTCGCTGCGCGTGTATCTGGACTCCTGCGTCAAGTGCGGCTCGTGCACCGACAAGTGCCACTACTACCTGGGCACCAAGGATCCGAAGAACATGCCGGTTGGCCGGCAGGATCTGATGCGCAAGGTCTACAGGCGCTATTTCACGCTTGCGGGCAAGTTCTTTCCCAATCTGGTGGGTGCCGAGGACTTCACCGAGGAAGTCCTGAACGACTGGTACAGCTATTTCCATCAATGCTCGCAGTGCCGACGCTGCTCCGTGTTCTGTCCCTACGGCATCGACACCGCCGAGATTTCCATGGCCGCCCGCGAGATCATGGACCACATCGGCGTCGGGCAGAAATACTGCAACGAGATCATCGGCAAGGTCTATAAGATCGGCAACAACTTGGGCCTGCCCGGACCCGCGCTGGCGGATACGCTGGAGGGCCTTGAAGAGGATGTCTTCGACGAGACCGGCGTCGAAGTGAAATATCCCCTCGACGTCGAAGGCGTCGACATTCTGATGGTGACGCCGTCCGCGGATTTTTTTGCCGAGCCCCATGTCGACGGCCTGATCGGCTACGGCAAGGTGTTTCACGAGGCGGGCGTGTCCTGGACGCTCAGTTCGTACGCCTCGGAAGCGGCCAACTTCGGCATGTTCATCGGCTCCTACGAGAACATGCGCCGGGTTGCGATGCGCATTCGCGAAGCCGCGATCAAGCTCAAGGTCAAGCGCATCGTCTTCGGCGAGTGCGGTCACGCCTGGCGGGTGGCCTACAGCTTCCTGAACACGCTGGCGGGCCCGTGGGACTTCCTCGATCAGCGCTACCCGATCCCGCAGCACATCTGCGAGTTCACCTACGACCTGCTCAAGCAAGGCAAGTTGAATCTCGACAAGAGCCAAAACGACGACATGGTGCTCACGTACCACGACTCGTGCAACGTGGCCCGTGCCTCGCGAATGGGCGACAAGCCGGGTGGCCAGTTCGACATTCCGCGGGCGCTGATCCGGGCAAGCTGCAACCACTTCTACGACATGGACGAGGAGACCATCCGCGACCGCACCTTCTGCTGCGGCGGCGGCGGCGGTCTGCTGACCGACGACCTGATGGAAATTCGCGTCAAGGGTGCGCAGCCCCGCGTCGAGGCCTTGAACAATGTCATGCAGGAGAAGGGTGTCACGCACATGGCCGCGATCTGCGCCATCTGCAAGAGCCAGTTCACCAAGGTGCTGCCGTACTACGGCATGGATATGGACCAGATCGTCAGCGTGCACCAGCTTGTCTCCAACGCGCTGATCCTGACGGGTCAGACGACGGACGACGATGACGAAGAGGACGCTGCCGACGAAGCAGCCTGAGACGGGCTCATCCACCAACGCCGTTCTCAAATTTAGCGGTGAGCGCCCGCGTCAGCCGGCGCGCACCACCAATAAGACCAAGCGACAGCTCGACTCGTTAAGGAGCGTTATCCATGGCTACTTCCAGCGACGAAATGAACAAGCTTTCCTGGCGCCGTTTCGAGGACGGTGACAATGTCTGGGACAACCTGACCCAGCAGATCTTCGTTCAGGACACCTCCCACAAGTGCCCGACCTACGTCCACAAGACGCCGCCTTGCCAGGGTAGCTGCCCGTCCGGTGAGGATATCCGCGGCTGGCTGCAGATCGTCCGCGGACTCGAGCAGCCGCCCGAAGGCATAACCTGGCAGGAGTACGCCTTCCGCCGCTCCACCGACGCGAATCCCTTCCCCTCCATGATGGGGCGCGTCTGCCCGGCACCTTGTCAGGACGGATGCAACCGCAACGAGCTCGAAGACTTCGTCGGCATCAACGCGGTCGAGCAGTTCATCGGCGACACCGCGATCACCAACGGCTACAAGTTCGAGCCGGCTCCGGAAGATACCGGCAAGCGCATCGCCATTATCGGCGGTGGCCCGGCCGGTCTCGCGGCGGCTTATCAGCTGCGGCGCAAGGGTCACGCCGCGACGATTTTCGAGGCCAACGACGGCCTCGGCGGCATGTTCCGTTACGGCATTCCCGGCTACCGCGTGCCGCGTGACGCCCTCGATGCGGAGATCAACCGCATCCTGGACATGGGGCAGATCGAGGTGAAGCTGAACGCCCGCGTCGGCGTCGACGTAACCGTCGAACAGCTCGAAAACGACTACGACGCGATTCTCTGGGCCATCGGCTGTCAGTCCGGGCGCGGCCTGCCGGTCCCCGGCTGGGAAAACACGCCCAACTGCGTCTCGGGTGTCGCCTTCCTGAAGGCGTTCAACGAAGGCCGCATGAAGGTCACGGCGGACAAAGTGGTGTGCGTCGGCGGCGGCGACACCTCCATCGACGTTGTGTCGGTCGCCCGCCGTCTCGGTCACATCACCAAGACCGGTAACCGCGATCTGCCCGAGACCGTGATCCACGACGGCTACGTCGCTCACGACACGGCCATGACCGCCGCGGCCGAAGGCGCCGAAGTCACGCTGACCTCGCTGTTCACCCGCGACAAGATGACTGCGGCCGAGCACGAGGTGCACGATGCGCTGCACGAGGGCGTCACCGTGCTCGATGGCGTCATGCCGCTGGAAGTCATGAAGAACGACGCCGGCCGCGCCATCGGCCTCAAGGTTGCCGACTGCGAGATGAAGGACGGCAGGCCGACGCCGGTCGAAGGTACCGAGCGTGTGCTCGAGGCCGACTTGGTCGTCTCGGCGATCGGCCAAGGCGGCGACCTGACCGGCCTCGAGGATCTCGACAACGGTCGCGGCCTGATGAACTCCGACAAGTACTATCAGGTGCCCGACAAGCCCGGTCACTTCGTCGCAGGCGACATCATTCGCCCGCATTTGCTGACCACCGCCATCGGTCAAGCCTGGATCGCGGTGGAGTCCATCGACGACTACATCAAGCAGGCGGAGCACAAGCGCCGTCCGAAGGTCGACGTGCACCACTTCGACCTGCTGGCGAAAATGAGCGAGGCACATCTGGCGCCCGAGCAGTTCAGCGTTGCGGAAAGCGGCGATCTGCGCGGCACTTCCGACGCCAACTATGCGATCCACAATTTCGAAGATCGCTCCGGCGCCGAGGTGATCCCCCACGACGAGCTGTTCCTGGGCCACTTCAAGTACGAGGCGCGCTACCTGCGCAAGGAAGAGGTGCCGAGCTCCGAGGAGGTCCTGGGCCACTTCAAAGAGCGTGTCATCGGCTACAGCGAGGAAGAAGCGGTTGCCGAGGCCAAGCGCTGCATGAGCTGCGGCATGTGCTTCGAATGCGACAACTGCGTCATCTTCTGCCCGCAGGACGCCGTTTTCCGGGTCAACAAGGACCAACGCACGACCGGCCGCTACGTGGACACCGATTACGCGAAATGCATCGGTTGCCACATTTGCGCCGACGTCTGCCCGACCGGCTACATCAAGATGGGCCTCGGTGAGTAACGGACGCGCGCCGATGAGCCACTCCACAGCAGTTGCTGGAGGCGACGATGGCAATCAAAGCCATAACTAAGAGTGGCCTGCTCGTACTCGCGGCGGCCGGGGCGTTTCTCGCCTCGGCCGGCGCGCGGGCGGAGCAGGTCGGCGACTTCGTGCTTCCGAGCTCGAAGGCGGCGAAGGTGGAGAACTGCGTCGAACCGACCGAATACATGCGGCGCAACCACTTCGAGGTGATTCGGCATCAGCGCGACACCACGGTCTACGGCGGCATCCGATCGACCAAGCACAGTCTTGCCGGCTGCGTCGATTGTCACGTCGGCTACGACGAGTCGGGACAGCCCTTGTCCGTCTCCGACGAAGGTCAGTTCTGCAGTGCCTGTCACGACTACGCCGCCGTCACAATGAACTGCTTCGACTGCCATGCGACCGTGCCGGAAGGCGAATCGTGGAACCACGAGACCGCCGCGCTGCACGGGCACTTGGGCATCGACCTCGCTGCCCGTGCGGCGGGGCCGGACGCCCCGGCGCATCGTGAAGGCAGCCAGCAGTAGTTAGGCGAAACCACAATGAAGCCAGACAAAGAGAAGATCGACAACGGCCGACGCAGCTTTATCGGCGCCGCCGCGGGGGTCTCTGCCGCGGTTGTTGCCCCCGGCGTCGTTTTGCATACCGTCGATGCGACTGCCGCTCCGCGCACCGAGCCGGTCACCGATCTCCATCGCTGGGGCATGTTGATCGATACGTCGAAGTGCGCCGACGGCTGCAGTGCCTGCGTCAGCGCGTGCGACCGCGAAAACGGTCTCAATCTGCAGTCGAAGCCGCTCGGCGACGACCCGCTGAAGTGGGACAACCAACGCGCGGTTTGGATTCGCAAGGTCAAGCTCCAGGACAACACGACCGGGCGGATCACCAACCTCCCGCTGATGTGTCAGCACTGCGAGAATCCGCCTTGCGTGGATGTCTGCCCCACGGGTGCGTCGTTCAAGCGCGCCGACGGGCTCGTCTTGGTCGATCGGCACACCTGCATAGGCTGTCGGTATTGCATGATGGCGTGCCCGTACAAGGCGCGCTCTTTCATCCACGAGAAAGTGGACCAGAAACTGACGCGTGCCCCGCGCGGCAAAGGCTGCGTAGAGAGCTGTACGTTGTGTGTCCACCGGCTGGATGAGGGCGATATCTCGACCGCCTGCGCCGATGCGTGCAACGCGGAAGGCCATCAAGCCATCGTATTCGGCGACCTGAACGACCCCGACGGACCGCTGCGTCAGGCCTTGAGGCAGGTTCCCAGCAGGCAGATCCGCCAGGATCTCGGGCTGAACACCGGTGTGCGCTATTCCGGCATCTGACGGCGCGTCGACAGTGACGGAGAAGTCTCCTATGAAAAGAATCGTCTACCGGGAATGGCGCCTGGAACCGGCGCGCTACTGGGGTTTGCTAGCCATTTTGCTGTCGGTTATCGCCATCGGCGGCATGGCCGCGCTGTATATGGAGCACGAGGGACACTGGGTCACGGGAATGACCAACTCCGTCGTCTGGGGTGTTCCTCACGTGTTTGCCGTGTTCCTGATTCTGGCGGCCTCGGGTGCGTTGAACGTGGCCTCGATCGGTACCGTATTCGACAACGCGGCCTACAAACCGCTGGGTCGCTTATCGGGCTTGCTTGCGGCCGGTTTACTGGTCGGCGGTCTGCTGGTGCTGGTGCTCGATCTCGGGCGGCCGGACCGGCTGCAGGTCGCCATGACGACCTATAACTTCAGCTCGATTTTTGCCTGGAACATCTTCCTGTACTCCGGTTTCCTGGCCGTGACCATCGCATACCTCTGGACGATGGCCGAGCGTAAGGGCAACAAGTTCATGAAGCCGGTCGGTACTTTCGCGTTTCTCTGGCGACTGGCGCTGACCACCGGTACAGGTTCTATCTTCGGCTTCTTGGTCGGCCGCGAGGCGTACGACACGGCGATTCTGGCGCCGATGTTCGTTGTCATGTCATTCGCCTACGGCCTCGCCGTTTATATGCTCGTCCTGTTTTACAGCTTCGACGCCGACGACCGCCCCATCGGTCCGGTGATGCTCAAGCGGCTGAAGAATTTGCTCGGCTTGTTCGTCTCCGCGGTGTTGTATTTCACGCTGGTCTATCACCTGACCAAGCTGTACGGGGCCAAAAACCTGGATGTCGAGACCTTCATCCTCGTCACCGGCGGCATCTACACGGCCATTTTCTGGGTCGGCTGGGTGTTGATCGGAGGCCTGGTGCCGCTCGGTATCATCTACCACCCCGTGCTCGGGCAAGAGCGCAACTGGATCGCCGCCGCGGCCGGTCTGGTGATCGCCGGCGGATTGGCCGCAATGTACGTGGTGATTATCGGCAGTCAGGCCTATCCGCTGGAGATGTTCCCCGGAAAAACCGTGCTCGAGTTCGGCGCGCCGGGGGACGTCGGCGGTGCAGTTGCACCGTATTCGCCCAGTTTCCCGGAGATCCTGCTCGGCTTCGGCGGCGTGGGGGTGGGGCTCCTGATCACGGCCGTGGGCATCCGCGTGCTGCAGTTCCTGCCCGAGTCATTGACCGACCGCGACGTCGCTCCCGCGGCCGGCGCCGCCTCCGCTTGACGGCTGTCGCGGCCGAGCTAGGCCGCGACATGCGCCTGACGTATCACTTGCCCGCCCGGCTGCGTTGCCGGGGCGTTCGAGGCATGAGACGAGGCGACACCTGCCTCCGGACCGGCGGCAGTATCGGTCGGGCCGGCGCCATGCAGTCGGTCGATCTCGGTTGACCTAGGCGTGACCTACCGCGGTCCGCGCCCGCCAACCGCCGTTCCCGTTTCCGTCCGCTTCTTGCGCCATGCCGTTTTTGTATATCTCCGCACCGCAAAAGTCCTCGGGCAAGACGACGCTCAGTATCGGCCTCGCGCGCGAGCTGACGCGCCGCGGACTGCGTGTGCAGCCGTTCAAGAAGGGGCCGGACTATATTGACCCGCTGTGGCTCGGGCGCGCATGCGGCGGCACCTGCTATAACCTCGACTTTCACACGATGCCGCCCGGCGAAATCCGCACCGTCTTCGCCAGGGTGCTTCAGGATGCGGATTTCGGCCTGATCGAGGGCAACGTCGGCCTGTACGACGGCATCGATCTCGCCGGGCAACATACCAATGCCGAGCTCGCAAAGCTGCTCGGCGCGCCCGTGCTGCTGGTTATCGACACTCACGGGATGAGCCGCGGTATCGCGCCGCTGCTGCGGGGGTATCAAGCATTCGATCCGTCCTTGCGCATCGCCGGCGTCATCCTGAACAAGGTGGGCGGCGAGCGCCATGCCGCGAATCTGCGCCGCTTCGTCGAGCACTACACGGATCTCGCAGTGGTCGGTGCGGTCCCGCGCGACGCCGATGTGCAGATCGAAGAGCGCCACCTGGGGCTGATTCCGAGCAACGAGGCGCCGGCCTCGGACGCGCAGATCGAAAAGGTGCGCCGAGTCGTCGCCGAGCACGTGGACATGGACGCGGTGATGGCCATCGCGGCCGGCGCGCCGCGGGCGCCGGCAGTTGCCGACGGCGGCGCGCGGTCGCAGCCGCCCGCGCCCGATGTGCGCATCGGCATCGCCCGCGATGACGCGTTCGGCTTCTATTACCCGGACGACCTCGCGGCGCTCGAGGCCGCCGGCGCCGAACTGGTGCCGTTCAGCCCGGTACGCGATGCCGATCTCCCGCGGGTCGACGGCCTGTTCATCGGCGGCGGCTTTCCCGAATGCCGAATGCGCGAGTTGGACGAGAACGCGTCCATGCGCGCGGCGGTGGCCGATTTCGTCGCCGCCGGAGGGCCGGTTTACGCCGAATGCGGCGGGCTGATGTATCTCGCCGAACGCCTGCATTGGGGAGAGCGGACAGCACGCTTCTGCGGCGTGCTCTCCGCCGAAATCGCGATGCACGAGCGCCCGCGCGGTCGCGGCTACGTGCGCCTGCGCGAAACCGGGGCATTTCCGTGGCGGGCCGACGCCCGGCCGGGCCGGGAGATCCCCTGTCATGAATTCCACCATTCGGCGGTCGTGCGCCCCGACCCCGATTGGTGCTATGCCTACGACGTGCTGCGCGGCAGCGGCGTCGACGGGCGCCACGACGGTATCGTCCACCGCAACCTGCTGGCCAGCTACGCTCACCTGCGCGATGTCGGCGGCCTCGGCTGGACGCGGCGCTTCGTGGAGCATGTGCGCAGTCTACGCTGACCGGCGCGCGTCGTGACCGGGCCGGGAGCCGGGCAGACCCGGCGCTGCAACCGCGTTATCATGAAACGCGAACCTGTTATGCGGGCGGTCCCGCGGCTCCTCGCACCGGGCCGACGCCGAGACAAAAACCAGCTTCATCAGGAATGTCAGGCATGTTCAAGTTGACCACGGCCGCGGCCGAACAAGTTCTCAAAGCAGCCAAGCAGGGTAACGCGGAAGGCATGTCCTTGCGCCTGGCGGCTTCGCAGAAGCCCGATGGCGCCATCGAATACCGAATGGGCTTCGAGGATTCCATCGGCGACGACGACATTCGCTTTCAGAGCGAAGGTGTCGATTTGGTGATGTCCCCCGAAGATGTGCCGCTGCTCGACGATGCCGTGATGGACTATGTCGAGCTCGAGCCGGGTAAACCGCACTTCATCTTCATGAATCCGAAGGATCCGACCTACGAGCCGCCAGCGGACGCATAAGCCCGCCGCGTACACGGATTCCCAGCGGTCAACCTGCCTGTCGATAGACGCGTGGAACTTTCGAGCGAAGACAATTTCCGCCTCAACGTGCTGCTCGCCAATAAGCCGCACGCGATCCGCATCGACGAATCCAAACTGATCGTCTATGGCCTCTCCGATAAGGGCGAGGCCAAGATCGTGCTGAATCCGACCGGGCGCGCCGAGCAATACGTGCGCGCCGTCAAGGAACTGATCTCGGGGCACATTCTGGGCTCGCCGGGTGGTTATCCGGTGTACCTTCGCCGCTGGACGCGGATGGGTCAGATGCGCGACGAAAGCCTGGAGCAGCTGCTGCAACTCGGGGAGCCGGAGGCCGTCGTTGCCGCGGTGGGCTCGCCGGGGCTGACCGAGGAGCTCGCCCGGCGCGCCTGGTGGGCAATGGAGGATGCCGAGAACGCCCGCCGGATGCTGGAGAATCCCACCATCGTCGCCAGCGGCATGGGGCCGGTGCTGGCGTCCTACCTGCTGGACTATCTGCCCTTCGAGACCGAGACCGACAAGATGACGGCATCGATCCGGCTCGTCCTGCAGCCGGGGCTGATCGATACGGCAACCCGTGACGATCTCTGGAAAAAGTCCTCGCGTAAGCAGGCCTACCTGCTCGGCTTTCTTATGGCGGGCCCGGACGACTTGCCGCAGCCGGTTGCCGCGCGCGCCGACGCCCCGGCCTTGTTCGCGGCACTCGGCGCCGAGGCGCAGGCCGGCAATCCATGCGCCGCACTGTTGCTGCGCGCCGCGGGTGCTCAGGGGCAGACCTTCCTCGAGACTATCTCCGCGATCCTCGCCAAGCCACCGAACCAGGACGTGGTCAGCGGGGCCTTCGACTGTCTGCGCGACTATTTTGCGCCGCTGCGCGGCACAGGTGATCCCGACCTCGCCTTCGATGGGCTGGCGGCGGATGCCGATGCCTTCGTCGATGCGGCGACGGCGCCCGCGTCCATTGCCGCCTGCTTGCGTGCCGCCCCCGACAGCCGCGAGGACCTGCGCGCCATGCGGCTCCTCTCCGGCGTCGGTTACGGGCTGATGCGCGGCGTGCTTCGCGACCCGACCACGCTGGGAAGCTTGATGCGCCGTAAGCTGGCCCCCGTGATCGATCCGCTGCAGCAGCAGATCTCGGTGCTGCGCGGCGGCACACGCTGACGCCGCCGGCCCGGTGAGTCGGTGGCCGCACCGCTTTCGGTTAAGGCTCCGGCTCCGGTGAATGCACTTGGTCAGCCGCGCCGAGCCCTCGAGCGCCGCTTCTCGAGCATCTCGTCGATATCGAAGCGCAACGCCGGCACGCTGCGGTACAGCCGGCAGAAGCTGTCTCCCGGAATACGCAACAGCGTGCTCGGCTCCAGGACCCGCACGGTCGCCGAGCGCGCCTTGATCTGGCCGATCGCGGTGCGCTCGCCGACGATACTGAACGGCTTGCACAGGTGCTTGCGCCCGCCCCCCATGTCCACTTCCAGCACGCCGCTGACCAGCACGTAGACATCCCGGTCGCGGGCGTTCTTCTTCGCCAGCACTTGACCCGGTGTCGCCTCGATCGCCTCGCATTCGAGCGCCAGCTCATGGCGGCGGGTGGCCGACAGGCGCTTGAGCGCGAACACGTCCGCCAGCAGTCGCCGGTTTCGCCACAGCCGCTCGAGGCGTCCGAAGACGCTGCGCTCGCTGATTGCCGTTTCCCGCTGCTCGTCCTCTCGGGTCATGCGCAGAAACAGCTCCCTAGGCAGCGCGAGCAGGCGCACGTCGCTGCGTGCCCAAACGTTGGCGTTGCGCAGGCTTTGCCGGAACAGTGATTCCTCGCCGAAGTGATCGCCGCGCTCGAGCCGCGCCACTGTCTCGTCGCCGATTCTGACCTCGACCTCGCCGTGGGTGATCACATAGACCGACTCGGTTTTGTCGCTGCCCTCCTCGATGATCAGGTGACCCGGCTCGACATATTGCTCCTCTGCCATGCCCGCAAAGATGATCGACCAGCGGTGGCGGTTCTCGATGCCGAGGCTATCCAGAAACTGGCGCATCAGGCAGGCATCCATCGCCGCCATGCCCATGCGCCGCCGCGCGAAGCTTTGTCCCGGCAGTGCCAGGTTGGCGCGCCCGACCATGGCCGCGGGCAGTTCCGAGCGGTGATAGATATAGACGAATCGCCAGTCGAAGCCTTCCAGGTCCTCGAGATTCGGATGAATGATGGCCGAGCCGACATCGACCAGACAGAGACCGTCCTCCGGCATGGACATCAGGAATCGCCGCCGCGCCTCGGAGATGACACCGGCGTCGGCGAGCTCCATGAGCTTGGCGCCGAGCGCGGTATCGCCGCTGATGGTGAAGACATGGCGGCCGAGCTGGCTGATCCGAACACCGACGGACGGGATCGGGTGCACGCCGTAGAAGAACGCGCAGTCGAAGCCGTTGATATCCACGCTCTCGCCGAAGCGATCGAAGCCCGGCCTGATCTCTCGGTGGATGAAGAGTTGCGCCGCGGTCTCCTCGGGCTTGCCGAGGTAGCAGGCGACCTTGACCAGCAGCGAGCGCCACACCTCCCGCGTGGCCCAGATCTCCATCCGTTTATGGCCGTTCAGCGCCAGCGCGACCACGTCCTCGGCGTGGTCGCCGTGGATATGGGTAATGATGCAGCCGCGCACCTGCTTCAGCGAGACACCGTTGGCGTGCAGAATCTTCGTCACATAGGGCGAGCAATCGAACAGGATCAGCTCGCCGGCGAGCTCGAGCAGGAATGTGGTGGTGCCGCCGCGGGTGCCCATTCCGCTGTCGGTCCCGACCGCGACCACGCGGAAGTGATGGGGTTGCTCGATGTGATCGAGCCGCGGCAGTTCGTAGTACGGCAGGCGCCGGCCTTGGGGTCCGAGTGCGACCCGCTCGCGTGCGTCGCCGCGCAGGATGTCGTAGCAGTCGTGTGCCGTGTGCGCGATGCGCAGGCCGAGCGCATCGATGCGCGCCTCGCGATCGACGAAGGGTACGCGCCGGATGAAGTAGTCGAGGGGGAAAGACGCGCCGGTTTCGGCATCCCCCAGCCGGAAGCTCTCGGATTCGCGCAGCAGTTGCTCGCCGATCTCCGGGTCGACGTTCCAGCGGCGATAGTCGGCGCGCTCCGGTCCCAGAAACGCAAGCCGCAGCACCTCGGCATGCGCGTCGATGCGGGCCGGCTCGCCCACCAGGTAGACCGGCCCGCGCAGCGTGCCGCGGTCGAAGTCGAAGCCGCCGCCCTTGATGATCCGCGCCAGAAATGGGTATTCGAGGCACATCAGCGGCATTTCGTCGGCAAACGAGGTATCGCCGATGACGAAGATGTTGGGCAGCGGACGCGCCTCGACGAAGCACCACTTCGCCAGCTCGGCCGGCGCGTTCACCGAAATGATGCAGGCAGGATCCAGATCCAGATAACAGCCGTAGAAAAAATCTTCGCGTGACCAGCCCGCCATTGCGCCTCCCCAGACATACGCTGACTCTGCTGCTGCCGGTCGCATGCCGCGGCGAAGACCGCACACCTGTGCTGCGCCCGGGCGCACCGAACGGCTCGGCGCATCCCGTGCGGCGCAGGACGCCACGCCGGTTTCGAATGCCAAGGCATTCGACGGCAACGGAGCCCGAAACCAGGCTTTCGAGCACGTTGCGGACTGGCCGGCCGGTGCCGGACCCTGATCGGCGTTCTCCTGCGCTCGGGCAGACGACCGGGTAAACCCGTCGAATCTTCCGGTATGCGGGTTTGTGCGCCAGCGGGCCTGTCGAGATACGCGGCGCTGATGTCAGACTAGTCGGGAAGCCGCTGGATCGGCAACATTTTTTGCCGAGACGGGTGGTTGTCGGCCGAACTCCTACGGCAGGGCGGGGCGGCAGCGCGGGACGTCAATGCTCCGGCACGTTTCGCCGCAGCTCCGCGAGCCAAACAGCGGCCTCCGCGTCGCTCGGCGCGCGCCAGTCGCCGCGCGGAGAAAGCGAGCCACCGGAGCCGACCTTGGGGCCGTTCGGCATACAGGTCCGCTTGAATTGGCTGATCTGGAAGAACCGAAAAAGAAACACCTCGAGCCAGCGACGGATGGCCGCGAGGTCGTATTCGCGACGGCGCGCCTCCGGCAGATTGTCGGGCCAATCACCCCGGCCCCGGTCATGCCATGCGTGCCAAGCCAGGAAGGCAACCTTGCTCGGCTTCAGGCCGTAGCGCGTGACGTAGTAGATGTTGAAGTCCTGCAGGTCGTAGGGGCCGATCTTGGCCTCGGTGCTCTGCAGGCCGCCGTTTTCGGCGGCATCGGCGGGTACCAGCTCGGGCGAGATCTCGGTGTCCAGGATCGCCTGCAGCAAGTCGTTGGCGGCGGCGTCGAATTGGCCGCTCGCGATCACCCAGCGGATCAGATACTGAATCAGCGTCTTGGGCACCGAGGCGTTGACGTTGTAGTGCGACATCTGATCGCCGACGCCGTAAGTGGACCAGCCGAGCGCGATCTCGGATAGGTCACCGGTGCCGAGCACCAGGGCATCGTTGAAGTTCGCGAGCCGGAACAAGTGCGAGGTGCGCTCGCCTGCCTGTACGTTCTCGAAGGTGACGTCGTAGACCGGCTCGCCGTCGGCGAAGGGGTGGCCGAGATCCTGCAGCATTTGCATGCAGGACGGACGGATATCGATCTCGGTCGCACTCGTGCCGAGCGCCCGCATCAGCGCCAGCGCATTGTCCCTGGTGGCGGCGCCGGTCGCGAAGCCGGGCATGGTGTAGGCAAGGATATTGGCGCGCGGCAGGCCGAGTCTGTCCATGGTGCGGGCCGCGACCAGCAGTGCCTGGGTCGAGTCGAGCCCGCCCGAGACGCCGATGACGATTCGCTCGATGCCGGTAGCCTCCAAGCGCTTGGCAAGCCCGTGCACCTGGATGTTGTAGGCCTCGTAGCAGAGCGCGTCCCTGGCCTCGGCGCCGGCGGGCACATGTGGAAAGCGCTCGACGGTGCGGTGCAATCCCAGGTCGCCGGCGGGCAACTCCAGCGTGAAATCGACGCGGCGCATGACCTTCGTCCGCTCGCGGTGTGCCAGGATGCTGTCGCCGAAGCTGGTCGAGCGAAGCCGCTCCTGGGTCAGGCGTTCCAGGTCGATGTCGGCCGTGATCAGCTGATCGTCGGCCGCGAAGCGCTCGGACTGGGCCAGCAGTAAGTTCTGCTCGTAGACGACCGCGTGCCCGTCCCAAGCCAGGTCCGTGGTCGATTCGCCGGGGCCGGCCGCCGAATACAAATAGGCCGCGATGCATTTACCGGCTTGCGCCGCGCACAGGGCGTTGCGATAGCCGGCTTTGCCGATGGTGATATTGCTGGCGGATAGGTTCAGGAGCACCGTGGCGCCGGCCAGCGCCGCGTAGGTGCTGGGCGGGATCGGCGTCCAGAGATCCTCGCACAGCTCCATGTGCAGGGTCAGGCCGTCGATGCCGGCGGCGTTCAGCAGCACGTCGCTGCCGAAGGGCACGGACTCGCCGAACAGCTCGACGCCGGTGCAGACCGCGGCGTCGGCGGCGGCGAACTGGCGCTTTTCGTAGAACTCGCGATAGTTCGGCAAATAGCTCTTCGGCGTCACCGCAAGCACCCGTCCGCCCTGGACCGCGGCGGCGCAGTTGAACAGCCGCCCACCGACGCGAAGCGGCAGGCCCACCGCCAGCAGCGGGCGCAGCGTGCGGCTGGCCTCGACGATGCGCCGCAGCCCGTCGAGCACGGCGTCGAGCAAGGCGTTCTGGTGGAACAGGTCGTCGTTGCTGTAGGCCGAGAGGCCGAGCTCCGGGAACAGCGCGATCACCGCACCGGCGTCGTGGGCCCGGCGCGCCAGCGCGATGGTCGCTTCGCTGTTGGCCGTGGGCTCGGCCACGCGCACGCGCGGCACGCAGACGGCGGCCCGGATCATGCCGTGTCGATAGAGATTGAAGAAATCTGTCCGGCGGTCGCCGGCTCTGTTGCTGCCCATGGCCTGTCCCCGCTTGCTATTGCCGCCCGAGATCCCGATCGCCGCGGCGCAACGGGGGTGCGTTACCCGCTGCGCCGGCCGCCGGGCGCATGGTCGGGCTGTCGCATCAGTCTACGCGATGCCGCGCGCCGCGCCGACGCCGCCGGGCAGCGGCCCGTCTAACCGCCGCGTCCCGGCACCAGCCGGTCGAGCCGCAGGCGCTGGCGCTCGTCGAACAGCCGCCGGGAGCCGATCCATACCGCGGCGACACTGCCGAGCCCGGTACCGCCGGCGATCATGAACATGATCAGGAGTTGGTACTTGGCCGCCTCCATCGGCGGACTGCCGGCCAGGATCTGTCCGGTCATCATACCCGGCAAGCTGACGACTCCGGCTGTCGCCATCGCATTGACGATGGGGATCAGCCCCGAGCGCAGGGCGTCGCGGCGGATGTCCTCGATGGCCTCGCCCCAGTTCGCGCCCAACATCAGGCGTGCCTCGATGCGCGCGCGGGCATCCGTGGCCTGACGGGTGAGGCTGTCGAGTGCGATGGCGATGCCGTTCATGGTGTTGCCGAGCAGCATGCCGAGCAGCGGGATCAGATACTGCGGCTGATACCAAGGCTCGACACGGATAACGACCGTCAGTGCCAGCACCGTGATGCTGAACGAGGACAAAAACATGGACGTCGCACCGATGCCGTAACCCCAGGGGCCGCGGAAGCGCCGCTTCTGGCGCGCCATCACTTCCCAGCCGGCAACCGACAGCATGAACATTGCCAACAGCCCGATCAGCAGCGGATCGGTGGTCTCGAACAAGGCCTTGAGCACCAGTCCGAGCAGAATCAGCTGCACCGTGCTGCGTGCGGCGGCGATCAGTACGCGGCGCTCGACACCGAGCCGCAGCCGCCACGAGAGCCCCGCCAGCAATAGGACCAGCAAGGCGGCGAGGGACAGGTCCCAAGGGCTCAGGGAGATCAGCGTCACGCCTGTTCCTCCCGGATCAGGCCGCGGTCGCGGATGACCAGCGAGCGCCCGCCCACGCGCCGGCGCTGATCCGGATCGTGGCTGACCCAGAGGACGGCGGCATCGCGCTCGCGCTGGTATCCCTCGATGACCTCCTCGACGCGGTCGCGGTTGTCGGGATCGAGGTTGGCGGTGGGCTCGTCGAGCAGCAGCGCATCGGGCCCGATGTGAAGCATCCGCGCCAGTGCAAGGCGTTGGCGCTCGCCGGTGGAGAGTCGGCCCACCGACCAGTCGAGGACATTCGGCTCGAAGCCCAAGTCGCCCAACAGCGCCGTCAGCCCCGGCTTGTCCCGCCTTGGGTCCTCGCCGGGCCGCTGCGCCGCGTCGGCATCCGGTGCGTTGATGCGCATCCGCGAGTCGGCTTGCGTGGACGCCGATGGTGCTTGCTCGAAGTGCTCGCCGACCTGCTCGGCCCACCAGCCCGACTCGGCCGGCAGCAGCCCGACCCGGCGTCGCCATTGGGCCGGGGACAGCGCCGACCGGCGGCGCTCGCCGATCAAGACCTCGCCTTGGTTCGGATCGAGATCCGCCACCGCGCGCAGCAAAAGGCTCTTCCCGGAGCCGGAGGCGCCCGAGACGAACAGGGTTTCACCGGCGCCGATGTCGAGATCGATGGGGCCGAGCAGCAGCGTGCGGATGCCCAGCAGACGCAGCGCGGCCATCAGCGGCGCACGAAAATCAGGTCGTGGACGCTGTGTCCGAGCCGCGTGCCGCGCTGCTCGAATTTGGTCATGGGCCGGTGCGGAGACCGCTCGGCGAAGCTGCCCGCGCCGGACGCGTTGCGGAAATCGGGCGAGGCCTCCAGCACCTGCAGCATGTGCTCGGCATAGGGTGTCCAGTCGGTGGCAGCATGAAAGACGCCGCCCGGGCGGATGACGCGCGCGAGCAGCACGGCCAGGGCCGGCTGCACGATGCGCCGCTTGTGATGGCGCTTCTTCGGCCAGGGGTCGGGGAAGAACAAATGCACGCCGGCCAGCGAGGCCGGCGCCAGGCCGGCCGAAAGCAGCTCGATGGCGTCTTGGCGCATCACCCGAGCATTGTCGAGTCCGCGCCGCTCGATCTCGAGCAGCAGGTGGCCGACACCGGGGCGATGCACTTCGAGCCCCAGATAGTTGCGGGCGGGGTCGGCTTCGGCCATCTGCGCAAAGGTCTCGCCGTTGCCGAAGCCGATCTCGAGCAGAACCTGGCGGTGGTTGCCGAAAAGCGCCGGCAGATCCAGCACGGAGCCGGGCTGCCAGTCGCAGCCGAAGCGCGGCCAAAGCTCGGCGAAGGCGCGCTGCTGGCCGGCGGTGAGCCGGCCCTCGCGCAGCACGAAGCTGCGAATCGGGCGGTGACGGCGGGGCTCGCGCGGTGCCGGCTGCAGGTCGCCGTCCTTCGACGTCTCGGTGCCGCCGCTCATATCGGCGCGGTGCCGGGTGTCGGGCGCGGCCGCCGGGGCGCCGTTGCATCGGGCCGCCGGCGAGCGAGACGGCTCGCGCCGGCGCCTTCGCCGGCCTGCACGATCCGGCAAAGCTGCGCGGGGTCGGCTTCGCGGCTATCATCCCCCGGCCCGGGGCGGACGCCGCGGACGTTGTTCGTTGCCGGCGCGCCGATATCGGCCGCGATTCGCGCCGGCATGTGAGCGGGCGCCCGGCCGGGCCGGCCCGCCGTTTTATCGTTGACCGTTATCCCGTGCGCCGGTGGCTGTGCCCGGCCGACGTACAGCAGCCTCTTATTGTCAGACAACATCGAGAACACCATGCCCAGAGTCGATGCCCATAGTTTCTACGCCGACTGCCTCGAACAGTACGGGGAGACCGCCGAAGGCCTGCACTTCCAGTCGGTGCAGACGCAGCAGGCCCGCTTTCGCGTGTTGCGCCGGTGCTTGCCGCAGGAGCTCTCGGCATTGACCATCGCCGACGTCGGCTGCGGATTCGGTGATTTCCATCTCTACCTCGATCAGTACGCAAGCCGTCCCGCGCGCTATATCGGCATCGACATCCACGAGCGCATGGTCGAGACCGCGCGGCGGCGAACGGGCGAGGAGATCCTGCTGCGCGATGCCCTGTACGATGCCCTGCCCCACGCCGACTACTACGTCTGCAGCGGTGCGATGAACACCCTCACGCGGGAGGAGACAAGGCTGTTCATCGAGCGCTGCTTTGCCGCCTCGCGGCTGGGCTTCATTTTCAATCTGCTGCACGGCCATGACTGGTCGACGACCTTCAACTACCGCAAGCCGCAAGAGATCGCCGATTGGGCCGAGGACATGGGCGCCGCCATCGAGATCACCGACGGTTACCTGCACGAAGACTTCACGGTGTCGATGACGCGCCGCGGCTAAGGAGCCGCGAGCCATCGCGCGCTTGCGGTGTCGCTGGCGGGTCGCAACGGCCGATGCGCGGTTTTGAGGCCGGCGGCGCCCGGCGCCGATCAGAAGAAGGTGCCCTCGATCGGCGAGGACGCCGACGCGAAGCGCTTGGCTTGCATGCGCCCGGCCAGGAAGGCCTCGCGGCCGGCCTCGATGCCCTTGCGCATCGCGCTCGCCATCAGGACCGGATCCTTGGCGGCCGCGATGGCGGTGTTCATCAGGACGCCGTCGCAGCCGAGCTCCATCGCGACGGCGGCGTCGGAGGCAGTGCCGACGCCGGCGTCGACCAGGATCGGTACCGACGCGTTCTCCACAATGGTGAGAATGTTCAGCGGGTTGCGGATGCCGAGCCCGGAGCCGATGGGGGCGGCCAGCGGCATCACCGCGGCACAGCCGACGTCTTCCAAGCGCTTGGCGACGATCGGGTCGTCGTTGGTATAGACCATGACGTCGAAGCCGTCCTTGACCAGGATCCGTGCCGCTTCCAAGGTGGCGACAATGTCCGGGAAGAGCGTTTTCTCGTCGCCGAGCACCTCCAGCTTGACGAGGTTGTGCCCGTCCAGGAGCTCGCGCGCCAAGCGGCAGGTGCGCACGGCCGAGTCCACGTCGTAACAGCCGGCGGTGTTCGGCAGGATGGTGTAGCGCGACGGCGGCAGGACGTCGAGGATGTTCGGCTCGCCGGCGTTTTGGCCGATATTGGTGCGGCGAACGGCGACGGTGACGATCTCCGCGCCGCTGGCCTCGATGGCGCGCGCGGTTTCGTCGGTGTCTTTGTACTTACCGGTACCGACCAGCAGGCGCGACGTGAACGGGCGCCCTGCGACGGTGAATTGATCAGGGGTTCGGGGGTCAGCGGACATCTGAGTGGCAGTCTCGAATCTGTGGTTGGTGGATGCGTCGAATGTGTCTTCGACAACGGTCGCCGGCGGGTGCTCCCGTCGTCGCGGCCCATGCCGGGCCGAGCTAGTCCGGGCCGAGCATAGCGTAAGCGGGTGCCCGCGTGCGCGGCGCGGGCTCAGCCGCCGCCGACCGCGTGAATGATCTCGACGCTGTCGTCGGCTCGCAGGCGGTGGTCGTCGAAGCGGCTGCGCGGCACCAGCTCGCGGTTGATCTCGACCGCCAGCCGTTGGCCGGTCAGTTGCAGGTGCTCGATGAGCCCGGTCATGCTCATGTCGTCCGGGATCGTCGTGGGAGTGCCGTTGACGGTGATCTGCATGGACTTCTCGCGTCGTCGAAGTGATGGTCGAACCCGACATAATACAATAGACTCTGCGGGTTACGGTTTCGACATAACGACAAATAGAGGAAAAGACCATTGAGTGAATGGTCGGAGGACCTGATCCCGATCGAGCGTGTCCGAACGCTCGATGCGCTGTTCCACCAGCGCGTCAAGCGCTCCCCGGGACGCGAGGCTTACCGCTGGTTCGATCGCCAAAGCGGCAGCTGGCGCTCTCTGACTTGGCAGCAGACCGCCGATGAGGTCGGACGCTGGCGTCAGGCGCTGGCGCGGGAGAATCTGCGTCCCGGCGACCGGGTCGCGATCCTGCTGCGCAACTGCCCTGAATGGGTGATTTTCGACCAGGCGGCGCTGTCGCTCGGGCTGGTGACGGTGCCGCTCTACACCGACGACCGCGCCGAGAATGCGGCTTACATCCTGCACGATGCGGCGGTGAAATTGCTCGTCGTCCAGGAGGCCAATCGCTGGCGCAGGCTTGCCGACGCGCTGGGCGAGACGCCGGGCCCCGGGCGTGTCGTGCTGATGGAGGGCGGCGTGCGCGGCGCCGGCGTCGCGGCCGCGGACGAGCGGGTGGTGGAAGTCGGCGCCTGGCTGCCGGCCGAGGCGCCCGCCTGGGAACAGCGCGAAGCCGAGATGGACGACCTCGCCACCATCGTCTACACCTCCGGCACCACGGGGCGGCCGAAAGGGGTGATGCTCAGTCACGGCAACATCCTGCGCAACGTGCACGGCGGCATCAAGCTGCTGGACGTCTATCGCGAAGATCTGTTCCTGTCGTTCCTGCCGCTTTCGCACATGCTGGAGCGCACCGGCAGCTACTACCTGCCGATCATGTCGGGCTCCACCGTTGCCTATGCGCGCTCCGTCGGCCAATTGGCGGAAGACATGCAGACCATCCGCCCGACGGTCATCATCGCCGTGCCGCGGGTGTTCGAGCGTGTCTATGCGCGTATCTCCGAGCAACTGCGCGCGCGCCCGGCGGTCGTCCGGCGGCTGTTCGACTTGACCGTGCGGATCGGCTGGGCGCACTTCGAGTACAGCCAGGGCCGCCGCGGCTGGCACCCCGGGCTGTTGCTGTTGCCGTTTCTGCGCAAGCGGGTGGCGAAGCCGGTGCTCGATAAGCTGGGCGGGCGGATGCGGGCGGCGGTCAGCGGCGGGGCCCCGCTGCCGTTCGAAGTGGCGCGCGTCTTCCTGGGCCTGGGCTTGCCGCTGCTGCAGGGATACGGGCTGACCGAGACCAGTCCGATCATTGCCGTGAATCCGCTCGAAGATAACCGGCCCGAGAGCGTCGGCATGATGTTGCGCGGCCTCGAAGCCCGCATCGGGCCGGACGACGAACTGCAGGTGCGCAGTCCCTGCAACATGCTGGGTTACTGGAATAACCATGCGGCGACCGCGCAGGTGCTCGGCCCCGACGGCTGGCTGCGCACCGGTGATCAGGCCCGCATCGACGGCCGCCATCTGTATATCACCGGCCGCATCAAGGACATCCTGGTGCTGTCGAACGGCGAGAAGGTGCCGCCGGCGGATATGGAAATGGCCATCGGTCTCGATCCGCTGTTCGAGCAGGTGCTGGTTATCGGCGAGGGGCGCTCCTACCTGACCGCGCTGCTGGTGCTGAACGCCGATCTCTGGAGCGGACTCGCGCGGGAGTACGCGCTCGACCCCGAGCGAAGCGAGAGCCTGGAGGATCCGCGGTTGCTGAAAGACATGCTGAAGCGCGTGCGCGACGCACTGGCGGATTTTCCGGGTTACGCCAAAATCCGCCGGGCGACGCTGCTGCTGGAGCCCTGGTCTATCGAAAACGGCCTGATGACGCCGACCATGAAGATCAAGCGCAATCAGGTCGGCCAGCACTATCGCCAGGCCGTCGAGCGCATGTACGCGATGGATGTCTGAGCGGGCATCCGCGCGCTTGCCGCGGGCGATGCCTCCCCCTACAATCCACAGGTATCGCGGGTGTAGTTCAATGGTAGAACCTCAGCTTCCCAAGCTGATGACGTGGGTTCGATTCCCATCACCCGCTCCACTTCCTCTCCCTGCATGCAACGACTTTATCAGGCCGGAGACCGCATCGAGGCGCAATTACTGAGTGCGTTTCTCGAGCGATACCTGATCGACAACGCCATCCTCGGCGATTATCTTTCCGGGGCAATCGGCGAACTTCCGGCGGATATCTATCCGAGCGTTTGGGTCGTCCATAACGAAGATTACGCACGCGCCAGCGAGCTGCTTGCCCGCTTTCTGGCGGAAAACTCCCGAGATGGCGCGCGCTCGTGGGTTTGCCGCGGGTGCGGCGAGTTGATCGAAGGCACGTTCGATCTGTGCTGGCGCTGCGGAACCGAGCGCGAGACGCAGTAATCGCAATTCGATTGCTCCGGGCTGCAGCGGGCATTCGTGCGACGCACACAGAAGGACAGATCATGCAAAGGGCTCTGGGCAAGATCCTGATCGCGTTTGTCGTCGTACTCGTGCTGCTGGCCGCGGCCGCGCTCGTGCTGCCTCTGATGCTTGATCAGGAGCGCTTTCGCGAGCGCATCGAGCGCGAGTTGTCGGACGTATCCGGTTACCCACTGGAAATCGCGGCCGGCCCGTTCCTGAGGCTGCTGCCTTCGCCGCTCGTCGAGCTGAAAGGCGTGGCACTGGCTCCGGCCGCCGACGAAGACACGCCGCCGCTGGCCGCCGCGCAGAGCCTGCGCGTGCATGTCGCCGTCATGCCTTTCCTGTCGGGCAGGCTCGTGGTCAACGGCATCGCCCTCGATGGACTGCAGGCTTCGGTGCAGATCCGCGAAGACGGCCGTGGCAACTGGGAGCTGGGCGAGGCCGGCTCCGTTTCGATCGACGTGCCGCCCGCGGCGGCGGCGCTTGCCGGGGCCGCTAGCTACCAGACCTTCTCGCTGCCCCAGTCGCTCTTGTTGCGCAACGCGATGCTGAGCCTGCGCGGCGGCGACGGCAGCACCGGCCTGAGCTGGCGGCTGCGCGACCTCGGTAATGATCCGACGCTGTCGGCCGGTCCGCTCGAGCTGCTCGGCAGCTTTCAGATCGACGCGCCGCAGGCAATGCTGCAGGGCTCCTGGCAGATCCAGGCGACGCTCGAGCCCGGCCAAGAGCCCGATTCTGTTCGTCTCACCGCGCTGCGACTGGCGGGCGCCGACCTCGCCGCCGGGCAGGCGCAGCTACTCGACCTCGATTTTCGCGCGAGCGGGTCGATCCGCACCGACACCGGACGCTGGTCGGTCGATGAGCTGGTGCTCACCTCCGGCCCGCTGCGCGCCCACGCGCAGTTGGCGGCGGACGCGCTGCGGGCACCGGTCAGCGGCACGATGCGCATCGCCGGCTTCGATTTCCGGCATTGGCTGCACGCCAACGGCTATGGTCCGCTGCCCGGCGAGCCCGAGACACTGCGCTGCGTCGCCGCCCGCAGCGGCGTGACACTCGCCGACGGCAAACTGTCGCTGGTCGGTATCGCACTGCGCATCGACGAGGCCAACGCGGCCGGCGAGGCGCGTATCGCGCTGCGCCCGCTGCCGGTGGTGGCCGCATCCGTGGCGCTGGACCGAATCGACCTCGATGCCTACTTGGCCCCGCCGGGCGAGGGCCAGACGTCCGGGGGCGACCTGTCCGGCGAGGACTGCGCGGGTGAGCTGGTCGCCGCCGAGGGTCGGGCGCCCGGGCTGCCGGAGGCGGTCGGCGGCGCGCCGCTGAATCTGCGTATCGAGACCGGGGAACTGCGTCTGGGCGGACTCGCCTATCGCGGCGTGAGCATCGACTCCAGACTCGCGGCGGGCGTGCTCGGCGCGGACATCAATGCCTCCGAATTCTACGGCGGGCAGCTCGCCACGCACGTCGAGCGTGGCGTCGGCTCGTCGGCGACCACGCCGACAAGCGTGCTCGCGCATGCGTCCGGCGTCGACATCGCGGCCTTGCTGGCGGACCTGCAGGGGTCGTCGCCCATGGTCGGCACCGGTGAATTTACCGCCGAGCTGGTCGGCAGCCGCGACCCGCTCTTGTTCGCGGGAACGCTGGCCGGCAACGTCGCGCTGCGGGTGCACGATGCCCGCTTCACCGGTTTCGACATCGGCGCCGCGCTGCGGCGCGCCGGCGTCGCCGCCGACGAGGCGCTCGAGGCGGC
>JAIPFF010000034.1 GCA_021736785.1 Thiohalocapsa sp. | reverse complement strand
ACGCCTTCGACTCACCGCCGAACTTCTTCGCCTGCGTCACCGTGATCGCCGCCGTCAGCGTCGTCTTGCCGTGGTCCACGTGGCCAATCGTGCCTACGTTGACGTGCGGCTTCTTGCGTTCGAATTTTGCTTTGGACATCGACTTCCTCTCCGCAAGCGTCTCTGAAGCCCCGGCCGCCGAAGGCGACGGCCGATCTCGATAAAGTGGAGCCCATGACCGGAGTCGAACCGGTGACCTCACCCTTACCAAGGGTGTGCTCTACCAACTGAGCTACATGGGCCAAGCTCTGCGGCTGCTGCCGCAACGACTCGCCTCGCGCCGTCTACCGCGCCAGCGCGGCCGGTTCTCGGGTCACCGGCGCGTCACCGGGAAATCCGGGGCGCCGCGCGCTGCGATCGACGGCCCGGGCATTGGAGCGGGTGATGGGAATCGAACCCACATCATCAGCTTGGAAGGCTGAGGTTCTAGCCGTTGAACTACACCCGCCTTGACCATCATGGTCTGAAATAAGTCACTCGCGTCCAGCGAGACTGTCCGATAACGCAGCGCGAGATCGAACGCCGCGCCTCGCCGCGACGAATGGCCGCGCTCGCCCACTCGGCACGCCGCGCCGCCCCAGACCGACCGGGACTCGACGGCAGACGACGACTGCCGCGCCCGGACCGGATCTTAGCCCCGACCTGATCAAGCAGCGGGCAGCTCACGTCTCATTTGGTGGAGGGGGGAGGATTCGAACCTCCGAAGGCTGAGCCGTCAGATTTACAGTCTGATCCCTTTGACCGCTCGGGAACCCCTCCGATCGACCGAGCGCGACATCTTACCGCGCAGAGATTTAGTCGTCAACGCAGAAACGCGCTGGATTTCACCGGCCGCACCGAAGCATCGACGCTGCCGGGCGGCACGCCGAAATCTGCTAAGATCGCGCGCCTTCGAACACGTCTGTTCAACCCGCTCCGCGGCGCACCTCTGACGCTGCCGGATGCGGACCATCCGGAGTCAAACCTAATGGAAGTCACGATTTTCGGCAGCGGCTATGTCGGCCTGGTAACCGGCGCCTGCCTGGCGGAGGCCGGCAACAACGTCCTCTGCGTCGACGTGGACGAGCGTAAGATCGCCGTCCTCAATGCCGGCGGCGTGCCGATCTTCGAGCCGGGCCTGGAGGATATGCTGCGCCGCAACAAAGAGGCCGGGCGCATCGCATTCTCCACCGACCTCGCGCAAGGGGTCGCGCACGGACTGTTTCAGTTTATCGCCGTCGGCACCCCGCCGGACGAGGATGGCTCGGCGGATCTGCGGCATGTATTGAGCGTCGCCAAGACCATCGGCGAGCACATCGAGGGGTACCGCATCGTCGTCGACAAATCCACTGTACCGGTGGGCACGGCGGACCGCGTGGCGGAAGCAATCGGCGCCGCCCAAGCGGCGCGCCACACCGCGCACGAGTTCGATGTCGTCTCCAACCCGGAGTTCCTGAAGGAGGGGGCGGCGATCGAAGACTTCATGCGCCCGGACCGGATCATCGTCGGCACCGACAATCCGCGCACGGGCGAGCTGCTGCGAGCACTCTATGCACCGTTCAACCGCAGTCACGACCGCTTGATGCTGATGGACGTGCGCTCCGCGGAGCTGACGAAGTACGCGGCCAACGCGATGCTCGCCACCAAAATCAGCTTCATGAACGAGCTCTCCAACATCGCCGAGGCGGTGGGCGCGGACATCGAGAAAGTCCGCGTGGGAATCGGCTCCGACCCCCGCATCGGTTACCAGTTCATCTATCCGGGCTGCGGCTACGGCGGCTCGTGCTTCCCCAAAGACGTCCGCGCACTCGAGCGTACGGCCACCGAAATCGGCTATCCGCCCATGCTGCTGCAGGCGGTAGAGGCGGTGAACGCGCGCCAGAAGGACGTGCTGTTCGCGAAAATCTCCGGCTACTTCGACGGCGCCCTCGCGGGCAAGACGTTCGCGCTCTGGGGGCTCGCCTTCAAACCGAATACCGACGACATGCGCGAGGCATCCAGCCGCCGATTGATGGAGCAGCTTTGGGATGCGGGCGCCCGCGTGCGCGCCTTCGACCCGGTGGCCGGGGAGGAGGCGCAGCGCATTTACGGCGATCGCGCGGATTTGGTCCTGGTGGACGATCAGGAGGCCGCGCTTGAAGGAGCCGACGCGCTCGCGATCGTGACGGAGTGGACCCAGTTCCGCAGCCCCGACTTCGCCGCGGTCAAGGCCCGATTGAAGTCGCCGGTCGTCTTCGACGGACGCAACATCTTCGATCACGGTCAAGTCACCGGCGCCGGACTCGACTATGTGTCCATCGGCCGCGGCCTGATGCCGGGCCGCTGAAGCGCTGCCGACAGACGCACTGCATACCCGACCGCCGGCGCGCCCGCCGCGACCGGCGGTCGACCGGCAACCCCGGCCTCGCCAATACCGGCGAGGGCCCCCCTCTCAACTCCGCCTCCCAAACCACGCCGCCGCGCCCGCGAGCCGAAGCGCGGTGCGCTGCCGTGCCGCGATCAAGTCACTCCGCCGCCACCGACAGCACAAGACGAGGTCGCATGTTGCCAAAGCGCCACTCGCACGACGCCTTCGCCGCGAGGAAGCCCCCCGATTGACAAGGATGTAACTCAAGTGTGACTATTCGCTGCAAAATCGCAACATAATTACAACGAAAGTGACAACGCTTCGGCGCGAACAGTCCCGGCGCGCCGTCAATACGAGGAGTGACCATGAATCTAAAGAAGACGGCCGCCGTCGCCGCGCTTGCCGGCACGGCAATCGCTCCGTTGGCGCATGCTACCAACGGCTATATGTCACACGCCTATTCGCCGACCGCCAAGGGCATGGCCGGCGCGGGCGAGGCGGCACTGCCGCAGGATACGCTGTCGATTGTCGGCAACCCCGCCGGCCTGACCCGCATCGGCCGGCGAGCCGATGCGGGCTTGGCCTGGTTCAGCCCCCAGCGCGAATACGATGGCCTCAGCCCGAATGCGGCCACGGGCGCGTTCGCGCCGATCGGCGGCGGCCCGGACGGTACCGGCAATGTCGAGAGCGAGAATACCGATTTCCTGATTCCCGGCTTCGGCTACAGCCACCCGTTGGACGAGCGCAGTTCCGTCGGCGTGGCACTGTTCGCCAACGGAGGCATGAACACCGACTACCGCAGCAGCGATACGCTGTTCGGTCTCGGCACCTTCGGCGGCAATAATCCTTTGGCCAATCCGCCCGCGTACCAACCACCGGATCCGCGCGCCGGGATGCAAGTGCCCGGCACCGAGCGAGTCGGCGCAGGCAATGCGGGCGTCAATCTAGAGCAGCTCGGCGTGTCGTTCGCCTATGCGCGCGACCTGACCGACGACATTTCCGTCGGCGCCAGCTTCCTGGTGGGCTACCAGAGCATCGAGGTCAAGGGCGTCGGCGCCTTCCAGGGGTTCACCCAGACCTTCACCCAGAGCATGATCCAGAACCAGACCATGCAGGCGGTGTCGCCGCGGAACCTGTCCGACAACGGCAAAGACTCGGCCTGGGGCTACGGCTTCCAGCTCGGTGGTCTGTGGGACGTCAGCCCGATGCTGAGCGTCGGCGCTTCCTATCGCACCAAGATGTACATGGGCCGCTTCGACAAATACGCGGACCTGTTCGCCGGCGGCGGCGACTTCGATATCCCGGCAGTCGGCACCATCGGCGCCGCATTTCGTCCGAACGAGCAGCTCACCTTCGCGCTGGACGTGCAACAGATCTGGTACGGTGACGTCGACGCCGTTGCCAACGAGAACTTGCTCGCGCAAAAGTGCGATCTCGGCGCCGCCTTCGGCATGCCGAGCGCCCCGGGGGCGAGCTACGATGCGCGCTACTGCCTAGGCGGCTCGAAAGGTGCCGGCTTCGGCTGGGATGATATGACGATCATCAAGCTCGGCGTGCAGTACGCGCTGAACAACCAACTCACGCTGCGCGCCGGTTACAGCCACGGCAGTCAGCCCATCGACGGCGATCAAGTCGCCTTCAACACGCTGGCGCCGGCGGTGATTCAAGATCACTGGACGCTGGGTGCCACTTATGCGCTGCGCGATAATTTCGAGCTGACATTCTGGGGCATGTACGCCCCGGAGGAGAGCGTCTCCGGCCCCGGCGCCTTCACCGGCGGCCAAGCTCCCGAGATCAAAATGGCCCAATACGAGCTCGGCGTGAATTTCGCTTGGCTGTTCTGACAAAACAGGCCCCGCGCTGTCGATGAAAAGGCCGCCGCAAGGCGGCTTTTTCTTGCCTGCGACGCAGAGCCCCGTCCAACAACCTGCTCTGAGCCGAGCAACGCGGCGATAGACCGCCCGCCCCGACGCCGAGATCGTTGCCCTTCGCCCTTTGCCGCGGCCCCAAGGCAGACCGATCGCGGCTGCTCGACGGCTATCCCCGACCGTACGCCTACCAGCCTCGACACCCTGAGGCGGCCCCATTCCGAACGCCGGCCGTGCGATGACGCAGTGGCACGATGTTGTACAAAAACACTAGGTTGCAAATACACAACGCCGGTCTTACGCTTCCTGCGTCGCGAGCCGGCCACCCCAGCACGGGTACCGCGGCGACAAACGCAGCACGACACACGCGGCAAGACCGCGGCTTCTCCCGGGGACTCCCGGCGGCAACCGACCGAACCGTCGCGCCCCGGATCTATCGGCGCATGAGACGCAGCACAATGACACCAAGAAAAATGCTTAGCGTGCCCCTGGCGGGCATCGCACTTTCCCTGACCGCCACATCGACCGCCTTCGCCTACGACCTGCCGGCGGTCAACCTGGGCTTTACCAGCTTCCTCGACGGCGCGCCGCCGGCGGGGCCGGGCTGGTACGCGCAACAGTATGTGCAGTTCTATCGCAATGGCCGGCTCAAGGACGCCGACGGCGAGCGGATTGCGTTACCCACCGCACGCGGACCGGAGAAGGCCGAGCTCGATGCCGACATCGGCCTGACCCAATTGGTCTATCAGTCCGATCGGCCCCTTGTCGCGGGCGGCAAATGGGGCATCAACCTGATGCTGCCTTACGCGCGCTTCGATCTCGAGCCGGACGATAATTTGGCGCTCGGCGCCAATAGCGGCAATCTCGGCGATATTCTGGTGGGTCCGTTTCTGCAGTGGGATCCGATCATGGGCCCGAACGGCCCGCGTTTCGTACAGCGGGTCGAACTGCAGATGATCTTGCCGACCGGAGATTACGACGCCGATAGCGCCATCAACCCGGGCAGCAACGTGTTCTCATTCAACCCCTACTGGGCGGCGACTGCCTTTGTAGCGCCGAAGCTGACGCTCTCATGGCGCCTGCATTACCTCTGGAATGCCAAGAACGAAGACCCGTTCACGCCGCTGGGCGCCGACGACAGTCAAGCGGGTCAAGCCGTGCACGCCAACTTCGCCGGCGCTTACGAGGTGCTGCCGAAGCGCTTACGCCTCGGCATCAACGGCTACTTCCTCAAGCAATTCACCGAAACCGAAGTGAATGGCCGCGGGGTGCGCGACAGCGAGGAACAGATTCTCGGTATCGGACCGGGACTGGTCTATCATTTTTCCCGGCACGACCATGTGTTCGTCAACGCGTACTGGGAAACGGCGGCGGAAAACCGCCCGGAAGGCCATCGCATCAATCTCCGCTACGTCCATCACTTCCACTGAAACGCATCGCGCACGCCCCTGTCGAGTCGGGGGCGGCGCCTTCCGCGGCGCAGACGAAGACGTCACGCCGCCGGATCGAGGCCGACGAGGCGCCGCAGAGGCCGTTGGCGGAAACGTATGCGCAAGGGGACGGCGCGCAACCGGATCGTCAGCGCCCGCTGTGGAGCCGATTCATCGCGAGCTGAAACTTGCCCTCGATCAACTCATCGAGCGACGACTCGGCCTCGTCGAGGGCCTCGTCGATCGAGGCGGACTCCTCGCCCGACGCCCGACTCAACACATACGCCACGACCTGCTGCTTATCCCCGGGGTGCCCGATGCCGATGCGCAGCCGCCAGAACTCGGGGCTGCCCAGCGCGGCGATGGTATCGCGCATGCCGTTGTGGCCGGCGTGACCGCCACCGCGCTTCAGGCGCAGCCGGCCGGGCGGCAGGTCCAGTTCATCGTAAGCAACCAGGATCTGCTCAGGCGGTATATCGAAGTAGCGCACCACCGCCGCAACGGCCCGGCCGCTATGATTCATGAAGGTGGCGGGCTTGAGCAGACGCACCTCGGCGCTGCCCACAGTCACCCGACACAGCATGCCGTGAAATTTGCTTTCATTGCGGAACTGGCCGCGGTGGCGCTCGGCAATACGCTCCACCAGCCAAAACCCGGCATTGTGCCGTGTGGACTCGTACTGCGCCCCCGGGTTGCCCAGGCCGACGATCAGGCGGATTCCAGGGTCTGGCATAGGCTGACTGCCTCGAGAAGCCGCATGCGCGGCGCAGGCCCGAAAAGACAAATGCCCACGGCGGTGTCGCAACCGACGCGGGCATCATGAGACCGGCTATTGCGATAAGCGTCAGACGATGGAATCGCCCTCGCCTGCCTCGCCGTCGCCCTCCGGCTCTTCGCCGACATCCGACGCGCTGTACCCGGCGTGAATCATCACGACCGGGGCATCGAGATCGACCGAACTGGTCAACTCGACGCCGGCCGGCATTTTGAGCTCGGACACATGCACCGTGTCACCGATTTCCATCTCCGCCATATCGACGACGATGTACTCCGGCAGATCCTTCGGCAGGCAGGTCACCTCCACTTCCGTGACGTTGTGCGATGCCTTGCCGCCCAGCTTGACGCCCTTGGCGGTCGCCTCGTTCTCGAAATGCAGCGGCACGGTCATACGCAGCTTCTCTTCCATGCTGACGCGCTGGAAGTCCACATGCAGGATGAAGGGCTTGGCGGGATGGCGCTGCAGGTCTTTCAGGACCACCTTGCTGACAGTGTCGCCGAGCTTGAGATCGAGCAAGCTGGAGTAGAAGGCCTCCGACTCCAAGTGCTGAACCAGCTCGTTGTGCGGGAGCGAGATCATTTCGGGGTCCTTGTGACCGCCGTAAACGATACCGGGCACCAAACCTTCGCGACGGAGACGGCGGCTCGCACCCTTCCCCCCGCCACTGCGCGGTCCGGCAATAACTTCGAATGTTTCACTCATCGAACGGATCTCCGTTGTCTTCTCGAAAGCTGCCGACAGCCCGCGACCAAGCGGCCGGCAACAGGAAAAAATTGGTTTCGGGAACGCCCCGGCAGGCCGCGGCGCGGCGGCTCAGTCCACGAACAGCGAGCTGACCGACTCCTCGTTGGACACTCGGCGCATGGTCTCGGCAAGTAACTCGCCGATGCTGAGCTGGCGGATTTTCGGGCAGGCCTGCGCCTCGGCATGAAGCGGAATGGTGTTGGTCACGACCAGCTCATCGAGCAGCGAGGAAGAGATATTGTCCACCGCCGGCCCGGACAGCACCGGATGCGTACAATAGGCGACGACCCGCGCGGCGCCATGCTGCTTCAGCGCCGCCGCCGCCTGGCACAGCGTACCGGCGGTGTCGACCAAGTCGTCGATCAAGACGCAGGAGCGGCCCTCGACGTCGCCGATGATATTCATCACCTTGGCCTCGTTGGGTCTCGGGCGGCGTTTGTCGATAATGGCGAGATCTGCGTCGTCGAGGCGCTTCGCCAGTGCCCGCGCGCGGACGACGCCGCCGACATCGGGTGAAACGACCATCAGTCCCGGATACTTCTGCCGCCAAATATCGCCGAGCAGGATCGGCGAGGCGTAGACGTTATCGACCGGGATATCGAAGAACCCTTGGATCTGGTCCGCGTGCAGATCCATCGTCAGCACGCGATCCGCACCCGCGGAGCCGATCATTTTGGCCACCAAACGCGCGGTGATCGGCACCCTGGCGGAGCGCGGCCGGCGATCTTGGCGCGCGTAGCCGAAATAGGGAATGACGGCCGTGACGCGCTTCGCCGATGCCCAGCGCAGCGCATCGATCATGACCAGCAGTTCGAGCAGGTTGTCGTTGGTGGGCGCGCAGGTCGGCTGCAAGACAAACACGTCTCGCCCGCGAACGTTCTCCTGGATCTCGGTCATGACTTCGCCGTCGCTGAACTGACCGACGACGGCCTTGCCTTGCGGGATGCTCAGATGAGCGGCGATCTCGGCGGCCAGGTCCGGGTTGGCGTTGCCGGAGAACACCATCATGTGGCTGGCGGGCACGGCCTGTCCTCTCATGAAGTCTGCAGAGTGAAGCTGCAAGGTGGCTGGGGCGCCAGGATTCGAACCTGGGAATGCTGGGATCAAAACCCAGTGCCTTACCGCTTGGCGACGCCCCAATTGACTGCAACGACCGATTTATTCGGACGCATCCGGCGGTGCGCTCCCGTTGACTCAAGCACCGGTCGCCACCGGTGCAGGCATCCGAGTTGATGATCCGCTAGCGGCTCGCCGCGAAACGGGCGCCGGGATCGATCGCGCGACGAAGGCCTGCCCTCAATCCGACGGACGCTCGAACAGCGGTGAGCGGTTGCAGCCGCGCGCGACGAACGCATCGACGCCGGATGGCGCCAGCGCCGCCGCGGCCCGCGCATCCGACTCCCCATCGAATACCGCGAATACGCAGCACCCGGTTCCGGTCAGCCGCGCCCCGCCGGAGACACCGTCGAGCCAGCGGAAGGCCTCGGCGACAACGGGATAACGCTTCAGCACAACGTTCAGGCAATCGTTGACTGCATTACCGCCAAGAAAGTCGGCCATTGTGATGGCGGGAGAGTTTCTTGTCAAATCGGGGTCGGAGAATACCGCGGCCGTGGCGACCGACTGAGGCGGCACCAGGATCAGATAATAGGGCTCCGGCAGGTCCACGTGATGCAAATGCTCACCCACGCCCTCGGCCCAGGCCGCATGCCCGCGCACGAACACCGGCACATCCGCGCCGAGCGTGAGACCGATCCGCGCCAGAACATCGTCCTCTAGCCCCAAGTCCCAAAGCAAGTTCAGCGCCTGCAGCGTCGTCGCGGCATTGGAGCTGCCCCCGCCGAGGCCGCCGCCCATGGGCAGGACCTTCTCGATATCGATCTCGACGCCGGCCGCGGTTTGCGCATGCGTTTGCAGCGCGCGCGCCGCGCGCACCACCAGATCCTGCTCCGGATCCACGCCATGCGGGCCGCGGCGGCGAACGATACGGCCGTCGTCACGGGGCTGGAAATACAAGCGATCGCAGCGGTCGACGAACTGGAACACCGTCTGCAACAGGTGGTAGCCGTCCGGCCGGCGCCCCGTCACACGCAGCATCAGATTCAACTTGGCCGGCGCCAGCCAGGCGCCGTCGGCGGCGACAGTCGGACGCACGCTCAGCGCTCCGAGTGCGTGAACCGGTGCCGACCCAGCACGCGCAACAAGTATTCGTGCTCCGGATCCTCGTCCAGGGCCCGCTCCCAAACCTCGCGAGCCTCGTCGCGCTTGCCCTGCGCCCATAGCAGTTCACCCAGATGCGCGGCGATCTCGGCGTCGAACACCGCGTCGAGCGCGCGGCGCAGATACGGCTCGGCGGCGTCGAGCTTGCCCATGCGATAGAGCACCCACCCCATGCTGTCGAGGATCGCGGGCTCGTCCGGACTCAGCTGCAGCGCACGCTGGATCAGGCTGTAGGCTTCGTCGAGACGCTCGGTGCGATCGGCCAATGTGTAGCCGAGTGCGTTCAGGGCGTCCACGTGATCGGGATCCGTGATCAGGATACGGCGCAAGTCGCGCTCCAGCGTATCGATCCGGTCCATGCCGATCGCAAGCATGGCGCGCGCGTAGAGAAGGTCGGGGTTATCCGGCTTTGCGTCCAGCGCCGTCGTATAGACGTCGATGGCCTGCTGCTCCATATCCCGCTCGCGCAGCAGCTCGGCCTCGATCAGATACAGCGTCGTCACGTCCGACGGGAATTGATCGCGCAGCTGCTGCAGGATCTCGCGGGCCCTGGCGACGTCGCCCGAGTCGGCGTGAATACCGGCGATCCGGACCCTGGCGTTGGTGGCGTTCTCGCCGCGCACCTCGCCGTACCAGCGCATGGCCTCTTGCGGGTTGCCGGCCGCCTCCTCCACCTGCCCGAGCATGAAGGCCGTGTCGCTGCCGCGTTGGCCGGTCTCGCGCAGCGTGGTGAGATAATCGCGCGCCTGGTCCAAGGCTTCGACCTCGAGGGCGAGTACCGCGGCGGCGAACAGGACATCGGACTGTCCGGGGCCCGCATCCAGGATCGCATCGAAGATGGCGAGCGCCTCGCTGTACTCTTCCGCCTCGATGTGGAACTGCGCGCGCAGCATTTGCAGCTCTTGGTCGTCCGGCTCCGACGCCAGAAACTCATCGAGCACCGCGAGCGCATCGTCGCGGCGGTCCGCGGCCACCAGCAGCCGGATCAGAAACAAGCGCGGCTTGTTCCAGCCGGGACGCAGCTCGGCGGCGCGCTCGGCGTAGACCTGCGCCTGCTCGTTGCGCTCGGCTGCCGCCGCCAGCGTCGCCAGCGCGTATTGGCCGTCGGCGTCGTCACTGTCCTCGCCGACCAGCGCCTGCATCAGCTGCAGGCGTTTGTCCGCATCGGTCACGCGCGCCATCAATTGCGCCGCCTGCATATAGCCGAGCCCGCGGCTAGGCGCGCGCTTCACCAGCTCACGCAGCTCGGCCAGCGCCGCGTCCGTATCTCCCGCGTCGATTTGGGCGTAAGCGGCGATCTGGCGCGCCTTCAGGGACTCGGGGGCGATGTCGACCCACAGACGCGCGGCGGCGATAGCGGCGTCGCTGTCGCCGGCGGAAAGCGCCGCGCGGGCGGCGAGCTCGGCCAGCACCGGCTCTTGGGATAACCGCGCCGCGTCCGAGTAATGCTCGAGCGCGGTGCGGTGATCGCCGCGCTGCACGGCGATCTCGCCGACCAGCACCGAGTAAACCAGCTCCGCGGACAAACCTTGCCGCTCCGACTCCGCGACGGCCGCGACGGCGTCGCCGTTTGTCGAGGCAGCCATGGTCCCGGCGAAGGGCAGCGCCATCGCCAGCAGAAGCGTTGCCGTGCGGGCACGGGAGATCAGGATTTTCATAAGCGAGTGCGCATGGATGCGGGTCTACCGGGCAGTTGATCGCGATCAGCCGTCGCTTCGGTTTGATCGCAGTATACTAATGCAGTTCCACTGTTAGAAACGCGGCAGTAAAAGCGACGGCGGCCCGCCGATCCGCGCCCCCCGTGCAGGCACGCCGGCACGAATGCGCCATTCCGCCGGAGTGCGGTCCGCCTGCCACAGAAACCGCAACGCCGACAATCGCATCATGACGATATTAACCCTCGGTCTGAACCACAAGACAGCGCCCGTCGAAATCCGCGAACGTCTGACGTTCGGCCCGGATGTCATTGTCGGCGCGCTACGGACACTGACGGAGCAAACGGCGGCCGAAGAGGCCGTTATCGTCTCCACCTGCAATCGAACAGAGCTCTACTGCGTCGCCGACGGGCGCGACGGAGAGGCGGAGATCCGCGAATGGCTCGGGCGCTTCCATGGCGTGGAGTCGCATTCGTTCGCGCCGCACCTCTACGTGCATCAGAACCGCGACTCGGTACGCCACCTGCTGCGCGTCGCGAGCGGCCTCGACTCCATGGTCCTCGGCGAGCCGCAGATCCTCGGCCAAGTGAAGGCCGCATTCCAGACCGCCTGCGACAGCGGCAGCACCGGACGTATGCTCGGTCGGCTGTTTCAGCACACGTTCTCCGTGGCCAAGCAGGTGCGCACCGACACGGCCATCGGCAGCAGTCCGGTCTCCGTCGCCTTCGCGGCGGTCAGTTTGGCGCGGCAGATCTTCAGCGACCTGACCAAGCAAACAGCACTGCTCATCGGCGCCGGCGAGACCATCGAGCTCGCCGCCAGGCACCTGCACCAGCACGGCATCGGGCGCATCATCGTCGCCAACCGCACGGTAGAGCGGGCACACAATGTCGCAGCGCAGTTCGACGGCTATGCGATCGCCCTGACCGAGCTGTCGAACCATTTGCCCGAAGCCGACATCGTCGTCTCCTCCACCGCGAGCCCGCTGCCGGTCCTCGGCAAGGGTACCGTCGAGCGTGCACTCAAGCAGCGTCGCCACCGGCCCGTGTTCATGGTCGACATCGCCGTGCCGCGCGACATCGAGCCGGAGGTCGGCGACCTGCGCGACGTCTATCTGTATACGGTGGACGATCTGCAGGGAGTCGTCGAAGAAGGCATGCGCTCGCGCCAGCAGGCGGCGGACCAAGCCATGGAGATTGTCGACCTGCACACCGAAGAGTTCATGGCCTGGGTGCGCTCCCTCGACGCGGTCTCGCTGATTCAGGACTATCGGCTGCGCGCCGAGCGCGTGCGCGACGACTGCCTGCGGCGCGCCGGGCGTCAGCTCGCGGCGGGCAAGGCGGCGGACGAGGTGCTGTGCCAGCTCGCACACATCCTCACCAATAAACTGTTGCATACCCCGAGCGTGCGCCTTCGCCGCGCCGGGCGCGAGGGCCAGTCGGACCTGCTCGAGGCCGCCAACGAGCTTTTCCAGCTGAATAAGGAGCAAGACGGCAGCACATGAACCCTTCGATCCGCGGCAAGCTCGACCGGCTGGCCGAGCGGTTTCGCGAGATCACCGCGCTGCTGGCCGACCCGGACGTTCAGAACGACCAGAGCCGCTTTCGCGACCTGGGCCGCGAATACGCTCAACTGCACCCGCTGATCAGCTGCTACGAAGAGTATCTCCGCCTAGACAGCGAAAGCGAGTCGGCCCGCGAGATGCTCGCCGACCCGGAGATGGCGGAGCTGGCCCGCGACGAAATGACCGCGGCCGATGCGGCCAGGGACGCCCTCGAGCCCGAGCTGCACCGCCTGCTGCTGCCCGGAGATCCCAACGACCAGCGCAACGTCTACCTGGAGATCCGCGCCGGTACCGGCGGCGCCGAAGCGGCGCTGTTCGCGGGCGATCTGCTGCGCATGTATCTGCGCTACGCGGAATCCCGCGGCTGGCGACACGAAACGCTCACCGCGAGCGAAGGCGAAATGGGCGGCTACAAGGAGGTCGTCGTGCGCATCAGCGGCAGCGGCGTCTACTCCCAGCTCAAGTTCGAGTCCGGCGCGCACCGCGTTCAGCGCGTGCCCGAGACCGAATCACAGGGCCGCGTGCACACGTCGGCCTGCACGGTCGCGATCCTCCCCGAGGTCGAGCAGGTGGACGAGATCCAGATCGACGCCAACGACCTGCGGACGGACACTTACCGCGCCTCCGGCGCCGGCGGCCAGCACGTGAACAAAACCGACTCGGCGGTGCGTATCACCCATTTGCCGAGCGGGATCGTCGTCGAATGCCAGGACGAGCGCTCACAGCACAAGAACCGAGCGCGCGCCATGGCGCTGCTGCAGGCGCGGCTGCTGTCGCAGGCCGTGAATGCGCAGATCGCCGAGCAAAGCCAGTCGCGGCGCCTGCAAGTGGGCAGCGGAGATCGCTCCGAGCGCATCCGCACCTATAATTTTCCGCAAAACCGGCTCACCGATCATCGCATCAACCTCACCCTGTACAAGCTCGACGAGGTCATGATGGGCCACCTCGCGCAGGTTATCGAGCCGCTGCAGCAGGAGCATCAAGCCGACCAACTCTCGGCGATGATGAACGACTGAGCACCGCGAGACGCCGCCGATGTCGACCATCGCATCCGCCTTGCGCGAGGGCGTCGCCGCACTCTCTCCATCGGATCCAGGCGCGGCCCGCTTCGAGACCGAACTGCTGCTGTGCGAGGCCGCCGGAATGACGCGCTCGGGGTTGTTCGCCTGGCCGGAGCGCCGGCTCGAGCCGCCCCAGGCTGCACGCTTCCGCGAGATGCTCCGGCGCCGCGCCGAGGGCGAGCCGGTCGCCTACATACTCGGTCGGCGCGAGTTCTGGAGCCTCGACATTGCTGTCGGTCCCGACACGTTGATCCCGCGCCCGGAGACGGAGTTGCTTGTGGAATGCGCGCTCCAAGCGCTGCCGGCGGACCGGGCGCTGCGCTGCGCCGACCTGGGGACCGGCTCGGGCGCGGTCGCCGCGGCACTGGCCAGCGAGCGAGCGCGCTGGACATTGGTCGCCGTGGACCGCTCGCCGCGGGCACTCGGCATTGCCGCCGCCAACGCGCGCCGGCTCGGCTTGGACAATGTCCTTGTCGTGCGCGGGCATTGGCTCGACGCCTTTGCCGAGATGGCTTTCGATGCCATCGTTGCAAACCCGCCCTATGTCGCGGCGGGCGACCCGCATCTCGCGCACGGCGACCTGCGCTTCGAGCCCATCTCCGCGTTGGTCGCCGGCGACGACGGGCTCGCCGCCATCCGCGAGATCGCGGCGGCGGCGCCGAGCCGCTTGCGCCCCGGCGGCTGGCTCGCGCTAGAGCATGGCCGGGATCAGGGCGAGGCGGTCCGCGCGCTGCTGCGCGACGCCGGCCTGGACGCCGCCGCATCGCACCGCGACCTTTCCGGACACGAGCGCGTGACGTACGCGCGGCGCGGGTAGTCACACCGCCACGCACGGCGCGCGGCGCCTCTCGCGAGGCTTGATTAATTCCTCGTGCGGATTAGCATAGCGAAATCATGGAAACCAGCGACACCGACCGCATCAAGCAGCGGCAGATCCACTTCCGGGACCTTCATCCGGAGCGCAACGATGCACAGACCGCGGCCGCGCTGCTGCGCGGCGTCGACGGCGTATTGGGCGCCGAGGTCGCCTCGCCGATCCTGCTCGAGGTCAGCTACGACCTGATGCACACCTGTTTGGAAGAGATCGAGGCGGCACTGCACGAGCTCGGCCTTCACCTCGACAACAGCTTGATGTTTCGCATCAAGCGCGCGCTGCACTACTACACGGAAGACACATTCCGCGAAAACCGCGGTTGCAAACGCGGCGAGAGCAACTGCACCAAGCGCGTGTTCGCCAAACGCTACGAGGCCCTGGAGCACGGCTGCAGGGATCAGCGTCCGGAGCACTGGCGCCGCTACCTCTAAGCGCGCGCCGAAGCGACGGCGTGCCGCAACCCTCGCTCCGTTCGGCGCATCACTTTCCCGGCCCGCCCCCGAAGCGCGCACCGAGCGAACGCCATGAACGACGATCAACTGCTTCGCTACAGCCGCCATATCATGCTGCCGGGCTTCGGTGCCGAAGGGCAGCAGCGCTTGCTCGAAGCCCGGGTGCTCGTGGTCGGACTCGGAGGGCTCGGCTCGCCGGCGGCCATGTACTTGGCGGCGGCCGGCGTCGGGCGGCTGCTGCTCGCGGATTTCGACGCCGTCGACCTGTCGAACCTGCAGCGGCAGTTGCTGCACACCGGCGCGCGCGTCGGCCGCAGTAAGGTCGATTCCGCCATCGAGGCCCTGCACGCGCTGAATCCGGACGTCGTGCTCGAGCCGATCAAGGGCAGCCTCGACGCCGCGCGGTTAACCGAGCTCGCCGAGCGCGTCGACCTGATCCTCGACTGCAGTGATAACTTCGCCACGCGTTTTGCCGTAAACGCAGCGTGCTTCGAGGCAGGCATCCCGCTGGTATCGGGCGCGGCCATCCGCGGTGAAGGCCAAGTCGCCGTCTTCTCCGGCCAAGCCGGCGGCCCTTGCTACCAGTGTTTGTACCCGAACGAGGGCGGCATCGCCGAGAGTTGCAGCCGCGAAGGCGTACTGGCGCCGCTGGTCGGTATCATCGGCAGTATTCAGGCAATGGAAGCGATCAAGCTGCTCACCGGACTCGGGGAGCCAATGTTCGGGCGGCTGCTGCTGCTCGATGCTTTGCGGATGCAATGGCGCGACATCAAGCTGCCGCCGGATCCGGTCTGTCCCGTCTGCGCCCCCTCAAGCGCGCCCGCGGATGTTTAGCGAGAATATACCCATACGGGTTAGGGGGTGACAATATTAGCTCACTCTTATAGGGTAGATCGATTGCCCTGCCCGAGGTCACGCCCAGCCCATGCGCTTCGAAGTCAGTCCCCAAGAAATCAAGAAGGCCAACGTCCCGCATGAGATTTTCCTGACCAATCTCATCGGCAACCATGTCCTGATGGCCGTAGCCGCCGGCGGCATTGCCGGAAGCTTCCCGTGGGTCATGGCGATCATACCGGCGATCTCTTTCGCCATACTGGGCTTCACGCTGTGGCGCGCGCGCAGGTCGCTGCGCAGGGATCCGTGGTATGTCATGTGCCACTGGCAAATCTGTGCGCGGCGCAGCCGCATTTTTATCGGCATGCTGTCGCTGCTGCTGGTCATCGGTGCCCTGGGCTGGGCAGGCCATGTTTACGGCGGCATGATGAAAGAAGCCGTCATTGCAATGGTCGCGGGAGCGGGCATCCTGCCGGTGATGGTCACCGTGCTGGTGCTGATCATCGTCGAGTCGGACGCCCTCTACCATGCCAATCAGGCCAAGCTGCCGCGCTGGGTCGTTGAGCGTTTCCCCAACCCGGACGCGAAAGTCATCGAGGACGACGCAGCGGCAACCGCCGCGGGTTAGGAGCCCACCGGTTAGAAATTTACCGGCCGTTTAGCCGCTTCAAGCTCGAGCACGGGGCATCACCTGCAGGTCTGGAGCAGGAAAGCCCCCGAGACGGTCAGCAAAGTCAATGCCCCCGCCCGCCGCGGTTGATCGGCCGCTCTGCCCGCCGACGCCCGGCCGAGGCGGGCGATTCATCGCCGCCTCACCCCGTTCTCACTCCAGCCGGACCCGCCGCGGAATCAAGACTCCTCGGCGATGAGGTAGTCGATGACCTCGAACATGCGATCCGTAGTGCCGGCCTGACTGGCACTGGTCAAGTACTTGCCGTTGACCACGATCGCCGGCACGCCGTCGATGTTGTAGCGGCGCACCAGGTCGGCCGATTTACGCACCTGCATATCGACCGGGAAGGAGTTGTAGGCTTTGCGGAAGGCCTCTTCGTCGATCCCCTGCTCCGCGGCGAACGCGATGATCTGCTCGTCATTGAAGATTTTGCGGCGCTCGTCGTGCAGCGCCTTGAACATCGGCTCGTGAAATTGCTCGAGCACGCCAAGCGCCTCGGCCGCGAAATAGGCCTTGGCATGTGGAACCCAACGCGGCGACGATGCGGCCGGCATGCGGCGAAAGGTGGCATTGTCCGGCTTACTTTCGAGCCAGCGCGCGATCCGCGGCTCCAGATAGTAGCAATGCGGGCAGCCGTACCAGAACAACTCCAGCACTTCTACATCGTCGCCCTGCTCCGCGCGCACGGGCTCCTCGATCACTCGGTAATCAATTCCGGCGTCGAAGCTGTCCGCGCGTACCGGCGTCGGCTGAAGGCTCGTGCCGGCGATGAGCAACGCTCCCGCCAGCGCGGCGAGCACTGCCGAAGTCTTTGATCCTGCAAACATTGATTCGATCTCCCGTGTTGGAATAGCGTCTGCGGTAAACGGCAGAGGCGATGTATAGGAACGGCCGGCTACTCGCCGGGACCGCAGCGGCCCGGCCCATGCCTTGCCCCGCGCTGGCCTCGGCCCTTAGTGCGGCCGTGCGGGCGAACAGCAAGTCGGCCTATGCCGCAGCAGCCTCAGGCGGGTGCCGGGTGCAATATGTAGTCGAGCACGAGTCCGAGGAAGACCGCCATGCCGAAGTAGTTGTTGTTGAGAAAGGCCACGAAGCATCGCCCGGGGTCGCGGTCGCGGATCAGATACTGCTGATAACCGGCCAACAGTGCGGCGGCGCCGAGACCCGCGAAATAGCCCCAGCCACGACCGGCGGCGACACCGACGTAGGCCAGCAGCCCAAGCATCAGCAGCTGCAGTAGTCCGATGATCAATCGATCGTGGCGGCCGAACAGGATGGCGGTGGACTTGATGCCGATCTTCAGATCATCTTCGCGATCGACCATGGCATATTCGGTGTCGTAGATCAGCGCCCAGACGACGGCGCTCGCGAACAACACCCAGGCGTAGCCCGGAACGTCGGCATGGATGGCCGTGAACGCCATGGGCACCGCCCAGCCGAAAGCAGCCCCCAGGAACAACTGCGGCACATGGGTGAAGCGCTTCATGAACGGATAGATCACCGCCAGCGATACGGCCACGACCGACATCGCCACCGTCTGCCAATTCAGCATCAGTACCAGCGCAAAGGACAACAGGCTCAGCACGACGAAGACGCCCACCGCCTCGGCCGCGCTGATGGCGCCCTGCGCCAGCGGACGCATGCTGGTGCGTGCCACGTGGCCGTCGAGGTCGCGGTCGGCGAAATCGTTGATGGCGCAACCGGCGGAGCGCATCAGCACGACACCGGCAACGAAAACCACCGCAACCAGCCAGGGCGGATTACCGTCGCCAGCGATCCAGACCGCCCACAGCGCGGGCCACATCAGCAGAAAGATGCCGATCGGCTTGTTCAGGCGAACCAAGCGCACGTAGGCATCCAGACGCTCGCGGAGGGTGAGGGCTTTGGTGCTGCCCATTTTGATTTCGGGGAAGCTCATGCGGATGGCGGCGGATGTCGGAAGTGGACGGAATGATGAAAGCGCCTCCGAAATCGGGCCCGAGAGCCCGCACCTCGCGAGACGCCGATTGGTCGGCCCTGTTGGCCGGGCATCGACTCGGCAGCTCGACAACGCGAGCTCCGGTTTTTTTCTTCTACGCGCTCGACCGGATCACCGGGCACGGCACAGTACCACGCGCTGTCCGGGAGGCGCCGAATCATCCGGCGCTTCACCGAGGGCGGATTATGACATAGCGCAAACTCCCGAGGCAGCCGGCACACTTGCTCGCCCTCGGGCGTGGCCTCAGGCTCGCCCGTAATCCTCGCGACCGGCGAGCCAGCGCCGCACCAACGGCGCCACATGCTCCGGCCATTGCTCGAGAATGCGATCCGCGGCCTGCTGCGCCGCCGCCACCAGTGACTGATCGCGTAGCGGATCGGCGAGCCGAAACTGCGCGACACCGGCCTGGCGGGTGCCCAGCACCTCGCCGGCACCGCGCATGCGCAGATCCGCATCGGCGATGGCGAAGCCGCTGTGCTCCGTGCGCAGAATGTTCAGGCGCTCGCGGGCGGCGGCGGTCAACGGCGCGCGGTAGAGCAACAGGCAGTAGCTGTCGAGCGTGCCGCGGCCCACCCTGCCGCGCAGCTGATGCAACTGGGCGAGACCCAGCCGCTCCGGATTCTCGACGATCATCAGACTCGCGTTCGGCACATCGACGCCCACCTCGATCACCGTGGTCGCGACCAGTAGATCCAGCTCGCCCGCGGCAAACGCCGCCATCACGGGCTCGCGCTCCGCCGGCTTGATGCGGCCGTGCACGAGCCCGATGCGCAAGTCCCCCAGATGGGCCGCCAAGTCGCGAGCGGTGTCTTCGGCTGCCTGTGCCTGCAGCGCATCGGACTCTTCGACCAGCGTGCACACCCAGTAGGCCTGGCGTCCGCAGGCGCAGGCGTCGCGCACCCGTGCGATCACTTCGTCGCGGCGAGCGTCCGGCACGGCAGCGGTTGTAATAGGCCGGCGGCCGGGTGGCAAGGAGTCGATCACCGACAAGTCCAAATCGGCATAGACGGCCATTGCCAGCGAGCGCGGAATCGGCGTCGCGGTCATGATCAGCTGGTGCGGCGTTTCGCCGTTGCGCTCGCCTTTGTCGCGCAGGCGTATACGCTGATGCACGCCGAAGCGATGCTGCTCGTCGATGATCGCGAGACCGAGCGCGGCGAAGCGGACGTCGTCTTGGAACAGCGCATGGGTTCCCACCACGATCTGCACGCGCCCGGCGCCGATGGCAGCGACGATCTCCGCCCGCTCCGCGCCCTTGTGGCGGCCCGACAGCCACAGTACCTCGACACCGAGGGGCTCGAGCCAACCGCGCAGACTGCGCAAGTGCTGTTCCGCCAGCAGCTCCGTCGGCGCCATCAAGGCGACCTGAAAGCCCGCCTCCACCGCCTGCAACGCGGCCAGCGCCCCGACCACGGTCTTGCCGGAGCCGACATCGCCCTGCAGCAGCCGCATGGTCGGCACCGGGCGCGCCAAGTCGGCGGCGATCTCGTCGACGACGCGCCGTTGCGCGGCGGTCAGCGTAAACGCAAGCGCCGACAAAAACCGTTCGCGCAATCCGCCGCCCGCATCGAGTGCCGGCGCGCGCAGGCCGCGCCGGCGCCCGCGCATACGTCTCAGCGCAAGCTGATGGGCGAGCATCTCCTCGAACGCCAGCCGAAGGAATGCCGGGTGCGTCCGCTCGGTCAGCGCCTGCACCGGGGCATCGGGCGGCGGGCGGTGCACCGTGCGCAGTGCGTCGGCGAGCGGCGGCAGGCGCAGGGGCCCGACGACCGGCTCGGGCACCCAGTCCGTCAAACCTTCGGGATGGTCGTCGAGCAGACGCAGCGCCTGATCGGTCAGTGCACGCCAGGAGATCTGCTGCAGGCCCTCGGTGGAGGGGTAAATAGGCGTCAGGGCCTCGCCGACGGCCACGGCATCCGCATCGAAGTGCTGCTGTACTTCCGGGTGCACCATCTCCAGAGATTGAGGCCCTTGGCGCACCTCGCCGAAACAGCGCAACCGCCGGCCCGGCTTCAGCGACTCCGACTGCGCACGGGAAAAGTAAAAAAAGCGCAGCAACAGCGCGCCGCCGGAATCGTCTCCGATCCAGACCTTCAGCGAGCGCCGCCGCCCCATGGCGATCTGCGCATCGCGAACGACGCCTTCGATCAATACCTCCTCGCCGGCCGTCAGGCCGTCGAGCGCCCGCAGTCGCGTGCGGTCCTGATAGCGCAGCGGCAGGTGGAACAGCAGGTCTTGGACGCTGGTGATCTGCAGACGGGCGAGGCGCTCGAGCATTTTCGGTCCGACTCGCTTGAGCCGATCGACCGGAATCTGATCCAATGCGGTGCCGGGCTCGGCGCCCGCAGCACTGCCGCCCATCATTCGCCGAGCAGGAGTCGACAATGATCGCCCAGCAGCGCTTCGACCTCGCCACCCGCGGGCGCGGCACCTACGAGATCACCCGGCAAGTGGAAGGCATCGTGCGCGATGCAGGCATCGAAACCGGCCTGTGCCATGTCTTTGTCCATCACACCAGTGCGTCGCTGATCCTCTGCGAGAACGCAGATCCCACCGTTCGCCGGGATCTCGAGGCGTTCATCGCCCGCTTGATTCCGGACGGCGATCCGCTGTTCGAGCATACGGCGGAGGGACCGGACGACATGCCCGCCCATATTCGCAGCATCCTGACCGATGTGTCTTTGACCCTGCCCGTCAGCGGCGGGCGATGCGCGCTCGGTACCTGGCAGGGCATCTACCTCTACGAGCATCGCAGCCAGGGCCAGCGACGCGATATCACCGTCACGGTTCAAGGATGACGCCGCGACGACCGAGCCCGGCAGTAGCGAATCCGATCGCGGCCGCCGCCGGTGCGCCGCTCATCCGGCGGCGGGATCCGTCGCCGGGCGATGGGTCATCCTCACCTCGGGGCCGCCACCGCGCCGTGAACGCAGCGCCTGCGCCATCTGATGCACCGTCATCGCATAGTAGGTGCTGTTGTTGTAGCGCGTGATGACGTAGAAATTCTCGAAGCCCAGCCAGTATTCATAGCCGCCCGCCGCATCGAGACGCAGCAGACTGACGCGGCGCTCATCCGGCAAAGCAACTGCCGGGCGCAGCCCTTTGGCCTTCAGGCTACCGACCGAGTACTCGCTCTTGAAGCCCGTCTCCATGGCTTGCGGCAGAGCGCTGCCGGCGGCGGCCCGGGCCGTCACGGGCTCACCGCCGCGCCAGCCGTGCCCATTGAAGTAATTCGCGACGCTGCCGATGGCATCGTCCACATCCCAGAGGTTGCGGTGGCCGTCGCCGTCGAAGTCGACCGCGTAGTTGTGATAGCTCGACGGCATGAATTGCCCCAGCCCCATCGCGCCGGCAAACGAGCCGACCGGCTGGAACGGATCCATCCCCTCGTCGCGCGCCATGATCAGAAACTGCTCCAACTCGCCGCTGAAGTAGTCCGCACGGCGGGGATAGTCGAAAGCCAGCGTTGAGAGCGCATCGACGATACGGTGCTTGCCCATATAGCCGCCCCATTTGGTCTCGATGCCGATGATGGCGACGATGTACTCGGGCGGTACGGCATATTTTCGCGCGGCGCGGTTCAACGTATCCTCGTGGCGCGCCCAAAAGGCATCACCTCGGGCCAGCATGTCGCCGGTGATGTGCTTGCCGCGGTAGCGGGTCCAGGCCCCGGTGGGGCCCGAGGCGGGCCGCCACTGCCGGTTCATGTACTCGATGATCCAGGGGTCGCGCTCGACGCGCGAGAAGATCCGCACCAGCTCGGCGCGGTCGAAGCCCTTGTCCTCCATCTTCCGGATGAAGCGCTCCACATCGGCGCGGCCGGCGTAGTCGCCGCTGAGCACGCGGGTTTGCGGTGCGCCCGCGCTGCGCAGCGACGCGGGCTGCACGGCGGCGCCGGCGGAGAGGAATCCGCTGCGCCCGGCAGGCACCGCAGCCGGTCCGACCGCGGCCGCTTTGACGGCGGTTTCCTTGGTCGGCTTCGAACCGCAACCGACAAGCGCAAGCGCAAGCGCCGCCATCAGACAAACGAGAGGCAATGAGCGCATAGGTCCCCCGGAGATGAATCGATTGCGCGCGATGTTAACGACAAGCATCGCCGCTGTCCCGCGCCATTAGAGCCGCGCCGGCGAGGCCGCGACGGGCGTACTCGATGACCGCCAATGTCGCGCGCCGCCGGCTGCCGCGGCGCCGAGCTTCCAGCATCGGGTCAGTCCGCCAGCACCATGGTGGCGTCCATCTCGACCTGCGCGCCCTTGGGCAGCGCGGCCACGCCGACGGCCGCCCGGGCCGGATAAGGCTCGGCGAAATAATCCGCCATGACCTGGTTGACCAAAGGAAAGTGGGTCAGGTCGGTCAGAAAGATATTCAGCTTGGCGATATCGCCGAGATCGCCGCCGGCCGCGCGGGCCACGGCCTGCAAGTTATCGAAGACGCGGCGGACCTGCACTTCGATGTCGCCCTCGACCAATTCCATCGTCGCCGGCACCAACGGAATCTGCCCGGACACGTAGACCGTGTCACCCACCCTGACCGCTTGCGAATACGTGCCGATGGCCTGCGGGGCCTGGTCCGTGTGAATAATTTGCTTAGACATCGAATGCCTCCGATTTCCCGTTGCTCGCCCGGATGCCGGACACGCCGCTGCGGCGCTGCGTAGATGCCGGGCAGATGCCGGCGCAAAGTGGTGCCGGTCTGTCGAGCGCCGCAGCCCCTCGCGCCCGCCGTAGCCGCGCACATTAGGCAACGCAAGGGCACCGGTCAATGCGCCGGTCAGCCGAACAGTCTCCGCCACCAGCGCCGCCGGTTCGCGGGCGCGGGCTGCGCGGCCGGCAGATCGATCGGCGGCAGTTTGCTGACGACCCAGCCCGGGAGGGGCGGATTGTCGCTGTAGCCGCAGACGACCCCGAGATTATTGGGATCGTAGATCTTGATGAAGGCCGGGTCGTGCAGATCGTCGGCGTAGACGATGCCGCAGAAGTCCTCGTCGTGCTCGGACCGCAGCAGCGCATCGATCTCGTCGATGAACCGCTCCACCGCCGCGGCATCCGCCGGTGCTGCCGGCGGCAACTCTCCGACGGCGTAGAGATACCAACCGTCCCCGGCGCGCGCGCGCAGCACTACCCACAGCGCATCGAGCTGATGCCAGCGCAGTGCAGACGTGAAACTGCCCCGAAAGGCGCTGAGAAAGGGGCTGTCTTGCAAGGCGGGCTGGTTCATCTCGGCTCCCGGTTGCACTATCGGCAATCGAACGGCTGGACGCCGCGGGCCGCGGCGCTGGTATAGTCGCAACAGGCCAACCGGAGATGCAACCGACATGTCAGCCCTGTATCGGTCGGAGATCGAGTCCCTGAAACTGGTAGCGCGCGGAAAGGTGCGGGACATCTATGCCGTTGACGACGCACATCTGCTCATCGTCGCCAGTGACCGGCTGTCGGCCTTCGACGTCGTACTGCCGCAGCCGATCCCGGGCAAGGGCGAGGTGCTGACACGGGTGTCGAACTTCTGGCTCGCGCGCACGGCGGATATCGTGCCGAACCACTTGGCCGGCATCGACGTCGCCGACGTCGTCACCGACCCGACCGAGCGGGCGATGCTCGGCGATCGCGCGACCGTCGTTCGAAAAATGACGCCGTTGCCGGTGGAGGCCATCGTCAGAGGATATCTGATCGGCTCCGGCTGGAAGGATTATCGGCGCACCGGCGCTGTCTGCGGCATCGCACTGCCGCCGGGGCTTCGACAAGCCGACCGGCTGCCGGAGGCGATTTATACGCCATCGACGAAGGCCGCCGCCGGTGACCACGACGAGAACGTCGACTTCGCGCACACCGAGGCACTGATCGGCGCCGAGCTCGCTGCACGCCTTCGCGATCTCAGTCTCGCCATCTACCGGCAAAGCGCCGCCTATGCACTCGAGCGCGGCATCATCATCGCCGACAGTAAATTCGAGTTCGGTGTCGACGACGCCGGCCGCCTGCACCTGATCGACGAGGTTCTGACGCCCGACAGCTCACGCTTCTGGCCGGCGGACGAGTATGCGCCGGGCATCAGCCCGCCCAGCTTCGACAAGCAGTTCGTCCGAGACTATCTGGAGACACTGGACTGGGACAAAACGCCGCCGGGGCCGGAGCTACCGCCGGAGATTATCCGCAAGACAGCGGCGAAATATGCCGAGGCGGAAGCCAGGCTGACCCGCTGAGCCGTCCCGCCACCGAATCAACGGGAACAGGATCAGCGGTAATCGGCGGCATGGACGTAGGGCCGCTCCGCGCGGCCCGCCGGGCGTGGCGCAAGCGCGCCTAGTGCTGCTTGGTGACGAGTTGGGAGTTGGCGACGTCGAGAATCATTTGCTGTCCGCGACGATCGGAGCGGCGGAAGTGCTGCACCAGCCGCTGCTCGTCCTCGGTCAGCAATTCTTCGTCATCCAGACACATCAGGTGCGCGGCGGTCACCGAGCCGAGGGCCGTGGCAATGGCTTGGGCGGCCTCGATGCTGATGCGCCGGATACCCTGCTCGTAGTTGCTGATGCGGGACTTGGTTAGGGTTCCGCCGGTACGGGCGGACAGCTGTGACAGGCTCAGACCATGAGCTTGCCGCGCCGAACGCAGCCGATCGCCGATGCGGCGATTGAGGGGGGGAAGTTGTTCGTTCATCGCTCCACACTATAGACCATAAATGAAGCAAGGTTACACGGATTCGAGACGCACGATAGTCGCCGGAAGACCTGAATAGTCTCTAGGACCGCCCCCGAGTAGCGGCCAGCCCGCGATTCGAAAGGGACTCCTTGCTTCGAGCCACGCCGCCTTGCCGCAATGCACTCCTGCGATCGGGACTCAGCCAGTCCGACAGCACGGCGATTCGCCTCCGCCGGCCTTAGCCAGCGCCGCTCACGGAACGTGAGCGAACATCGGGCCGCACCTCGGCAAGGGGCTCGGCGGCTAGCGCAACGGCGGTGCAGGGTACACAATACAAGCCAATCGTCGATGCACGGCTCTCCGAGCTAAAGCCGCCACTTAAGCGTTAGAGCACAAACATGGCACCGCGTTCCGCAAACAATCCGTCTTCGTGCACGGCCGGTCAAAACCGCCGGCCGCCAAAAACGCCCTACATAGAGCGCGCCCAATAAAAAAGCCGCCAGTTCAGGCGGCTTTCGGATGACTATGGTGGCTACGGCTAGATTCGAACTAGCGACATCGGCATTATGAGTGCCGCGCTCTAACCAACTGAGCTACGTAGCCGATAAAGACGGCGAAGGTTATCGTTGAAGCGCGCTTGGGTCAAGCGCAAACAACGCGTCGGTGATGTCCGCTGCCGAGGTTTGCCCGTCCCGATGGCGTCCGCGACGCGGCGCACGCCACGCAATCGCCCGGCGATACGAGGGGCCGCTCGGATCAGACGTTGAACCGGAAATGCACCACGTCGCCGTCCTTGACGATGTAGTCCTTGCCTTCGCTGCGCAGTTTGCCTGCCTCTTTGGCTCCCTGCTCGCCCTTGCAGGCGACAAAGTCATCGTAGCCGATCACTTCGGCGCGGATGAAACCGCGCTCGAAATCCGTGTGGATGACGCCTGCGGCCTGCGGCGCCGTGGCCCCCTTCGGGATGGTCCAGGCACGCACCTCCTTCGGGCCGGCGGTGAAGTAGGTATCCAAACCGAGCAATCGGTATCCGGCGCGCACGACCCGGTTCAGGCCCGGTTCCTTCAGGCCCAGATCGGCTAGGAACTCCGCGCGCTCCGACTCTTCCAACTCGACGATCTCGGCCTCGATGGCGGCGCAAACCGGCACGACTTCGGCGCCTTCCGCCTGCGCGTGGGCTCGGATCCGGTCGAGCAGCGGATTGTTCTCGAATCCGTCTTCGGCAACGTTGGCGACATACATGGTCGGCTTCGCGGTCAGCAGGAACAACTCGCGCAGCGCGTCCCGCTCGTCGTTATCGAGGGCCAGCGAGCGCACCGGCAGGCCCTGATCCAGATGCGCCGCGACCCGTTCCAGCAAGGCTTTTCTGACCAACATGGTCTTGTCGCCGGTCTTGCTCTGCTTGACGGCCTTCTCAAGCGCCTTGCCGACGCTTTCCATGTCCGCCAGCGCAAGCTCGGTGTCGATGACCTCGATGTCGCGGATGGGATCTACCCCGCCGGAGACATGCACGACGTCGTCGTTCTCGAAGCAGCGCACGACATGGGCGATGGCGTCGGTCTCGCGGATATTGGCCAGGAACTTGTTGCCCAGGCCTTCGCCTTTCGACGCCCCCGCCACCAGCCCGGCGATGTCGACGAACTGCATCGTGGTCGGCACGACCTGCGCCGGCTTGACGATCGACGCGATGACATCGAGGCGCTCATCCGCCAACGGGACGACGCCGACGTTGGGGTCGATGGTGCAGAACGGATAGTTCTCGGCCGCGATGCCGGACTTGGTCAGCGCGTTGAAGAGCGTGGACTTACCGACATTGGGCAGCCCGACGATGCCGCATTTGAATCCCATGGGTCAGACCTGGCGGAAAAGCCGGCTATGGTAGCCCAACGCGAACGGGAACGCTCGCCGGATGGGTCAACGGCCGCCCGGCACGCCGGCGGCGAAAACCGGCGCGGCGAAAACCGGCGCGGCGTAACCGGGGAGCAAGACCGGGAGCAAGACCGGGAGCAGGACGGGAGAGCAAGGCCGGAGCGCGCGCCGGCAGGGGCCGAGCGCCTGCCGGCGGCCGTCAACAGCCCTCGCTGATGTCGCGGTTGTAGATGTCCTCGAAGCGGACGATGTCGTCTTCGCCGAGATAGGTGCCCGACTGCACCTCGATGATCTCGAGCGGGATGATGCCCGGGTTTTCCAACCGATGACTGGCGCCGACGGGAATATAGGTCGACTGATTCTCCGACAACAGGAAGGTCTGCTCCTCGCAGGACACGCGAGCCGTGCCGGAGACGACGATCCAATGCTCGGCCCGATGATGATGCATCTGCAGCGACAGCGACTCGCCGGGGTTCACCGTCAGTCGCTTGACTTGATATCTGTCGCCCTGGCTCACGGACTCGAACGCGCCCCAGGGGCGATGCACGCGCTGATGATGGCGGTGCTCGTTACGCTGGGAATCGCTCAAGAACTGGGTCACCGCTTTGACGTCCTGGGCCCGATCCCTGTCCGCAACAAGCACGGCGTCCGGTGTCTCGATGATGATCAAGTCGTCGACGCCCACCGCGGCGACCATGCGGTGTTGGGCGATCACGAGGTTATGGGAAGAGTCGTGAACGAACGCGTCGCCGTCCAGCACGTTACCGGCCGCATCCTGCTCGCGGACTTCCCACAGCGACGACCAGGCGCCGACATCGGACCAACCGGCGTCGAGCGGCAGCACCACCGCGGGATGCTCGGCCGCGGCGTCGTCGCCGCAAATGCGCTCCATCACCGCATAGTCGATGGAGTCGCTCGGACAGGCCTTGAAGCGCTCGGCGTCCAGACGCAAGAAATCGCCGTCGCGGGCACCGTCGGCGATGGCGCCGCGCACGGCCTCGTCGATGTCCGGGCGAAAGCGTTGAATCAGTGTCAGCCAGACCGAGGCTCTCATCATGAAGATGCCGCTATTCCAGAGATACTCGCCGGAGTCGAGATACTGCTGCGCGGTGGCCTCGTCGGGCTTCTCGACGAAGGCGTGCAGGCGGTAGGCTTGGCCGTGCAGGTCACCGTCGGCCAGAGGCTCGCCCTGGCGGATGTAACCGTAGCCGGTCTCGGCCTTTGTCGGGACGACGCCGAAGGTAATCACCGCTCCGCGCTCGGCCAGCGCATAACCGTCGGCGACCGCGCCGCGAAAGCCCGCACCGTCGTCGATGCTATGGTCCGCCGGCATCACCAGCAGCACCGGATCCGCGTCCTGCTCACGGGCCACCAGCGCGGCCAGCGTCAGTGCAGGTGCCGTATTGCGGCCGAACGGCTCGAGGACGATGGAAGCGGTCCCGCGCTGCAATTGGCGGAACTGCTCGCCGACGAGGAACCGGTGTGCCTCGTTGCAGACGACAACGGGATCGAGCACGTGCAGGCTTTGACGAGGATGTTCGTCCACCAGCCCGTCCAAACGCAGCGCGGTCTCCTGCAGCATGGTCTGCGTGCCGGTCAGCGGCAGGAATTGTTTCGGATAGGCCTCGCGAGACAGCGGCCAGAGCCGCGTTCCCGAGCCACCGGACAAGATAACGGGTTGCAGTGACATCGGGACCCCCTGTCGAATGATGGTGGGAAACCTGCGGCGACCGGCCGCAAGTCCCGGAGCGCGCCGGCTGTAGCCGGTTTGCCGGGCGTGGGGCCATCGGGCCGACGCAGAGGACGAGCGTCCTGGCCGAGGGCCGGGTGATATCGAACCGGCCCGGCGCGGCCGACGCAGCGGCGGATGCCGGCAGGCCGGCACACCTTGCACACGAAAGCGATGGCCGCCGTATAACCTGCCGGATTAAAGCAACTGATCCGGGGCCGGTCAATCGAGCCTCGCGCAACGGCGCGGTTTTTGCGGCATAGTTCGCAGATCGCGAATCCGATCGGCGCTATTACTGGAAGCGGTCGCGGGCGGGGCCCGATCGCTCCTGCGCCGATACGGCACCCGAAGGATCCGCCGCCGATCCGGTAGGCCGGGACGAAGCCGCGGCAAGCGTATACTCCGCAACGACGCGCACCGACCCTTACGCGGCTCGCTCGAAGTGCCGCAAATGCACCGGCCGCGCCAACGCATCGGCGCGCTCTAGCTCCCGGAGCGGTCCGGACAAGCAGGACGGCGTCACGACATGCCAGCGAAAACAGCACCCGTTTCCGCAGAGTCGGCGTCTCCGCCAGCCGACATCAGGATCAGCGGTCTCGACATCGACGCACTGCTCTCGCGCATCCAAAATGACCGGGCGCTGATGTGCAAGATTCTGCATGACTTCGCGCGCACCCACGAACAGGTGGCGAGCCGACTGCCGCTGCTGGTCACGTCAGACCCGCGGGCGGCACGCACGGTGGTGCATGAGCTTCGGGGCACGCTGGGCAATATCGGCGCGAACGACCTGTTCACGCAGGCGGCCGAGCTCAGCCGCGCGCTCCGCGAGACAAGAACGGACGACGCCCTTAACATCGCCATACCGTTGGCCGAGGGCATCCGTGCACTTTGCCGCACCCTCGAAAGGACCCTGCCGGCCGCGCAGCCCCGGGCCCCGACGGCGCCCTCGGCAAGCAGCGGTGTGGACGATCACTGGCGTGCGCTGGCACAGCACCTCGAAACCGGCCGCGCGAGAGAGGTGCATCGGATTGTCGACAGCCTGCGGGATGTCGCACTGGCACCCGCCCAGCGCCGGCTTCTGGAGCAGTTGACGCCCCTTGTGGCGGCCTACCGCTTTCGCGAGGCATCGGCGTTGCTGGCGGCGGAACGGAAGAGCGGATGAAGAAGCCCGACGCGGGAGCGAAACTCCTCGTAGTAGACGACAACCAGAGCAATCTGGATATTCTACTGCGCCTGCTCGATGCCTACGACGTGATGGTTGCCCCCGATGGCCTCGAGGCCATTGAAATTCTGCGCCGAGAAGCGCCCGACGTCATCCTGCTCGACATCGTCATGCCCGGCATGGACGGCTATGAAGTTTGCCGGCAGATCAAGTCTCATCCCAAGTGGCGGGACATCCCGATCCTATTCATCACCGCGAAGACGGACGAGGCCAGCCTGCTGCGGGCCTACGACGTCGGCGGAAGCGACTATGTCACCAAGCCGTTCCGCAGCCGCGAGCTCCTCGCACGGGTCCGGACTCAGGTGGAGTATCGTCGCGCCATGGAGAAACTGCGCTTGATGGCGGTCACCGATGACCTGACCAAGACGCACAATCGTCGAGCCTTTTTCCATTCGGCGACGCGGCTGTTCGAGCAGGCGCGGACCACCGGCGGCCCGTTGGCGGCGCTGATGCTGGACATCGACCATTTCAAGCGCATCAACGACCTCTACGGTCATGCGACCGGCGACGAGGCGCTGCGGCGCTTCAGCCGAACCGTCGCCGGACAGTTGGAGCCGAAGCACCTGTTCGGGCGCCTCGGCGGCGAAGAGTTCGCGGTCTTGGCGCCGCACTGCAGCGAAGCCGAGGCCGATGCGCTCGGCGAGCGCATCTGCGCTGCCGTGAGCCAGATCCGCCTGGAGCCGCCGGCCGACGAGCTCGACCTCTCCGTGAGCATCGGCGTTTCACATATCCTTGAAGGCAGCGAGAATTTCGACGACCTGCTGCGTATCGCCGACCGAAGGCTGTTCGAAGCCAAGCGCAACGGCCGAAACCGCGTGCGCCGCGTTTCCCGCTAGGCGACGGGCGATATCGCGGATCGTTGCGGGGCGAGGCATCCGCACGGCGTGCCCGCAGACGCGATCCGCACGCCGACCGGGAGCGTGCATTGCCAAGAGAAACACTTCGCGCATGGAAATTGCTTACACTTGCGTAAGCGCACGACGCCGGCAAAGGCGCCCTTGTGCACGCCCCGCATGCGGCCATGCGAACACCCGGATGGCGAGCGCGCGGCGCGCGCGGCCGATTTCATTACGCCCGATCTCATCACGAGTGTCATGCCCGAGCCAGCGGGGACAGGCAATAGAATGACAGACGACACAGCCTCCCCGGACGCGTCCGGCCATCTCCCGCCCGATGACGCGGCCGCCCCCGACGAACTGCCCGTGCTGCGCGCAGTGATCGATGCCATGGAGGACGGATTCTGCAGCCTGCACACCGACGGGCGCGTCCGCGATGCGAACTCCGCCGCCGTGCGCATGCTGGCGCAGCCGATCCGCGGCCGGAAGTTGTTGCAGCGTTTCAAATTCGATACGCCTCGGCAGCAGACCACGGCGGCGCCGGCCGACGGGCAGGCACTGCTGCGACGGGTGCTCGCCGGAGAGCGGCTCGCCATCGCCAAGGCGTGGGTCGAAACCGGCGATGAAAGGCTACTGCCGGTCACCCTCACGGCGTTCCCCATCCGAACGGCCGGCACCATTACGGGCTGCGGCCTATTGTTCCGCGACGCCACGCAGGCGGTGGCAGCGGAGCTATCCCATCGCCGCCTGGAGCTGGCCGTGGAGGCGACTGCCGACGCCATCGTCATCACCGATCCGGATGCCGTTATTCGATACGTCAACCCCGCTTTTACGGACATCACGGGCTGGGAGGCGGAACGGGTGCTTGGCCTCAAGCCAAGCGTACTGCGCAGCCCCGAAACGCCGACGTCCCTGTACGAAGACCTTTGGCGCACCATCAAGGCCGGGCAGACCTGGTCCGGGCGGCTGGTGAACCTGCGCCGCCGCGCGGGCGACAGCCGGCAACCCTACTGGGCTCAAACGAGCATCACGCCGATAGGCGCCGATGACGGCAGCTTGCTCGGCTACGTGGCGGTGCAGCGGGACATCACACGCGAGGTCGAGCACGAGCAGCAGCAGGCAATCGAGGCTCACCTGGCCAATATTCATGCAGCCGTCGCCGATGCGCTGCAGCTCGGCGACACGCTGGCGGAGCGACTCGCGGCGGCCATGCGAGAGCTCGGGCGTTTGCCGGGCCTCGCCTTCGACAAACGCTGGATGATCGCCGCCGACGGCAAGGAAGGCCTGGCGCGCATCGCCGGACGCGGGGAGACACCCGCGCCGGCGGCGCTGCCGGACGGTGCCGTCGCCGGGGATGTCTCTGCGACGACCTCCCGCCCGCATATACTCGAGGCCCCGGAGCCGGGGCTGGTGATCCCGATCGCCAGGGGCGGGCGGCGCGTCGGCCTCGCCTGGCTCGGCCTGCACGCCGCCACGGCGCCGGAACCCGCGGTGGATGCGTTGCTGTCGCTGATCTCGGGGCTCTTCGCCGCGGCAATCGCCGACGAGCAGGCACGTATCGAAGCGGATTCGGCCCGTCTCGCCGCATTGCAAGCGGCGGAGGCCAAGTCGCGCTTTTTGGCCAACATGAGCCACGAAATCCGAACGCCGATGAACGGCGTTCTCGGCACGCTCGACATGCTGGCCCGCACCGCGCTCGACGATGAGCAGGAACGTCACGTACAGACCGCCCGCGGCTCCGCCGAAGGACTGCTGCGCATTATCAACGAGGTGCTCGACTTCTCGAAAATCGAAGCCGGCAAACTCGAGCTCGAGCGCGAACCCTTCGACGTCCGGCGTGTCCTCGAAGACACCGTCATGCTGTTCGCCTCCCTGGCCGAGCGCAAGCACATCGGCCTGCGGCTCGATTATCCGGCGGACATCGCCCCCGGGATGGTCGGAGACCGCAACCGCGTACAGCAAATTCTGAATAACCTGGTCGGCAATGCGATCAAGTTCACCGAGCGCGGCGAGGTCGTCCTGCGGGTGCGCGCCCTGGAGCAGGACGCGTGTCGGCAACGGCTGCTGTTTCAAGTCGAAGATACCGGCATCGGCATGAGCCGGGAGGAAACAGAGCGACTGTTTCAGCCCTTTATGCAAGCCGACGGGTCCACCACCAGGCGCTTCGGCGGTACCGGCCTCGGGCTGGCGATCTCGCGCCAGCTCGCCGACCTGATGGGAGGCGAAATCGGCGTCGACAGCAGCCCCGAAGCCGGTTCGACGTTTTGGCTGGCGCTGCCGTTCGACCGCCAGGCCGTCACTGCCGGACAGAACGCCCGGGCAGCCTCACCCGGACTGCGCGTTCTGGCACTGGACGACAATCCGACCAACCTGGCGCTGCTGCGCCACTATCTGCGGGACTGGGCGACCGAGCTGACCGGCACCGGCGATGCCCGACAGGCGCTGACTCTGCTATGCGAGGCAGCGCAGCGCGGCGACCCTTACCGCATCGTCATCATCGACATGCAGATGCCGGGACACGACGGCCTCGCCCTCGGGCGAGCCATCAAGTCGAGGGCCGAGCTGGCCGACACCGAGCTGCTGCTGCTGAGCTCCGAGATCGGCGACGAGGCCGAGCTCAGTGCCGCCGGTTTTCGCTTCGTACTGATGAAACCCATTTCCCAGTCCATCCTCTACGACGCCCTGCTCGAGCTCAGCCGCACCCCGGAGCCCGCGGCGGCGCCCCGCGAGCCCAAGACGGCGATCCCGATCCCGCAACTGAGCGGGCGCATCCTGCTGGCCGAGGACAATATGGTCAACCAACAGGTGGCCGTCGGCATGCTGCAAAAGCTCGGCCTGAGCGTCGACATCGCCGAGGACGGCATCGCCGCCATCAAGCAACGCCTGCGCGAGCGCTACGACCTGATCCTGATGGACTGTCAGATGCCGAAGATGGACGGCTTCGAAGCGACCAGGCGCATCCGCGCGGACGAGGCCGCCGCAGGCGGTCATGTGCCGATCGTCGCATTGACGGCGAACGCCATGCCCGGTGATCGCGAGCGCTGCCTGCAAGCCGGCATGGATGACTACATCGCCAAGCCCATTCGCCTGGATATCATGCTCGATACCCTCGCGAACTGGCTGCCCGGGGGCGCGCCGCCCGACGCTCCAGGCGCCGGCCAGCCGCCGGGCTAGCGCCCGCGGCATCGGGCTCGGCCGGCGCCGCCCCCGGCGCCCCGCCCCATCGCCGAGCCCATCGAGAGCAGGGACAACCCGCCTGCCCGACCCCGCCATGCCTCACATCGTGCAGGGTTTTCTCCGGCATGCCATCATTGCGGTTTTCCGCGTCTTCGCCGCGGCAAACCGAAACCGGAGCAAGATGAAGGACATGCCCAAAGCGATCAACGCCGCCCTGTTATCGATCCTTGCAGCCGTGGGCGCCGCCCGCGCCGATGCCGTGCCGACGGAACTGCGATTCGCCTGTACCGAGCAGCCGGCGACCCGCGTCGTCGTCGGCGCCGACGGCGCCGTCGCTTCCGAGACCGTGCCCCCGGCCGCCACACAACCGATGCAGATCAAGGTCGTCAATCTGCAGCACCGCACCGAGGGCCCGAATATGCCGGCGCGCATCGACAGCGACGCCGAGGAGCTGAGCGCGGAGACAGCGCTCTGGCAGCCGGGCAACAGCGTCGACGCCGATCATGGACGCCTGCGCCTCGATCTGACCGACGGCACGCTCTACCTGCTCGAGCCGAAGCTCGGCAGCCAAGCCCTGTTCCGCCGCTTCCGGTGCGACACGCAGACCGCCGCGGATGCGCGCACGCATTACCGCTGCGGTGCCGATTTCGAGCTCTGGGTGAGCTTTGCCGATCCGTCCACGGCGAACATCCGTTACAGCGGCGGCACCCTCGAGTTGCCGCAGGTCCGCGCGGCCTCCGGCGCCCGCTACGCAAGCGAGGGCAACGAATTCTGGACCAAGGGGGACGAAGCCCTGTTTCAGCTCTCGGGCTCCGAACAGCGTCGCTGCCAAGTGTCGGATTAGTCGGTCGGCGCCGTCGCCGGCAACGGGTTGGTCTTGTCGGCCGACCGGGACACCGGTTTCTTTCCGCCCCGACCCCGAACTCGGACCCGAACTCGGACCCGGACCCGGACCCGGAGCAGAACGGATTGGCCATCGGTCGACGCTCCCCCATGCGAGGGGTCTCTCGGCAGACCATCACCCGTTTCCCGCCGGCACGTGGCGGCAGTCGCCCCGAAACGCGCCGGGGTGCCGGGTGCCGGGTGTCGGGTGCCGGCTGTCGCATGCAGTCGCCGCCGGCACAGACACATTCGATGCGATTTGTGACAATAAGCGTTTCGGCGTTTCGCGGCTCGGCAGCGCGTCTGCCCGCCGCAACGGCGTCGCGGCCCGATTATCCTCAGGCGGAAGGCAAACAATGAACATCCTGATCATCGGCGGCGGCGGGCGCGAGCACGCAATGGCCTGGAAGCTGGCAAGCTCGCCGCTCGCCGAGCGCGTCTACGTCGCCCCCGGCAACGGCGGTACCGCCCGCGAGCCCGGGCTGGAGAACGTCGCCATCGGCGCCACCGAGGTCGACGCATTGGTCGACTTCGCGGTCTCCAAGCGGATCGACATCACCGTGGTCGGTCCCGAAGCACCGTTGGTGGCGGGCGTGGTCGACGCGTTCACCGCGGCCGGGCTGCGCTGCTTCGGGCCGACGCGCGCGGCGGCGCGGCTGGAAGGCTCCAAGGCGTTCGCGAAAGACTTCCTCGCCCGGCACAATATCCCCACCGCCGCCTATCGCACCTTCACCGACCAGTCGCAGGCCATCGACTATCTGCGCAACCTCGGCGCGCCGGTGGTGGTCAAGGCCGACGGTCTCGCGGCGGGAAAGGGCGTCATCCTGGCCGAAGACCTGGCCACCGCCGAGGCCGCGGTGCGCGACATGCTCGGCGGCGGGCGCTTCGGTGACGCCGGCAGCCGCGTGGTCATCGAGGAATTCCTGCGCGGCGAAGAGGCCAGCTTCATCGCCATGATCGACGGCCGCAACATCTTGCCGCTCGCCTCCTCCCAGGACCATAAGGCCCGCGACGACGGCGACCGCGGTCCCAACACCGGCGGCATGGGTGCCTACTCGCCGGCACCGGTGGTCACGCCGGCGCTTCACGAGCGCATTATGCGCGAAGTCATGCAGCCGACGGTGGAGGGACTGGCCGCCGAAGGTATCCGCTACGTCGGCTTCCTCTACGCGGGCCTGATGATCGCCCCGGACGGCACGCCAAAGGTGCTGGAGTACAACTGCCGGCTCGGCGATCCCGAGACGCAGCCGATCCTGCTGCGCCTTGAGTCGGATCTGCTGCAGCACTGTCTGGAAGCCCTCGGCGGCACGCTGGACCGCAGCGAAGCGCGCTGGAGCCCGAAGTCGGCGCTGGGCGTTGTCATGGCCGCTGCCGGCTATCCCGGCGAGTATCCCGTGGGCGACCCCATCTCCGGTCTCGACGGCGAGTTACCGGACACCAAGGTCTTCCATGCCGGCACCCGCCTCGTCGACGGGCGCGTCGTCACCAGCGGCGGCCGCGTGCTCTGCGTCACGGCCCTCGGCGACGACGTGGCGCAGGCACAGCAGCGCGCCTATGCCGCCAGCGAGGGAATCACCTTCGACGGTGTCTATTACCGGCGCGACATCGGCCACCGCGCGATCGGCCGCACCGGCGGCGAGTAACGCCGGTTACCCGGGGTCCGGCGCGCGCGGCGCCGCCCGTTCTTCGCCGCCGCTTTCGCCGCTGCCGAGCGCGAGTAACACCATCGGGAATATGTCCCTGCCGAAGCCCAACGATACCCAATCCGCCGCGCCGCCGGCGTCCTCGCCCGGCGCTTGCCCGAAGAGCGGCGCCGGCCCGGCCGAGCCCGGTGCGCCCGGTGACGACATGTCGGGCGAGACGGCCGCTACAGACCACCCGGCACCGAGCGCCGGGCCGCAGGGCGCCGTACTGAGCGTCGCCGAGTGCCCGGCGCTAACCCCGCTGCTGCGGCGCGCGGGGCTACAACCATGCCGCGTGGAGACGGGTGCCCCGATTCCCGGCAGCTACTGGGGAGCGCCGGAGGCTGGCCTGATCGCCGACCGACTCTACCTGCGCGACGACACGCCGCTCCACTCGGCGCTGCATGAAGCCTGTCATTTCATCTGCATGGATGGCGTCAGGCGCGCCGGGCTGCATACCGATGCCGGCGGCGACTATGCGGAAGAAGATGCCGTTTGCCTGCTGCAGATCCTGCTCGCCGAGCAACTCCGAGGGGTCGGCAGCGCGCGGATGTGCGCGGACATGGACGCTTGGGGCTACAGCTTCCGGCTCGGCTCGGCGGCGGCCTGGGTGCGGCACGACGCCGACGACGCCCGGACCTGGCTTTTGCAGCACGGGATTATTTCCGCGGGCGGCACGCCCACCTGGCAGCTGCGTCCCTGACAGCGAAGCGCCGCGAACCGACCACCGGCACGGGGCGAAGACGCCGAGCGGTCCTCTCCCGGAGCCGGGCGCGGTATGCCGCCCGGACCTATACTTGGAAGCAGGAACAAGCAGTCCAAGAGGTAAGCGTTATGGCGAACCCCCGACTTCGCGGACAAGCGGCGGCCGCCGTCCTGTGGCTGCCGGTCTTGATCTCGGCGCCCGTTACCTGCGCCGTTGCCTGGAACCCTTCCACCGCACCGGCACAAATCGACGGACAGCCGGTTGCCCCGGATAACCGGCCGGCCATGCCCGGCTATGGACCGCCGCCGGCGTTCTATTACGGCTATCCGACTGTCCCGCCCGGCCGGCTCGGCGGCCATGTGCCGGGAAGGGCCCCTGAAAGTGCCCCGGCAATCGCCCCGGAAAGTGCACCGGCAAATGTCCCGGAGAATGCGCCGGCAAATGTCCCGGAAAACACGCCGGCAGCGCCGGGCGCAGCGCCTGCCGAGGAACGCTCCGGCGGGCAGCCGTCCTCGAGCGCGACGACATTCGGCTTCGCCGGCATGACACTGACCCAGGATCGCACCGACGCCGCCTATAGCCTCGATATCGCGCTCGGCGCCGTGGAGCCGCAGCAGGTGAAGATCCAACCACTCGGCAGCATGCTGTTGATCGTCGCCGAGCGGTCGGTCCAAGCCAGCCGCGAAGAGCAATTCGACGACGGCCGCGGCTTCCGCCGCAGTTACAGTTACAGCAGCGGGCGCAGCATCCGGCGGCTGCCGGTGCCGCCGGATGCCGATCTCGCTGCTTTGCAGCGCGAGGACAGCGACGGCCGCATTCAGGTCATAATCCCGCGTACGGGCCCGACCCGGGCCCTGCCGACCCCGCAACCGGAGCAACCGTGAGCCAAGCCTTCGATACCCCCGAGGCCGCCGAAGACGCCTTTTACGACGCCCTCGACGAGCGCGATGTGGATCTGATGATGCGCGTCTGGGACAGCAGCGACGATATCGCCTGCCTGCTGCCGATGCAGCCGTTCATCCACGGCGCCGAGGTGCGCGAGATGATGCGCTCGCTGCTGACCAGCGACGTCGCCCTCGATATCGCCGTGCGCCATGTGCGCTGGGTGAAAACGGGCGATGTGGCCATCCACTATGTGGAGGAGCAGAACAGCGCCGCCGCCAGCAACGCGCCCGCGCAAGGCACGCCGCCGCCCGCGACACCGGCACCGGCACCGGCACTGCTCGCGACCAACATCTATCGACGCGGCGATAGCGGCTGGACCATGATCCTGCACCAGAACGCCCCGCCCCCGCCGCCGGGCGGCCCGCCGATGCGCTGACCGGGCCGGCGGAACGACGCCCGCGTTGCCCTGTCGGACGCTGTGCGCGATCCGGCGCGGCCCGCGGCCGGACAGACAGCATTCGAGAGCGACGTGCGCGTACAACTACAAACCCTGGGCTGCCGCCTGAACGAGGCAGAGCTGGAGCATTGGGCCCGGCAATTCCGCCAGCGCGGCTACAGCATCGCGACCTCGGGCGAGCCGGCGGATCTCGTCGTCATCAATACCTGCGCGGTCACCGCCGAGGCGGTGCGCAAATCACGCAAGCTGCTGCGGCGCGCCCAGCGAGACAATCCGCATGCGCGTCTTGTCGTCAGCGGCTGCGCCGCGTCACTGCCGGAGCAAGACCTCGGTGATGCCGGCATCGATTTGTTGGTGCCCAACGGCGACAAGGACCGGCTGGTGGAGATCGCGGCGCACGCGCTGGATCTGCCGCTGATGCCGGCCACCGCCACGGAACCTGCCGCGGATGCGTTGTTCGCGCGCGGCCGCCAACGTGCCTTCGTCAAGATCCAGGACGGCTGCCGCTATCAGTGCACCTTCTGCATCACGACCAACGCGCGCGGCGCCGAGCGCAGCCGCCCGATCGCGGACATTTGCTCCGAGATCAATAATTTGTCTGCCGCCGGTATACGCGAGGTCGTGCTCACCGGCGTGCATGCCGGCGGCTACGGCGGCGACCTCGGCAGCAGCCTGACCGAACTGATCGCCGCCGTGCTCGACGACACCGACGTGCCGCGCGTGCGCCTCGGTTCCGTGGAGCCCTGGGATCTGCCCGACGCCTTTTGGGGCCTGTTCGAGAATCCGCGCTTCATGCCGCATCTGCACCTGCCGCTGCAGAGCGGTGCGGACAGCGTGCTCAAGCGCATGGCGCGCCGCTGCAAGAGCGCCGAATTCCAACGGCTCGTGGAGAGGGCTCGCGCCGCGGTGAGCGACTTCAACGTCACCACCGACATCATCGTCGGCTTTCCGGGCGAGACCGACGACGAATGGCGCCGGACCATGGGCTTCGTCGAGCGCATCGGGTTCGGGCATTTGCACATCTTCGCCTACTCGCCGCGCGCCGGCACACTCGCCGCCGACCTGCCCTTGCGCGTGCCCGACGGCGTCAAGCGCGAGCGCGGCCGGGAACTGCACGCGCTCGGCCAGCGGATGAAGCGCGACCTGCTGCAGCGCTTCGTCGGGCGCAGCCTGGCGGTCCTGGTAGAGTCCCGCAATGAAGACGAGGCGGGCAGTTTCGACGCCGCGCTGGCGCCGAGCTATTTGCCGGTGAGGATTCGCGGCGCCGCCCGGGACGCCGCCAACAGTATCATGCCGGTGCGTGTCCTCGGCCTGAGCAACGACGCGCAAGCGCTGGAGGCAGCCCCGGAGCCGCCGGCGCCCGGTCGAGCCCTCTCATAACCCGCGGTTCATTGCCTCGGACTGCTGACGGTCCAGTTCATCGGCGAGATAGGCCAGGGACAAGCCCATCTCCCGCGTCCAGCTCAATTCGATACGCCAGCCGCCCTCCACGGGCCACACGTGCGCCGCGCGCCCCTCGCCGCGCCGGATGGCGATGTGCTTCAAGCCCGGCGTGCGCGCGTGGGAGGGAAACTGGCTGCGATCCTCGCCCTCGCCATACTTCTCGCGCAGCAGCCGGTAGAGCTCGTCGTAGCGCATTTGGGAAGCGATCCGGTAGCGGCGCACAACCTTGTAGATGCGCGAGCGCCAGGCCATCACATATTCCTTTTCGGGCCCGTCGAAGTACACCAGTGCGATCCGCTCGCCATCGTCCTGGCGGAACACCGGCTCGCTTTGCTGAAGCAGCACGTTGATGTCGCCGCCGAGGCAGTAGCGGTTGAAAACCAGCTTCAGGCAGGACTCCTGGGCCGCCGCGATACCGGGCAGCAAAAGGACAACGGCCAGCAGCGGCAGAATGATCGCGCGGTAGCGTGCCGAGTTCGGTCGGTTCCGGGTGACTCCCATGATCCTCTTATCGTCATTGTGGCGGCGGGGTCGGAAGCATAACGCATCGGCGCGCCGCCGACGGCAGTCGGAACGCCGCCAGCCGGGCGCCAGCCGGGCGCCGACGGTTCGATGAGGAGCCCGCGGAGGGCGGATAGGCCGGGGCGGATAGGCCGGGGCGGATGGGCCGGGCGGGCGGGCCGATTCCAGGCCGCACGCACGCCGAGGCTCTCGGATACCAACGGGATCCCGGTCGCGACGCGGGGATGGGCTGCGCAACCCGCGCCGCGGGAGATTCGTCTCCGATCTCGGCGCCGGGCTAGTCGGCCATGAAACCGGCCGCCTTATGACTGCCGTCGCAGAAGGGCTTGTTCTTTGAATGACCACAGCGGCACAGCCAGGCTTTCTGTCCCTGCCAGGCGGTGCGTCCGCTCGCGGCCTTCAGCGTGAGGTTGCCCTCGAGCTGCAACGGACCGTTGGGGATGGGCTTGACCTTTAACGGTCCGCCGCTGCTGGTCAGGCCCGGACCGTGCTCGCCCACCGCCCCGTAGTCCCGGAAGCCGGCCGCCTCGTGGCTATTGTCGCAGAAAGGCTTGTTCTTGGAGGCCCCGCAGCGGCAGAGCGCGGCGCGAAAGCGCACGCCCGGCATGTCCTCGGGCGCGCCTTCGATGGCCAGATCGCCGGTCAGAAACAGCGGGCCGTTGTAGGCCACGCTCACGGTGTTCTCGGCGCTCGGGCGCTCCGCTTCGCCGGACTTGTCGGTGTAGGTCAGCGCGCCGCTCGGGCAGCGCTCGCAGACGTCGCGCACCTCGGCGCGTTTGACGACGTCGGGAACGCACCAGGGATCGCGCCCGCCGACGAAGAGCTCATTGGCCGCGTTGCCGCATTCGCCGATGTGGATGCACAGGCGCTCGTCCCAGTGCACGTCGATGTCGTTGCCCGGAAAGTCGTGGGTTGGCTTGTCGCTCATGTTGCTCTCCCGTTGGCTTGATGGCGGGAAGGTGGGGCCGGGGCGGCGCCGAGCCAATCGGCGCCGCCCCGGCTAGACGCCGAGGCAGGTTCCTCAGGGGAGGTCGAACAGCAGCAGCTCCGCGCCGTCGACGCCGTCGATCCGGATTGTGGCCCCGGCGGCGATGCGCGCCCCGTCGCCGGCCGACAAGAGCTCGCCGTCGACGCGCGCCGCGCCGCGCGCGAGATGCAGATAGCCAGGTCGCCCCGGCGCGAGCCGGTGCTCGACCCGGGCGCAGTCGTCGAGCTTTGCGGCATACATCAACGCGTCCTGATGGGTCCGAATCGAGCCGTCACGCCCGTCCGGCGATACCACCAAAGCCAGCGTGTTGCGCCGCATCGCCGGCGGGAAATGCTGCTGAGAATAGCCGGGCTCGCCGCCGATGCGGTTGGGCGTCAGCCAGATCTGCAGCAGGTGCACCGGCTCGGCCTCCGATGGGTTGTACTCGCTGTGGCGCACACCGGTGCCGGCGCTCATGTACTGCACGTCGCCGGCTCGGATCACGGAGCCGTTGCCCATGCTGTCCTTATGCTCCAGCGCTCCCTCCATCACATAAGTGACGATCTCCATGTCCCGGTGGCCATGGGTCGGAAAGCCGCTTCCGGGCGCGATCCGGTCATCGTTAATCACGCGCAGGTTGGACACGCCCATCTGCCGGGGGTCGTAATAGGAGCCGAACGAGAAGCTGTGATAGCTGTCGAGCCAACCGAGATTGGCGTGGCCGCGCTCGCCGGCCTTACGGATGCTGATCATTGGCCGCCTCCGATGATGCGGTGGCGCCGCCGTGGGCGACGCGTTGCTGACTGACCGGATAAATGCGCTCGGTTGTAGGCCGTCACCAGGCATCGGGGGCGGGAAACATTGTTTCGCTTGCGGCAACAATACGTCGGAGGCGACGTCGGCGCGCTCGATGTGCGCGCGAAGAAGAGCTAAGTCCGCCGGTGCCGGGCAGCATGGCGGCCGCGGCTCAGACCTCGGGATCGTGCAGCCTACCCAGCAGCGGCTCCCAGCTCACGGCGGCGCCGGGAGCGACGCCCACCGCTGTCTCGCCGGTCAGCTCGAAGACATCCGGCTTGCCATACTCCCCGTCGGCGAGCCGGTAGATCGTGACCATCCGATCGACCGGATGCACCAGCCAGTACTCCGGCACGCCGGCGCGCTCGTAAACCCGGCGCTTGCGCACGTGATCGTGACTCGCGGTGGCGGGCGACAGCACCTCGACCACAAAATCCGGCGCGCCGCGGACACCGCGGCGGTCGAGCTTCGATGCGTCGCAGACCACCAGCACGTCCGGCTGCACGACGGTGTCAACGTCGTCGTCGGCCTCGCTGGCCTTCGGCAGGCGGACGTCAACGGGAGCGATGAAAACCCGGCACGGACCGTCTGGCAGCGATTGCCGCAGCTGAAAGAAAATCTCGCCGGCAATCTCCTGATGGTCCAGCGTCGGCGCCGGCGCCATCAGGTAGGCAATGCCGTCGATCAGCTCGTAGCGGACATCCTCCGGCCAGGAGCAGTAGTCGGCGTAGGTGTGACGATCGGTATCGCGTTGCGGTAGTCCCATGGAACGGTTCCCGAGATCAGCGGCGGAATAGATCCATGATAAACCACGACCGACCGGGCGATTGCAGAGGCCGAGTGCCCCATGCGCCTGCAGCGCAAGGAACGATCACCTCTGACCGGCCCTTCGAGCATCCGCACCATCGCAGCCGGACCCGGTGCGACTTGCCGAGCGCGTGCCCCGGGAACGCGGGCCGGTCGCGGCGGCTGTTCGACTTGGGCAGCGGCATGAGCAAATCGCCGATGCGCACGGTGTAGCGGCGCTCAGTGCTCCCCCAGGCTCTTGGAGACGACCTCGAAGACGTCGCTGGACAGGCCTTCCACCTCCAGGATGCGCTCGAGCTGCTCGCGCATCAGTTGGCGGCGTCCTTTGTCGTAGCGCCGCCAGCGGGTCAGCGGATAAAGCAGCCGCGAGGCGATCTGCGGGTTCAGCGGGTCGAGCTCGATGATGCGCTCGGCCAGGAAGTCGTAGCCGCCGCCGTCTTCGGCGTGGAAGCGCAGGGGGTTGCCGACAGCGAAGGCGCCGATGAGGGAGCGGACGCGGTTCGGGTTGGCCAGGGAGAAGTCGGGATGGCGCGTCAGCCCCTCGACCCGGGACAGGGTGTCGGACCGGCTCGACTGCGCCTGCAGCGCGAACCACTTGTCGAGCACCAACTGATCGCCCGACCAACGCTCGTAAAATCCGGCCAACGCTTGCTCGCCGACGTCTTCGGCATCGCCGGGGGCGTCCACCAGCAGACGCAGCGCCGCGATGACGTCCGTCATATTGTGCGCGGCGTCGAACTGGGCCCGGCATAGCGCGACGATGTCGTCGTTCGGCGCCCGCATCAGGTACGACAGGGCGCAGTTGCGCAGCGCCCGCCGGCCGACGGCCGACGGCGACAGGTCGTAGGCGCCCTGTTCGCGGGTGCGCTCGTACACGGCAAGCAGCTCCTCGCGCAGCAGTTCGCCGATGGCCGCGGCCAGACCCTCGCGGGCGCGATGAATGCCGTCGACGTCGACGACCGTCATCTGATCGCCCAGATAGGACTCCGACGGCAGGGTCAGCACCTCGGCGATCAGCGCGGCGTCGGCCTGCCGGTCGCGTAGGGCGCGGCGGAAGGCATCGACGTAGTTGTCCGGCGCCGACAGGTCCGGGTCCTCGACCATGGCCAGCAGCAGCCGCTGCGAGAGCGTCTGCGCCGCGTCCCAGCGGTTGAAGCCGTCGCTGTCATGGGCCATCAGGAAGGTCAGGTCTTCGTCCCGGTACGGATAGCGCAGTTTGACCGGCGCCGAGAAACCGCGCAGCAACGACGGCACCGGCCGTGCATCGATATCGACGAAGGTGAAGCGCTCGACCGGCTCACGCAATTCGAGCATGCGCGTCCGCGAGTCCGCCGCGGCCGGCTCACCCAGCAGACGCAACGGCAGATCGGCGCCGTCGGGCCCGAGCAGACCGATTGCGAACGGGATGTGCAGCGCGCGCTTGCTGCTCTGCCCCGGGCTCGGCGGCGTATGCTGACGGACTTCCAGGGTATAGGTGCCCGCATCGGCGTCATAATCATCCGCGCATTCCAGTTCCGGCGTGCCGGCCTGCGCGTACCAGCGCCGGAACTGCGTCAGGTCGATGCCGCCGCCCTCTTCCATGCAGGCAACGAAGTCGTCGGTTGTCACGGCCTGACCGTCGAAGCGCTCGAAATAGAGGTCGGTGGCGGCGCGAAAGCGCTCGGGGCCGAGCAGGTTGGCCTGCATACGCACCACTTCGGCACCCTTTTCGTAGACAGTCGCGGTATAGAAGTTGTTGATCTCTATGTAGGAGTCGGGACGCACCGGGTGCGCCATCGGGCCCTCGTCCTCCGGGAACTGGCGGGCGCGCAGCATGCGCACGTCCTCGATCCGCTTCACGCCGCGCGAGCCCATGTCGGCCGAGAACTCCTGATCGCGGAACACCGTGAAGCCCTCTTTCAGGCTCAGCTGGAACCAGTCGCGGCAGGTGATGCGGTTGCCGGTCCAGTTATGGAAATACTCGTGGGCAACGACACCCTCGATGCCGGCGAAGTCTTGATCGGTGGCGGTGTCGGACCGGGCCAGGACGTACTTGGCATTGAAGACGTTCAGGCCCTTGTTCTCCATGGCGCCCATGTTGAAATGGCTGACGGCCACGATCATGAACAGGTCCAGGTCGTACTCGCGGCCGTAGCGCTCTTCGTCCCAGCGCATTGCATGCTTCAGCGAGCGCATGGCGTGCTCGCACTTGTCCAGGTTTTCCGGCTCGACGTAGATCTTCAGCGGGACGGTGCGCCCGGAGCGGGTCGTGAAGCTGTCTTCGACGGCCGCGAGGTTACCGGCAACCACCGCGAACAAGTAGCTCGGTTTCGGGAACGGGTCGTCCCAATAGGCCGCCACGCGTCCATTCGCCAAGCGCTCGGTGCCGGCGGGATTGCCGTTCGACAGCAGCACCGGATACGCGACGGGATCGGCGACCAGCGTGACGCGGTAGCGCGACATGACGTCCGGCCGGTCGAGGAAGTAGGTGATGCGCCGAAAGCCCTCCGCCTCGCACTGCGTGCAAAGCATGTCGCCGGACAGGTAGAGCCCTTCGAGGGCGGTGTTGCTCCTGGGCTTGATGCGCACGCGGGTGCGCAGTCGAAAACGGTCCGGCACCCGATGCACGATCAGCTCGCTGTCTTCGACCCGGTATTCCACCGGCGGCAGCAAGCGTTCATCGAGGGCGATTTCCTCGAGCTCGAGTTGCTCGCCGTGGAGCCGCAGATCGCCGTTGCCGCGGGTCGCGGCCGGATTTCGCCGCAGGCTAAGCGACGCCTCGACCGTGGTTTCTTCGGCATCGAGCTCGAAGCGCAAATCGACCTCGTCGATCAGAAACTCGGACGGGCGGTAGTCCTTGAGGTGGATAACCGGCGGTGTCGTGCGATACATCATCTCGGCGGGCGCCTCCCGGCAAGGCAATGGCCGATCGGTGCGGGCGATCGGTGCGGGCGATCGGCCCGGGGCCCGGCCTTAAGGCCGACCTTGGCGATCGGGTGTTGCTTGTGTCAGTCTTTGCTTGTTCGGCCGCATTGTCCCGTTTTCAAGCGGACCGTCCGCGCACGGGCGAAGCGCCGGGGAGCAAAAGAACACAAAAACCCGACCAACGACAAGATCGAGAGCCAGTATGCCAACCGTCCAGATGTACGCCACCGCGGTCTGCCCTTACTGTGTGCGCGCCCGCCACTTGCTTGAGCGCAAGGGTGTTCAGTTCGAGGAAATCCGCGTCGACCGCGACCGGGAACAACGCAAGGTCATGATCCAGCGCAGCAACCGCACCACCGTGCCGCAGATCTTCATCGGCGACGTACACGTCGGCGGCTATGACGACATGGCCGCTCTGGAGGCGGCCGGCAAGCTGGACGCCCTGCTCGCGCAGCAATGACAACCGCACCGCCGGACAGTCAGCGCCTCGACAAGTGGCTCTGGGCCGCTCGCTTCTTCAAGACCCGCGGACTCGCCGTCGAGGCAATCAACGGCGGCAAGGTGCAGCTGGACGGTCAGCGCGTGAAGCCCGGCCGCGCCATCAGGCCCGGCGCGCGACTGACCGTCCACAAGGGCCAATTGGCCTGGGAGCTGTCGGTGAAGGCTTTATCGAAGCAGCGCCGGCCAGCCCCGGAGGCCGCGCTGCTCTACGAAGAGGACGAGGCCAGCCGACTGCGCCGCCAAGCGTTGCTGGACGAGCGCCGCGACGCCGGCAGCCAGGCGCCCGCTACCCGCGGGCGGCCGACCAAGCGCGATCGCCGCCGTTTCGGCGAGCTCATGAACAAGCTGCGTGACTGACACAGCGGAGACAGCGTGGACAACGATATCTTCCGCAGGACTTACAACGACATCAACGAGCGCTTTTGCCCGTTCGAGAAGAGCATCCTCACCAACAATTGCCGCTGCGCGCGGGCCAAGCGTTTCTGTATCGCCGAGCGCGAGGGCGTGAACTGCACCGCCGACCAGGCCCAGTCGCGCTGCATCGAATTGCTGGATCTGCTGCGCATGCAAGCCCGCTTCGCGCTGAAGACCACCGATGGCCATGCCGCATTGCCCCATGCCAAGGCGATGCGGGTTCAGGTCGGCGGGCTGCGCGGGCTGCATGCGGCGCTGAGCCCGGAAGACGAGGTACCGCAGCAAATCGAGAATGTCGACGGCGTCATCACCGCGGCCATTGCGCGCTTCGGCAACCTGGGCGCGCTGCCGTTTCAAGTCATCGTGCAGCAGATCACCGCCTATCGCGGGCGCCGCCCGTTCCGGGATCGCCGCTAGCCGGCGGCGGCATCGCGCTGCGACACCGCCGACCCGCCGCACCGCACCCGCGCCGTGCCGTTCGGCAGCAGGCATCAGTCGGCCGCGGGGCAGCCCCCGTCTTGCGCAAGCGCATCGGCCAGCCAGGTCGGCAGCGGCGTCAGGTCGCCGGCGGCCGGCCAACCGTTCGATCGGGACAACGCGCCGATGGCGTCGATCCGCCCTTCGGTGTTCGGATGCGTCCGAAAGAACGCGGGGCCGGCGCCCATGCCGCGATCCTCGGCCTCCTGCAGCAGCACGCGATAGAGGTCCGCCGCACCGCCGGTATGACCGTAAAGCGCCGCAACGGCGCCGAGTCCGGTGGCGTCCGCGGCCCGCTCTTGCGTCCGCGAAAAGCCGAGCTGGGTCAGGAGGCCGGTCTCGCCCACCACCCAGTCGGACAGTGCGCTGCTCGACACGCCCGAGAGCGCGGCCAGTGCCACGCCGACGGTGACGCCGCGCCCGAGCGCCGTGATGGCATGGCGATGATGGACATGAGCGATCTCGTGACTCAGCACCGTCGCCAGCGCGTTTTCGTGGGGAAGCTTCTCGATCAACCCGCGATACATCAAGAGGTGCCCGCCCAGGGTCGCCGCCGCGTTCACCGTATCGGCATCCACGTAATGCACGGTCACGGACATGTCCGGGGGCAGCGCCTGAGCCGCCGCAAGCCGTTCCGCCAGATCCTGCAGATAGGTCTCGATGCAGGCGCGCGGTTTCGCATCGGCCGGCTTCAGCGTGGCCACCAGCGGCCGTGCGAGATCCGCCTCGTAGGCGAACGGGATCTTCGGCGCAAGCCACTGTGCCAGCAGACCGAGCCCGAGCACGATCGCCAACACGATGACGACGGCACCGCCACCGAGCCAGAGCAGCTCGCGCAGCGGGTGGCGCTCGCTGTTGTTGATGCCCTCGGGCAGGCGGGGATTACTGTAATCGGCCATGCCGACGGCCTGCGGCGGGTGCGTCGCCGACGCGCGATCCGCGCATCAGTCGGCCAGTGCCGTGCCGTAGGCCAGCACCTCTACGGAACCGATACTGTTCTTCGCGCCTTGAGAGATCGAAGATGTTTCGAACTTGACGTTGAAGATCGCGCGCGCACCGGTGAGCGCGGCGTCTTCCTTCATGCGCAGCACGGCCTCGCGGCGAGCGCGGTCGAGCAGGCTCTCGTAGCTGGTCACGCGCCCGCCGAGCAGCGAGCGAAGGCCGGCAACGAACTGCTTGAAGAAGTCCACCGAGATGACGGCGTTGCCCATGACCAAGCGGCTCTCGCGGGGGCGCGCCGCCTCCGGCGGAAAGCGCGCGCTGAACAACAGGACGTCGCGATAACGGACCTCGCGCTCGCGGATCGACGCATAGTGCCTGGCCTCGTTGGCGCGCCCGAAGCCGTAACCGACCATCAGCAGCACGACCAAAACGAGCAGTTCGATCATCGCTCGTCCTCCAATTGCACGGCGGTGCCGTAGGCGAAGATCTCGGCCGCGCCGGCGGCCACCGACGAGGTGGAAAATCGGATGTTGAGCACCGCATTGGCACCGGTGGCCCTTGCCTGCTCGATCATCCGCTGCAGCGCTTCGTCACGCGACTCCTGCAGCAACTCGGTATAGGCGCGCAGCTCGCCCCCGAAAACGTTTTTGAACCCGGCCAGAATGTCCCGTCCGGCGTGCTTGGCGCGAACGGTGCTGCCCTGCACCAGACCGAAATGGCGCAGTACGCGACGGCCGGGGACGAGCTCGAGATTGGTCAGCAACATCGGTGAGGCTCCTCGCGGGGATCCCGCCAAGGGTTGAGTTCGGCAGACGGCAGTCACGATCCCGTGCGATCGGAGCGCGCACACCGTCGCGCGGGCGGAGCACCCGCCCGCGCGTCGACATTGTAGGGCAAGCGCGAGCGGCAAAGGATGCGGCTCTTGCGGGACATCGACCGGGAAGACTCTGCCGAGGGCGCGGCGGCGGCGCTATCGCCACGCTAGCGATTGCGAGCCAGGACGAACGCGGGCCACCCCCCGGGCCGGCGTCTCCGCCCGGCATCGCATCCAACCGGCAGACGACCGGCAAGCCCATATTGCGCAGAGACGGCAAACGCGATCGCAGCGCAAGCCAGGCGGGGAGTGGGAAGCGGGGCGCGGCGAGTCAGGCGTCCTATCGAGCGAATCGAATCAGCGCCGGCGCAGCCGATAAACGTGCTCTGCCAGTTGCTCGAGGCCACGCTCGGCAAAACGCGGACTCTCCGCAAGGATGTCGACATCGGCGATGGTCTCGATCTCGAACGCCGTGCCGAACAGCTCGGCGACCTCGTCCCGGGACACCGCGAACGGCGGCCCCTGCATCTGCGACTGCACGTAGTCCAGCGTGATGAGCAGCGACGGCACCTGCGCCGGCAACAGGGCCGCAAGCCGCTCCGCATATGCGGGGCGCATCTGCGGCGGCAGTGCGATCAACGCGGCACGGTCGTAAACGGCGGAGATGCCTTGCGCCTGCGACGAGTCGAGGTCGAAAAAGTCGCCGGCGAGTATCTCGAGCTCGTCGACCCGATAGCGGCGAAACGGCGGCTCGTCGGTGACGGCCGGCGACAGGCCGTTGTCCTCGAAGAATGCGGCGGCGGCGATGTCGCTCAGCTCGACGCCGAGCACGCGGTGACCGCGCCCGGCAAGCCACAGCATATCCAGGCTTTTACCGCACAGGGGCACGAGCACACGGCCGCCTGCAGGCGCGCCGAGTCGAGACCAGTGCTCGGTGAGATGGCGGTTGAACTCCTCGGCATGCCAACCGATCTCGCCGCGCTGCCAGCGCTGTTGCCAGAACTCGGGCTTCATAAGGGTCTCTTTCGAAACAGGAGGAAATAATTGCCGCGAAGCTTCAGCGGCTCGCCGACGAAGTCGAAACCCGCCGCCTGCACCTCGTTGATGACCTGCTGCCGGCCGGCCCGGACATGGCTCATGATCCAGGCATTGCTGATGCCGGGCATGCGCCGAAAGTCGATGATGGCGAGCTTGCCGTCGTCCGACAGCGCCTGGTGCATGGAGGCCAACATCGCGCCCGGATACTCGAAGTGGTGATAAGTATCGGCCATAAAAACGAGATCCACGCTGTCCGGCGGCAGCTTGGTGCTCTTCTGGTGATTCTGCACGGCGACCACATTGCCGGCCCCGGCCGCGGCGGCGCGCTCGGCGATGGACTCGACGAACTCCTGCGAGATGTCGACCGCATAGACTCGGCCGTCGCCGCCGACGGCGTCGGCAAACAGCATGGTATAGAGTCCCGTACCGGCGCCGACGTCGGCGACACGCATGCCGGGCGCGAGCCGCAGAGCCGCGGTGATCTCCAAGCGTTTGTCGAAGACCTCGCGCCCGCTGCTCTCGAAGATATCGCGCCACTGTTCATAGTCGGCGCCATGGTAGTAGCTGTTCATTTCGGGGCCGACCACGGGGCGCTCTGCATCCGGGTCGACGGCGGGCGCTTGGGCGGCGGCAGCTCCGATTACGAGCAGCAACAGCAAAAGAAACATCAACAATCTAGTCACGCGTACTCCTAGTCCAGCAGCCACGATGGCGTGCAAGTTCGAGTCGCATCGGCGCGCCGCGGTTCCGCTGCACCGCGATGCCCGATGGCGTAAGCGCCGGCCGGTAAGGCAGACTCTGATAGACTGGGCCGATTGCTGTTTACACAACTCGAAGGTGCGCGATGACATCTGCCCCCGTGCTTCACACCGGGCGCCTGGTCCTGACGCCGTCGGACCCCGGCGCCGGAATCGAGCGCGGGCGCCTGGCCGACGCGCTGCGCGACGCGGGCTTTATCGGCGAGCCGATCGCGGGAAGCGATGATGCCTACACGATCGGCGAGGCGTTCCTGCAGCTGATCGCGTTCACCGGCTGCGCCGTTCAACTGGATACCACCCCGAAGACCGACGGCAAAGCCTTCGCGCACGTAGTGCTGCGCGGCCCGTCCGCGCAGCCGCAGCTGCTGTTCGGACGCAATACCCGCCCGCCGCGCTGCCCGGACTGTGGCAAGCCGCTGCCGGAATGGCAGGCCCTGTCCGCGCGTTGGGCGAGCGACCCGACCTGTTCCCTCGTCTGCCCGAACTGCGCCTGCCGGGCGCCCGGCTGGCAGTGGGATTGGCGCCAGCAGGCGGCCTTCGGACGCAGTTTCGTGATCGTCGAGGAGGTGTTTCCGAGCGAGGCAGCCCCGTTACCCGCGCTGCTCGACGTGCTGCGCGGTCTGGACGCCGGCCCCTGGAACCACTTCTACGTTCAGGACTGAGACGCATCCCCCCGGCGCCCCCGGCCCGCCACACCGACTCGCGGGCAGCCCCGCGGCAGCGCGAATCAGGCCGCCGTCACCGTGATACCGTCCGGCAGCGCCACCTGCATGCTGATCGGTAGATGGTCCGACAGGGCGTAGTCGACGACTCGCGCATGCTCGATGCGCAGATCCTGCGACACCAAGATATGGTCCAGACTGCGGTCGGGCCGCCAGCTCGGGAACGTTTTCAGCTCGCAATCGAGCCCGCGCAGGCCGGATCGCTCGATGGCGCCCCGCAGCGACGCGGATCGGCAGCCGCAATTGAAATCCCCCATCAGCACGACGAAGCGGTATTGCCGCGCGAGATCCACCAGATAAGCCAGCTGGCGCTTGCGCGCACGCCAGCCGAGCGCCAGGTGCAGGACGCACACGGCGAGCGGCTCGCCGCAGGTGGTCGGAAACTCCGCCAGCAGGGCACCGCGCCCGGGCAAACCGGGCAGCTTATGCTCGGAGACGGCGTCCGGGCGCAATCGGCTCAGCAGTCCGTTACTGTGCCGCGCAAGGCTGCCGAGCTCGCGATTGATCTGTTTATGCCAGTGCGGATAGCTGGCCAGATGGGCCAGGTACTCGGTCTGGTCGACGAAGGCGCTTCGCAGACTGCCCCCGTCCACCTCCTGCAACCCGACAACGTCGTAGCCGTGCAGCAGCGAGCCGATACTGGCGAGGTTCCGCAACCGTTCGCCGTGGGGCAGGATGTGCTTCCAGCCATTGGACACATAGTCGCGGTAGCGGCGCGATTGAATGCCCGCCTGAATGTTGTAGCTCAGCAATCGCACGTGCTGCATCGAGGCGGCATCCGGCCGGGGCGCCGCCGCGGGCGCCGTTTCCCGCACCGGCTCCGGCACCGAACGAAATGAAAAAGACGGCCCGCGGGCCGTCTTCTGAAGCGACGAGCCGGAAGCGCCTATCGGCCGAGACCCTCGATGTAGGCGGAGACGGCGGCGATTTCCTGATCGGTCATGCGTGAAGCGACGCCGCGCATCATCCCGTTCGGGTCGTTCGCCCGCTCCATGGCCCGGAACAGCTTCAGCGTCTGGTCCGTGTACTCGGAATATTGACCGGAAATGCGCGGAAATTTCGACAGGTTATTGCCGAGACCCGCCGGGCCGTGGCAACCGCTGCAGGCCGGAACGCCGCTGGTAGCGTTGCCGCCGCGATAGATCTTCTCGCCGAGCTCGACCAGTTCCGCCTCGGCCGTGCCGCCGGTTTGCTCGAGCTCGGAATAGTAGGCCGCGAGATTGAGCATTTCTTCCTCGGTCAGCGGCATCGCCATGGGCGACATCTGGGCGTTCCAGCGATCGTTGTTCTTGAAGTTGGCGAGCTGCTTGTAGATGTATTCGGGGTGCTGGCCCGCGAGCTTCGGCCAAATCGGCTGGGCGGGCACGCCGTTGCCGTCGAGGCCGTGGCAGGCCTGGCAGATCTGGCCGGCCTTCTCTTTACCCTTTGCCGGGTCGCCGACAGGCGCGGTTTCGTGACCCTCCGACGCGACCACTTGCATGGAGCCGAGGGTCGACGCGAGGGCCGCTGCGATGATTCCCGAAATCAGCGTTGTCTTCATGTTGCGATCCGAATTTTTCGTCTGAGTGAGCGATGTCCGAGCCCGCGAGCCGGCGGCGACGTCTGCGGGTCGAATGGAAAATCCGGCCATGTATATCAGGATTCGTCGATATGGGTCAATGACGTGGCCCAGCAGGCCGGCGTGTCGATGGAGCGAGCACGGCGAAGCCGGTTCCGATCAACGGGTGGTGCGAAGGGACTAAAACGACCTGTTCGCGGGCACCCCGCCATCGCCGTCGCTCCGTGAGTCGGACAACACACGCCGGGCATCGGTTTCCGTCAACGCTTCGAACGCGTCGCGATCGGCGACCACGAACCCGCCGCTCATCTCCAGCCAGGCAAGCCCGGTCGACCAAGCCGGCAGATCCTGCGTGCCCTGACGACGGCGTGCCAGGCAGTACAGCCGGCCGGGGCGGTAAAGGAGATTGAAGCTCGCGCCGGAGCGCTGCAAGTCGTCCACGCGTTCCCAGGCCGCCGCCTCGCCGATGCAGACCTGGCACAGGGCGGGGTAGGCGAGAGGACCTCCGTTGTGGTGCCAGTCGACGGTCTCCACCGGCAGCTCACGGGTGTCGGCGAAACACTGAAAGTGCAGGTGATTGATGGACGCGAAGGCGCCGTAGCTGTTGTAGCCGATGCCGAAGCCGGGGACCGCCGAGGACTCGCAAAGCCGCCAGGCCAGCGCATGGTCGCGCCGTTCGAGCCACTGCGCACGGCGGCAACCGCGCTCGGGCACCAGCAGCCCGTGGTAGGGCACGAAGGGAAATTTGTTGTAGAGCAATTCCACGGCGGTGCCCGCCACCGTCCCTTCCCAGAAGGCCTCTTTGCGCAGGAACGGCTTGTCGAAATGAAAACGCTCCGCGGCAAAGGGCGCACGATTGGCGCTCGGACGCTCGCCGGCGGTACGCGCCGGGCGCAGTGCGCGCACTTGGTTGAACTGCAGTTGCCAGGGTCCGGCGCTGCGCCGGCGCAGCGCCTCGATGCCGTCGAGGCCCAGCGTCATCAAAGCGCGGAACACCTCCCAGTCGTCGGCGGGCGCGTCCGGCACCCGATGCTCGGCCAGCGCTGCACGGCAGTCCGCGGCGAGGGCCGCAAAGCGCCGCGACAGGTCGTCCCGAACGGCCGCATTGACCCGCTCGTCGAGCAGTGCATTGTTCAGCACCAGGATGGTCGGCCCGATGCCGTGCTCCTCGCGCAGCAGACGCTGCAGACCCGAGATGAACCGATCGCCGATGGATTCGGCGCTGACGAAAGGAAACTGCATGTGGGATGGATCAGCGCAATGCGCACGCGTCGACGCCCCGGTGCGGGACGTCTCGGCGGTGGAGGAGAAGCGCCTCAGTGGGCGCCGTGCTCGTGCCCTTTCATGGACATCGGCTCGACCTTGCGAACCGGCGCGGTGAGAACCACGCTGCTGCCGTCATCGAGGCCGAGCGTCAAATCGACCTCGTCCCCCGGGCTCAATTGCTGCTTGAGACCGATCAGCATCACGTGCAGGCCACCGGGCTCGAGCGTCACCGTCTCGCCGGCGGGCAGCGCAATGCGCTCCACCCGCCGCATTTGCATCATGCCGTCCTGCATGCGGTGGGTATGAAGCTCGACCACGTCCGCCGCCGGGCTCTGTGCGGACACCAGTGCGCGGTCCTCGCTGCCGCCGTTCTCGATCTGCATGAAAACGGCACTGTTCGGCTGCCCCGGCGGAACCGCACGGGCATAGGGATCGCCGACATTCAGCGCATCGCCGGCCAGCGCCGCCTGGCCGAAGAGGCCGAAGCCCGAAGAGATGAGCCAAGCCGCGGCAAGGGTTTTACGCATCGATATCACCTAACTTGAGGGGGAAAACCTGCGCCCGGACCGAAGTGGGCGCAACCGAAATCGTTCGGCAGCCGCAAGCCGCCGGCTCGCCTGCGCGTCAGCGCTCCGCCAACCGCGCCCGCACCTCGGCGGCGATCCGCTCCGCCGGCGTTGCATGCTCGAGCGTCGCGACCAGTTCGCCGTGCGCGTCGATCACATACACGTAGGACGAGTGATCGACCATATAGCCCATGGCCGAGTCGCCCGCGTCGGACTTGCGGTAGGCGGCACCGTAGCTTGCAGCCGCCTCGGCGATGGCCTCCTCGCTGCCCGTCAGGCCCAGGATGGAGGCATCGAAATACTCGGCGAACGTGGCCAGCCGCGCGGTGTCGTCACGCGCCGGGTCGACGCTGACGAACAGCGCCTGAACCCGCTCGCGCTCCGCGGGCGTCAATTGCTTGAGCGCCAGCCCGATAATCGCGAGATTCGTCGGGCAGATGTCCGGGCACCAAGTGTAGCCGAAGTACAGCAGCACCACCTTGCCGCGCAGGTCCGATAGGCTGACGGGTCCGCGGCTCGACTGCAGCGTGAAGTCACCGCCGCGGGGCTGCTCGGCGAGATCGAGGCTGCGGTGCGCCGGCGGTTCGCCCTCGCCGCCCGGCTGCCAAAACCAAGCCAGCCAGACCAGCAGCAAGGACAACGCGGCAACAACGGCGAGGGGCAGCATTCTTTTCATGGTCGGCGGAAACGTCGGAGATCATGGTAGGCGGAAACGTCGGGAGAGCGAGACCAAGCGAAAGCACGGCGCGCGCCTTGTTTGGAAGTCGTGCGCCGCGCGAGCGTCGGGCGATGCTCGAGCGTCGTGCACCGGGCCGGCGTCGGCCCGATGCGGCAGGGCCGCAAGCGACATGTGCCTGTCGGCGCCGCATTGTGCGGCGGCGCCATGTTGTGCGGTGCGCCGCCGCGGCGCTGCTCGGGGCTCAGCCCGCGGTCGCGCGGTGGCGCACCGCGAGCTCCATGTAGTGGGTTGCCGCGTAGTCCAGGTATTCGAGCTCCAGCTCCGTCAATGGACGGTAGCGCCTCGCCGGCGTACCCACGTAGAGATAACCGCCTTCGAGCACCTTGCCGGGCGGCACCACGGCACCCGCGGCCAGCATCACCCGCGGCTTGAGCACGGCGCGATCGAGCACGCGGGCACCGATGCCCACGAGACAGCGATCGTGGATCTCGCAGCCGTGCAGCATGGCTTGGTGGCCGACCGTAACCCGCTCGTGCACGATCGTCGGCGCACCGCCCGGCAGGAACCGGCTATCGTGGGAGACGTGCAGGATCGCGCCGTCCTGAATATTGGATCCGGCGCCGATGCGAATGCGGTGGATATCGCCGCGGACCACGGCCATGGGCCACACCGACGCCTGCTGGCCGATCTCGACGTTGCCGATGACGACCGCGGTCTCGTCGACATAGGCATCCGGGGCGATCCGCGGCTCTAGGCCCTGGTAGCTGCGAACGTTGTTCATGGTCTCCTCGATCAAGTTGAACGGCTGGACCGCGAAGGGGCAGAAACGACTGTCCGCGCGCGGGCCGATATGCTAGCACGCGCGGACAGCGCTCAAGATGACGGCGGTTTGCTTCTGCTATTCTCGGTCGGGCTCTTAATGAGAAAGCCGACTCCGCCGGCGCCGCCGATGGCCGCAACGCGCCTGGCCCCGTCAAGATCACCGACCCGGGAGCCCCGATGCCAGCACTTCTCCCCAGCTCGACCGAAACCGCCGGGCTCCGGCTTCGCGGCGCATCCGGCGAAACAGCGGCGCGTGCGCCGGCCGGCGCACGCGCCCTTATCGCCGCCGCCCGCCACGGGCGAAGCGCCGCGTCGCGACTGATTCTTTTTGCCGCGCTGGCGGCATCGCTGTCGCCGGCGCCGG
>JAIPFF010000081.1 GCA_021736785.1 Thiohalocapsa sp. | reverse complement strand
GGCGAGGCGCCGGGCCAGTACACCCGCCGGCGCCGTGGCGGCCCGATAAACGGGCCGCCACGCCGGCTGAAGAGAGTGTATGGGGTGAGCGGCCGCGATGATCAATCGCGAATTGTATAGAAAATACTTTTCCCCGGTGCGTCCTGCTCCGGGTCGTACTCGGTGGGCAGGCTGTGGGCGATGCCCTTGTGACAGTCGATACAGGTGAGGCCGGCGTCCTCCGCGTCCTGATGGCCCTGCGAGCTGCGCGATTCCTGCTTGGTGTAGTCCATGAAATCGAACTCATGGCAGTTGCGGCATTCGCGCGAGTCCGTCTTCTTCATGGTGTTCCAGACGTTCTGCGCAAGCCGGAAGCGATGCGCCTCGAACTTCTCCGGCGTGTCTACATCGCCTTTGAAGTGATGGTAGAGCTCGCCGGTGGCCTGCACCTTTCGGACCACCTTGTGGACCCAGTCCTTCGGCACGTGGCAATCGGGGCAGGTCGCACGCACGCCGGTGCGATTGGTGTAGTGAATGGTGTCGGTGTACTCCTGGTATACGTTGACTTCCATCTCATGGCAGGAGATGCAGAACTGCTCGGTATTGGTCGCCTCCATTGCGGTGTTGAAACCGCCCCAGAAGACGATGCCGATGCCGACGCCGACCAGCAAGACCAGCAGCGTGGCCTTGCGGGTACGTGATTTCTCGGCGGGCTTGGGTGCTTGCTCGGACATGGTGCGTTACCGGATCGATTGGTTGGCGCTGCAAATTCGCTGAAGGGCCGATCGGCGCAGGCTCAGCGACGCTCGAAGACGTTTTCGACCAGCGGCATCGCGCCGGCCTGAGGGGCATGGCACTGGGTGCAGAAGTAGCGCCGCGGGGCGAGCGCGTCGAGCCTGTTGCCGTCGCGGTCGTAGAAGTGGCTGTCGGCGACCTTCGGCGCGTTGTTGGCCTCGAACGTCGCCTGGCTGTGGCATTTCAGGCAACCGTTCTGACGCAGGTCGATGCTGTATTTGTCGATGGGATGCGGGATCATCGGCGGCTGCTCTTCCCAGCCGACCTGAAACCCGCCCGGCACGGCCAAGGTCTGTTTGTTCAGTACCGGGTCGGACGCGTCGGTGAGCGCGTGACCGCGCAGCGACGAGACCTCTTCCGCCGCGGCGCCGAGCGCTGCGCACAGCATCGCGATGCCGAAAAGCATGGCTGCAAACTGTCTGTTCATTGCTCTCTCCACCCTCATGGCCGGCCCGCCGGGAGCGGGCCGGATCTGGTTGGTCTTGGGGAATCCCCGGGGGTGCCGATCGGCACGGCGGGTGCGCTCGTGCGCCGGGCCTGCGCGTTTCGCCCCGAGCCCGAGCCCGAGCCCGAGCCCAGGCCCGAGCCGATACCGAAACCGAAGACGTCCTTGCTGCAAACGTCGATGCAGCGTCCGCAGTTGGTGCAGTTGATGTCCCGGATCACCGGGCCGTGACCCTGCGCGGCGCCTTTCAGCGCCGGCTTGATGACCTGCGGCTCGGGGCAGACCTCGAAACAGTCCATACAGTCGTCGCAGCGCGCGCGCCCGGCGGCGGCGACGCGCACGGGCGCCTTGGCGCCGATCAGCCCGTAGAAGGCGCCGACCGGGCACAGGTGTCCGCACCAGCCGCGGCGCGCGATGAGCAGGTCGTAGAGGAACACCGCGCCGAGCACCCCCAGCGCCCAGGCCGCGCCGGCGAGTCCGCCGAACAGGAGTCCGCGGTGGGTCAGGGAGACGGGGTTCACGTACTCCCACGCCAGCACGCCGGTCGCGAGCGGGAACAGCAGCACGAGACCCAGCAGCCAGTAGCGCAGGTTGCGGGAAAGCCGGGTGGTCTTGCGGACATGCAGTCGCCGCCGCCCCCAGTCCGCCAGGTCCGTCACCATGTTGACCGGGCAGACCCAGGAGCAGAACACGCGCCCGCCGACCAGGGCATAGAAGACCAGCACCAGGACGGCACCGATCACGGCGCTCTGCACCGGCCAAGCACCGGACAGCGCCGATTGGGCGAGCAGTAACGGGTCGGTCAAAGGCAGCACGTCCAGCGTCATGCTGGCCGACAGATTGCCTGTCGCGATCCAAACGCCCGCCACCGGGCCCGCCAGAAACAGCGCCAGAATCCCGACCTGACTCGCGCGGCGCAGCAACAGCCACTTGTGCGCCTTGAGCCAGCCTTGCTCGGAAGTCGCGGTTTTCCCGGGGGGACGATCGCTGATCATAGGGTGTCGTTCGTTGTCGGCGTGCATGCTGAGAGGACCGCGACGGCGCGGCTACAGCGGCCCCTTGCGGTTCAAGGTATCCATCGGGTTGTCCGAGAAGGGGACGGCTTCCTCGATCAGTCCTTCGCCGCCGTGGTCGTAGCGCATGCCCTCGGGCAGGTTGTAGCGGTGCTCCGCATCGGGCGTGACCAGGGCGCCGCCGGCCTGCTGCTTTTGCTCCCAGCCCAATCGGTAGTGCGCGCCGAGCTTGCCCTGGGCGAGGTGGCGCGGCAGCACCTTGATGGCCGCCTCTTCGAGGATGCAGGCCTCTTCGCATTTGCCGCAGCCGGTGCAGGCTTGCGAGTGCACCACCGGGATGAACCGGGCGTGCTTGCCGGAGCGCTCGTTGCGCTGCATGCTCAGCGTAATGGCCTTGCCGCGGATCGGGCAGATGTTGAAGCAGACCTCGCAGCGCAGGCCGCGGAAGGCGATACAGTTCTCCTGGTCGACGACGACCGCGAGGCCCATGTCGGCCTCGTCGATGTCGGTCAGGTCGTGGCTCAGCGCATTGGTCGGGCAAGCGGCGACGCAGGGGATGTCCTCGCACATCTCGCAGCCGGCCTGGCGGGCGATGAAGTAGGGCGTCCCGGTGGGAATCTCGTCGCCGAGCCTGGCCAGATGCAGCATGTCGAACGGGCAATCGCGCACGCACAGCCCGCAGCGGATGCAGGCGCCGTTGAAGTCTGCTTCCGGCACGGCGCCGGGCGGGCGCAGCGCCCAGGCCGGGAGGCTCGACGCCTGGCGGCTGTAGAGCCCCAGCCCGAGCCCGAACAGCCCGACACCGCAAGCGGTGCGTGCGATGCCGGACAGCAACTCCCGGCGCTTCGGCGATGCGGGCTTGTCTTTCGGATGCATGGCCCGGCTACGCCCGCTCGACCTTGCACGCGCACTTCTTGTAGTCGGTCTCCTTCGACAGGGGGTCGGTGGCGTCGAGGGTGAGCTTGTTGATGAGCCGGTTGGCGTCGAACCAAGGCACGAAGACGAGCCCGTTCGGCGGGCGGTTGCGCCCGCGGGTCTCGACGCGGGCCTTGATCTCGCCGCGCCGGGTGCTGATCACCGCCATCTGGCCGTCGCGCAGGCGGCGCTTTTTTGCATCGTCCTTGCTCATGTAAACGACCGCATCCGGCACGGCGCGGTAGAGCTCCGGCACGCGGCGGGTCATGGAGCCCGAGTGCCAGTGCTCGAGCACGCGACCGGTGCTGAGCCAAAGATCGTAGTCGGCGTCCGGGCTCTCGGCGGCGGGCTCGTAGGGCGCGAAGATGATGTTCGCCCGGCCGTTGGCGTTGCCGTAGAAATAGACGTCGCCCTTCTCGACGTCCGGGTTGTAGGCGGCCACGTGCGGATCGTAGCCCTCGCGGAAACGCCAAAGCGTCTCCTTGCCGTCGAGCACCGGCCAGCGCAGGCCGCGGGTGCGGTGGTAGTCCTCGAAGTCGGCCATCTCGTGGCCCTTCTTGATGATGTCCGGGCCGGTATTGAACTGCCGGTATTCCTCGAACAGGCCCTTCTGCACGTAGTAGCCGAAGTCGGCGCTCTCGTGGTTGTCGTATTCATTGCCGCGGTCGTCGACGACCTTGCCGTCGAACGGGAACTTGTCCACCTGGCCGTTGGTATAGAGCACGTCGTAGAGGGTCTTGCCGGCGTAGTCCGGCATGGCGGCGATCAGGTCCTCCGGCCAGACATCTTCGACGGTGAAGCGCTTGGCGAACTCCATGATCTGCCAGACGTCGGACTTGCTCTGCCCCGGCGCCGACACCTGCTCGCGCCAGAACTGGGTGCGCCGCTCGGCGTTGCCGTAGGCGCCTTCCTTCTCGACCCACATGGCGGTGGGCAGCACCAGGTCGGCGGCCTGGGCGGAGACGGTCGGGTAGGGGTCCGAGACGGTGACGAAGACCTCCGGGTTGCGCCAGCCGGGATAGGACTCCTCGTTCAGGTTGGCGGCGGCCTGCATGTTGTTGTTGCACATCTGCCAGTAGCAGTTCATCAGGCCGTCTTTCATCATCCGGTGCATCAGCACGGCGTGATAGCCGACCTTGCCGGGGATAGTGCCGTCCGGCAGCTTCCAGATCTTTTCGGCGAAGGCGCGGTGCTCCGGCTTCTTGACCACCAGATCCGCCGGCAGCCGGTGGGCGAAGGTGCCGACTTCGCGGGCGGTTCCGCAGGCCGAGGGCTGGCCTGTCAGCGAGAACGGGCTGTTGCCGGGCTCGGAGATCTTGCCCATCAGCAGGTGCACGTTGTAGCAGCTGCCGTTGACCCAGACGCCGCGGGTGTGCTGATTGAAGCCCATGGTCCAGAAGGAGCTGACCTTCTTGTTCGGGTCCGCATAGGCCTTGGCCAGGCGCAGCAGGTTCTCCTGCGGCACGCCGGAGAGCTCGGCCGTGTATTCCAGCGTGTAGGGCGCGACCTGCTCGGCGAACGCCTCGAAGCTCGAGGGCGCCTTCTTGCCGACGCCGGCGTTGGCCGCCTTTTGCTCCAGCGGGTGCTCCGGTCGCAGGCCGTAGCCGATGTCGGTCGTCGCGCTCTCGAACTGGACGTGCTTGTCGATGAAGTCCTTGTTGTAGGCCTTGGTCTGGATGATGTGGTTCGCGATGTAGTTCAGGATCGCGAGGTCGGTCTGCGGATGAAAGATAATCGGGTTGTCCGCGAGCTCGTAGCAGCGGTGCTCGAAGGTGGACAGCACATGCACCTCGCAGCCGGGCTTCGACAGCCGCGTGTCGGTCAGGCGCGACCAAAGGATCGGGTGCATCTCGGCCATGTTCGCGCCCCAGAGCACGAACACGTCCGCGTGCTCGAGGTCGTCGTAGCAGCCCATGGGCTCGTCGATGCCGAAGGCGCGGATGAAGGCGCCGACCGCCGAGGCCATGCAGTGGCGGGCGTTTGGATCCAGGTTGTTGGAGCGCATGCCGCCTTTCAGCAGCTTCGACGCCGCGTAGCCCTCCCAGACCGTCCACTGCCCGGAGCCGAACAGGCCGACGCGCGAGGTCATCTCGTCCACGGACTTGCCGGCGTTCTCGGCCATGCTGCGCTTGATGGCCTGTTTCCACTGGTCGGCCATCACCTCGAAGGCCTCGTCCCAGGTCACGGCCTCGAAGTCGCCGTCCTTCGCGTACACGCCGTCGCGCTTGCGCAGCAGCGGCTGGGTCAGCCGGTCCTTGCCGTAGAGGATCTTCGGCAGGAAGTAGCCTTTGATGCAGTTCAGCCCGCGATTCACCGGTGCGTCCGGGTCGCCTTGGCTTGCGACCACCTGGCCGTCTTTGACGCCGACGAGCACCGAGCAGCCGGTGCCGCAGAAGCGGCAGGGGGCCTTGTCCCAGCGGACACCGGGATCGGCCTGCTGCGCACCGGTCTCCGCCAGCAGCGATGCCGGCAGTGTGACGCCCGCGGCGGCAGCCGCGGCGGCGACGGCCTGGGACTTGATGAATTCACGCCGGCTGATGTTCACGGTTTCTCCTCCAGATTCTCGGAAGTCGGTGACCGTCGCGCCTCGGCACCGGGCCGGCGCGACATCGATAAAGGTCCGCTGTCGTCGCGTGATGCCCGTCAGCCTTGCCCGTCCGGCGCTGACGTCCGCGTGTGGTCGAAGCCGTCGTCGAGGTCGTCGCCGCCGTAGTGGTAAATCAGGATGGTGTTGATGACGTCCGGTACGCCGGACAGCTCGGCGAAGACGTCCGCCGCCTGCGTGTCGGCAGTGTCTTCGATGGTGACGATCAGCTTGTCGACGTCGGCACCCGCGTGGACCTCGACGCCCGGGATGGCCGTCACCGTCCCGCGGACGCGGGTGCCGTATCCGGGCCTGGTATGCAGGACACAGCTGCAGAGATTCGTCGTCATCGCGATCGTCCTGTTGTGTTGTCGGCACCGGTTCGGGGCCGGGCCGCCCGCGGACGGCCTTTTCGGGCCTTGTCCGAGTGCGGCGGTACAGTTATCCGAGCGCCGCCCCGCTCGACTTGATTTGCCTCAAGGGCACCCCGGGGCGTCCTGTTCGGTTGACAGATGTCAATTCAGCTCTCCGCCAAGGCGTCCTCTTCGACGCCGGCCAGCTTGCGCAGCCGCTGCAGCGACGGGATTCGGATTTCGCGGCGCTCGACCTCCACCAGCCCGCGCCGGGCCAAGGCATGCAGTTCCCGCGAGAAGGTCTCCGCGGTCAGATTCAAACTGGATGCAACCACGGTCTTGGCGGCCGGCAGCGTGACGTACCCGACATCGGCATTGCGCGGGTCGCAGTCGGCATCGCGCAACAGGAAACCGGCGACGCGTTGGGCCGCCGAGTGCAGGCAGCAGGCCTCTAGATCGGCGGTCAGGTGTTGCGCACGCCGGGCAACAATGGCGAGCATCAGGTTGGCAACCTGCGGCCACAGCTCGATGGCCTCCCGCACACGCCCGATGTCGACGAACACCAGCTGCGAATCCACCAGTGCTTCGGCATGCAACTGGCAGGGCTGCTCGAGGACCGAGGCGGTTTCCGCGAAGGTCCGCCCGGGGAGCACGATGTCGAGCACACGCTCGGCCCCGTCTTTCGACAGGATCGACAGCTTCACACGACCGCTGACCAGGACGAAGAAGCCCCTCGGGATGCCGCCCCGTTCGCAAAGTACCTGCCCGCGGCTCGCGCGGCGCGTGTAACAGCCGCCCGCGACGAAGCGCAATGCGTCGGATGGTATCGCCGCGAATCCGGGCGCGGTCTCCAGCAGGGGCAGGCAGGTCTTTTCACGGTCGGCTTGGTTCATCGGTTCCGCTCGTTGCGGCGGCTCACTGCGTTGGATTGTCGGCAGGTCAGGCTTGATTCATCTCAAGCCTACGGCACTGCCGACGGGCTGCAAGCGACCGAGAAACCGACTGATTCGCTGCGGGTTACTCCTTTGGTGGTAGCCGCCGGCTTTAAATAAGCAATTGAAATAAATGTAATCGTGGGTGGGCCGGGCGCGACTGCCCCGGCCGCGGCGGGGCATTTCGGCTTTTGGTGGTATCTCTCTTGACCCGCGCCGCAACGGTGCCGGCGCGCTTTCTTCCGCGGCCCGGATGGCCTAAAAGGGGGTGATGGCCGAAATCACTCAGCGCAAGACACGCCGCCCCATCCTGCTGCTGGTCGGACTCCTGATGGCCGCGATCGTCGCGCTCGGGATCGCCGGCATGATCAGCTCCATGGTCATCGCCTCCGTCACACAGGGTATGGCGGCGGCGGTCAATCAGTCCGGCACGCTGCGCATGCAGTCCTATCGCGTGGGCGTCGCACTCGCGGACGACAGCGTGGTGCGCGACGAGCGCCGGCGCCGCGTCGGACACCTGTCGCGCGAGTTCGAGCAGCGCCTGATCAGCCCGCGCTTGACCGGAGCGCTGCCGTCGGCGGCCAATGATCCGGTCCGGCTGGCCTATGAGCGGGTCAGCTGGCGCTGGTTCCACGAGATGCGCCATGCCATCGATGCCTTCGTCGAGGAGGCGGACGAGGAGGCGGCGCGGGCCGTTTACCTCGGCGGCGTCGACGACTTCGTTGTCGACATCCATTCGCTGGTGCGCGTGCTCGAGGAGCGGGCCGAGCGGCGCATCGATATGCTGCGCCTGATCCAGGCCATCGCGCTGGTGCTGACGGTGGCGATTGTCGTCGTCACCATGATCATCGTGCATCGGCGTCTGGCGACACCGCTGGGGGAGCTCCTGGTCGTCGCCGACCGCGCCCGCCGCGGCGACTTCTCCGCCCGTACCCGGTTCGTCGGCAGCGACGAGCTCGGTCGTTTGGGCGGCGCGATGAACCTGATGACCGAGGGCCTCTCGCAGATCTACAACGAGCTCGAAGAGCGCATCTCGGAGAAGACTCGAGACCTGGCACGCACCAACCGCTCGCTCGAGCTGCTGTACGAGACCAGCCGCTCGCTCGAAGAATCACCGATCACCGAGCCGGTGCTGCGGCGGGTCTTGGAACAGGTGCGTGCGCGGCTGAAGCTCGCGCAGCTCGCCCTGTGTCTGCGCGAGGGCCAGCCCGACGACATCACCCGCGGTGCCTGCATCGGCGCATCGATGGAAGGCTCGCAGCCGCATCGTCCCGACGGCGGCGGCCGGCATACGCACTGCGCACTGTGCGCTGCGCCCGAGATGCCCGCCGGCGGCGCTTCGGCGGACCCGGCGCGGGCGAATCCCGCCGGCGCGGCGACGCTGAGCTTCCCGGTCCGCGACCGCGAGCGGCGCTTGGGCATGCTCTGCGCCGTGCCCTATCCGGGCCAGGTGCCGGAAGACTGGCAGCGTCCGCTGCTGGAATCGCTGGCCACGCATTTCGCGAAGGCACTGAGCCTGAATGCCCGAATGCGCGAAAGCCGGCGCCTGGTGCTGCACGAAGAGCGCAGCATTCTCGCGCGCGAGCTGCACGACTCGCTCGCGCAGTCCCTGTCGTACCTGAAGATTCAGGCGGCCCGTTTGGACGCTGCCTTGAGCGCGCCGTCCACCGAGGCCGGGCGCGCGACGCCGCCGGAGATCGTCGCCGAGCTGCGCGACGGCATCAGCAGCGCCTATCGCCAGCTGCGCGAACTGCTGACCACGTTTCGGCTCAAGATCGACGGCCGCGGTCTGGGCAGCGCATTGGCCGACACCATCGAGGAGTTTCGCTACCGCTCGGATCTGGAACTGGTGCTCGACGACCGGGTGACGAGCGGTTTGATGTCGCCGAACGAGGAGGTCCACGTGCTGCAGATCGTGCGCGAGGCCTTGTCGAACGTCGTTCGGCACGCGCGCGCCCGGCGATGCTCGGTGACGCTGCAGGAGCACGGCGGGCGCGTCGAGGTGCGGGTCGACGACGACGGCACCGGGCTTGCCGTGGTCGGGGCGCGCCGCGGCCACTATGGGATAACGATCATGCGCGAGCGCTCGACGAGTCTCGGCGGCGAGCTATCGGTGCGCAGCAAGCCGGGGGAAGGCACCGAAATCAGCGTCTCTTTTCGACCGCGCGCCGCGTCCGGCTCCGGCCCGGGGACGGGCGGTTCGCGGCCATCGACCGGCGGGCAAACCCGCGATCAGGAGCATGCATGAGCGACGCAATCGACACGCGAGTCCTGGTCATCGACGACCATCCTTTATTCCGTAAGGGCGTCGCCGATCTGTTGGACATGGAGCCGGCGCTGGAACTGGTCGGTGAAGCCGCCGACGGCGAGTCGGGAATACGGCTCGCGGCCGAGCAGCGGCCGGACTTGATCCTGCTGGATCTGAATATGAAGGGGATCGACGGCATCCAGACCCTGCGCCGGCTGCGGGCGGACGAACAGGTGGACGCACGTATCGTGATGCTCACGGTGTCGGACACCGAGGCGGACGTGCTGGCGGCGCTGCGGGCGGGGGCCGACGGTTATTTGCTCAAAGACATGGAGCCGGAAGAGATTCTCGCGCTGCTGCGCGATGCGATGCGCGGGCGCTTGGTCATCAGCCCGCAGCTCACCGAACTGTTGGCCCGCGCGCTGCGCGAGTCCCCGGGGCCGCAGCATCCCGACAATGCCGGACTCACGCCGCGCGAGCGCGAGATTTTGGAACTGATCGCGAAGGGGTTCAGCAATAAGCTCATTGCCCGAGAGCTCGACCTGGCGGTCGGCACCATAAAAGTTCACGTCAAGCACATCCTGAAAAAACTCCGCCTCAAAAGCCGCGTAGAGGCTGCGGTTTGGACCGTCAATAGCAGCCGCTGATCCGCGATACCCTCGCTTCTTGCGGCATCCGTGGGTCGGCGGTCCGTGATCAATTACCGTTTTCGCACGATGTCGGCGAGCTACAATACGAAGCAATCTCAGCGAACGATAGCGGTCGGCGGCGCCAACGTCGCCGGAGACGCTTCGCCCGGTCGCGGCAGGCCATCTGTATCTTCATCTTCGTTGCGCGGTCTCCGCACACGCCGGATGATCCATGTCCGCCAACAGGGGGCGCGACCCGACGCCCGATGGGTCGTGAGCGAGTCCCGAGCCTAAGCCAGCGCGGTGTACGACGATTGAGCGAAGAGACGGATGACAAACAGCAAGCGCGGTCGCTGCCGAGCGCGCCGGAGCTCGTCGCCCAGCGGCTGATCCGCCAACTGCTCGACAGCGCCGCGTCGACGCTGGTGCTCGGCCTGCTCGTCGGCTATGTCGTTTATTCCGCCATCGCGCGCTCCGGCGATGCGCCGATGGCCGATGACTGGGTTGCCGCTTTGACGCTGCTGACGGTCGCGCGACTGATCCTCATCGTGCATCTGCGGCGCTGGCTCGATGGCGGGCACGTGCGCAGTGTCGGCATGCTTTACGCCGGCCTCGGCTTCGTCGGCGGTATTGTTTGGGCGCTGCTGATCGGCTTCGATGATCCGGATGCGTCGGTCGCCACGCGGCTCATGGTGCTGATCACGCTGGTCGCCATGCCCATCGCGGGCCTGTCGTCGAACGCGATCTACAAGCCGGCGTTCTATGCGTTCTCGGTGCCGATCTTCGCGTCGATGTTCTACTGGGCCTGGTCGGAGAGCCACGGGCTGGTGCTCGAGTTCACGGCGCTGGCCGGTGCCTATGTCACGCTGGTCACGATCGTCGCCACCCGCTACAACGAGAGCATGCGCCGCAGCATTCTGCGCGACCTCGAGAACGAGCGCCTATTGCGCGAAGTCGGCGCGATGAACAGCAAGCTGCAGGACCTTGCCTACCGCGATCCCCTCACAGGACTCTCCAACCGCCGCAGCTTCGAAGAGACGGCCGAGCAAATGCTGCGGCGCCTGCGTCCCGGCGACGTGCTGGTGCTGATGCTGATCGACGTGGACGACTTCAAGTGGATCAACGACTCGCTCGGTCATGCGGCCGGAGATCAGGTGCTGGTAACGCTGTCGCGTCGCATCGAGGAGACGTCACGCCTATCGGAAATCGTGGCTCAGTCCCCGCCCGGCACCGCGCGCATCGGCGGCGATGAGTTCATCGTCATCTATCGGTTGGATGCAAAGGCCTCGGTGGAGACGTTGGCTGCCCGCATCCTCGAGTCCGCGTCGTCGGCGATGGACCTAGGCGGACGCGAGTATCGTCCGAGCATCAGCATCGGCGCGGCGCTGGCCCCGACCCATGCGACGACGCTCGATGCCCTGCTGCACTATGCCGATGCGGCCATGTACGAGGCAAAGGGAGCAGGGGGGAGCCGTTTTGTGGTTGCCGTACCCGAGGCAACTGAAAAGTCTTCTGCCGGTGCAGCCGATGCGCCGATCGCATCGGGCCATACCGTGGCCTGACGAAGGGGCCGGCGGTTCCGTGCCGGCCGACCTGATGGGGATGCGCCGACATATTCAGCGCTTCCCGTGCGGGGCAGGAAGGAGCTCGTAAACCGCGTTTTTCGGGTCCGTCTGATTGTTGGCCGGGATGGCCAATCAATCAGTGTCTCATCGGTGATTCGCGCCGGAGGTCTTTTCGGCGTTTTGGTCGATCCACTGCACGACTTCATCGATCCGCGCGCTGTCGCCCGGCTCGATGCGTTTTGCCTCGTTCAGCGCCGCCTTTGCCAAGGTCAACCGCTTGGTGTGCATATAGGCCACGGCCATGCCGACGAAGGCATCCGCATTGGCTGTATCGGCGGAGATGGCTTCCCGGAATGCGGCGATCGCCGGATCATATTGTCCGTTCAGCAAGTAGGCGCCGCCGAGACGGGTGTGCGCCAGCGACGACGCGGGGTCGGCCTCGACCGCCCGCGTCAAGGTGGCGATCGCGCCGTCGATGTCCTGCGCCTGCATTTGCCGCTCACCTTCGCCGATGAGCGCCGCGCTCGAAGCCGATAGTTCGTCGGCGACGAGGGCGACGCTCAATGTGACGACGACGAGCGCCATCAGCACTCTCAGAGTTTGTTGCATCGCGCTGCCTCCAGTGGGTGGTTGGATTCGAA
>JAIPFF010000033.1 GCA_021736785.1 Thiohalocapsa sp. | reverse complement strand
CGCGCGCCAAGTCCAGCCCGAGGAAGGCGCGGAACGCCTGGCTGTCGTAGACCGCGTCCTCGAGCCCCTCGTCGGAGAGCGTGAACCACTGCTGCAGGCAGAGCATGCGCAGGATGCGCTCCAAGGCGATCGGCGGGCGCCCGGGGTCGCGCCCGTACTCCTTGGTGAAGCCCTCGGGGCCGGCGGCGAACATCCGCAGCACGGCCTTTTCCTGGCGCGCATTGAGCTTGCCGCGCACGCGCTCAAGCAGCCGCGCCTTGCCGATGTCATCTACACTCGCCGAATTGACCAGTCTCCTGCCCGGAATGAACCGCCCCGGAACTGCGACAGGGCGGCGCTCTTGGCGCGGGGGCTATGCCCGCCGCCGGTCAGCTCCAGGGTCTCGTCGACGTTGGTCAAAACCCCCGGCTTCTGTCCAGTGACTCGTACGTTTCGCCACTCAACCGCCCTGACGGCGGGAATGCTTCGCTTTCTACCGGAGCTTTCTCGATCGCGGCATACCGGCGTCCGATCCCAGACTATCCCCGTCGTTCTCGCGAGACGAACTAGCCCCTGTGGGCCTCGCGTGCTTGCCGATCCACAATTGACGGAGACTGTCATGCCCAACCGCGTCCTTCGCCTGCCCACCGTCCTCGAGCGCACCGGCTACAGTCGTTCCCGGCTGTACGCTCGGATCAGCGACGGGCCGTTCCCGCGTCCGATTTCGCTCGGGCCGCGGGTTGCAGCTTGGCCGGAGCATGAGGTGGATGCGGTGATTGCCGCGCATGTCCGCGAGGTGACGGACACCGAGCTGGCGCGGCTGGTCTCCGAGATTCACGCCCGGCGCTCGAGCTTCGGGCTCGACGGCGGCGACGGCGCTTCCGCGGCCCCGGGCACTGCGACACCGCGGCAAGCCTCCGCCGCTTAGCGCGGCTCGCCTGATCTTCGCGGCCTGGTCCGCCGATGCGCGTCGATGGCGCGCATCGCCGGTCGGTCGTGCCTGCCATTTCGATGCATCCGAGGTCTGCCGATGGACGCGGAGCGCCTGCTCGGCTGCCTGGACGGGGTGATTCGCACCGGCGATGGTCGCTGGTCGGCGCGCTGTCCGGCGCATGATGATCGCAGCCCGTCGCTCAGCGTTCGCGTCGACGGCGATCGGCAGTTGTTCCATTGCCATGCGGGCTGCGCGCGCCGTGCTGGAACTGCTGGAGGATTCGGGCTGGCTAAGGGCCGAGTCGTCGCCAGCCCGGCAGAAACCGCGGTTCCGCGTGCACCCGAAGTTGATCCTGAGCCAGATGAACCAGCAGCATCGATAACGGCGCCACCGGCATCACCCCGCGATCAATCCGACGACGAGTGGTGGATACGTCTCCCGAGGCCCGGGATCGTCCGTTGTCTTTCCCGCCTCTTAGCCAGCACAAACGGCTACCAAACGGCTACCAAATCCAGAAAAGACGAGAATCGACGGAGGGCAATACAGCTAAGACATTGCTTTTATGGAGCTGGCGATAGGATTCGAACCTACGACCGGCTGATTACAAATCAGCTGCTCTACCAACTGAGCTACGCCAGCGATGGGAGGGGCTGCCGATGTCGTGGCGGATTCCGGCGTCCGGCCTCGGCAGATCGTTCATTGTATGCCACGTCGCCCGTGGTCTCAACGCGGCGGATGTCGTGGCGAGGCTTAGGTTTGGGCGTCTCGGCAATCGGTGTCTCGCGTCAGGCGATCCGCGGCAGCCCTCCGACGCCCACGTCAGTCGGCGGGCAAGCCGCGTCAGACGCTAGACGCCCGCGGCAGGCGGCAGGCGTCAGGCGTCAGGCGTCAAGCGTCAAGCGTCAGGCGTCAGGCGTCAGGCGTCAGGCGTCAGGCGTCAGGCGTCAGGCGTCAGGCGTCAGGCGTCAGGCGTCAGGCGTGAGGCGATCCGCATCACCCGTCAGCCGTACCGGCCTAGCCCTCGCAGCACAAGCGCCGGGTCGTGGATGGCGGGCTGATCGAGGGCCGGGATGAGTCGCTCGGCGTCGCCGCCGGTGATGACGGTGGTCGGGGGGTCGCCGGTTTCGGTTTGCAGGCGCTGGCGCAGGCGCTCGGCGAGTGCGGCGGGGGCTTGGATGCTGGCGGCGGCGATGGCTTCGCCGGTGTCGGCGGTCCAGGCTTGGTTGGCGTCGACGGGCTCGTAGCGCGGGATCTGGGTGCCGGTGAGGAGGCTGTCGCGCATCAGTTGGACGCCGGGCAGGATCAGGCCGCCGAGGTGGCGGCCGTCCGCGCCGAGCAGGTCGTAGGTGACGGCGGTGCCGGCGTCGATGATGAGCTTGGGGCCGTTCGGGAGCGCGGCGTTTGTGTGCGCGCCGATCAGGGCCAGGAAGCGGTCGACGCCGAGGCGCGCGGGCTCGGCGTAGGCGATGCGGATGCCTTGGGCCTCGGCGGCGGTTTGGACCTCGGTGACGCCGCACTGCCAGCTGGCGTCGGCAACCTTGGCGACGGCATTGAGGACGGCGGCGGGGCCGACGCGGGCGGCGACGATGCCGTTGATGTTGTCGAGGCTATCCCAGGCGGCGAGCAGGTCGATGGGCAGGGCGCCGAAGTGTTTGGCGCTGCCCATGTCGCCCAAGGGGCCGGCAGCGTCGCCATCTGGACGGGTGCTGTCCCAAGTGGCCCACTTGATGCTGGTGTTGCCGATGTCGACGAGGAGTTTCATTGCTTGCGCAGGCAAGGAAGCCGCGCCGAGCCTCAGCCCTCCAACCCTTCCATCCGGATCTTCACGATGTCGCCGTGCACCGAATCGAGGGCTTCGATGCGGGCCAGGGCGCTGTTCATGCGGGCCTCTTTGACCCGGTGGGTGAGCATGATCAGCGGCACGTGGGTCTCGCCTTCGGCGGGCTCTTTTTGCTTGATGGCCTCGATGCTGATGCCCTCCTCGCCCAGGATGCCGGCGATAGCGGCCATGACGCCGGGGCGGTCGAGGGCGGTGAGGCGCAGGTAGTAGGCGGTTTCGACCTCGTCGATGGGCAGCACCGGGGTGTCGGCGAGCTCGCCGGGCTGGAAGGCCAGGTGCGGTACGCGGTTGTTCGGATCGCTGGTCAGGGCGCGGACTACGTCGACGACGTCGGCGACGACGGCGGAGGCCGTGGGCAGCGCGCCGGCGCCGGCGCCGTAGTACAGGGTCGGGCCGACCGCGTCGCCCTTGACCAGCACGGCGTTCATGACGCCGTCGACGTTGGCGATGAGGCGCCGGTGCGGGATCAGCGTCGGGTGCACGCGCATCTCGATGCCGGCGTCGGTGCGCCGGGTGATGCCCAGGTGCTTGATGCGGTAGCCCAGCTCGGCGGCGAAGGCGACGTCCTGGGCCTCGATCTTCGAGATGCCCTCGGTGAAAGTCTTGTCGAACTGCAGCGGGATGCCGAACGCCAGGGAGCCGAGGATGGTCAGCTTATGGGCGGCGTCGATGCCCTCGACGTCGAAGGTCGGATCGGCTTCGGCGTAGCCCAGCTGCTGGGCCTCGGCGAGCACGTCGGCGAAGTCGCGGCCCTTGTCGCGCATCTCCGTGAGGATGAAGTTGCCGGTGCCGTTGATGATGCCGGCGATCCACTCGATGTGGTTGGCGGCCAGGCCCTCGCGCAGGGCCTTGATGATGGGAATGCCACCGGCCACCGCAGCCTCGAAGGCGACGGTGACGCCCTTCTCCTGGGCGGCGGCGAAGATCTCATTGCCGTGCATCGCGATCAGGGCCTTGTTGGCGGTGACCACGTGCTTGCCGTTGGCGATGGCCTGCAGCACCAGTTCCTTGGCCGGGGAATAGCCGCCGATCAGCTCGATGACGATGTCGATCTCGGGGTCGTCGACAACGGCGAAGGCATCCTCGGTGATGCGGCCGATGTCGCCCAGGCCGTTGATGCGCTCGGGGTCGTAGGCGCGGGCGGCGGCATGGGCGATATGGATGTCCCGCCCGGCGCGGCGCGCGATCTCGCCGGCATTGCGGGTCAGCACGGTGACCGTGCCGCCGCCGACGGTGCCGAGGCCGAGCAGGCCAATCTTGACCGGTTCCATTCGCGTCTCCTGGTACGGTATTTATTCGTTATGCGGGTTGCACGGCCGCGGCGCCGGCGCGGGCGTCGTCCCGCAGCATGTGCTTGATGCCGCGCACTGCCTGGCGGGTGCGGTGCTCGTTCTCGATCAGGCTGAAGCGCACGTGATCGTCGCCGTAGTCGCCGAAGCCGATGCCGGGCGAGGCCGCCACCTTGGCGTCGCGCAGTAGCTTTTTCGAGAATTCCAGCGAGCCCATGTCCCGATACGGCTCGGGGATGCGCGCCCAGACGAACATGGTTGCCCTGGGCTTCTCCACCGGCCAGCCGGCGTCGTTGAGGCCGTCGCAGAGGCAGTCGCGGCGGCGCTGGTACATGTCGCGGATGTCGGCGACGCATTGCTGGGACGACTCCAGCGCATGGATCGCGGCGACCTGAAGGGGCGTGAAGGTGCCGTAGTCCAAATAGGATTTGATGCGCGCCAGCGCCGCCACGAGCGACGGATTGCCGCACATGAAGCCGATGCGCCAGCCCGGCATGTTGTAGCTCTTGGACATGGAGAAGAACTCGACCGCGACTTCTTTGGCGCCCGGCACCTGCAGGATGGACGGGGCCTTATAGCCGTCGAAGACGATGTCGGCGTAGGCGATGTCGTGCACCACCCAGATCCCGTGCTCTTGTGCGATTTCGACGACCTTCTCGAAGAAGTCGAGCTCCACGCACTGGGTAGTCGGATTACCCGGGAAGTTGAGCACCAGCATCTTCGGCCGCGGCCAGGAGTCGAGGATGGCGCGCCGCAGTTCCTCGAAGAAGTCCACGTCGGGCGTCAGGCGCACATGGCGCACGTCGGCGCCGGCGATAATGAAGCCGTAGGGATGGATCGGGTACGCGGGATTCGGCACCAGCACCGTATCGCCGGCGCTCATAGTGGCCAGCGCCAAGTGCGCCAAGCCTTCCTTGGAGCCGATGGTGACGATGGCCTCGGTGTCGGGGTCTAGATGGATGTCGTAGCGCTCGCGGTACCAGCGAGTGATGGCCCGGCGCAGGCGCGGGATGCCGCGGGAGACGGAGTAGCGATGCGTGTCGCGGCGCTGCGAGGCTTCCACCAGCTTGTCGACGATATGCTGGGGCGTCGGCTGATCCGGGTTGCCCATGCCGAAATCGATGATGTCTTCGCCGCGGGCTCGCGCCGCGGCCTTCAACTCGTTGACGATGTTGAAGACATAGGGCGGGAGCCGCTCGATGCGGCGAAAATTCGGTTCCGGGGCGACCACGCTGGACCTCTGACGTTATTGACAGGTTAAAGGGCCAAGAGTGTAACGTTAGCCAGGTCGGATTCAAATGCGCTTTATCGCCGCGCTTCCCGTCCATGGCGCGGACAGCATCCGCCGTGGCTTGCCGAGCGTCCGGCCCGGCCATCGCCCCGGGCGCTGCCGACAGGCAACGGCGGCGCTGCCGGCAGGCGACGGCGGCGCTGCCGGCAGGCGACGGCGTCGGCGCCGGCGGGCACCGCCGGCGACGGCGGATCGGGATATTTACGGGGTGTACCAAAGTGTGCAGACACTCGTATCCTGATGCGCTCGCCGGCCCGAGTGCCGGCCGTCGTTCAACCCTGCAACGGACAGCCGCCATGCTTGCACGCCCATTGCCCGCCATCGCCGCAGACGCGGCGGTACGGCCTTGAGCCACCAGACGGGCAGTAGCCCGCTGGCGATCATCGACATGACACCGGCCGCCACATACGGCTTCCACTACCACCCGTTCTACTGCGAGGAAAACGCCTGGTGGCTGTGCGCCGAGCCCGACCTGGGCGCCGGCGAGCGGTTTGTGGTCTTCGTGGCCAACGGCGTCGCGCAGTGCCCCTTCGCCGAGCAACGGGCGGCGCCGCCGGGCCGCATCCTGTTCTGGGACTATCACGTCGTGGTGCTCGACGGCGCCCGGCGGATTTGGGACCTGGACACGCGCCTGCCGGTGCCGGTCTCGGCCGGTGACTGGCTGGTCCGCAGTTTTCCGTTCGCCGACCGGCTGCCGGCGCATGTCAAGCCGCGCTTCCGGGTGGTGCCCGCGGAGACCTATCGCGCCGAGTTCGCCAGCGACCGCAGCCACATGCGCGACGCCGACGGCCGCTGGACGAGTCCGCCGCCGCCATGGCCCGCCATCGGCGAGGGCATGACCCTGCCGCGCTATATCGATATGGCCGACGCCGACGCCGACGCCGACGACGGCGAGGTACTCGACCTGGCGGCGATGCGCATGCGCACCGGGGCGGATGCGGACACCGCGAGGGGCCGCGCCGATCCGTCCTCCGACGATCCACCCTCCGACGATCCACCCTCCGACGAGCCGGTCGCTTAAAGGGCGCGTTGAGGGCGCGCCGGCGCACGCGCAAGGCAGGTGCTGCCGCAGCCGCAAGGGGCAACCGGTCGCGGGGCGTATCGGCACGCGAAACGCGGCCGGCCCACGGGCACCCAATCCGTGCCGGTCGCGCCGTATCGGGGTCCGCGATGCGATGCGCCGTTGCTGTCGCGATCCCGATTTCGATTTCGATCCCGATCCCGATCCCGATTTCGATTTCGATCCCGGGGCGCACGGCATCGCGCGATCGAGCGACGACACCGACAACATTGAACGCCGCCCGAGCGCCGCAACACTAGCAGGCCGGATCCCGACTTCGACGGAGCAGCGAGATGTCCCCAGTAGTAAGCGCGAGCCGCCTGCATAAGCGCTATCGCGGCTTTACCGCCGTCGACGATGTTTCGTTCGACATCGACGGCGGGCGCTGCTTCGGCTTCCTCGGCCCCAATGGCGCCGGCAAGACGACGACGCTGCGCATGATCCTCGGCATGACGCCGATGACCGACGGGCGGCTCAGCGTCTTCGGCCTGCCGATGCCGGCCGAGGGCCGCGCCATCCGCGCGCGCATCGGCGTCGTGCCGCAGGCGGACAATTTGGACCCGGACTTCCGCGTCGACGAAAACTTGGAGGTGCACGCGCGCTATTTCGGCATCCCGGCCGCCGAGGCGCGCCGGCGCATCCCGGCCCTGCTCGACTTCGCCGCGCTATCCGAGCGCCGCGGGGCCAAGACCGACACCCTCTCCGGCGGCATGAAACGCCGCCTCACCATCGCCCGGGCGCTGATCAACCAGCCGGAACTGGTGATGCTGGACGAGCCCACCACCGGGCTCGACCCGCAGGCCCGCCATGTGATCTGGGCCAAGCTCGCCGAGCTCAAGGCGAAGGGCACGACGCTGCTGCTGACGACGCACTACATGGAAGAGGCCGAGCGGCTTTGCGACGAGCTGGTGATCATGGACCGCGGGCGCATCCTCGACCGGGGCTCGCCGCGGGAGCTGATCGGCCGCCACGTGGAGGCCGAGGTGATCGAGATCCGCGGCGGCGACGACGGCACCTTCGCGGCCTTCGCCGAGGCCCGCGGATGCCGGCTCGAGTGCCAGGGCAACAGCCTTTACTGCTACAGCCGCGACGTGGCGCCGCTGATCGAGCACCTGCGCCAGCGCCCGGACGTCTTCTATCTACATCGCCCCGCGGGCCTGGAGGACGTCTTCCTGCGCCTCACCGGCCACGAACTGCGCGACTGAAAGGATCCGATTCGATGCGAGGAGACTGGACAATTCCGCGCCCCGGCCGCGGCGCGCTGGCGGTCTGGCAGCGCAACCTGCGCGTCTGGCGCAAGCTGCTGGCGCCGGCGGCGGTGATGAATTTCGGCGAGCCGACGCTCTACCTGCTCGGCCTCGGCTTCGGACTCGGCGCCTTTATCGGCACCATGTCCGACCTGTCGTATCAGACGTTTCTGGCCTCCGGCATCATCGCCTCCAGCGCCATGATGACGGCGAGCTTCGAGGCGACCTATTCCGTCTTTACGCGCATGGGCGTGCAGCGCACCTACGACGCCATGCTGGCCACACCGCTGACGCTGGACGACATTCTGGCCGGCGAGGTGCTCTGGTGCGGGACCAAGGCCCTGTTCAGCGCCGCCGCGATCCTGATCGTCGCGCTGCTGATCGGCGCGGTGGCCGGCCCGCAGGCGCTGTTCGCCCTGCCGGTGGCATTTCTGGCAGGCCTCGCCTTCGCCGGGCCGGCGCTGATCATGAGCGCGGTGGCGACCAACTACGACTTCTTCAACTATTACTTCGTGCTGGCAGTAACGCCGATGCTGATTCTCAGCGGCGTGTTCTACCCGGTCGAGACGCTGCCGGAGGTGATGCAGTCGGTGGTGCACCTGCTGCCGCTGACCCACGCCGTGGCGCTCACCCGCCCGCTGGTGGCCGGCCTGCCGCTGGAGACGCCGCTGCTGCACCTGGCGGTGCTCGGCGCCTATGCGGGTCTCGGTTTCTACGCGGCGGTGGTGCTGATCCGGCGCCGGCTGTTGGTTTGATCAGTCCTCGGCCGGCTGCCGTTCGCATTCGAAGCGGCGGAACGCGGCTTGGCCGGCGTGATCGGTTTCGGTCAGCGTCAGGACGTCGGTCTCGAGGTTGATCCGCAGCTGCCCTTGGCGGGCGTCGACCTGGTGGCCGGCGGTCCAAGTGGCGTTCTCGACGGCCAGGTAAGGGACAGTGCTGTCGATGCGCGCGGCGTCGATCGGGTAGTCGCCGCCGGGGTCGGCGCGGGTCACCGACAGGGTCACCGGCTCGGTCTCGGCGGGCGGTATTTCTCGGTAGTCGACGCTGCCGTCGTCGCCGAAAACGACGCGGTTGGCGGGCTGCTCGATACAAACCAGATCGATGCGGTCCAGCAGCTCGGCGGGCTTCTTGGGGGCTTGCGCGAAGCCTGCGGCGGGCGCCAGCACGAGCAGGATCAGGGTGAAGGCGGTCGGGTTGTTTGTCACAATCATGGGCATCGTTCGGCAAAGGGCTTGGAGCGGGACGGCCTGTGATCGGAGGCGTTGCACTGCACAGGCCTGTTGTGGAGCACGATCCGGCCGGGGCGGCGGACAAACCGGCGCTCGCATTCCGCCTGGCGCGGTGCGATGCACGGCTGTGCCGGCCGGCACAAGGGCCGGAAAGATAGCATGTGTACCGCACGGGCAGCATCGGAACATGTCAACGCCGGCCGCACACCGCCCGGCGTTTTTCGGCCCGCCGACGTGGTCGCCGTCCGCCGCACGGCTCGCCGGCCCGACGCGTGGCGGGCACTACCGGCCGCCCTCGGCAAATCCCTCGGCGCGCGTCGGGCTGATTGCGTTACCATGCCCGGCTTCGCGCGCTCCGGGATAAGCTCGCGCGCAATGATCCGCGCCGGCCCGACCACCCGGCAACCGCCCGGTTTGAACGACTTGAGCCCCCTGTACACCCCGATTACCGCCCCCGCGCACTCGACCGGCCGATGCAAGTCACCGCAGCCGCCCTCTCGGCAGATGGCGCGGACGGCGACATGGCTGCCGGCGCGCCTTTGGCCGGACCGGCCGAGCGCCGCGGCGAAACACCGCGCGATCCGCCTGCCCGCACTCGGCGCCTGCGAGCCGACGCCGGCCTGTGCGGCGCGCCGCACGCTTGTACAGCCCGGATCGCCACGCCCGTCCCACCGGTCGGCCAAGCGGCTCGCGGCAGTCTTCGCCGGCGGCCTATTTGGCTTGACCGCGCTCGTGCAGCCAAGCGCGGCAACGGCCGCCGAAGCGCCGCTGCCGCGTGTCGCGAGCATGGATCTATGCTCGGACCTACTGCTGCTGCAGGTGGGGGCACCGGAGCAGATCGTCTCGGTGTCGAGCGCCAGCCAGGATCCCAAGTCGTCCCCGATGGCGGACCGCGCGCGGGCCTATCCGGCCAACCGCAGCAGCGTCGAGGACCTGCTTTACCTGCAGCCGGATATCGCACTGGTATACCTCGGCTGGGGCGGACGCCGGCACAGCCAGCTGCTGGCGGGGCGCGGCACCGAATTGCTGCCGGTGCCCTACCCTCGCGGCTGGGCGGACGCGTTGCAGACGACCCGCGACATCGCCGCCGGCATCGGCCGCGCCGAGCGGGGCCAAGCGCTGGCCGAGCAGGCGCGCCGGCGCATGCAGGCCTTGGCCGAGACGCCGCGGCCTTTCCGCGTGCTGTATCTCCGCCCCAACGGCGGCACCGCCGGCGCCGATACCTATGTGGACGACGTGCTGACCCTGCTCGGTCTGCGCAATGTCGCCAAGGAAGAGGGCTTCTCGGGCTGGGGCCGGTTTCCGCTGGAACATCTGGTCGCGGCGCCGCCGGACCTGTTCCTGCTCGGCTACTTCGACGAGGCCCAGCCGCTCAGCAAGTCCAGCTATGCGCGCCACGCGCTGCTGCGCCGCATGCTCGAAGAGACGCCTTCGATTTCGGTGCCCACCGCCTACTGGGGCTGCGGTGGCATCGAGTTGGTGGAAGCGGCCGAGCGCATCGCCGCACAGATCGACGCGCTGCCGGCGCCGGCGGACAGCGCTCGGGCAAGGGCGGTGCCGTAAGCGATGGAACAGCGCCCCGCCCTCCCCGTGTCTCTGATTCTGCTTGCCATGCTCGTGACGCTCAGCATCGCGTCGCTGATGTTCGGCTATGCACCGCTGACGCTCGGCGAGGTGATCGGCGGGCTGCTCGGCACCGGCCCGGAGGAGCATCAGCTCATCGTGCAGCAGATTCGCCTCCCGCGGGTGGTGCTTGCCTGGCTGCTGGGTATGGCCCTCGGCGCCTCCGGCGCGGCTCTGCAGGGGCTGCTGCGCAACCCGCTGGCGGAGCCGGGCCTGCTCGGTATCTCGGCCAGCGCCGGGCTCGGCGCGGTGCTGACGCTCTACTTCGGCGTCACGGCCGTCAGCCTCTGGGCGCTGCCGGCATCGGCGATGGCCTTCGCGCTGGTGGCGACGCTGGCGCTGTATGCGCTGACGCGCGCCGGCTCATCGAACCTGACGCTGATCCTGGCCGGCGTTGCGCTGTCCTCCCTGGCCGGTGCGCTGACCTCGCTGGCGCTGAACCTGGCACCGAACCCCGCGGACGTGCAGGACATCGTGCTCTGGCTGCTCGGCTCCATCAGCGACCGCAGCTTTGCCGACGTGCAGCTCTGCCTGCCGTTCGTGCTGATCGGCCTCGCGCTGCTGCTGGCCGGCGGGCGGGCCCTGGACGTGCTGGCGTTGGGCGAGGCCGAAGCATCGAGCCTGGGCGTCAACCTGCCGCGGCTGCGCGGCCTGATCATCACCGGCACCGCGCTCAGTGTCGGCGCCTGCGTGTCGGTGACCGGCGCGATCGGCTTCGTCGGCCTGGTGGTGCCGCATATGCTGCGGCGCTTCGTCGCCTATCGGCCGGGCGCGCTGCTGCTGCCGAGCGCCCTCGGCGGCGCGGTGCTGGTGCTGGCGGCCGACATCACGCTGCGCCTGATCGGCACGCCGAAGGAGCTGATGCTCGGCGTCGTCACGGCGCTGGTAGGCGCGCCGTTCTTCCTGGCGCTGGTGCTGCGCGCGCGGAGGGACATGCTGTGAGCCTGCTGGAGGCGGTCGGGCTGACCGTGGACGTCGGCGCCAAGACGCTGGTGCGCGATCTCGGCTTCGCGCTCGGCGAAGGCGAGATGCTCGGGCTCATCGGCCCGAACGGCGCCGGCAAGACGACCGTGGTCAAGGCCATCGTCCAACTGATGGCACACCGCGGCGAGATCCGCCTGCAGGGACGCCCGCTGTCGCAAATGAGCGCCCGCGAGCGGGCCCGGCTGGTGGCCTACCTGAGCCAGGACGACCGGCTGCAGTGGCCGATCTCGGTGTTCGACCTGGTGGCGCTGGGCCGGCATCCGTACCGGGGCAGTTGGTGGCGCGGCGGCGGTGCGCCGAGCGCCGAGGACCTGGCCGTGATCGAGGAGGCGCTGCGGGCTACGGACGTGACCGGCCTGCGCGATCGCCGCGCCGACGAGCTCTCCGGCGGCGAGCGCGCCAGAGCGCGGCTGGCGCGGGTGCTGGCGGTACAAGCACCGCTGCTGCTGGCGGACGAGCCGGTCGCGGCGCTGGACCCGATGCATCAGCTGCGCGTGATGGAACTGCTGCGCGCCCATTGCAACGGCGGCGCGGCGGTCATCGTCGTCATGCACGACCTGACCCTGGCCAGCCGCTTCTGCGACCGGCTGCTGCTGCTCGACAGCGGCGCTGCGGTGGCCGCCGGCACTGTGTCGGAGGTGCTGACCGCGGAGAACCTGGAGCGGGTCTACGGCATCCGCGCCGTCACCGGCGAGCACGAGCAGCAACGCTACATCATCCCCTGGACTTGCTCCGCCCGGTAACGCATCGCACGGCGCCTGCGCCGAAGTAGGCTCTACTACGCGTCCGGCAAGGCGCCGCCGGCCCCGGCACCGCGGACTTCGGTCTCCCTCGGCACGTGGCTTGCCGAACCGCGCGAAGGCGGCAGACACTTGATTCAGGACAACTGACACGCAGGTGTGACGTCAAGGCGACTTTACGCGTTGGTAATATCCCGAGACGTGACCTAACATGCCGCGCATGACCAGCGGCGAGCAACAATTGTTCGGCGCGCGGTGCAGCCGACAGCGTCCCGGCGTCGTAGCGACCGGGACGAAAACGCCCGGACCGGACCGAAGTATCTCCGCGAGCGACAACCATCAACCGAGGAAAACCGGCCGGTGCACCGCGGCTCTTGCCGCCGCCGCAGGCCACGGAAAACGCGACTCATCCGCTGATGTTCCGCGGTGCCCGTTCGACGAGCCGCCCCCGCACCGGATAACGGCGGCCAACACTATCGGAGCTAACCATGCGCATCCTGTTTGTCCATCCGAACTACAGTGCCGGCGCCGCCGACATTGCCGGCAACTGGTCGCCGGCCTGGGTTGCCTACCTTGCCGGTTATTTAAAGGCCGGCGGCTACGAGGACTACCATTTCGTCGACGCGCTGGTGGACAAGCTGGACGAGGATCAGCTGCGCGTCGCCATCCGTGATTCGAAGGCCGACATCGTCGCCACCACGGCGATGACGCCGATGATCTACACGGCGCAGCGTGTGCTGCAGATCGCCAAGGAAGAGTGCCCGGATGCCATGACCGTCCTCGGCGGTATCCACGGCACCTTCATGTTCCAGCAGGTGCTGGGCGAGGCGCCGTGGATCGACGTCATCGTGCGCGGCGAGGGCGAGGCGGTCACCCTGAACCTGGTGCGCGCCGTCGACGAGGGCCGCTGGCCCGCCGAGCGCGAGAAGATCAAAGGCATTGCCTTCCTGGACGACGACAGCCAAGTCGTCGCCACGCCCGTCGAGCCATCGATCAAGGATGTCGACTCGATCTGGCCCGACTGGGGCATCCTGGAGTGGAAGAAGTACATCTACATCCCGCTCGGCGTGCCGGTCGCGACCCCCAATATGGCGCGCGGCTGCCCCTTCACCTGTAGCTTCTGCTCGCAGTGGAAGTTCTGGCGCGACTACCGCGTGCGCGATCCCAAGCGCATGGTCGACGAGATCGAGGAGCTGGTGAAGGTGCACGGCGTCGGCTTCTTCATCCTTGCCGACGAAGAGCCGCAGATCAACCGGGCCAAGTTCGTCGAGTTCTGTCAGGAGCTGATCGACCGCGACCTCGGCATCCATTGGGGCATCAACACCCGCGTGACGGACGTCATGCGCGACGAGGATCTGCTGCCCTTCTACCGCAAGGCCGGTCTGGTGCACATCTCGCTCGGTACCGAGGCGGCCGCCCAGCTCAACCTCGACCGCTTCGTCAAAGAGACCACGATCGAGCAGAACCGGCGCGCCATCCAACTGCTGCAGCAGAACGGCATCGTCACCGAGGCGCAGTTCATCGTCGGCCTCGAGAACGAGACCCGCGAGACGCTCGAAGAGACCTATCAGATGGTCATGGACTGGGGCGCGGACATGGCCAACTGGTCGATGTACACCCCCTGGCCCTTCTCCGACATGTTTGCCGAGATGGGCGACAAGGTGGAGGTGTTCGACTATTCGAAGTACAACTTCGTCTCGCCGATCATGAAGCCCGACAACATCGACCGCGCCGAACTGCTCGACGGGGTCATGGCCAACTATCGGCGCTTCTATATGAAGCGGATGTTCTTCCAGTACCCCTGGGTGAAGGACCCCTTCCGCCGCCGTTACCTGATCGGCTGCATCAAGGCCTTCCTCAAGAGCGCCATGGAGCGCCGCTTCTATCAGCTGGGCAAGCAGAACTATTGGGGCCCGGCGTTCAAGAAGCTGATCAAGTTCGACTACGACAAGAGCAAGTCGAAGATCGTCGAGCCGGATCACAACGCCTGGAAGAAGGCACCGCCGGCGAAGCGTCCCGCGGCGCAGCCGAGCGGGATGTCCGCGTCGATCAAGGCCTGCGGTGGCGGCGACATGCAGATGGAAGACATCGAGATCGGCGCCGAGGCGACGCCCAAGTGCCAGCCGGGCGGCTGCGGCGGCAGCCTGAAACAGCCGACTCAAGTGCAGTTTCCCGCCACCCAGGGTAGCAAGCAGCCGAATCAGGCGGTCGAGGAGGCCTGACCGGCCCTAGCTTAGCCCGCCAGCCCCCGAACCAGCTCCCGAGCCAGCCTCCGAGCCAGCGCCGGAATCCCGGCGTTGGCTCGGGGGGCGGACCAATCGGAAGCCAGTCAGCCCAACGCCGCGCTCAGCGCGGCGTTTTCGTTGGAGGCGCATCAGCACGCGTCGACGGTCGTCGGCGGCTGCCAATCCGGCGGCTGCGACTGCGGTGGAATCCGGCGGCTGCGAATCCAGCGCTTGGTTTGTCGGTGGTCGGGGGCGATCGGCCCTCGCCGTCCGCCGGCTCAGCGGTCCTTGGCTGCGCCCGACCCAGACACGCCCGACCCGGACACGCCATCGGTCCAATGGCAATCGGGCCCCAGTCGCGCAGGCAAGGCCAGCAGCGCCGGCCAGGGCTCGGCGCTCGTATCGGTGCGCGCGGCGGCCCGCTCAAATGCGCGCGGCAGAGCGGCGTCGATCTCGCCCGGCGGGACGCCCAACGCATCCACCAGTAAATCCCTCAGCTCCGGCGGCAGTGCATCACGCCCCTCGGTATCCCAGACGACCAGCAGGTCGCCGCCCGCGCAGGTGAGCGCAGCGCCGTTGACGCGAGGCGCCCAGCCGGTACTGCCGGGAAATCGCAGGCGCAAATTGCCGGCGTCCAACAACCGCTCGGAGATGATCAGACCGTTCTCGAAGCCGATCTCGCGGGCCTGCTCCGCCACCGCGTCGAAATGCTCGGCGAGGGCTTGACGCCCGGCAGGCAGCGGCCAGTCGTGTAGCCGCCATCCCATCACCGCAAGCACCAGCGCGGCGGCGGTGAGCGCCGTGGCGATATAGGCACGCACCCGCGCGCGCGTCAGCGCGGAGGCGGCCATGGTGCCGAAGACGTAGATCGGTGCCACCAGCACCAGGGGCAGCATCCAGCGTGCCTTGAAGTGGGAGGCTCCGAGCAGCAGCAACACCGCCAGCAGCAGCAGCAGCGCACCGAGATAGCGGCGCAGGGGAAATTCCAAATCCGCGTGCTGCGGCGCGGCAACGGCGCGCAGGAAGTCGCGCCGGAACACCAGCAGCATGATCACCCACCACGGGGCGAGAAAGTCCACCATGGCCACCAAGGTGCTGCCGAGCCCCGACACCAGCCAGGTGCGCTGGCCGAAGTCGAGCTTATGCGGAAGATCGGCAACCAGTCCCGGGTCGCCCAGGAGCCAAACCAGATGCGGCGCCACCAGCGCCGACGCGACCAGCAGTGTCAGCAGCAGCCGCGGATCGAACAGCAGCGCGCGCCCGCGCGGCACCGTGAGCAGCGTCAGCAGCACGGCGCCGGCGAACAGCACATAGTTGTACTTCGACAGAAGCCCCAGCCCCAGAAGCACGCCGAGCAGCAGGTAGCCGGCCGTGCTCGGGCGCTCGTACCAGCGCAGCAGCGCATAGAAGCTGGCGGCGGCCACGGTCGTCACCATCACCGAATGGCTGAGATCGCGCTGCGCCTCCCAGGCCAACTGCGCGATCAGCAGCAGCGACAGCGTCGCCAGGATCGCGCGTATCGGTTCATGCAGCAGCCGACGGGCGGCCAAGAACGTCAGGAGATACGTGGTGAAGAGCAGCGTGTTCTTGAGCACGCTGAGCGCGGCGAGGTCCAGGCCCAGCACGCGGAATGTCGCCGCCTGCAGCCAGACGTAGAGCGGCGGCTGATTGGTATAGCCCGCCAGCCACCACTGGCCGACGACGGCAAGCTCGCTCTCGTCGAGCTCCAGCGCCGCCGCACCGGTGGCGCGCATCAGCGCCTGCAGCAAAAAATAGAGGAACAGGCCGACGATCAGCCAGCGCTCGGCGGACGTCAGCGGCTGCGCGTGCAACGCGGCGCGGCCGGTAGGGGCACTTGCCGTCTTCGCTCCGGACTCGCCCTCTGCGCCGAGGGCGCAAGCCGGTGCACCCGCGCGGCGACGGTCCGTGCGCTCCGGGCGGGGCGTTTCTCGGAAATCCACAACCACTTGATCAGCCTTAACAGGAAATGAACAACGTCGCTGCGCCGGCGTCGGCCTGCAGCCACGACGAGCGACAAGAGCCTGGCTTGGATAGCGAATGACGGCGAGCGGAAGAGTCTTGCCCCGGCGTCGACGGAACCGGCCACGGGCCGCGGTTGCCCGCGTGTGCCGAGGCCGCGCAGTCGGGCGGCCGCGAGATGTTACAACGCAACTGTGCCGGGTTCCAAGGTCGGCCTTGCGACATGGCCTGCCGCGTGTCGGGCGACTGCCGACGCGGTTGCGGTCCGCGATCGTCCTCGTTCTGCATCGACGAATGCTGAATAATGAAAAGCCACGGACAAGGCTCCGCCCGGAACCACCCGGCACCATCCGACTTCAAACCTCCCCGACGGCAACACCGACAATGACCGAGACCGTACCGACGATCCAGCTCGACCTCCCGCCACTGCAGCGCCATGGCCCGCGGCGTGCCCGTGCGCTGATGATCCAGGGCACCGCCTCCGATGTCGGCAAGAGCATGCTCGTTGCCGGTCTCTGCCGCGCGTACGCCCGCCGCGGGCTGACGGTACGCCCGTTCAAGGCGCAGAACATGAGCAACAACGCCGCGGTCACGGCGGACACCGACGCCGAGCCCGGTCCGGACGGCACCCCGGTTTACGGCGAGATCGGCCGCGCTCAGGCCCTGCAGGCGCGCGCCTGCGGTGTCGCGCCGTCAATCCACATGAATCCGGTCCTGCTGAAGCCGCAAACCAATATCGGCTCGCAGGTGGTGCTGCGCGGGCGTGTGCTCGGCAATTGCCCGGCGCGGATTTATCACGAGATGCGCCAAGGCCTGATGCCGGCGGTGCTCGACAGCTTCGAGCGCCTCTGCGCCGACGCGGATTTGGTGCTGGTGGAGGGCGCCGGCAGCGGCGCGGAGATCTATCTGCGCCACTGCGACATCACCAATATGCACTTCGCCGAGCGCGCCGGTGTGCCTGTGGTCGTGCTCGGCGATTTGGACAAGGGCGGCACCATGGCATCCCTGGTCGGTACTTGGCTTCTGCTGGATCAGGCCGACCGCGATCGCGTGGTCGGTTACATGGTGAACAAATTCCGCGGCGACTTTTCGTTGTTCGAGCCGGCATGCGTCACCATTACACAGCACACCGGATGGCCGTTCCTCGGCGTGGTGCGCTGGTTCGAAGGCGCGGACCGCTTGCCGGCGGAAGACTCGCTGGCGCTCGAGCGCCCGGCCGAGACTACCGGCGGCACGCTGAACATCGCGATCCCGCGCCTGTCTCGGGTCGCCAACTTCGACGACATGGACCCGCTGGCCGCGGAGCCCGCCGTGAACCTGCGCTGGATCCACCCGGGCCAGCCGATCCCGGCGGAGACCGACGTCGTCATCCTGCCGGGCTCGAAGGCGACCCGCACCGACCTGTCCGTGCTGCGCCGCGAAGGCTGGGACATCGACATCCTGGCCCACGTCCGCCGGGGCGGGCGCGTGGTCGGGCTCTGCGCCGGTTTTCAAATGCTGGGGCGGACGGTGCGTGATCCGCTGGGGCTGGAGGGCGAGCCGGGCGAGTCGCCGGGGCTTGGCCTGCTGGAGATGGATACGGAGATCGGCGGCGAAAAACGGCTCATCGATATCGACGCCGTGGACCTGGCCAGCGGCTGCCGCTTGAGCGGTTACGAGATGCATATGGGCCGCAGCAGCGGCGCAGCTTTGCAGCGGCCCTGGCTGCAGTTGGCCGACAACGGCGGCCGCGCGCGCGCCGAGGGTGCAATCTCCAGCGACGGCAGGGTAATGGGCGGCTACGTCCACGGTATCTTTGCCGGAGACGAGTTTCGCGCCCACTGGCTCGCACAGGTCGGCGCCCGAGCCGCGGCCATCGACTTCGACGCCCGGACCGAGGCCGCCCTGGATGCACTGGCCGATCACTGCGAGGCCAATCTGGATCTGGACGCCCTGTTGACACTCGCCCGCTGAGGGGCGCGGCGCGGCGGCTGTCCGCCCGATCGTCTCGACTGAACTGCCGCGGAATACCACAAAATTGCCATGCAGCCGAAAGACACGACGAATAACGAGGCATTCAAGGGCTTTACCAACGAACAATGCCCGTTTTTGCCCTGCCACAAGGGCGTGAAACGAGAATTCAACTGCCTTTTTTGTTATTGTCCACTCATTGCCTACGAGTGTCCGGGGCCTTACCAGGTCTTCACCGACAAGAACGGCGTCACGCGCAAGGACTGCTCGGCCTGCGCTCTCCCGCACGACGGCTATCAAGCGTCGTGGGCCTTCATCCAAAAGTGGCTTGAACGGCCCGTCATCTGGGACGGCCACGAGCAGATCGAGCGCTACCGCAACAAGGACTGACGCCGTTCGCGCCGAAGTCGGGCGGCCGCAGCGCGCCGCGCGCCCCGGCGCTTCCACGCCAAAACCAGCGAGTACGCATGTCTGACCGATCCTCCCTCCTCCGCGAGCGCCTGGAGCGCTCTATCCTCATCCTCGACGGCGCCATGGGCACCATGATCCAGCGCCGCGGCCTCGAAGAGGCCGACTACCGCGGCGAGCGCTTCGCCGACTGGCCGAGCGACCTGAAAGGCAATAACGACCTGCTGGCGCTGACGCGCCCGGACGTCATCGCCGACATTCACGGCGAGTACCTCACCGCCGGCGCCGACATCATCGAGACCAACAGCTTCAACGCCACCCGCATCGCGATGGCGGACTACGGCATGCAGGAGTTGGCGCGGGAGATCAACGTCGCCGCGGCCCGGCTGGCGCGCGAGACGGCCGAAGGCTACAGCACCGCCGACAAGCCTCGCTTCGTCGCCGGCGTGCTCGGCCCGACGAATCGCACTGCCTCCATCTCGCCGGATGTCAACGACCCCGGCTACCGCAACGTCGACTTCGACACCCTGGTCACCGCCTATGCCGAGGCCACCCGCGGCCTGATCGAGGGCGGCGCGGATATCATCCTGATCGAGACCGTGTTCGACACGCTGAACGCGAAGGCCGCCGTGTTCGCGGTCAAGCAGGTCTTCGACGAGGACGGCGTCGAGCTGCCGATCATGATCTCGGGCACGATCACGGACCAGTCCGGGCGCACGCTGACCGGCCAGACGACGGAAGCCTTTTACAACTCCTTGCGCCACGCCGAGCCGCTGAGCATCGGCCTGAACTGCGCGCTCGGACCGTTCGAGCTACGGCCCTATGTGGAAGAGCTGTCGCGGATCGCCGAATGCCGTGTCTCCGCACACCCCAACGCCGGCCTGCCGAACGAGCTCGGCGGCTATGACCTGGGCCCGGAGGAGATGGCCGAGGAGGTCGCGGACTGGGCCCGCAGCGGCTTCCTGAACATCATCGGCGGCTGCTGCGGCACGACGCCGGACCACATCAAGGCCATGGCCGAGGCCGTCGCCGGTATGACCCCGCGCACGGCGCCCGAGCGGCAGGCCGCGTGCCGGCTGTCGGGCCTGGAGCCCTGCAACATCACCGAGGAGTCGTTCTTCGTCAACGTCGGCGAGCGCACCAACGTCACCGGCTCGGCGCGCTTCAAGCGGCTGATCAAGGATGGCGACTACGACACCGCACTCAGCGTCGCGCTGGAGCAGGTCGAGAACGGCGCCCAGGTCATCGACGTCAACATGGACGAGGGCCTACTCGACGCCGTGGAGGCCATGCAGCGCTTTCTGAATTTGTCCGCGGCCGAGCCCGACATCGCCCGCGTTCCGGTGATGATCGACTCCTCCAAATGGGAGGTCATCGAGACCGGGCTCAAGTGCGTGCAGGGCAAGTCCATCGTCAACTCCATCTCGCTGAAGGAAGGCGAAGAGAAGTTCCTGCACCAGGCCAAGCTCTGCCGGCGCTACGGTGCGGCGGTCATCGTGATGGCCTTCGACGAGACCGGGCAGGCGGACACCGAGGCGCGCAAGGTCGAGATCTGCACCCGTGCCTACAAGCTGCTGACGGAAAAGGCGGGCTTCCCGGCCGAGGACATCATCTTCGACCCGAACATCTTCGCGGTCGGCACCGGCATCGAGGAGCACAACAACTACGCGGTGGACTTCATCGAGGCCACCCGCGCGATCAAGCGGACCCTGCCCCACGCGCTGATCTCCGGCGGCGTCTCCAATGTCTCGTTCTCGTTCCGCGGCAACAACCCGGTGCGCGAGGCGATCCACGCCGTGTTCCTGTACCACGCCGTCAAAGCCGGCATGGACATGGGCATCGTCAATGCGGGCCAGCTCGCGATCTACGACGATCTGCCGGAAGAACTGCGCGAGGCGGTCGAGGACGTCATTCAAAACCGCCGCGACGACGCCACCGAGCGACTGCTGGACCTGGCGCCCAAGTACAAGGGCGACGGCGAGGCCGCCGAGAAGCCCGAGGACCAGGAATGGCGCAGCTGGCCGGTGAACAAGCGCTTGGAGCATTCGCTGGTCAAGGGCATTACCGACTACATCGACGAGGACGTCGAGGCGGCCCGCCAAGCCGCCGAAAAGCCGCTGCACGTCATCGAAGGGCCGCTGATGGACGGCATGAACGTGGTCGGCGACCTGTTCGGCGAGGGCAAGATGTTCCTGCCCCAGGTGGTCAAATCGGCCCGCGTGATGAAAAAGGCGGTGGCCTATCTGTTCCCGTATCTGGAGGCCGAGAAAGCGGCCTCCGGCGAGGCCGCGAAAAGCAACGGCAAGTTCCTGATCGCGACGGTGAAGGGCGATGTGCACGACATCGGCAAGAACATCGTCGCCGTCGTGCTGCAGTGCAACAGCTACGACGTCGTCGATTTGGGCGTCATGGTGCCGACGGAGACTATCCTGCAGCGGGCGCGCGAGGAGAACGTCGATATCATCGGCCTGTCGGGCCTGATCACACCGTCGCTGGACGAGATGGTCCACGTCGCCAAGGAGATGAAGCGCCAGGGCATCGACCTGCCGCTGTTGATCGGCGGCGCCACGACCTCGAAGGTGCATACGGCCGTGAAGATCGCCCCGCAGCGCGAGCAGCCGGTCATTTATGTGCCGGACGCCTCGCGCGCGGTCGGCGTGGTGTCGAACCTGCTGAGCGACAAGCACCGTCCCGGTTATGTGGAAGGCATCAAGACGGAGTATGCCGAGGTGCGTGCCAAGCGCGAGGCCAAGGGCAAGACCAGCAAGCTGATGCCGCTGGCCGACGCCCGCGCCAACAAGACCGAGATCGACTGGGCGGCCTATGAGCCGCCGCGCCCGGCGATTGTAGAGCCCGATTTCGACGCGGGCGACGACTATGCCATGCAACTCGAGCGCGTCGGCGACGGGATCATCGCGACCATCGACAATTATCCGCTCGAAGATTTGGTCGACTACATCGACTGGACGCCGTTCTTCAAGGCTTGGGAGCTGGCGGGCAAATTCCCGGCCATCCTCGACGACGAGATCGTCGGCAAGGAAGCCCGCGAGTTGTTCGACGATGCGCTGCCGTTCCTGGACCGGATCGTCAAGGAACGCTGGCTCGCGGCCCGCTGTGTCTGCGGCTTCTTCCCGGCAAACCGGTTGGGCGACGACGATATCGCCATCTACTCCGACGACAGCCGCAGCGAGGTGACTCACACGTTGCACATGCTGCGCCAGCAGATGCAGCGCACCGCCGGACGCAACCAGCCGAACGTCAGCCTGGCGGACTATGTCGCGCCGGCGGACTCGCACCGGCGCGACTGGATCGGCGCCTTCGCGGTCACGGCCGGTGTCGGCATCGACGAGCACTTGGAACGCTTCGAGGCCGACCACGACGACTACAGCTCGATCATGCTGAAGGCGCTCGCGGACCGGCTCGCCGAGGCCTTCGCCGAGCGGCTGCATCAGATCGTGCGCACGCGCCTCTGGGGCTATACACCGCAGGAGACCCTCGACAACGACGCGCTGATCGCCGAGAAGTACGAGGGCATCCGCCCGGCACCCGGCTATGCCGCCTGCCCCGACCACACCGAGAAGGGCACGCTGTGGCAAATGCTGCAGCCGGACCGGCGCATCGGCCTGACGCTGACCGAGAGCTTCGCGATGATGCCGACCGCGGCCGTCTCGGGCTGGTACCTGTCGCACCCGCGCTCGCGCTATTTCGGCACCGGCAAGATCCTGAAGGACCAGGTGGAAGACTATGCCGCGCGCAAGGGCATGACGCTGGAGCAGGCGGAGCGGTGGCTATCGCCGGTGCTCGGCTACGATCCTTAACATGCCGAAACCGCCGATGTCGGCGACGTCGTGCGCCTCCGCGCACCTCGAGGCCCGCGGTCGCCGGCGCTGCCGATGAGCGTCGGGCGCGGGACGCCGAACCACGCATCGCCGGTCCTGGTGACGGGCCCGGCACGCAGCGGCAAGAGCGAATGGGCCGAGCGCCTCGCGCTCGAGTCCGGGCAGGCGGTGGTGTATATCGCCACCGCGCGCGAGAATCCGAACGACGCTGAGTGGAGCGCGCGGATCAGTGCGCATCGCGCCAGGCGCCCCGAGCGATGGCTGACGGTTTGCGCGCCGACCGGCCTTGCGGCGGCAATCGACGCGAACGACGCGCCGGGGCAGTGCCTGCTGGTCGATTCGCTCGGCACTTGGACCGCAAACCTCGTCGAGGAGGGCGACGGCGCCTGGCGGGACGAGGTCAGTCGGCTGCTGCGGTGCCTTGCCGCGGCGTCCGGCAGCGTGATTCTGGTGGCGGAAGAAACCGCCTGGGGGGTGATCCCCGCCTACCCCGCCGGACGCATCTTTCGCGACCGCCTGGGAGACCTGATCCGGCGTATCGGCCCCATCTGCGGGGCCGCCTACCTCGTCACCGGCGGCTATGCGCTGGACCTGAAGCGCCTGGGCACGCCGTTGGACTGACGCACGGGACTCGACGCCGGCGTCCCCCCTTGTCGGGCTGTCCCAGACCCCTTCGGCCCCGGTGCCCCTCTGCCGCGCTGCCCCTCTGCCCCCGGTTCCCGCCGGGGGCTTTGCCCGCCGCGGCCCATTGCCCCGAGCCGCGGCTTCGCGGCCCCTGCGCCCGCGGCAGGGACCGGATGCTCAGGGCTCGTAACGCACCGTCACGTAGAAAGCACGGCCCGGCTGATTGAAGAAGGCCGCGGTCTCGTAGTCCTCGTCGAGCAGGTTCTCCAATCGGCCCTGGATGCGGAACGTATCGCTCAGGCGGTACTCCGCGCGCAGTCCGACCAGCGCGAAGCCATCGAGGCGGATGGTATTGGCCGAGTCATCGAAGCGCCGCCCGGAGACGAACAACGAGCCGCCGGCGGACCAGCGGCCGAAGTCCCGATCCACGTCCATTTGGAAGGTCTGCTCGGGACGGCGGCTGAGCAGGTTGTCCTTATTCGGACCGTCGGAGCGGTTGCGCGGGTCGAGCAGCGTCAGTGCACCGCTGATGTCGAAATCGAGCACACGCGCTGCCGCGCTGGCCTCCAGGCCGCGAATGCGCGCCTCGGCGACGTTCGCCGCACGGAATTCGTCGTTGGGCTGGATCAAGTCATCGATGTGGGTCTGATAAAGACTCAGATCCCAGCTGCCGTTTTGAAACCCGCCGCCGACGCCGAGCTCGACGCTGCGCGACTGCACCGGATCGAGGTCCGGCGTGCCGTAGTTCGGAAAGTACAGGTCGTTGAAGGTCGGCGCCTGGAATGCGGTACCGTAGGAAACACGGGTCTGGATGCCGTTCTCGAAGAAATAACCGAGCGCCAGGGAGCCCGTGGCGTGCGATCCGAATTGCTCGTCATCCTCCTGCCGCCCGCTCAGGTTCAGGCGCACGGGCCCGAAGCCCGCTTGGTATTCGCCGAACAGGCCGAGCTTATCGCGCGAATCCACGGCATAGTCGGTGCTGCCGGAGACTTGGTCGTTCTGATAATCGACGCCGAGGGTCAGCAACTGATCCGCGGCAACGGCCAGATCGCTCTGCAGCGTCGCCGTGTCGCGCGTCGTGTTGAACTCGCCGACGGGGAGATCGACGATGTCTCCCTGCGTGTAGAACGATCGCAGCTTGTCCCAGCTCCGCCCTCCGGAGAGGCTGATCCGCCATCGGTCGGTCGGCGTCACCTTGACGGAGCCGCCCAGCACTTGCACGGCGGTGCGGGAATCGGTACCGAAGAAAATCGAGCCATCCTGCTCGTTCTCGGCGTCGGAGCGCAGGAAATGGGCGTCCACCTCGGCGATGTCCGCGAAGCTGTAGCCAGCACGGGCGCTGACACCGACGTTGCTGTAGCCGTCCTTATCCGGCTGATCGACGCCGCAGCCGCGCCGCGGCGGCGCCGCATCGCAGGCGTTGAAGCCGTCGGTCTGCTCGAAGCTGCCGGAGACATTGAACCAACCGTCTTCGCCGCCGCCGGAAACACCACCCGAGAGCGTGGCGGTCTCGAAGCTGCCCGCCGACGCACTGAACCGGGGCGTCAGCGGCCCGCCGCCGCGCTTCGTGAAGATCTGTATCACGCCGCCTATGGCCTCGGACCCGTACAGACTCGAGCGCGGGCCGCGCACCACTTCGATGCGCTCGATCTGCTGGATCGGCAAATCCTGAAAAGGCACGATGCCGCGGGTGGCGGACCCGACCTTGATGCCGTCGATGAGCACCAGCGTATGGTCCGGATTTGCGCCGCGCAGCGACACCAACGTGTCCTTGCCGGCGCCGCCGGCATTGGAGAACGTAACGCCCGGCAGCCCGCGCAGCGCATCGGGAACCGAGCGCAATTGGCGCCGCTCGATCTCTTCGCGATCGACCACGCTGACGGAAGCCAGGGTGTTCTCCTCCGGCTCCGGGGTGCGGGTGGCGGTGACCACGACGGGATCCAAATCCGTCGTCGCGTCGGCAAAGGACTGGCCCCACACGGCCACAGCCAGCATCGCCGGCAACGGCGCATACTTCATGTCATTCTCCTCAATACAAACGTATGGCCGACGGGCAATCAGCCCCGAACGGCGTCTCGGCACCGGCGCGAAGGGCACGGGCCGGCGGATGTCCCCAACAGGTCGAGGCCGCGGCTTGGTTGCACACGCCGGCCCCGTCAACACTCGCCGATTGGAGGGCCCTTACCCCGTTGAAAAAAGGCCGTTGAGGCGGGCGCCGGGCAAACTCGAACAGGTTTCGCGTCGACTCGCTGCGCGGCACTGTCGGCGCTCGTGTACCCAGCGATAGAAAAGCGCGCGAAGATACGGGGCTTGCCGTGAATTCGTCAACGTCCGCACGCTGTTTCCTTGACGCTGCGCAGGGTCGCGCCGCCAACCGCGCTTGGCTTCATCGGCGGGTGGACGAGCGGAGACAGGCGCCCGGCACCGCGGCGGAGAACGCCGAGCTAAAGCGTCACCGGCACGAATTCCGCGCGGTCAGGGGGGCCGTGCGCGTGCAGAAAAACCGGCTCGCAATGGAAACCGGGATAGGCCGGCACGGCGATCAGACTGGACGCGACAGTCGCGAATTGGCCTCCGTCGACCGGCAGCGGCGCAATGGTCATCGCCGACGTTGCGCCGGCGCCGGCCTCCGCGTCCCGGCAGCGCAGCAGCGAAATCCACGCGGCCCAATCACCTGTTTTCGGATCCGGCACCGCCGCAGCCTCGAACCTCGGCAGATAACGGCGGATGCGCGGCTGGCGTCGATCGTCGAGCTCGGCGGAGGTGAGCATGTGAAAGCCGGGACCGATCGGGTGCACGCGGATCTCGCCGTCGCCGCCATGGCGCAGCCAATAGGCATCGCGGGGGTCGGCAATGATGAGATTGAACGGCCGGTAGGCGTCGGGGTGGAGATCGGCCAGCGCACCGGCCGCCTCCCCGGCCTCGGCGTGATCCAGCGCCTCGAGCACCAGTTCGCCGCGGCTGCGTTTCCCGGCCTGCGTGCCCAGTGTCCCTTCGCGGTTCAGAACCGCCGCGACCATGCCGTGGTCATTGAGGCCGAGCCAGCTGCCGCCCCCGGCGACATCCAGACCGCCGATGACCTCGGGCCACTCGGGCCAGTGGCGCCCGGGAGGTTGCGACGCGCGGGCGACCAGCTCGTCGCGATTGGCCGCCAGCAACAGCGGCCAGTCGTGTCCCGGGCGGCGCAGCAGAACAATGCTACACATGGGGCAGCGGGGCTAAGACGTCGCCGAAACGAGATCGTCGGCGGGCCCCACGGAGCCCCATCGCGCGCCCGGACGGATGGCGGCGCGCATCACCGATGCGCCTGGCCGAGAGCTCAAGGCCGATCGTCCAAGACTTCGCCCTCTTTCGGCGTCGGCAGCAAATCCGTCTTGCTGACCCCGAGCCATACCGCGATTGCGGTGGCGATATAGATCGTCGAATAGGTACCGATCAGCACGCCGATGATCAGCGCCAGCGAGAAGCCGCTGATGGCCTCGCCGCCGAGGAAGTAGAGCGCGAACAGCACGAGCAGCGTCGTACCCGAGGTGATGATGGTGCGGGACAGGGTCTGGTTGATGGAGGTATTGCAGATCTCCAGCACCGTCCCCTTGCGCATCTTGCGGAAGTTCTCGCGAATGCGATCGAAGATGACGATGGTGTCGTTCAGCGAGTAGCCGATCACCGCCAGCACGGCGGCGAGCACGGTCAGATCGAACGGGATGGCGAAAACCGAAAACATGCCGACGGTGAACAGGACATCGTGGATCAGCGCCGCGACGGCTCCGACGGCGAAACGCCATTCGAAGCGCAGCGCCACATAGATCAGGATACCGATCAGGGAGAACAGGACCGCCAGTCCGCCCTGCTCGCGAAGCTCCTCGCCCACCTGCGGACCGACGAACTCGACGCGGCGCAGTTCGACCCCGCCGTCGGCCGCTTCGCTGAGCGCCATGAACACTTGGTCGCTGAGCTTTGCGCTGGCCTCCTCGCCCTCCTGGGGCGCCAGCCTGATCAGCACATCGGTGCGAGAGCCGAAGTGCTGAACGGTCGCGCCTTCGAAGCCGTTGTTGGTCAGGGCGGCGGTGACATCGGCGATCTCGGTGGGGTTCTCGTAGCCGACTTCGATGACGGTGCCGCCGGTGAAGTCGAGCCCGAGATTGAGCCCGCGGAACAGAATCGACAACAGACAAAGCAATAAGATGACGCCGGAGACGATGGTCGCGACGTTGCGCATCGACATGAAGTCGATGCTCTGCTCCTTCAGGATCTGCATATGAGACATACGAGCGACTCCGTCAGATGGCCAGTTTCTTGACTCGGCGACCGCCGTAGATCAGGTTGATCAGGGCGCGCGAGCCGAGGATTGCGGTGAACATCGAGGTGAGGATGCCGATAAACAGCGTCACCGCAAAGCCCTTGACCGGCCCGGTGCCGAAGCTGAACAGCACGATGGCGGCGATCAGTGTCGTCACGTTGGCGTCGACGATGGTCGACAGCGCCTTGTCGTAACCCGCATGGATGCTGGCCTGCGGCGAGCTGCCGTTGCGGATCTCCTCGCGGATGCGCTCGAAGATCAGCACGTTGGCATCCACCGCCATGCCGACGGTCAGCACGATGCCGGCGATACCGGGCATGGTCAGCGTCGCCTGCAACAGCGACAGCACCGCGATCATCAGCACCAGGTTGACCACCAGCACCAAGTCGGCGACGAGTCCGAACACGCGGTAGTAAAGCGCCATGAACAGCACCACCAGCGCCAGGCCGATCAGCACCGAGCGGAAGCCCTGATCGATGTTGTCCTGACCGAGGCTCGGGCCGATGGTGCGCTCCTCGACGATCTCGATGGGCGCGGCCAGCGCGCCGGCCCGCAGCAGCAACGCCAAATTGTGCGCCTCGTCGGAGCTGTCGAGACCGGTGGTCTGGAAACGCCGCCCGAAGGGCTCGAGGATATTCGCGACGCTGATGACCTCTTCCGTGCGCACGCGCTCCTTGACCGGCTCGCCGTCGACCATGCGGGTGACGCTGCGGTTCTCGATGAACACGACGGCCATGGGCTTGCCGACGTTCTCGGTGGTCATGGTGCGCATACGCCGGGCGCCCTGCCCGTCCAGATTGACGAACACCGCCGGCGAGCCCGACTGCTGGTCGAAACCTGCAGAAGCATCGGTGATTTGATCGCCGGTGACGATGACGCGGCGTTTGAGGAGGATCGGCCGGCCGTCGCGCTCGCGATACAGGGCCGAGCCCACGGGCACACGGCCGTCCAGCGCGTCCTGGACGTCGTTCTCGGTGTCGACGAGGCGATACTCCAGCGTGGCCGTCGCCCCGAGCAGTTCCTTCAGACGGGCCGGATCCTGGGCGCCGGGAAGTTGCACGACGATGCGCCGCTCGCCCTGTCGCTGCACCACCGGCTCGGCGACGCCGAGCGCGTTGACGCGGTTGCGCAGGGTGGTGATGTTCTGTTGCAGGGCGAAGGTCTTGATCTCCTGCTGGCGGGCCGGGGGCAGACTGCCGTATAGATAGTAGTCGCCGCCTTCGCTGCCCTTTTCGACGGTGAGGTCGCTGAACTCGCGCCGGATGGCGTCTTCGGCCTCGTCGCGCGCGTCTTGGTCGTTGAAGCGCACGGCGATACGTCCCGCGTCGCGCGTGACCGTCAGATAGCGGATCTTCTTATTGCGCAGCTCGGTACGGATATCGCCGGTGTAGCGCTCCAAGGCCTGATCGAGCGCCGCCTCCATGTCGACATCGATCAGCACGTGGATGCCGCCGCGCAGGTCGAGACCAAGGAACATCGGCTGTGCGCCGATGGCTTCGAGCCAGGCCGGCAAGTCCGGCGACAATGTCAGCGCGCTGTTGTAGCGGTCCGACAGCGTCTGCTCCAACGCCTCCTGCCCCCGCAGTTGATCGCTGGAAGTGCGGAAGCGCACGAGCAGCTTGCCGCCCTCGCGCAGTTCGACGTCCTTGACCGGAACGCCGGCGTTTTCCGTCGCGGCCCGCACCTCGGCAATGCTGGCCTCGGTGATCTCGACGTTGCGCGTGCCGGTGACTTCGATGGATGGATCCTGAGAGAAGAGGTTGGGCAAGGCGAACAGAAGTCCGACCAGGATTACGCTCAGGATCAGCAGATTCTTCCACAGCGGGTATTGGTTCATCGCGGGTGCACTTGCAGTTCGGGTCCGGGCAGTTCGGGTCCGGCCAGTTGAGGTCCGGGAGGACCGATTCGGCCGGCCGGTGGGCGATGGGCGCATCGCCCGTAGCCCGTTGATGATGTCACGCTCGGGCGCCCGGCGGAGGGCAGACGCGCGATTCAGGCCGGAACGCGGACCGAATCGGCGGGCGCGGGCGGTGATCGGCGGCGTCCGGGCGAGCGGCGGCGCGAATCGGTCCGTCGGACGATCGGTCCCCGGGACGTCAGGCGCGGCGCCGTCGCTGGCCGACGACGATCAGAGATCCTTCAGCGATCCCTTGGGCAGCACCGCCTCGACGGCGATTCGGCGGATCTTGATGACGACATTGTCGCTGACTTCCAGCTGGGCAAAATTGTCGCCGAGATCGACGATACGCCCGGCGACTCCGCCCATGGTCACCACCTCGTCACCTTTCGATAAACCCTCGACCAGCGCCTTGTGCTGCTTCTGGCGTTTGATCTGAGGCCGGATCATCAGGAAGTAGAGAATGACGATCAGGCCGATAGGAAACAGCAGACCCAAGAGCGGATCGCCGGCGGCGGCGTCGCCCTGGGCCATGGCGTCGGAAATGAAGAAGCTCATAACGAATCCTCGGAGTGGTCTTTTCGCGCGCATTGGCTTCGGAGTCCAGCCGCGCATTATTGCATATCGTGATGGGCAAAGTGGCTCGCGGCGTAGGCATCCAACCGACCGGCGGCGACGGCCTCGCGCAGTTCGCTCATCAGCGTCTGGTAGTAGTAGAGATTGTGGATGGTGTTGAGCCGCGCGCCGAGGATCTCGTTGCATTTATCCAAGTGGTGCAAGTAGGCACGGCTGTAGTTGCGGCACGTATAACAGCCGCAGGCGGGGTCGAGCGGTCCCGGGTCGCGCTTGTGCACGGCGTTGCGGATGCGCACCGTGCCGGCGTGCGTAAACAGGTGCCCGTTGCGCGCGTTGCGGGTGGGCATCACGCAGTCGAACATGTCGATACCGCGCTGCACGGCGGCGACGATGTCCGACGGCGTACCGACCCCCATCAGATAGCGCGGCTTGTCCCGCGGCAGGTGCTCGGCCAGCGCGTCCAGCACGCGCAGGCGCTCGGCCTCGCTTTCGCCCACCGACAGTCCGCCGACGGCGTAACCGTCGAAGCCGATCTCCTGCAAGCCGTCCAGTGATCGCCGCCGAAGGTCGTCGTACATCCCGCCCTGGTTGATCCCGAACAGCGCCGCCGGATTGTCGCCGTGGGCGGTCTTGCTGCGGGCGGCCCAGCGCAGCGACAGCGCCATGGAGTCCGCTGCCTGCGCCTGCGTGGCCGGATAAGGCGTGCACTCGTCGAAGATCATGACGATGTCCGAGCCCAAGGCGCGCTGTACCGCCATCGACTCTTCCGGCCCCATAAACAGGCGAGCGCCATCCACCGGAGAGCGAAAATGCACGCCTTGCTCGGTGATCTTGCGCAGATCGCCGAGGCTGAAGACCTGGAAGCCGCCGGAGTCGGTGAGGATCGGCCGCTGCCAATGCATGAAGTCGTGCAGGTCGCCGTGCAGACCGATGACTTCGACACCGGGACGCACCATCAGATGGAAGGTATTGCCCAAAACGATCTGCGCGCCGAGGTCGAGCAGTTCCTCGGCGGTCATGCCCTTGACGGTGCCGTAGGTGCCCACCGGCATAAAGGCGGGCGTCTCGACGTTCCCCCGCTCGAAAACGAGCCGTCCCCGGCGTGCGGCGCCGTCGCCGGCGAGCAACTCAAAGCGCATCTTGATCGGCCCCGGCGCCTTGGCTCCGCTCCAGCCAACTGACCAAGCCATGCAGGTCGGTCACGGCGTGCACGGGCGGCTCGAGGTCGTCGGGCCAGGGCCGGCCGTCGCGGTTGACCCAGACCGCCCCCAGGCCGATGCGCCGGGCGGCGTCGACGTCGCGCACCGGGTCGTCGCCCACATGCAGGGTTTGCGCCGGCGATGCGCCGCCCCACTGCATGGCCAGCTCGAACAGCGCCGGCGCCGGCTTCGCCGCGCCGGCCTCGGCGGCGTTCAACGAATGGTGAAAGCTGTCGGCAAGGGGCGTCTGCGCCACCTCGGCATTGCCGTTGGTCACGGCGACCAACCGATAACGGCCGCGCAGCAGCGACAGCGCCGGCATCACGTCGTCGTAGGGCGCCACGCGATTGCGGGCACGGCGAAAGACCGTCATGGCCTCCTCCGCCAGGGTCTGCGGGTAGCCACTCTCGCTCATCAGCGCGCGCAGCGCCTCGAGCCGCGCGGCAGTGACGTCGTGCGCGAGCTCCGGACGCGCGGCGAGCAGCGACAGACGATGCTCGCGCAGCCGGTTCGGATCGTAGGCGGCGGTAATCGACGGCGCGCGTGCCTGCAGCCACGCGAACAACGCGTCTTCGGCGTCGCGAATCACCGGGGCACAGGGCCACAGCGTGTCGTCGAGATCAAGGGTAATCAGCCGCAGCGCGGCATGTGATGGCATTTGCGGGCGCCCGGGTTGGCAATGTTTGCGAGGCACCCAATTCTGCACGGAGATCGCGCGCGGCGAAAGCCGCCGACCACCCGAGCCGACGGAGGCAACCCGATATGTTCACGTTCCGCAAGAAAACCGCGATGCCGAGCGCCGGCGAAGCGCTGCCCGGACGGTCCACGCCGATGGCGGTCACCAACCGCCACTACGTCAACGGCCATCCCATACAGCCGCCTTTCCCCGAAGGTCTGCAATCGGCGATGTTCGGGCTCGGCTGCTTTTGGGGCGCGGAGCGGGCGTTTTGGCAATTGCCGGGGATCTACTCCACCGCCGTCGGCTACGCGGGAGGCCTGACGCCGAATCCGACCTACGACGAAGTCTGCTCCGGGCTGACCGGGCACAACGAGGTGGTGCGGGTCGTCTACGATCCCGAAGAAATCGACTACGACACCCTATTGAAGACCTTCTGGGAGACGCACGATCCAACACAGGGCATGCGCCAGGGCAACGACGTGGGCACCCAGTACCGCTCGGGCATCTACTGCGAGAACGACGAGCAACTAGCCGCAGCGAAAGCCAGCAGCGAGCGCTATCAGCGGGCATTGCGCGACGCCGGCCGCGACTCCTCGATCACGACCGAGATCCTTATGGCGCCGCAGTTCTACTATGCCGAGGACTACCACCAGCAGTACTTGGCCAAGAACCCCGGTGGATACTGCGGTCACGGCGGCTGCGGCGTTCACTACCCCGACGCGCGCGCCACGCCCGCCGTCTGACGTCGGCAAGGGAGGATGGGCGCGAAACGGAACCAGCGCACAATCCCGCAAAAATGTCCGCTGAAATTGTGCAAAAAGCGACATTGCGTAGGCAAAAATGTGGATGCGGGACTTGACAGATACATGGGTATTTAAGAAACTGTTGATGTACTGAAGATTCGCAGTTCTTCAGTGCACTCCTCCATCCTCCTTTGGTGGTAATCTTAGAGCGCGGCGCCAGCCGCGCTTTTTTTTTGCCTGCTGAGCCAGTCTCTTTCGGCGAAGCGCCGACATGCTCAAAGCTTCGCGCGCGGGCCTTGTCGATGCAGCGAAGGCCGGGCACGGGCGCATTGCGGCTTCAGCCGTCGCGCCGGGTCAGGAACATCGCGTCTCCGTAAGAGAAGAAACGGTAGCGCTCGGAAACGGCGTGGCCATAAGCGGTCATGATTTGTGTATGACCGGCAAAGGCCGACACCAACATCAGCAGCGTCGACTCCGGCAAATGGAAGTTGGTGATCATCGCATCGACCGCCCGGAAACGGTAACCGGGACGGATGAATAAACGGCTGTCGCCGCGAAACGGCCGCAGTTCGCCGTCGCTCGCCGCGCTCTCGAGACTGCGAACGGAGGTGGTACCGACCGCAACCACGCGCCCGCCACGGGCGCGCGCCCGAGCCACTTGCTCGCAGACCCCGGCACCGACGTCGATCCACTCCGCATGCATCCGGTGCTGCTCGAGGTCGTCGACACGCACGGGCTGGAAGGTGCCCGCGCCCACGTGCAGTGTCACGTGCGCGAAATCGATATCCTGCGCACGCAGTTGCTCCAGCATCGCCGCGTCGAAATGCAGTCCGGCGGTCGGGGCCGCGACCGCACCGTCGCGGCGGGCATAAACGGTCTGATAGCGCTCTCGGTCACTCGCCTCGTCGGCACGTCGAATGTAGGGCGGCAGCGGCATGTGGCCATGGCGGCGCATCAGGTCGGCGAAATCCACACCGACGCCGCGCAGCAGAAAAAGATCGCCGTCGCGCCCGAGCACCTCGATCCGCTCATCGCCCGGCAGTACCAGCAAGCCGCCGGCGCGCAATGCTTTGCCGGCACGCACATGCGCCGCGACCCCGCCGTCGGCGAGCAGCCGCTCGACCAAAATCTCCACGCGTCCGCCGGTTTCCTTGCGGGCATACAGGCGCGCCGGAATGACACGGGTATCGTTGAATACCAGCAAGTCGCCGGGACGCAGCAGCGACGGCAAGTCTTCGAATTTCAGGTCGGCGATGGCACCCGACATGCCATCCAACGTCAACAGACGGCTCGCACGGCGCTCGGGCAGCGGGTGTTGGGCAATCAGCGAAGGCGGAAGGTCGTAGTGGAAATCGGATCGGCGCATGAACGTTCGGTGGCAGTGTCAGGTGCGGTCGAATGAGCTGCGGTCGGGGACCGCGGCACAAGTAAAGAGCCCGGAGATCGGATCGACGCACGCGCAGCGAATGTCCGCAGACGTGCGCGACGTCGGAGACCGGAGGACAATCTGAGACTATTATTCAGGGGTACGGATTCAATGGGACAGTGATTGTCGATGGCCAAGCAGACTTTTGCCCAGCCGGCGTTGCAGTTATACTACCGGACTCGCTGCCGGGGTGGCGGAATTGGTAGACGCAGTGGACTCAAAATCCACCGGTGGCAACACCTTACGAGTTCGAGTCTCGTCCCCGGTACCATCTTCTCGGTTTCCGCATACCGCGCGGTAGCTCGCCTCGGCCTGCCGTGCGGTTTGATGCGGCGCCGCTCGCCCGACCCATCGCCGCGGGTAACCCCCCTGGTGACCCTTCAGGCCCCGCATCCGGGCGCACGCGACCGTGCCTCGGCCATCCAACTCCCTTTGGATTTCACGGTCTCGCTCGCCCGACTCTCCGCCGAGCAGCGGACGCCCGCATGGAGCATCCACCGATGAAACAGCGCGCACTCGACGATCCAAGCCTCGACGCCTACACCAAGTTCGTGCTGAGCCACATCGACCCCGACGTACTCGCATCACTGACGGAGCATCAGTTCGAGTGCATCAGGTCCGCCGTCGAGAAGGCGAAGCCCATCAGCAAGCACACGATCGACTTGCGCGGCGTCATCCCGCTGTTTTTCGTGCGTTTCTACTTCGTGCTCTTGGCCGGCCGCGACCGCCGCAAGAATACCTCGGATCGGGAGAATAGCCGCAGGCAAGGAGCGCACTCGGTCCTAGGTGCGCTCGTGCTGTTCGCCGTGGTTGTCGTGCCCGTCTCGATTCTGACGCTGTTGATCGGGTATGGACTCAAGACCTGGCTCGGCGTCGATCTGATCGAGGGCGCTCACTTGACGGACTACATGTAGTCCACCATTTCCCGTTGCACCGGCCTTCGGCAGCTCAGGCCTACGGCGCACGGTCGGGGCCGCCCGCCGCCGGCTCCTTGGTCATGAGTCGCCGCACACAAAGATACAACCAGTCATGCTCGACACCCCTGACGAGGCGGAAACCGCCTTTTATAGCGCGTTCGAAGCGCTCGATCTGGCCTCCATGGGCGAGATCTGGCACGACGAGAAACGGACCCGCTGCATCCACCCCGGCGGCGATCTGCTCGAGGGCTATGGCGCGGTCATGGAGAGTTGGCGCGCCATCCTCGGCGGCGCACAGCCCCCCGTGATCCGGGTGCGGTTGCTGGATCGGCTCAGGAACGAAGACATCGCCATTCATCTGGTGGAGGAGCGAATCGGACCGTCCGGGGACGCCGCCAAACTCACCAGGGTACTTGCCACCAACGGCTATCTGCGCACGCCCGGTGGATGGCGTCTATTCATGCACCACGCTTCGCTGCCACTGGTCGGGGGCGAGCAGCGGCGGCGACCGGAGCGTCCCGCTTCTCCGAGCCTGCACTAGGAAAGCGCTGAAACATTCAGCGCCTTAAAGCGAAGGAACCCAGCGACCGCGTTTTTCGGGCTCTGCCTGATTCTTGGCCAGGATAGCCTATCGATCAGCGTCTCCTTAGACGCCCACCCACTGATTGGCGTTGCTGGCCTCAACAGTAGGTAAAGCCGGCATTTTCCGCGCCTTTTGGGCCCTGCGCCGGGCTCGGGGCCCGCCCGCCAATCGGCTAGTCTCGCGGATAGATCACCGTCCCGTCGGCGCAGTGCAGCGTGATCGCGAACAACGGACAGGAATCGACCGCCGCCTTCAGAGCCGGGATGCCGTCGTGCTCGCCGGTCAATTCTGCGATCAGGGCTTCGTTGAGCCTGAAGGTCTGTGGCGCCGCGGAGGTGCAGCCCCCGCAGGCAATGCAGTTGTCGGCGTCGATTCGAATGAAGACTCGGGAACCTGTAGCGTCTCGCCCGGCCTGCGGCGCCGACAGACAGTCCGCGAGCAGCGTGCCCATGTCCCCTGTCGCCAAACGCTCCATCCGCGGCCGCCTTCTGGCCGATTACCAACGCATTTCGAACACACACGCGTGCGCGCCATGAGCCTGGCACTGAACCTCGGCGACCTCGGTGCGCGCGGTAACCAAGACCCGGAACAGACGCTGAAAGCAGCCCGTGTAGAAGTCGCAAACTGCGGTATCGGCGACCGCGCCCCGGCAGATAGGACAGCCGGTGATGGTCACCCGCACCGGGCGCCCGGTCTCGAAGCCGAACTGCCCGCTGCCCGAGAAAGTCCAGGCATGCTTTGCGACCGCCTTTAGCAGTATGCCGCTAGCGGGCCCGGGCGGCAGCAGTTTGAGTATGCGCTGAGCGCCTTTCGGAATCCGATGGGCGAGCAGATAGTCGCCGGTCCGCAGACCTGCATCGAAGGAAACGGCCTTCGCCTGATCCAGGCCGAGGGTCGAGCGCAGTGATTGCTGCAGCGCGATCACCTCGCGCTCGTCGACCATTTCCTCCGGCGGTGCGGTCAAATAATGCGACAGCCCGGCCGCTTCGAACACGCTTGCGGCCGGGCCGTTGCGGGCGCCGAGGGCCTCGGCAACGCGGATAATCGCATTCGGCCCGATTCGCGCGGGGCCGTTGTCGCTGCTGTGATGTCCGTCCAAGGAGACTGCTTCCGATGACGCCGGGTCGGGCTAATTGGTTCGCGAAAAATGCCAGCGCGCCCGATCCCAGTTGAAATAGGCTTCGTGCTCGGTGCACAGGCCGCGAAGGAAAAAGCGGCCGGTCGGCGTGATCCGCAGCCGGTCGGGCTCCACGGTCACCAGGCCATCGGCGACATAGCCGGCGAGCCTTGCATATTCGTCGTCCAGACAGCCCTCGGCCAGTGCCGCCGGCAGTTCCAGATTGCAAATCATATGGGCGATGGCATCGCGACGGCGGCGATCCAGGGGACTCAGCCGATGGCCGCGGGCAACCGGTAGCTCACCATGGGTGATGCCTGCCTCCCAGGCCTCGATGGTCGATTCGTTCTGGATGCACTGGCCATCGACTTCACCGACGGCGCCGGTTCCGAACCCCAGCAAATGACTGCTCGGCGACGTGGTGTAGCCGATGCAGTTGCGCGCGAGGCGGCGCTCATCCTGCGCTATGGCCAAGTCGTCGGTCTCGAGAGCGAAAGTGTCGAGGCCGATCCAGCGGTAACCCGACGACGTGAAGGCGTTGACCGCGTCGTGGAACAGTTCCTGGCGTGCGGTCGCCGAGGGCAGCTGATGGACGTCGATCGCATGCTGATGCGGCCCGCGGTCGGTGCCGCGGGAGTAGCCGAAGCAGGCGATCCTGTCGGGGGCCATCTCGACCACGGCGTCGAGTGTCGTGCGAAACGTCTCCGGGGTCTGGTGCGGAAGGCCGTAGATCAGATCGAAGCCGATGGTTTCGAAGCCGACCTCGCGGGCCATCCAGTAGACGTCGCGCACCAGGTCGGCGGATTGGATTCGGCCGATGGCTCGCTGCACTTGCGGATCCAGATCCTGCACGCCGAAGCTGACGCGCCGGTAGCCGAGCGCGTGAAGAAGCTCCAACTGGCCCGCCGAGGTGCGCCGCGGATCACACTCGATGGACTGATCGGTGTCCGGCAATATCCGGAAACGCCGCTCGATGATCTCGCTGAGGCGAGTCAGTTGGGCGTCGTTCAAATAGTTCGGCGTTCCGCCGGCGAGGTGCAGCTGCAGCACGTCCCTAGCGCCGTCGACACGCTCGGAGACCAGCGCGAACTCCCGCTCGAGGACGTCGAGATAGTTGTCCATCCGCGCACTGTCGTGCGTGATGGTCGTATTGCAACCGCAGTAAAGGCAGCGCCCGGGGCAAAACGGCACGTGCACATAGAGAGACACCGCTTCGTCGGGGCGCCGCGCCACCGCACGCAGCGCAGCGTCGTACTCGCTGCTGCCGAAGTCATCGTCCCACAGCGGCAGGGGGCCGGGACGATCGTAACGCGGCGCGGAATCGGCAAAGCGCTCGAGCAGATCGCGCGATATCTCCGCAGGTGCTGCGCTGGACATAATGTGACGACCTCAGTTTGTTTCGACGACGGTCAATCGGTAGCTGCGCGCAAAACGGGGCGTTCGCCCCGGGTTACCGAGCCATACTGCAGGCCGGAAGGTCGAACAGCCCGCTTGAACAGTCACATCGCCAATGAGCCGCCGCCCGAAAGCCAAACAGCGGTGGCTGATTCTCCAAAATGGAAAAGACGCGGGATCATCAGGATGCACGCTCGCCGCGGCTCGCCGCTGATTGTCGGAAGCTGCCGCTTATTGTCTTTGAATGCCGCTCGTCGTTGAAAGGTAGCGAATCAGGTGTAAAGCGTCGTTGACTCATGTCAACCCTAGCCGGTATCGGTCGCGGCCCGCCACAGACCACGAGAATCGGTGCCAAAAACAAATAGTTACAATCAGCTACCGATTACGTGGTTTCCCAATGAATCACCCTCCGATTCCTCACCCAAACTAGGGGTTTTCCATTATAGTCGACCCGCCGGCTTACGAGACACCCGCTCGTCGGAGAACATCGGCTCGGCGGGGCTGCCACTTCCTCGGCGCCCAGCGTCCGCCGACCGAGCGGTCCCGGTCTCGGGGCCCGCGTCGGCATCGGCGGATGGCGTCTCCCCCGAGCCGGTTCCCACGGCCCAGTTCCAGAGCGCGCCGTCCGATAGCGGCAGTACGAGAAACCAATGCTCGAGGATGGCGAGCGCCAGCAAGGTTGCTGTCAGCATCAAGCCGACCGCGGCAAACCCGCCGGGCTTCAGGTCGAGCGCCGCCTCGACCAACAGGCACATAACGACCGTTGCCACGCTCACGGAGACCGGAAAGAACAAATTCATGGGCCGCTTCGCCAGATAACTGGTCAGAAAACGAATGTGCTCAGGCAGCCATTCTTCGTTCAGATTCGGCACGCCGAAAAACAGATTGAGCTTTGCACTCCAACGCATCCACCAGAGTATCGCGAAGGTCCAGGTTCCGACTTGGTTCACGGCGTCCCGGGTTAGCCACATCATCGTCAGACCGGCGGCGATGATGGCGAGCTCGTGGTACAGGCTGGTCTGGATCGCGAGGCCGAAGCGGCGCAGATTCCCGCAGCCGGGCGGACAGACGGCTTTCCTCGGGCCGGTGACGAAGCCCATGTAATAGCTCATCTCCATCCATCCCCAGACCAGCAGTCCGCATGTGAAGCCGGCATAGGCACCGACGACGGTGCCTTGATCGCGCACGGCGTAGAGCCCGAAAAGAGCCGCCGCAAGCACTACCGTTGCGCCGAGCATGCTCCAGCGGTAAGTCCAAGCCGGGCGCTTGTCGAGGTATAGAATCAGGCCGGTGCTGAACCACCACAGAAAGAGGGCATAGCCGACGGCGAAAGCGTGGCTCAGCATCGGCGCATTCGCCTACCAGGTCGGGGCGAGCCGGACGCTTCCGGGGAGATCATTGCGTTTTGTCGGGATCAGGTACATGCGGGCGAAAACGACGGCACCGGCGGCGGCCAGGCCGACACGCTTGAGGCCTCCGATCGGGCCACGTCGCGCTTGCGCGGCTTCCGAGGCAGCGGCGATCGCACTGAGGCGGCGCATGCCGACGAGGAATGCCGGGTGCGCCAGATCGAGGGTCAGCGGGAACACCTGACGAGTGATGTCGGAGGTAATTTCGAACACGCGCCTGTCGAATTCGTCGGCGTCGATACCCAGCCCGGCGTAGAGCGCGGTCCGGGAATGGTCGCGAACGTACATCGTCGCAAATACAGACAGCACGAAGAAGCGAATCCAATATTTATTGATTCCCTCCAGCAGTACCGGATTCGCGCGCATCAGCAGCGCGAACACCTCGCCGTGACGGAACTCGTCATTACACCATTCCCGGAACCAGCGGAAGATCGGGTGGAATCGATACTCGGGATGGCGCTCGAGATGCCGGTAGATGGTGATATAGCGGGCGTAGCCGATCTTCTCCGAGAGATAGGTCGCGTAAAAGATGAATTTCGGCCGAAAATGGGTGTATTGCTTCGCCTTCTTCAGGAAGCCCAAGTCCACCCCTAGACCAAGATCCTTCAGAGAACGATTGATAAATCCGGCATGCCGCGCCTCGTCTCGCGCCATGTAGCCCATCACGCGCTTCACGTCGGTGTTTCGCACCTGCTGCTTCATCTCGGTATAGAGCACACAGCCCGAGAACTCGGCGGTAACGGAGCTGATCAGAAAGTCGTGAAAATCCTTCTCGAGATCGGGCGAAAGCGATTTTACCTCGGCGGAGAACCGATCGTCGGGGCGAAAATGCGCGCGGTTCTCGTCGCGCTCGAATTCTCTCATCAGCGCGTCCCACTCCTGACGCACGGGCTCGACGTCGAGCCGCTCCATCGCCGCGTAGTCGGTACGGTAGAAGCGGGGAGAGAGAATAGTCTCATGTCCGGCCAAATGGCGAGGATCGTTCGGCCTCGGCTCGCCTGCCTCGGAAGTCGCAGTCTGCATGGTCACTCCTCGATATTTTATTGTTGCGTGCCGGCGACTGTCCGACGATGGATCGCACCGGACTCGCGACGGCGCCGAGTCGGCGCACGGCCGATCTCGGCGGACCTGCGAAGGTGATGTTTTTATTGCGGGTCGGACCGGATCTCCGCGCGCAGCAGCTCGGCGAAGGATCCGAGGTTGGTGGAACCGAACGCACGCAGGTCGATGACCTGTGCGGTGGAAGGATCTTCGAACAACAGGCGCCCGTCTTCGCGTAGAGACAGCATGTAGGGGTCGTCGAGAGGAATGCCGCGGCGCTTGCGCTCGCGCACCATGCCGCGCATGACGCCGAGCACGAAGCCGTCGACGCCGGACTCCAAGACGGCGACCGTGCCCTCCTCGCCGGGGACGCGGACCTTGGTGAAGCCCCCTCCTTGATCGAGGAAGACAAGCTGACGGCTCTCGACCACAGGGGCGATCGGCAACGCCGTCCCCCCGACACCCGTGATGCGTACGGTAGCGGCGGCGATGATAACGAATGCGATCAGCATCGCCGCGCCGATCAGTACGCCACGCGGAAACGGGCGGCCCTCGAATGGGTCGCTCATGGACAGGATCTCCGACTCAACGGCTCAAGCGGCCCGGATGATGCTCGTGCCGAGGCATGCGAGCACCGCGCGGGCCGGGTGCGCGCGCGCATTCAGCGGCTTGCCATCGGCGCGGCTTCGGCGTTGCCTACCGACCCGCCGTCGCGAGTCGCGCCACGCTGGTTCTTACTACCCAATGCATCTGATTGCTCCTCGGACGCATCTTCGGACGTCGCCGCAGTCCGCAGGGCTTCGGACAGAATTCCGGCGACCGCGTCGACATCGGGGATGCAACGCAGCATCGGCTGCGCGTCCAAAAAGCGCCAAGGCCGCACATTCGGCCACATGATCAGGTAGTTCACCCGCTGCCCGGAGGTCAGCACCAGCGGAATGTCGCCGACGCCGTCCGGATAGCGGCGCAAGCCGGCGCTCTCGACCACCTTGAACGGGATATTGACCGCCATCGGCAAGGCGATACCGAACCGTATAACGAGACGGCGGTCGGTAATGCTGTAGACGGTCGACCTGCTGTAGAGCCAAGCCAGCAACGCGAGAATCGCAATCGCGAGCGCGGCCAGCGTGCCCAGCCAAAGCGCCGACAACAGCGCCTCGGCCAGCGTGACGCCGCCGGTAATCAGCAGCCCCAACCGCAGCAAGATCAAGAGGCCGAAATAGAACGCGATCTTGCGCACGTGGAATGCGCGCACGGCGAGGGCACCCCAATGGGGTGCGCCCTGCCAACGGAGCATCTCCCCCTCGGGGAGATGCTCCGGCAAGCCGGGAACCGGCTCGAAGTCGAACTCACTCACAGAAACGGCTCCGCGCGCTCCGGTGTGGCGTACAGCTTACCACCGCCGTAGTAGGCGACGACCTTGTCCTCTTCTGCCATGGTGATCTGATCGTAGTTCGACAGCGTCGGCGCATCGGCGAATTGTGCTCCGGTGATGCTCTCGACCTCGACCACACCCTTCTTGCCTCGGACTTTCGACAGAGTAATCGGCACCAGCACGCGCTTGCCGCCCTTCGCCGTCTCGAGCTCGAGGTAGCGGATCTGCGGCTCTGCGCGGTCGACCCAGATCTCCTTGATCGTCCCGCCCTGCTCGCCGTCACAGCCGATCACCGGCATCCCGCGCGGGTCCGGATCCTTATCGACGACGCTGAAGTGCTTGGCGACACGCATAGGCACGATGCGCGGCTCTCCGCCGTGGGTCAGATCGGGCTCTGCGACGCGCGCTGAATAAGAGCCGGGACCGACTGCGGCCAGCATCGGATTGCCGGTAGGCGCCAACGGGGCGCCGGGCCAAGGCGCAATCGGCTCGGCGTTCAGCTTGTACTGCGGAGCCTCCGGGCCGGGCTTGACGACCTTTCTGCCCGTATGCGGCATCGTGAAGGTCTTCGGCTTGGGCATCGGCGGGAAGCCTTCCATCATCTTCACGCCGCGCACGCGCTGCGACTCGGCGGGATAGCCTTCGCGCTTGTCCTCTTGGCGAATCCAGAAGACAAGGCCGAAGAAGAAGAACCAGAAAACGTATAACGTCAGCTGGGCCACGTCGATGTAGTTGGTAATTGCGCCAATAGGCATCGGAAAACCTCCGTTGGCTGAGTGACTAGGGAAGCTCGGTGATTCCGAACTTCGTTGGCGACCGCGCGTCTTTGCCTCCGCCGCGCAAGGCGAGCGGAGCGACCGCGATCAGGGTTGCGAGCAAAAAGATAATCTCCAAGTGGTAAACCGCCGCATAGCCGACGGCCGGCCCCATTAGGTCGGGGCCGAATGTGCCGCGGGACGAGAACACCGTAACGATGTCCCGAATCATGCCGCCGGCGCCGATGGCCAGGCCGTAGCAGGTCGCCTGAACGGCGCCCCAAGCGCCCAGGGCCAGGCCGCTCTGCCCGCCCTTTGCCATATTCATCGCCGCGGTCAGGGTGCCGACGGCGAACAGGCCGCCGCCGAAACCGATCAGCATCGCACCAAAGCGGAACAGCAGCGGCGAGCCGAGCGGATCGGCCGCAATGACTGCGGCGAAGGCGCCGATGCCGACCAAGGCTCCGTAAGCGGCAAGTCTGTAAGGGTCGCTGCCGCGTGTCAGCAACCTCGCCGCCAGCGCAAACGCCGCCAGCGTGCCGAATGCCCAAATCGCGGTCAGGCGCGTGGTCTGCGCCACCGTGAGTCCAAGTACCTGAGCGCCGTAGGGCTCGAGCAGGATTTCCTGCATCTGGAAGCCCGCGGTGCCGAGACCGAGCACCACCAGCAGCCGCGCCGCACTGCCGGCGCGGACGAACTCGTTCCAGGTTTCCGAGAAACGCGGGCGCGCCACATTGGCCGCCCTCTCCGCGGCGAGTTGCAGAGCGCGCTCCCGATTCATGGACTCCTGTTTCCACAGTGCCAACAGGTTCAGTCCAACGGTGACGACCGCGGCACCCTGAATCACCTGTATCAGGCGCATGTTGCTGAAGTCGGTCAGCAGCCAGCCGAAAAGGAGCGCGCTGACGAGCATGCTGAGCTGCAGCATCACGAACAGCAGCGCGACCACCCGCGGACGCGAGTCGTCGGTAGCCAAGTCGGTAGCGAGCGCCAAGCCGGCGGTCTGCGTCGTATGCAAACCGGCGCCGGCGACCAGGAACGCAAGGCCGGCGGCGATCCAGGTGACGAACGTCGGCACGCTGCCGCCTTCGGCCATCAGCAGCAGCGCAAACGGCATGATCGCGAGGCCGCCGAACTGCATCAGCGTCCCGAACCAGATAAACGGCACCCGCCGCCAGCCGAACGCGGAGTGGTGAATATCCGAGCGGAAGCCGATCAGCGCGCGGAACGGCGCGAACAGCACAGGCAGCGCAACCATGGTCGCGACGAGCCAGGCCGGGACGCCCTTCTCGACCACCATGACGCGGTTCAACGTGCCGTACAGCAGCACCATCATCATTCCGACAGAGGCCTGGAACAGCGACAGCCGCAGCAAGCGCAAAAGCGGCAGCTCTTTGGTCCCGGCATCGGCGAACGGCAGAAACTTCGGGAGAACCTCCCGCATCCAGATTTGTTTGAGCTCTTGCAGGCTCGCGCTCATAAGGACAACAGCTCCATGGCCTGCGACGTATAGAATCCGCGCGACACGCGCTGGGTGCGCCCGATCGTCCAGGGTGCGAGACCGGGATGCACGGCGATCCGGTTGGACAGCTCCGCCACCGCCACCGGCACGATCGCCGGCGAGCGATCGCCCCGCGGAAAGAACTGGCCGACCGCGTGCATCAAAGCCAAGGCGGGTGTACGCGGCGCAAACGTGAACAGGATCGACTCGCGCGCGCGCTCGGCAAAGCCGGCAACGACATTCAGCGCATCCTCCGGGTCGTAGTGGATGATGGAATCCATCGCCACGACGTGATCGAAGTCGCCTTGATCGGGGGCCAGCATATCGCCGACCGCGAACTCGATGCGGCCCGGTAGATCGGCGGGCATGCGCTCGCGCGCGTTGTCGATCAGCGTCGGCGACAAGTCGACGGCGTAAACGTCGGCACCGCGTCGTGCCGCCTCGAGCGCCAGCATGCCGGTCCCGCAGCCCGCGTCGAGCAGCCGCCGCCCGGATAGATCTTCCGGTAGCCACCCGAGCAGCATGAGGCGCATCTCTTCGCGCCCGGCTCGCACGGTGGCGCGCACGCCGCTGACCGGGGCATCGGACGTCAGCCGCTTCCAGGCATCGGCCGCGGTGCGGTCGAAATAGGCCTGAATCTGGCCCCGGCGTTGTTGGTAAGAACCACTCGGCATCGTTGCGATCTCAGTTCCGGCGTGCCATCAATCGAACCCGAGGAAATCGAACAGATCGCGATCGCGCATGGGCGTGACCGACAATGGCTCGGTTCCCGCGAGCATCGCCTGCGCCAGCTTCAGATACTGTTGCTGGGCCTGCTCCACGTCGGGTGACGGATCCATCTCGAACAATGTCGACTTCTTCAGCCGGCTGCGCCGAATCACGTCGAGGTCGGGCAGATGGGCCAACGTCTTCAGCCCGACGGCTTCGTTGAAACGGTCGATTTCGTCGGTCTTGGCGCTGCGGTTGGCAATGACCCCGCCGATGCGGACTTTGTAGTTCTTCGCCTTGGCCAAAATGGCGCTGGCGATGCGGTTCATCGCGAAGATGGAATCGAAGTCGTTGGCGGTGACAATCAGGGCACGCTCGGCGTGCTGCAGCGGCGCGGCGAACCCGCCGCAAACGACGTCGCCCAGCACGTCGAAGACGACGATGTCGGTATCCTCGAGCAGATGATGCTGCTTGAGCAGTTTCACGGTCTGGCCGACCACATAGCCGCCGCAGCCGGTGCCCGCCGGAGGTCCGCCGGCCTCGACGCACATGACGCCGTTGTAGCCCTCGTAGACGAAGTCGTCGAGGCGCAGTTCCTCGGGATGGAAATCCACCGATTCCAGGACGTCGATGACCGTCGGCACAAGGCATTTGGTCAAAGTGAACGTGGAGTCGTGCTTCGGATCGCAGCCGATCTGCACCACGCGCTGGCCGAGCTTCGAGAAAGCGACCGATAGATTGGACGACGTCGTGCTCTTGCCGATGCCGCCTTTTCCGTAGACCGCGAAGACCTTGGCATTGCCGATCTTCACATCCGGGTCGAGTTGGACCTGCAGGCTTCCCTCGCCATCCAAATGCGGATCTTTCTTTGTCTTGACGCCGACGTCGCCTGTTCGCAGGCCGCCGCCGCCGAAGACCGTTGAGGGAATATCGTCTAGTGTCACGCAGCCACCCCTTCGGTTATGCCTTCGAGTCGGTCTTCCAGCTCTTCGCCGGCGCGACGCAGGGCCTCCAGCGTCGCTTCGTCCGGCGTCCAGTAATTACGCTCGTGAGCCTCGATCAGCCGGCTTGCGACCTTGGCGGACGCGGTCGGATTCAGGGCCGCGAGGCGTTCGCGCATCTCTTCGTCGAGTACGAATGTCTCCGTCATCCGCTGATAAACCCAGGGCGCGACTTGTCCCGTGGTCGCGGACCAACCCATGGTGTTGGTGACGTGGACCTCGATCTGGCGCACGCCCTCGTAGCCATGCTTCAGCATGCCTTCGTACCACTTGGGGTTCAGCATCCGGGTGCGGGTCTCGAGTGCGACCTGCTCGGCCAGCGTCCGGACTTTGCCGTCGCCGCGCGTCTGATCGCCGATGTATACCGGCACGTCGCTGCCTTTCGAGCGGGTCACCGCACGGCTGATGCCGCCGAGGGTATCGAAGTAGTGATCGACGGTGGTCACGCCGAGCTCGACCGAGTCCAAGTTCTGATAGGCGAGTTGCACGTCTCCGAGCACGCTCTTGAGAAGATCGGCTTGGCGAACCGGAATGCCCGAGCGCCCGTACGCGAAGCACTTGCGCCGCGTATAGGTTTCCGCCAACTCGTCCTCGTCGTCCCAGCCGCTGTTGTCGATCAGGTGATTGACGTTGGAGCCGTAGGCACCGTCGGCGTTACTGAAAACGCGCAACGCCGCGGTCTCGATATCGCAGTCATGTGCCTTTTGGTAGGCCAAGGCATGCTTGCGCACGAAGTTCATCTCCTCGGGCTCGTCGGCCGTCGCCGCCAAGAACGAGGCCTCCGCCAGGAGTTTAGTCTGCAGCGGCAAAAGATCACGGAAGATGCCCGACAGCGTCATGACGACATCGATGCGCGCGCGCCCGAGTTTGTCCAGCGGAAGCAGCTGGGCACCGCAGACACGGCCATAGCTGTCGAGCCGCGGCTCGGCGCCTATCAGCGCCAATGCCTGGGCGATGGGACCGCCCTCCGTCTTCAGATTGTCGGTGCCCCACAGCACCAACGCGACGGACTCGGGCAGCGGGTTGCCGTCTTCGAGATAGCGCTCGAGCAACAGTTGCGCGTGGCGCGTGCCTTCCTTCATCGCGAAGACGCTCGGCAGGCGGAACGGATCGAAGCCGTGCAGGTTGCGGCCGGTGGGCAGAATCTCCGGCGAGCGCAACAGATCGCCGCCGGGTGCCGGACGCACGAACCGACCGGCCAGGGCACGCAGAATCGCCGGCGTTTCGTAGTCTTCCGAGAGCAGCTTGTTGTACTCGGCGAGCTGCGACATCAGGGCCAGGTTGGCGTCGTTGACCTCCATGCCGCCCTTCTGCAGCGCCAGCGTCGGCGCGCCTCCCTCGATCAGTGTCTGAACCGTCTCGCGTTTGAGGGGCACGGGCTCGGAGGCGTCGACCTTGGACTCGGCAACCGCCATCAGCAGATCGACACGCTCTTCATCGTTCGGCGGCTCGCCGACGACATGCAGCCCGTGCGGGATCAGCGTGTATTCGAGCTCGAGGATCTCGTCGTTCAGACGCTGGACACGCTCGCCGGAATCGGCGTCCCATTCGGGCTCGGTCTCGGATGCCAGCGGCACCAAGTCCAGCTCCGCCGCCTGCGCTTGAATCAGCGCGGCCAGTTCTTTGCGCTCCTCTGCGGGGGCGTCCGGCGTCAATCCGCGCCAGCGCTCGATGGACGCCTTCAGATCGACGAGGCCGCGATAAAGTCCCGCGTTGGCGATGGGCGGCGTCAAGTAGCTCACCAGCGTCGCCGCGGCGCGGCGTTTCGCGATGGTGCCCTCGGAAGGATTATTGGATGCGTACAGGTACATGTTCGGCAAATCGGAGATCAGCCGATCGGGCCAGCAGGCACCGGACAACCCCGCCTGCTTACCGGGCATGAACTCCAGCGCACCGTGAGTACCGAAATGCAGCACCGCGTTGGCGCCGAAATCCTCGCGCAGGAACCGGTAGAACGCGGAAAATGCGTGGGTCGGCGTAAAGCCCTTGTCGAAGAGCAGCCGCATCGGATCGCCTTCGTAGCCGAAAGACGGCTGTACGCCGACGAACACATTCCCGAACTGCTCGCCGCAAACGAAGATCGACGCACCGTCGCTCTGCTGCTTACCGGGCGCCGGTCCCCACTGGGACTCGATTTCGGCCAAGTAGGGCTCGCGGCGGACATGGTCGTCGCTCGGAATTCGGGTGAACACGTTGGCGTGCGCGCCATATCGGGAGCCATTGCCGCCGATAATTCGATCGCGCAGTTCGTCGACACTGTCCGGCACCTCGACGCTGTAGCCTTCACGCTTCATGGCCTGAAGCGTGCGGTGCAGCGATGCGAAGACCGACAAATAGGCGGCGGTGCCCGTGTTGCCGGCGTTCGGCGGGAAGTTAAACAGGACGGCCGCAACCTTACGCTCCTGCACCGGCGTCCGGCGCAGAACAACCAGACGCTCGACGCGCGCGGCCAGCATGTTGGCGCGCTCGGCGTGGGACTGCATATCGCGGGAGCGGTCCTCCGTCGCCTCGCCGGAGCGCCCGCCGAAGACCATGGGGCCGGTCGACCCGTCGAGCTCGGGGATAGCGACCATCATTGTCGCCTCGACCGGCATCAAGCCGCGCTCGGAAGAGCCCCATTGCTCGAGCGTCTGAAATTCGACCGGGTGCGCGGCGAGATAGGGGACATCGAGTTTCGCGAGCAGCTCCTGGGCGGCGGCGGAGTCGTTGTAGGCCGGGCCGCCGACCAGGGAGAAGCCGGTCAAGGACACCACGGCGTCGACACTTGCGCTGCCGTGGTCGAAGAAGAAGCGCTCGATCGCGGGCCTGGCATCAAGACCGCTGGCGAAGGCGGGAACGACGCGCAGACCGCGCGCCTCAAGAGCTTTGATCACGCCGTCGTAGTGACCGGTATTGCCTGCCAGCACATAGGAGCGCATCACCAATAGTCCGACGGTCCCGGTGGACCCCTTCTTCGCCGGCAGTTTGGAGATTTGATCGGTGATACGTCCCTTCATGCGCGGGTGAAATAGCCCGACATCGGGATATTCCGCCGGCGCTGCGACCTTCAGCCGACCCCGCAGCGACGCCCGTGCGCCGTCGGCGTAACGGTCGACCAGATGGCGCACCATGTTGGCGATATTTTCGTCGGAGCCGGCCAGCCAGTACTGCAGCACCAGGAAGTAGGCGCGCACGTCTTGGGCAGTGCCGGGGATGAATCGCAGGATTTTCGGGATACGGCGCAGCATCGCCATCTGCCCGGCGCCGCTGCTTGCATTTTTGTCGGTGCCTTTGCTTTTGCCGCGCAGGCGCTTGAGCAACGCCATCGGACCGCTTTGGGAGCCGTCCATCGCAAACTTGCCCATGCGCGTCAGACGCATGACTTCGCCGCCGGACATGCAGCCGACCATCGCATCGCAGCGATCGCGGCGCTCCTGCAGTGCGGGCAGGACGGCCTTGATGTGGTCGTCCATGAACAGCATGCTGGCAATGATGATGTCGCCGCTGGCGATGTCTTCGCGACAGCGCTCGAGCAGTTGTGGATCGTCGTCCCACTCGGCCGCGGCGTGCAGACGCAGAGATAGCCCCGGTATCTCTTTCTGCAGCAGCGGGCGGGCACGCTCGACAGCGCCGGCCAAATGGCTGTCCAGCGTGACAACGACGACTTTTACGGGAATGTCTTCAGCGACCGAAGTAGGCTTTGGCATCGTAAAGTGTCTCGACCGTGATCGTCGCCACGCCCCGATCCTGGGCGAAGCGCTCGGTGTTGCGGCGGGCCTTACCGCGGACGAAAAACGGAATCTTGCGGAGTTCCTTCTCGGCCTCTGGATCCCACACGACGGCATCGTTCGCACTCGCGCCCTCGGCGCCGGCGACCGTCGTGGTTGACGCTTGCTCACCGCCCTGCCGCTTCGCGGCAGGCCCCAAATGCGACGGTGCAGCCTCGTCGTGAAACTCTATGTCTTCGCGGAACATCGTCACCAGGTGCTCTTCGAGGCCCATCATCAGCGGATGGACCCAGGTATCGAAGATCACGTTGGCGCCTTCGAATCCCATCTGCGGCGCGTAGCGTGCCGGGAAATCCTGCACATGGATCGGCGCGGAAATCACCGCGCACGGAATCCCGACGCGCTTGGCGATGTGGCGCTCCATCTGCGTGCCGAGGACCAACTCCGGCGCGAGCTCGAGCACCTTGGCCTCGACCTCCAGATAGTCGTCGGTGATCAGTGCGTCGACACCGTAGCGCGCAGCAGCATCGCGCACCTCGCGGGCGAACTCGCGGCTGTAAGTACCGATACCGACCACGTCGAACCCCAATTCTTCGGTGGCGATGCGCGCGGCGGCGACGGCGTGGGTGGCGTCGCCGAAAATGAACACGCGCTTCGCGGTGAGGTAGGTCGAATCCACCGAGCGCGAGTACCACGGCAGGCGCGTCTGTGCCGCGGCGATTGCCGGTCCCGTGTCGATGCCGGCGACCTCGCCGACCTCGATCAGGAAGTCGCGCGTTGCGCCGACCCCGATCGGGACGGTCTTTACCGTCGGCTGTTTGAACATGCGCTCCAGCCAGGCGCAGGCGCCGTGGGCGATCTCGGGATAGAGACAGACGTTGAAGTCTGCCTCGGGAAGACGCAGCAGATCTTCGGGTGAGGCACCGGCCGGAGCAACGACGTTGACGTCGATACCGGCACTGTCGAGCAGCTTGGTGACTTCGACGATGTCGTCGCGGCAGCGAAAGCCGAGCGAGGTCGGGCCGAGCAGATTCGCACTCGGGCGGCGCCCCGATGTCTGCCGCTGCGGCGCTTGGCGGCCGCGCAGCAGCGCGCGCACCATGGTGTAGAAGGTCTCGGCGGCGCCCCAGTTCTCCTTACGCGTATAGGCCGGCAGTTCCAGCGCGATCACCGGAATATCGAATCCCATACCTTCGGCCAGCGCGCCCGGCTGATCCTGGATCAGCTCCGCGGTGCACGCTTCACCCACCAGCAGTGCCTGCGGGCGGAAGCGCTCTACGGTTTCGGCCAATGTCTTCTGCACCAGCCCGGCGGTGTCGCCGCCCAAATCGCGGGCCTGGAAACTGGTATAGGTGACCGGCGGGCGCTTACCGTTGCGCGCGATCATCGTGAACAATAGATCGGCGTAAGTGTCGCCTTGGGGGGCGTGCAGCACGCAGTGCACGCCGCGCATGGACGCCGCGATGCGCATGGCACCGATATGCGGAGGGCCTTCGTATGTCCAGACAGTCAGTTGCATCGGTAATCGTAGGCTTTAAATGGCCAGTCGCCGGCGTCGGTTCAGTGGCCGCGCGAACAGCTCCGCCAGATCGGCGGCCTGATCGAATCCATGCACGGGCGTGAAGATGAGCTCGATGGACCACTTCGTCGTCAGATCCTCGGCCTCGAGCGGATTGGCAAGGCCGAGCCCGCAGACGGTCAGGTCGGGCCGCTCTTCACGGATGCGGTCGAGCTGCCGCTCCAGATCCTGGCCTTCGGTCAGACGCGCATCGCGCGGCAGCAGGCCGAGCTCCGAGGCCATCATGCGCCGGTCGAGGTAAGGGACGCCGATCTCGACCAACTGCATGCCGCATTCGCGATGCAGGAACCGTCCGAGCGGGATTTCGAGCTGCGAGTCGGGCAGAAACGCGATGCGCTTGCCTTCCAACTGCTCGCGATAACGGGCCAGGCCGCGCTCGGCGCGGGCAATGGGCGCGGCCGTCACGGCGTCGACTCGTGCCGGATCGATACCCCAGGCGTCGGCGGCGGCGCCGAGCCAAGCACGGGTGCCCTCGATACCGAAGGGATAAGGTGCCTTGATCAGTGTCGCCCCGCGCTTGATCAGGGCCGCGGCGGTCTCGCCGACGAACGGTTGCGCGGCCAGCAGCAGGGTGCCGGAACCGACCGGCGGCAGTTCGGCGGCGCTGCGCGGCGGCAGGTAATGCACGGGACCGATACCGAGCTCCTCGAACAGCCGATTGAACTGGTCCTCGACGATATCGGCCAGGCTACCCACCACCAGCAGCGAGCGCTCGCCGGCGGGCAGATCGGGCATCTGCTCGGCAAGCGCCGTCAGACAGGTGTCCTCGCCTTGGGTGAACGTGGTCTCGATGCCGCTGCCGGTGTAGGCGAGGATGCGCACGCGACCCTGCTGGGCTTCGCTCAAGCGCTCCGCGGCGGTCTCGAGGTCGAGCTTGATGACCTCCGACGGGCAGGATCCGACCAAGAACAACGTGCCGATATCCGGGCGCCGCGCCAGCAACTCGGCGACTACGCGATCGAGCTCTTCATTGCAGTCGGCCATGCCGGCCAGGTCGCGGTCCTGCAGGACGGCGGTCGCGAAGCGAGGCTCGGCGAAGATCATGACGCCGGCCGCTGACTGAAGCAGATGGGCGCAAGTGCGCGAGCCGATCACCAGAAAGAACGCGTCTTGGATCTTGCGGTGCAGCCAGACGATCCCGGCCAGACCACAAAAGACATGGCGCTGACCGCGCTCGCGCTGCACGGGCAGCTCGTTGCAGCCCGCCGCACCGGGAGCTTCGGGAAAGACGCCGTCCCCGCTCACTCCGCAACCCCCAGCGCCCGCTCACCGGCTCGACCTTCGGCCGCCACTTCCCGCGCCTGCGACAGGCGCGCGGCACGCAGCTTCAACAGGAACTGGGTGGCGTTGATGACATAGGCCGCGTAGGCCGCAAGCGCGAGCAGCATTTGTCCGCGCACGTCGAGAAAGCCGGTCCAGACCGCGGCCAGATAGGCCGTATGCAGCGCCAGCACCAACATGCTGAACACGTCTTCCCAGAAGAACGGACGCGCGAATAGATACTTGCCGAAGACGACCTTCTCCCAGATGGAGCCGGTGATCATGATGGCGTAGAGGATCAGCGTCTTGATGACGACCGACACGGTGGCGGCGGTTTCTCCGACGCCACTGTATAGATAGCGAAGCACGAGGAAGAGACTGACCAGGAAAACCAGGAACTGCAGCGGCGCGAGCACCCCCTGAACCAGAGTCCAGACTGTATTGTCCCGCCGCACACGCTCTTCGGGCGTATAAAGCGGTTGATGTCGGTCATGCCGTTTCGGGCGCTGACGCATTAGTCTCCCCTCACAGTCCTGAGCGTGCCGCGTACTACGAAGGAATCTAGTCCGCACTGAAGCGCATGTCAACTCCGCTTAACGTAAACAGGACTTGACATTCCTTCCCCGGCCTACTACCTAGTTAAAGCGTCAAGCGGTGCGCGCCGCTCGAGCCGGCCTTTGTCCGGATGGCGACCAGCGCGTCCCGCGACAACAACGCACGCCTCACTGCGCGTGCGGGATCTTTTCCATGTTTAAATCATGGATTTAGGCGAGGGTATCAAGCACCGGCGCGAGGTCAACGCGGTATGCGCGCAGAGGCAGCGAAGTGACGAAATCCGTTTCGGCCGGAGTCGCGGGCGCAAGCTCGAACGTGGCGCACGCCCGCATGCGCAACTGCGCCGCGAAGCCGTCCACGGCGCTGCCGATCGTGCCCCTCGTACTTAGTAGCCCGGACACCCGACCTTTCTGGCGGCACCCGGGTATCGCCCGCGCTCCGAGCGCTGCAGGACCGCAACCCGCGCGCCGCAACGGCGGCAACGCGTCGCCAAACTCCTCGCGCGCCGCCGACACGAACGCACGGCATGCGTCAAAGCACCGCCGCTCGCCCGGGCAACGCGCCATCGCCGCCCGCGTCGCGGCCGGCCCCAACAACGGGTTCAATATCTCGTGAAGTCATTCGACGCGCCGAAGGCCGCTCTGGGAGCGCTGCACACCGAAGCGGTTGCGACGCTGATCGCCGCGGCATCCGACATTGCGTTGATCCTCGACAAGCAAGGCGTGATTGTCGACCTGGCCTTCGGCAATGACGAGGTGTCCTCTCAGGTCGCCGAAGACTGGATCGGACGCAGTTGGGGCGACACGGTGACACCGGAAACGCGACCGCGCGTCGATGCGCTGATCGCCGATGCGCTGGCCGACGACACCGGACCGCACTGGCAGCAGGTCGACCACATCGCAAGCAATGGCACCGAGATGCCCGTGCGTTACTTCGCCAAGCAGCTGGGCGGCGGCCGGCATTTGGTCGCCGTCGGCCGCAACCTGCAGGGCATCGCCGCGCTGCAGCAACGCTTGGTGGACGCGCAGCAGGCGCTCGAGCGCGACTATTGGCGACTGCGTCAATTGGAGACCCGCTACCGGCTGCTGTTCCGCTCGTCGCCGGACGCCATCGTCATCCTCGACCCGGACACCGGCAAGATCGTCGAGGCGAATCCAGCGGCATCGCTTTTATTAACCAGCGACAGCCGCCGGCTGGTAGGCAGACACTTCCCCGACGGCTTCGAAGAGGAAGGCACCCGCGCGATCCAGTCGCTGATCGCCGGCGTGCGCAGTGCCGGACGCGCCAACGACGTGCGTGCGCGGCTGCGCACCGGCTCGGAATTTCAGGTTTCCGCGGCGCAGGTCCGCCAAGAGAACGCTTCGCTGTTGCTGATCCGGCTGTCGCCCGTCCCCGGCGAGGCGGCCGGCACCGTGTCGAGCGAGCCGAGATCGCGCCTGGTGAAGATGATCGAGAAGGCCCCGGACGGGATCGTGATTACCAGCCAGGACGGACGCATCCTCAGCGCCAATCCCGCATTCCTGGAGCTTGCGCAGCTCACCAGCGAGGATCAGGCCCGGGGCGAGTCGCTGGACCGCTGGCTCGGGCGACCCGGCGTCGATCTCAACGTCCTGATCGCCAATCTGCGCCAGCACACCGCAGTGAGACTGTTCGCGACCACCATCCGCTCGGAACTGGGCTCGAGCAGCGAAGTGGAGATTTCCGCGGTCTCGATCCACAACGGCGACCAGCCGAGCTTCGGCTTCATCGTTCGCAATGTCGATCGGCGCGTCTCCGCGGACACCCGCAGCGACGGCGCCCTACCCCGATCGATCGAGCACCTGAGCGAATTGGTCGGACGCGTTCCGCTGAAGGAGGTCGTGCGCGAGTCGACCGACATGATCGAGCGGCTGTGCATCGAGGCGGCGCTCGAGCTCACCGGCGACAATCGCGCATCGGCCGCGGAGCTGCTCGGCCTGAGTCGGCAAAGCCTCTACGTCAAGCTACGCCGCTACGGGCTGAGTCAGCCCGAGTCAGACGGCGAGAGCGGGGACTGAGCGAGCGCGAAGAGCCGATCCGCGCGGCGTCGCCTCGCGCCGCGAAAACCCGCCCCGGCAGCAGCTTCCAGCCGGCCGGCACTCCCGTTCCGGCGCGGTGGACTCGCATCCGCACTTGACTTTGATCAGGCGCAGCGCGCGCAGCGTGGCCGCTTGGATACGCTTGCGGCTAGACTTGCGCGATTAGCGCCCCGATACGCCGGGCCGCCCTCGGGGCGCCGGGGCGGCGGTGGCCGACAAGAACGCAACTCCCGTTTCCACAACGATACTTTTTAAAGCAAACCCATGACAGAGACGGTTTCGAGCGATTCGGCGCCATCGCGGCCCGTACCTTCGGCAATGCTGGAGGTTTTGCATCCCATCACCTGGTTTCCGCCCATGTGGGCATTCACGTGCGGCGTGGTGTCTTCCGGCGCCTCGATCGCGGAAAACTGGGTCGTATTGATCGCCGGCATCATCCTTGCCGGGCCGCTGGTGTGCGCGACAAGCCAGGCGGTCAACGATTGGTACGACCGGCATGTCGACGCGATCAACGAGCCGGACCGCCCCATCCCGTCCGGGCGCCTGCCCGGACGCTGGGGTTTTTATATCGCCATCGTCTGGACGCTGTTGTCGCTCGCGCTGGCGCTGGTCCTCGGCCCTTGGGTGTTCGGCGCCACGATCATCGGCTTGATCTTCGCCTGGATCTACAGCGCCCCGCCGCTGCGCCTCAAGCAAAACGGCTGGTTCGGCAACGCCGCCGTCGGCTTCTCGTACGAGAGCCTCGCCTGGATCACCGGCGCCGCGGTCATGATCGGCGGCCAGATGCCGGACTGGCGCATCCTGGCGCTGGCGTTCCTGTACGGCCTCGGGGCCCACGGCATCATGACCTTGAACGACTTCAAGGCCATCGAGGGCGACAAGCAGATGGGCGTGCGATCGCTGCCGGTCCAGCTCGGCGTCAAAGGCGCCGCCTGGGTCGCATGCATCGTCATGATCGTCCCGCAATTGGTTGTCGTCGGCCTGCTGTTCGACTGGATGCAGCCCGTTCACGCTGCCGCCGTGGCGTCCCTGATCGCCGTCCAGATGACACTGATGGTGCGCTTCATCGATAGCCCGATCGAGCGAGCGACTTGGCTCAGTGCACTGGGCGTGACGGTCTATGTGAGCGGCATGATGATCAGCGCCTTCGCGGCGCGAGCCGTCATCACCGGCTGACGGTCAATCGGGACGACGAGCAAGCGCTACGCCGCCCCTTAGGACAAACCAATCCCTGAATGGTGAAACCAATGGCGAACCTGGCGACTTACGACACGGTAGTGATCGGCGGCGGTCCGGCCGGCGCGACTGCCGCCACCGACCTGGCCCGCCGGGGCCACAAGGTACTGCTTCTCGACCGGCCCGGACGCATCAAGCCCTGCGGCGGTGCGATTCCTCCCAAAGCGATCGAGGAATTCGAGATTCCCGACTCCCAACTGGTCGCCCGGATCGGATCGGCTCGAATGGTGGCACCGAGCGAGCGCCACGTGGATATGCCCATCAACGGCGGCTACGTCGGCATGGTGGATCGGGGTCCCTTCGACGAATGGCTGCGCGATCGCGCGCAGCTGGCCGGCGCCGAGCGGCGCAACGGCACCTTTACCACCATCGGCCGGGACACGGACGGCACGGCCCTGGTCCATTTCAGGCCCGCCGAATCCGAAGACCGCAGCGTCGTCGAATCGGTACGCGCGCGCGCTGTCATCGGCGCCGACGGGGCGATGTCCTCGGTGGCCAAGCAGTGCATCCCGGGCGCCAAGGAACTGCCCCACGTCGCGGCTTACCACGAAATCGTCCGCGCACCGAGCTCGGGCAGCCCCGACTACGATCCGACACGTTGCGACGTCTACTATCAAGGCAAGCTGTCCCCGGACTTCTATGCCTGGATCTTTCCTCACGGCGACACCGTCAGCGTCGGCGTCGGCACCGAGATCAAAGGCTTCTCGCTGCACGATGCGGTGGACGATCTACGCAAGAGCACCGGCCTCGACCAGTGCGAAACGCTGCGCCGCGAAGGGGCGCCGATTCCGTTGCACCCGCTGGCCAAATGGGACAATGACCGCGATATCGTCGTCGCGGGGGATGCGGCGGGCGTCGTCGCGCCGGCATCGGGTGAAGGCATCTACTACGCGCTGGTGGGCGGCAGAATGGCTGCCGACGCCGTCGCAGAGTTTCTTGTCACAGGCGACGCCAAGGCGCTGGCACAGGCCCGCAAGCGCTTTATGAAAGCACATGGGCGGGTGTTCTGGATCCTCGGCATCATGCAGAAGTTTTGGTACAAGAACGACAAGCGCCGCGAGCGCTTCGTCAGCATGTGCGACGACCCGGACGTGCAGCACCTGACCTGGGAAGCCTATATGCACAAGCGATTGGTGAAGGCCAAGCCAGCCGCCCATATGCGCATCTTATTCAAAGATATGGCACATCTGCTCGGCGTCGTCTCGCCTTGGCAGAAAGCCGGTCGCAGCGCGGAGTAACCCGAAGCGCCCCACCCCCGGGGCGGGTGCCGCCGGCCCCTTGGCCGGGCATCGATCCGCCGCCCTTCGCCCGGCGCCCGACCGCCGGGCGATGATTCTCACCACCACTCGCCGTTCGCCGCAGCCCGGCGTCCGTCGCGCCGGGTCGTGTCCCGCAGCGACATTCCGCAGACGCCCAGCACTAAACCGAAGTTCCCCGCATCGTCTCGCACTATCCTGCTGATTTTCCGAAGTGATTCGGAAGTTCGGGGTTTACGCGCCTGGCTACAGTCGCAGTGCGTCGATCGCCCGCAGCGCCGCGCGCTGTTTTTCGTTGGGGAC
>JAIPFF010000080.1 GCA_021736785.1 Thiohalocapsa sp. | reverse complement strand
GCCACTGCCCGTCCCGGCGCACGGCGTCGGCCGGCCCGAGTCGCCCGTTCCGCCTTTCCGGCTTCGCCGGGCTCGCGGCGCTGCTGCTGCCGCTGCTGGTGTCGGCCGCCGCCGAGGATGCCGAAGATGTCTATGGCTTCGACGACTTCCCGCGCGACGAGCTGCTGCAGTATCCGGACTGGTTCAACGAGCCGTTCCTGAACCTGCCGGACGACCATGCCGCCGCCCTCGCCGAGGGCAAGGACCTGGTGGTCTACTTCGGCCAAAAACGCTGCGCCTACTGCCACAAGCTGATGGACGTCAACTTCGGCTTGCCGGACGTGGTCGAGTACACCCGCCGCAACTTCGACATCGTACCCGTCGACATCTGGGGTGTGGCCGAAGTCACCCGACTGGACGGCACGCTGACCAACGAGCGGGACTTTGCGCTGGAAAACGAGACCAACTTTACCCCGTCCCTGGTGTTCTACGACGAGACCGGGGCCGAGGCTCTGCGCCTGCGCGGCTACTATCCGCCGTATCAGTTCCGAGCTGCGCTGGAATACGTCGCCGACGATCACTACAAACGCGAGAGTTTCCGCGACTACCTGGCCCGCGGCGAGAACCGCATGGTGTTCGATGCCGGCGACCTGAACGACGAAGACTTCTTCCTGCCGCCGCCTTATAACCTGGACCGCAGCGTCGTGCCCAGCGAGCGCCCGCTGGCCGTCTTCTTCGAGCAGGGCGAGTGTCACGCCTGCGACGTGCTGCATGGGCAGGCCCTGGACGAGCCCGCCATCGTGCGGCAATTTGCCGAGTTCGACAGCGTCCAACTCAATGTCTGGTCCGACACCCCGGTGATTACGCCGGCCGGCAAGCGAACCACTGCCCGTGACTGGGCCGAAGACCTCGGGCTGTTCTACACGCCGTCCCTGATCTTCTTCGACGAACAGGGCAAAGAACTGCTGCGTGTCGACTCCGTAGTCGGCTTCTACCGGCTGCGAAACGTGCTCAACTACATCGGCAGCAAGGCCTACTTGGACGAGCCCGATTATCAGCGCTGGCGAGTGCTGCGGGCGTTCTGACGCGACCGCGCACCCCGGCGAGGACCAGCAACAAACGCGCCCGTCGGAGCCCCTTCTTCGCCTTCCTCCGCCAGCCGCTGCTCACCCGCCGCGGCCGGCCGTGGCGACGTCGCCGACGGCGCGCCGTCGCTTATGCCGACAGTGGGGCCGCACCGTCCCGGCTCGGTCGCATCTCGTCCGAGCCGCCGTCGGCAGCGGCGTTCGCGCGTCGCCGTCGTCTCGAGCCACCGCCATCCACGTCTTGTCTGATGCGCCGTAATACACAAGCCGAAGTCCCCTCTGAGACTTTAATCTGACCATCGGACACGAGACGAAAGTCGTTTTGTGCCGGCATTCACAGAACGACTTGCCTTGTGTACTTCATACTCGGATCCAGGCAAGCGAGAGCGCTCGTAAAGCTAAGCCACGGCGGCTATTCGAACACCGTAACCCGCGGTGCAGCCTCCTTCGCGCCCGGCGCTGGCCCAACGCACTACTGACAACCGAACCTCAAGGTCAGGCTTATGGGCTTCGCCGTGTCTATCGTCAGTTTCGCCGCCTGTCTGTTGGCGGCGGAAATGCTGCGGAAAGGTCGATCATTCCGGTTTTTGGATGATCGTCGCGCACGCTTCGAAACGTTGGATGGAATCCGGGGCTTCTTGGCGCTTGCGGTGCTTTTTCATCATTTCGTGATCACCTACTATTGGATAGTCAATGGTGAGTGGGCGGGGCCGCCGCAGCAGTTTTACCACAACTATGGAAAAGTCGGGGTCGCGATCTTCTTCATGATCACGGGCTTTCTGTTTACCTCGAAATTATTGAACGCCAAGCAAAGAATCAATTGGTATAAATTATTCGAATCGCGGATTTTCAGGATCGTTCCGCTATATATCTTCGCGCTGTTGCTCATTACACTCGTCGTCTTCCACAATACGGGCTACCGACTGGACGTCAGGGTGCCGGAGTTGGCGTTCGACTATCTGAAATGGGGGCTATTCCACGGCTCCACCATCAACGGGTTCGACGAGACGAAAACAATCATCGCGGAAGTGGATTGGACCCTGCGTTATGAGTGGTTGTTCTATCTTTCACTGCCGCTCTTGTCGTTACTGCTTCTCAAAGGTGGAGCATCCAGTGGGACGCTGCTGTTTGTTCTCATGATCGTGCTGTTTTTCAGCCCCGTTGATTTCTTGACTTTCTCGACCAAGTACTTCCTTTTGTTCGCCGTCGGCGCGGCAGTTGCGCACCTGGTCCGATGTATGCCGATTCCGGATGCACTGATTACTTCGAATGCGGCATCAACGGCCGGCGCTTTGCTCTTTCTCGCCGCGGTATTTTATCCCGGCACGTTGAGCTTTATTCATGTTGTTATCATCTCTCTCTTTTTTGCTCTTGTGGTCTACGGCAATAGCCTATTCGGGCTGTTGCACCTGAAGTCCGCTATTTTGCTCGGCGAGATAAGCTACAGTATCTATTTGCTTCACGGCTTCGTGCTGTATCTGTTGTTTACGCAGTTTTCCGTGCTCGATCTTGCCGCATGGAGTCCTGCCCAATTCTCTTTACTGATGCCGGCTGTCAGTGTGCTGGTGGTGTTGTTCTCGTCGCTAACCTATCTCGCCATAGAAAAACCGCTGATGGCGTACGGGCGGCGATACATCTTGACCGGTGCGGTGTCCTCTATTTCGAAGGGCGCCGACACCCTGTGGCGCCGGCTGACCAGCCGAGCGCATGCATAAGCGCCCCATCAATAGCGGCGCTGCCGCGAGCTCGGGCGCGACGCTGCCGGAATGCGGCGCCTGAGCTATTACTTCGCAGACAGCGAAGCTTCCTTGGCGGGCCGACTGATGGGGGTATGTGTGCGTGCGGCGCTGCTATGTATGGCGGCGGCCGGCGGGCATCGCGTTCTCGCTCGACCGGGTGCTCGTCACGCCGGCATTGCGCCCGCCGGAGCGGCGGCAGTTGGTCCGCGGCATCGTCGATGCGAAGCGCGACAACGACGGCAAGTCCGACCCCGGGCGCATCAAGAAGCTTAACCAGTTGGTCGACAAAAAGCGGCGCAAACCGAGCTCGGTCTGCTGATGGGCGGCAGAAGGCCCGGTTACCGCCTGACGGCGCGGGAGATTGCCGTCGCCCGGTCGCATGCGGCGGAGCTGTCCGGCGATTGACTCGGCGGCTTTTGATCAAGCGGCGCGCGCCATGGGTGCGGGGGTCCTGCGATACCGGCTTCGAATCCGCGGCGCTTCGCGCGCGGGCGCGGCTGTTCCTTAGCGCTGCGTGGCTAGCGACACGGTCGCTTCGCCTCGCCGCCAGGCTTCGAGCAACGCCTCGTAGTCGACGGTGCGTCCCTGTCCCTCTTCGTCGGCGAGCCGCGGCTTCGGGGCGCCGGGGCGCTCGAGCCAGGCTTGCCGGGTTTCCGGCTCGTTGAGCTCGGGGGCGCAGCGGGTGAAGTCACCGGCCGCGGCGAGCCGTGCCATGACGGCGTCCTGGGCCTCGGCCAACTCGTCCAGGGCCTGCCGGGGCTCGAGCTTGCCGCTGACGGCACGCCCGATGCGGGTCCACCAGAGCTGGGCGAGCTTGGCGTAGTCGGGCACGTTCATGCCGGTGGGCGTCCAGGCGGTGCGCGCCGGGCTGCGGTAGAACTCGACCAGGCCGCCGAGGCGCGGCGCGGCCTCGGTCATCGCCTCGGACTCCAAGTCGCTGGCGCGGATGGGCGTCAGGCCCACCAGTGTCTTCTTCAGCGAGACGCTCTTGCAGGTGCAGAACTGTGCGTAGAGCCAAGCGGCGCGGCGGCGCTCCGGCGGGGTGGCGGCGGGCAGTGTCCAGGCGCCGCAGTCCTGGTAGCCGAGCTTCATGCCGGGGCGCCAGTAAGCGCCGTGGGGCGACGGCGCGACGCGCCACTTCGGCGAGCCATCTGCGTTCATGACCGCGGAGCCGGCCTTGATCATGTCCGGGGTGAAGGCGGTGTACCAGAAGATCTGCTGGGCGATGTCGCCGCGGGCGGGCACCGGACCGGCGTCGGAGAAGTCGAGGTCATAGGCCTCTTTCGGGGCAAAACGCTCCAGCCATTCCAGGTATTTTCGCAGCGCGTAGACAGCGGCCGGGCCGTTGGTGGCGCCTCCGCGGCTGACCGCGGAGCCCTTGGGGCGGCAATCTTCTGCGCGAATCCCCCATTCGTCGACGGGCATGCCGTTGGGCAAGCCGGGATCGCCGACGCCGGCCATGGACAGCCAGGCGTCGGTGAAGCGCCAGCCCAGCGAGGGGTCGATCTTGGCGTAGTCCATATGACCGTAGACCCGTCGGCCGTCGATCTCGCGAACCTGGTTGGTGAAGAAGTCGGCAATATCTTCGTAAGCCTTCCAGTTCACGGGCACACCGAGGGGGTAGCCGTAGCGCTCGGCGAAAGCTCGCCCGAAATCCTCGCGCCGGAACCAGTCGTAGCGGAACCAGTAGAGATTGGCGAACTGCTGGTCCGGGAGCTGGTAGCGCTTGCCGTCCGGTCCGGTGGTGAAAGCGCTGCCGATGAAATCGTCCAAGTCCAGCGTCGGCAGCGTGACGTCCGCGCCGTCGCCGGTGATCCAGTCCGAGAGCGGGACGACGTTGTCGGAGCGGTAGTGGGTGCCGATGAAGTCGCTGTCGTTCACATAGGCGTCGTAGAGGTTGCGGCCGGTGCGCAATTGCGTTTGCAGGCGCTCCACCAGCTCACCCTCGTGGAGCAGGTCGTGCTGGACGCGCACGCCGGTGATGTCGTGAAAGGCTCGCGCCAGAAAACGCTGCTCGTAGACATGGGTCGGGATGGTTTCCGAGGCGACGTGGATGCGCTGGCCGCGGAAGGGCGCGGCGGCGCGGATGAAGAACGCCATCTCGCGCATCTGAGCATCTTCGTCGAGGGTGGACGGCGTGAATTCGCCGCGCACCCAGCGGCGGGCGGCGGCGATGCGCAAGGGGTCCGTATCCCGGCCGGGGTCCGGGGCTGGGCCGGTATCGCTCTGCTGCGCGAGTGCCCGCGGCAGCAGTGTGCCCAGTCCGGCGCCGGCGGCGGTTTGCAGAAAGCAGCGGCGGGCCGTGCTTTGCGGCAGGTGTACGGGACGCTTGCTCATAGGGTGCTCCTCGAGCCTCTGGCGGAGTATGTGGACGGGCATCTGCCGGCTTCGGCGTCGAGCCGCGCGAGCGCGGCGTTGTTCGGCAGCCGGCGCCCGGGCTTTGCGCGGTGCGCTGCGGGGCGCTTGTCGCGGCCCGGCCGGGTTGACGGGCTGCCGCGGGACGAGCCACGCCCGTAACCCGATCGCCGGATCAGCGGAACTGCACGCTGGTCGGATCCTGCAGCGCCAGATACAGCAGGCCCGCCAGTGCTGCGCCGGCGATGGGTCCGACCACCGGAATCCAGGCATAGCCCCAGTCACTATCGCGCTTACCGCCGGGCATCGGCAGCAGCGCATGGATCAGCCGCGGCCCCAGGTCGCGGGCCGGATTGATGGCATAGCCAGTGGTGCCGCCGAGGCTCAGGCCGATGGCCAGAACCAGCAGGCCGACCGGCAGCGCGTCGAGCGCACCGAGACCGAACACCGACACGGCCAGAAACAGCACCGCGAACACCAGCACGAAGGTGCCCAGGATTTCCGAGAAGAGATTGGACGGTACGTCGCGCACCGCCGGCGCCGTGCAGAAGCAGGCGAGCTTCAGGTCTTGGTCGTCGGTCTGCGCAAAGTGCGGTCGGTACATCACCCAGACCAGCGCGGCGCCGATCATCGCCCCGAGCATTTGTGCCATGACGTAGGCCGGTACCTGCGCCCAGTCGAACTTGCCGGCGACGGCCAGCCCGACGGAGACGGCGGGGTTGAGGTGCGCGCCGCTGAAGGCCGCAACCGTGAACACGGCGACGAACACTGCCATGCCCCAGCCCCAGGCAATCACGATCCAGCCGGCGCCGTGACCCTTGGTGCCGTTCAACACCACGTTGGCCACGACACCGTTGCCCAGCAGCAGCAGGATTGCCGTGCCGATGATCTCGCCGAGAAAGGGATTCATTGTTGTTCTGCCTCCGGGTGGTCTTGCTACTGTCGTTGTCGTTGTTCGGCTGCCGTCGAGCTGCGAGGGCACGTTCCCGCGCCGGTGACTGAAAGCCCACGTGCGGTTTCGGGTTTTCGATGCGTCAAGCCGCGTCGCTCTCGGGCAGTGACTGCGCGGGGGTGACGCGCCGGGACTCGCCGAAGTATTCGTCGTAGCGCTGCTGCGCGTGCTCGCCGAACAGGATGCGGCAGGCTTCCATGAGACCGTCGGCCTGCTGGATGGTCTGACGCGGCACCACCAGCGCGATCTTGGAGCGTCGGCGCAGGAAGTCTTCCAGCTTGACGATCATCTCCTGTCGCTTGGCGAGTTGGATCTCGCAGCGCAGGTAGTCCGTTCCCTTGATCAGCACTTCCGCCTGGCGCGGGTCCTCGCGGATCTGCGCCAAGAGCTCGAAGGCCTGCTGGTCGTAGCGCCGCCAGAGCCGGCTGGAGAGCTGCTCGATGGACTCGGGCGAGGTGTAACTGTCCAGATCCATCAAACGGGCCTGGTGCATATATTCCTCGTATACCGAACGGTGCGGCTCGCCGTACCAGCGGTAATGGGCGTGGGGCAGGTCGATGCCCAGCGCGGCGGCGATCTCGGAGACCTCGTTGCCGACGTTGACGCAGTCGGTGAGCTTGCCGCCGAAGATCGACAGGTGGCCGTTGGCGCGGTCGACGTCGATCTCGTGCTTGCGCGAGAGCTGCATCCAGTCGCGCTCGCCGCCGCCGGATGCCTGCCGACGCACCACCAGCGGGCGCACGCCGCAGCGCTCGGCGATGATGTCCTTGCGGGTCAGCGGCGTCTTTTGCTCGAGGCGCTTGTTGATGTTGTCGAGGACGAAGTCGCGGTCCTCGTCGGTGACGCCGGTATCGGGGGTCTCGACGCGGGTGTCGGTGGTGCCGATGCAGGTGCGCACGCCCATCGGGATCACGAAGAACAGCCGGCCGTCGTCGGCGAAGAAGGTCAGGATGCGGCGGTTCGGCGTGATCTGCGGCACGATGAGGTGAATGCCTTTCGAGAAAAGATGTTGGTGCTCGGTCTGCTCGTTCGTGCGGTTATTGTGGTCGTCGACGAAGGGGCCGGCCGCGTTGATCAGGACCTTGGCCCGGATGTCGAAGCTGTCGCCGGTCTCGGTGTCGCGGGCGCGGGTGATCCAGAGGCCGTCCTCGCGGCGTGCACCGAGGGATTCCACGTAATTGGCCGCGATGCAGCCACGGTCCATGGCCGAGCGCACGAACTGGAACACGAAGCGCGAGTCGTTGTCGTGCAGGTAGGCGTCCGAGTACTCGAAACCACCGGCGGCACAATGTGCATCGACCACCGGCTCCTCGCGCTGGATGCGGGCCTTGGTCAGGAAGCGCGGCGGCTTGGTGAAGCCGTTGCCGAACAACCAATACACCCAGGTGCCGAGCCAGAGAAAGAAGGGCGAGAAGCGAAAGCCCTTGTCGATGGTCGCGAAGAAGCGGATTTCCTTGACCCTGGTGGGATAGCTTCGAATCAGCTCGTTGCGGCTGAGGCAGAGCTTGCGCACCAGCCGGTAGTCGCCGCTCTCCAGATACTTGATGCCGCCCCAGGCCAGATTGGACGACTGTTGGCTGGTGAAGCCGGCGAAGTCGCGCTTGTCGATGAGGGCCACATGGGCACCCTTTCCCGATAGCGCCGCGGCGGACACGGCGCCGTTGATGCCGCCGCCGATGATCAGCGCGTCGAACGTGCGGTCCTTGAGCTTGGCGATGTTGTTGGCGCGCAGCGTCATGGTCGAAGCCTCCGTTGGGCGGGGGACGCCGACGAGCGACGTCGAGTAAAAGTACCGGGGCGCGCGACGCCGGCATTGCCGATCGCGACGGCCCTCGGGCGGGTCGGCACCCGGTCAGTTCCCGGTCAGTTCCCGGCGGACGCCCCGGGGACTCCCGCTCGATGCCTAGTCGTCGTCCAGTGCCCAGCCCTTGCTGAGCTCGACGGCCTTGTGCCAGCGCTTGAACAGGCGCTCGCGCTTGGCCTCGTCGAAGCGGGGGTGATAGCGCACATCCAGCGCCCATTGCTCGGCGATCTCGGCGCGGCTGTCCCAGAAGCCGACGGCCAAGCCCGCCAGGTAGGCCGCGCCCAGCGCCGTGGTCTCGACGATGCTCGGCACCTCGACCTGAACACCGAGGATGTCGGACTGGAACTGCATCAGCACGCTGTTGACGGAGGCGCCGCCGTCGCAGCGCAGTTCCTTCAGCGTGATGCCGGAGTCGCGCTGCATGGCCTCGATGACGTCACGCGTCTGGTAGGCCATGCTCTCGAGTACGGCGCGGACCACATGCGCCCTGCCGGTGCCGCGGGTAATGCCGATCAGCATGCCGCGGGCATAGGGATCCCAGTGCGGGGCGCCTAGGCCAACCAGCGCCGGCACGAAGTAGACGCCTTCGTTATCCGGCACCGAGCGTGCCATTTCCCGTGTCTCGGAGGCATTGGCGATGATGCCCAGGCCGTCGCGAAGCCACTGCACCGCGGAGCCGGTGACGAAGATCGCGCCCTCGAGTGCGTACTCCACCGGCTCGTCGCCGACGCCCCAGGCGATGGTCGTCAGCAGCTTTTCCTTGCTGGCGACGGCCTCGGTGCCGGTATTCATCAGTACGAAGGAGCCGGTGCCGTAGGTGTTCTTGGCCATGCCCGGGCTGTAGCAGGCCTGCCCGAACAACGCGGCCTGCTGGTCGCCGGCGATACCGGCGACGGGGATGCCCTTGGTGCCGAAGAACATCTGCGGGTCGGTCTCGCCGTAGATCTGCGAGGAGGGGCACACCTCGGGGAGCATCGCGGCGGGGACGTCCAGCAGGTCCAGCAGCTCCGAGTCCCACTGCAGCGAGCGGATGTTGTACATCAGCGTGCGCGACGCGTTGGAATAGTCGGTGATGTGCACGCGGCAGCCGGTCAGGCGGAACACCAGCCAGGAATCGATGGTGCCGAAGCAGATCTCTCCGCGCTCGGCCCGCCCGCGCAGGCCCGCGGTGTTGTCGAGCATCCACTTCAGCTTGGTGCCGGAGAAGTAGGGATCGATGACAAGTCCGGTCTTGTCGCGGACCATGTCCTCCAGGCCCCGGGCCTTCAGCTCATCGCAGTAGCGCGCGGTGCGACGGTCCTGCCAGACGATCGCGCGCCCGACCGGCTTGCCGCTGGCGCGCTCCCACACCACCGCGGTCTCGCGTTGGTTGGTGATGCCGATGGCCTGGATGTCGTTGGCGCTGATGCCGCCGCCGCGCAATGCCTCGGCGATGACCTTCATCGTCACCGTGATGATCTCCTCCGGATCGTGCTCGACCCAGCCTGGCTTCGGGTAGTGCTGAGTGAACTCGGAGTAGGCGCGGGCGCGAACCTTGCCCGCGTGGTCGAAAAGCAGGACGGTCGAGCCGGTTGTGCCTTGGTCGATGGCGAGGATGTAGCCGTTTTTCATTATTCGGTTGCCTCCGGCGATGGTGGTGAGCGAGATAATCGGCGAGTCTGCGTTTTGATCTATCTCCGTGACGCCGGCGGGTGCGGCGGGTCGTTTTGTCCGGTCGCCGATCAGAGCAAACAAGCGGCGTTAAGGGCGAATCGACGCCAGTCATTCGACGCCGACTCGTCCCGCACCTTTTGCGCGAAGTGCGAGGGGACACGAAAGCGGAGTATAGTCGGGTTCCAAAGATGTTCAAGTGCGCGTTCGTTTATGTTCGCGCACGAATACTGTCGGCATCGAGAGGGCGGGCGGGGCCGCCCGGATCGCTCGGATCGCTCGGATCGCTCGGATCACTCGGATCACTCGGATCGGCGGCCGGGGATGAAAATCGGACTGGCGATGACTCGAGAAAGCTGCCGACGCCTTTTCCGGCGGATCGAACCGCGGCTCGAAGGGGCGTTGCGGGACATCGGGACGCGGCCGTGGATCGGCGTCGCCCCCGGGCAGCGCCGGCCGAGATTCGAAAGGCAGCGGAGCGGATGCGAAGCGGGGCGAGGACGGGCCGGGTTAAACCTCGGTCGCCGTTGCGCGTGGGATGGCTCTGATTGCCTTGTCGGCGCCGTTCTCCGCGCCGGGCTCGCACTGCGCTGCCGGCAGTCGAACCTCGACCTCCGCGGCTGTCAGGATGGCGTTCATCGCCGCCGGCGGGGGGCGGTCCGTAAACAGCACATCGATGTCGGATAGATGCGCCAGCCTGACCATCGGGTTGCGCGTGAACTTGCTCTGGTCCGCGACCAGCAGAACCCGTCGCGCGTTGGCGATGATCGCTTGGGCGACCCGGACTTCGCGATAGTCGTAGTCCAGCAGCGTGCCGTCGCCGTCGATCCCGGAGACGCCGATAATGCCGAAATCGACTTTGAATTGACTGATGAAATCCGCGGTCTCGGCGCCGACGATGCCGCGATCGTGAGGGCGTACCTGGCCGCCGGTGACCATGACTTCAAAGGACGGCTGCGCACACAGCAGTACGGCCACGTTCAAGTTGTTCGTGATCACCCGCATGTTCGTGTGCGCGCAGAGGGCGCCGGCGACGGCCTCGGTGGTCGTGCCCAGGTTGATGAACAACGACGAGCCGTTGGGAATGTAGTCGGCGACGGCGCGGGCGATGCGCTGCTTCGCCTCCGGGTGCAGCACCCGCCGATCGGAGTAATCGATGTTGCGGACGCTGCTCGCCGGCGGTCCCGCGCCGCCGTGCAGTCGGCGCAGTAGCCCCCGGTCGCATAGGCTATTGATATCGCGGCGAACGGTCTGCGGCGTGACGCGGAATTCCGCCGCCAGGTCGTCGATGGCGACGAAGCCGGCGGCATCGACGCGCTCCAGGATCTGCCGCTGCCGATGGTTGAGCTCGATGTTCATACGAACAGCCTCCGTTTTCGAAACCTTAGCCGAAAACGTACTGCAATGCACCACCTCACGGCACGCCCAGGAGTCTGGGCTTCAGCCCGGACGTAACTCTGCGCCGACACCGATGCTCCGTCCGCGGCGTGCCGCAGACTCCTGGCGCTCTTCGGGAGTCTGGGCTTCAGCCCGGACGTAACTCTGCGCCGACACCGATGCTCCGTCCGCGGCGAGCCGCAGACTCCTGGCGCTCTTGGGAGTCTGGGCTTCAGCCCGGACGTAACTCTGCGCCGCCACCGATGCTCCGTCCGCGGCGTGCCGCAGACTCCTGGCGCTCTTCGGGAGTCTGGGCTTCAGCCCGGACGTCTTCCCGCCCCGCGACCGACGATCCGTCCGCGGCGAGCCGCAGACTCCTGGCGCTCTTCGGGAGTCTGGGCTTCAGCCCGGACGTTTTCCCGCGCCGCCATCGATGACCCGTCCGCGGCGTGCCGCAGACTCCTGGCGCTCTTCGGGAGTCTGGGCTTCAGCCCGGACGTAATCCGCGCCGCCGCACGCATTTCCGCACGGCCGGCCTTCGGCCCGGCCGGGCCGCCGCGAAACGCTACGGTGCCGCGATGGTTTCATCGAGCCATTCGACGACGGTTTCGGTGAGCGCGTCTTCGTGGCCGTCGAAAAAGTGGTCAGCGCCGGGGACTTGCACTTGATGGTAGCCGCTGTTGCCGGCACCGCCGGATTCGGCGCGCGCCGGCGCTCCGCCGATGACTGCGTCGAGATCGTTCTCGCCGAACAGGTCGAGCACCGGCACGGCGATTTTGCCGACGAGGGCGTTGTTGTCCTGACCCGCGTGGGATTCGCCGCTCGACATGCCCACCGCGACATAGGCGTCGACCGCATCCGCGTGCTCTGCGACGTAGGCGTTGGCCATCGACGCGCCGAGGCTATGCGCGATGATGGCGACCCGCTCCGCGCCCTGTTCTTGCAAGTAAGCGACCGCCGCATCGAGCCGCGGTGCGGCGTCGGCCATCAACGGCGCATAGTCCGAGTCGGCTGCTTCATTGGGCAGCACCGGCATCTGCACGGAGAGCGTGCTCCAGCCCGCGCCGGGCAGCGCGGTGCGCAGCGGGTAGACCACCTGCGGCCAGTTCGGGTGCACGCCGATGCCGTGCACGATCACCGCGGCGCGGCCGGTATCTTCATCCGCCTCGGTATAGAGCCCGAGGAATGTGACCCCGTCCGCGGTCAAGTCCACCGCATCGCCATCCATTAGGCTGTCGACGATTTGCGCGCGCCAGCGCGCCTCTTTCGCCAGATCCGATCCCGCTGCCGCGGCGTCCTCGGACGCGGCGGCCGACGCGGGGATGGCCGCGAGCGTCAGCGTCGAGACCAGCGCGAGCAAGCCCGCGGCAGTGGTGGTTTTGATTGTGATTGTCGGCATGATTCCGCTCCTCGTGGCGTTCGGTTGTTTCGGTCATCGCTTCCTGCCTGCCGGACCCGGACAGCGCGCGCGGGGCAGGGCACCGGCGCGCCGCACACCGCTTTCGCGGGCCCTGGGCCGAAGCGATGATGGGGGCGCCGCCGCGGTTTCACCGCATTCGGTCGTCCGCCGGCGGGCAGGCGCGCTCGACGGCTCCGAATGCGGTCCCCGCCCGGGCTGGCCGGG
>JAIPFF010000032.1 GCA_021736785.1 Thiohalocapsa sp. | reverse complement strand
CAGCCGCTGGGGAGGCGGGGGCGGATCGCCGCCGCCTCGCGCCGAAAGAGCGGCCCCGCCACCGCCGAGAAGACAATGCAGATCATGGACGTAAACGCGGACGCGGTGGCCCGGCGCCTGCGCGAGAGCGGTGCAAAAACCCTGGTGCATGGGCATACCCACCGGCCCGCCGACCACCGGCTGCACATCGACGGCGGCACGGCCATACGGCGTGTGCTCGCCGACTGGCACCCCGACCGGGGCGAGGTCCTGGTGCACGCCGGCGGCCTCTGGGCACGCGAGCCGGTGCGACCGGCATAGAGCCGGCATAGAACCGGCCCGCCGCCGACGCACGATTGTCACTGCCTGCCCGGCTGCGCCCCGCCCGGCCCCGACCGCCGTCGCGCGCAGCCTAGCGGCCCCGCCGGCACATGGCCTCGAGACGGTCCAGCTCGCGCTCGTCGAAGCCGGCTTCGAGCCGCGCCGCGCGATTCAGCGGACAACGGACGCGCCCGCGCAAATGGCGCTCGATCAGTGCGACGTAGGTCTCTTCGGGCTCCACGCCGCGGACTTCGCACAGGTAACGAAACCAGCGGCTGCCGATGGCCACGTGGCCGATTTCATCGCGCAGGATAATGTCGAGCCGCTGCGCCGTTTCGGCGTCGCCGGCGGACTTGAACCGCTCGATCATGCCCGGCGTCACGTCGAGTCCGCGCGCCTCCATCACCCGCGGCACCAGGGCCATACGCTCCAGCGGGTCCGAGGCGGTTTGCCGCGCCATCGACCACAACCCGTCGTGCGCCGGAAAATCGCCGTAGTCGTAGTCCAGCGCCTGCAGACGCTCGCGCATCAGTCCGAAGTGATAGGCCTCTTCGTCCGCCACCGAGATCCAATCGGCGTAGAACTCCCGCGGCAAGCCCGCGAAGCGCTGTACCGCATCCCAGGCGAGATTCACGGCGTTGAGCTCGATGTGGGCGACCGCGTGAATCAAGGCGGCTCGGCCGGACGCATGCTGCAGCCCCCTTGCCGCAAGATGCTTCGGCGCAACCAGCTCCGGTCGGCGCGGCCTGCCGGGCGCGGCGATAGGCACCCAATTTGCTTTAGTAAAATCAGCGACATCGAACGCCACCCGCCCCGCGCGCCAGTCCGCGGCAAGACGCCGGGTCGCGATGGTCTTTTGCATGGGGTCGCATTCCGCGAGGCATTCCGCGGCGCGGCTGAACAGGCAAGCGTCGGTCATGAACTTTCCTTTGGTAAGCGGAGTCTAAGTGATGCCCTGGACAACACCGGACAGCCCCTCGGCCTACTCGTCGTCGCCGCCCGGGAGGATTTCAACCGACCTGGGCCGATAGCGCACGGCAACGGGTAAAAACCGGCTATCGGATAGCATCGATCACCGAGCCCGATCTAGGTTATCCTTAATCGGTAATCCACAGATAACTAAACCGCCCGCCAAGCCGGTCATTGCGGAGGAGAACGACGCCATGAAGTTTTGTCGAGAGTGCAACACCAGCGTGCTGCCCTATGCGATGGTCGTACTGATCTCGGGCACCATCGGCTTCCTGACATGGCTGACGCTCGGGCTGTCGGAGCCGCCTGCAATGGTGCGAATCGGCGCCAGTATCGGCGTCTCCCTCGCCGTCGGCGCCACGCTGACGCATTACGTCATCAGCTGCATGCGCCGACACTGCCGGCACCAGGAGCGCTTCGCGCGCCGCAGCGGACCCACGCGGCCGGGCAACCTCGGTTCCACCAGCGCCTGATCTTGACCGCCGGGCTCCGACCACCAAGCCCGGACCGCCGGCGGCCGATCCAAATCACGCCGGAATTCCATCTAAGCGCGATCGGATCAGCCGGGGCTCTCGAGTATCTCGCGGCGCCCTTCGCCGCGGCGCCTTGGCCTTATGCGCCTGGCTTTGGGTCCGCCACCCGGTTGCGCAGATACACCGGCAGCGCCGCCTCCGCCTCCACCCAGTCGCCGCGTTCGTAGGCATCGGCGGCGAGCGTGGCGACATCCCGGGCCTCGCACGCGAGCTCGCTCTCGCCGGTGAGGGGGGTGTCGCCGACTGCCGCGCTCAAAGCCTCCCGGTAAGCCTCCCAGCCGCTGCCGGCAAAAACCCATCCCTGGGCCGGCGCGGGCCGGGGCACCACGACGGCCTCCGGCGGGCACACACGCTCGTCGTCGAGCGGGCGCATCAGCCCGGCGGCATCCGCCGCATAGGCACCCCAGTAGACCTCTTGCATACGGGCATCCAGCGCGCAAAGCACATGATCCGCACCGCTGCGGCGTCGGCAGCCTTGCGCCAGCGCAGCGAGCGTGGAGACGCCGACCACCGGCAGGTCCGCACCGAACGCGATCCCTTGAGCGACGGCGGCGGCGATGCGCAAACCGGTAAATGAGCCCGGTCCGCGGCCGAAAGCGACCGCATCGAGGTCGCCGGGGGCAAGGCCGGCGTCGGCCAGCAGCGCGGCGGCCATGGCCAGAATCAGTTCTCCGTGCCGGCGCGGCGCCAGCTCGAAGCGCTGGCTGATGCGGTCGTCCTGCAACAGGGCTGCCGAACAGGCGGCGCCCGAGGTATCGATGGCGAGCAGTTTCATAGTCAGTCGTCGTTGCGGCATTGAGCCGGTCTAGGGGGAGAATCCGGCCGCGCCCCGGGGCTCGCGCACCGCGGACTCCGTCTCCGATGCAGCGGGCGCGTCTTGGCCACCGAAGAAGGCGCGCACGTCCTCGATATCGCGGCTGCGCGCCATCGGCGGCAGGCTGTCGAGGAACGCGCGCCCGTAGCTTCGCCCGAGCAGCCGCGGATCGCAAACCACCAGCACGCCCCGATCGCTCGCGTCGCGAATCAATCGCCCCGCACCCTGCTTGAGGGCGATCACCGCCCGCGGCAGCTGGTGCTCGCGGAACGGATTGCCGCCGCGCCGGCGCAGCACGTCGAGCCGGGCCTGCAAAATCGGATCGCCGGGCGACGCGAACGGCAGCCGGTCGATGATGACGCAAGACAGCGCATCGCCGCGTACGTCGACGCCCTCCCAGAAGCTCGATGTCCCCAACAGCACCGCATCGCCATGGGCGCGGAAGCGCTCGATGAGCTCCGCCCGCGGTGCCGTGCCCTGCACCAGCATCGGGTAGCGGAGACGGCCTTCGAGCAGCGAAACGGCCTCGCGTAGCGCGCGATGGCTGGTAAACAGCAGGAACGCCCGCCCGCCGCTGATGTCCAGCAGATCCAGCGTCAGTTCGGCACAGCGCGCGCCGTAGACCGGGTCGGCCGGATCGGGCATGCCCCGCGGCACGAACCAGAGGGCTTGGCGGGCATACTCGAAAGGACTGTCCCAGCAGGCGGTGCGCGCATCGTCGACGCCGATTTGCGAGGCGAAGTGCTCGAACGAGCGACCGACGGCCAAGGTGGCCGATGTCAGCACCCAGGCGCTCCGATGACGCTCGCGATAGGCGCGAAAGATATCCGCCACATCGAGGGGCGTCTGGTTCAGCCGAAAGCCCCGCCCGCGCACATCGAGCCAGCGCACCTGAGCATCCGCCTCCTCGCCGAGCAGCAGTGCCAGCCGCGACGCGACCGCCGTCGTGCGCGCGAGACAGTGATCGAGCCCCTTACCCCGGCCGGACAGCCGCTGAAGTGCTTCGGACAACTCGTCCAGCAGCGCATCGAGATCGGCCAGTGCCGACATCACCGCGCCGTCGTCCGCGACCGCCTGCCAAGGCGCTCGCCGGTCGGTCTCGCCGAGGCAGGCCCGCAGTTCCTGCACCGCGGGTGTCAGGGCTTCGGCAATCCGCGGCAGCTCCGGCATATCGCCGGCCTCGCGCCGGTATTCCACGACGACGTCGCGCGCCAACTCGAGCACCTGGCGGCTGCTGACCGTCGTGCCGAAAAAGCCGGTCGCCACCTCCGGCAGTTGGTGCGCTTCGTCGACGATGATGCAGTCGGCACCCGGCAGCACCTCGCCGAAACCTTCCTCGCGCAGCGCGATATCGGCGCAGAGCAAATGGTGGTTGATCACCACCACGTCCGCGTCCTGGGCGCGCCGGCGCGCCTCCACCAAGTGGCAGCGGCTCCACGACGGGCAATTCTGGCCCAGGCAATTGTCGCTGGTCGAGGTGACGACAGGCCAGATAGGCGCGTCCTCGGGCAACGCCAGCTCGGCGATATCGCCGGTCGCGGTATCGGCGGACCAGGCACTCACGCGGCGTAGATCGCGCCGGACCTCGGGGCGCTGCGCGATCGGATTGGCCGCCGCCGCCTCGAGCCGGTGCCGGCACAAGTAGTTACCCCGCCCCTTCAGCAGCGCGATCCGCAGCGGTTGGCCGAGGGCATCGCGCACGGTGGGGATATCGCGGTGGAACAGTTGATCCTGCAGGTTGCGAGTACCCGTCGAGATGATGACTTTGCGGCCGCTGGTCAGCGCCGGCACCAGGTAAGCGAATGTCTTTCCCGTTCCGGTACCGGCCTCGCAGATCAGCGTGCTGCCGTCGGCGATCGTCTCCGCGACGGCCTCGGCCATGGCCTGCTGCTGCCGGCGACAGCGAAAACCCGCGATGTGCTCGGCCAGCAGGCCTTGCGGCCCGAGCAGGTCGGCAACAGCCGAGGCTTGGCTGGCCATCGCGGCGGGTGGGCCGGGGCGTGCCCGGTCAGCCCCCGCCGGCCATGCGCTCGGCCTCCAGCGCACCTTCGATGTCGCCCGCCTGACGGCGCACGGTGGCGATCACTTCCCAGTTGTTCTTCTTCAAGTTGGCCTGGTCGCCGGCCAGCGTGTTCGAGCGGGCCGCCAAATTCCCCGCCTGCGGACCGAGCCCCTGCTCCAGACGCACCCGGGCGAGACGGTTCCAGAGATAGGCCTGCTGGGGCTGGATGCGCAACGCACGCTCCAGCGTCGCGGCAGAGCCGGCGTAGTCACCGGTCTGGCGCTGTTGCTCGGCCCTGCGCGCCAAGGCATCGACGGCCGGCGGCATATCCGCCGGCGCCAATGCAGAGCGCTCGGGGGCACTCGCCACTTCCGGGGCCGGCGGTGCCGACGGCGGCGGAGTCACGGGCTGCGGCAGCGGCTCGGGCGCCCTTGTGCCGGTATCGGCTACGGCGGCCGGCGGCTTCTCGGCCGGCGGGTTGGCCGGCGGTTTGGCGGGCGGGTTGGCCGGGGGAACGGCCGCCGGTGCCTGCTTCGGCGGCTGCGCAGCGACCTCGGGCCGCGGCTTGGCCGGCTGTGGCGGGGCCGGCGCATCGGCGGCCCCACCGGCGGTCGTTCTCTGACCGGGTGCCGGCGCAGGTGGTGCATCCGCCGGGGGCTGCGGCTGCGGATCCGGAATAGACTCCGGCGGCGTGTAGGCATACACCTTGGTCGGCTGCGGCGCCGCCGGCTTCGGCTCGGGCTTGGGCGCCGGTGCTGCCTGCACGGGCCGCGGCGCCGGTGCGGACCGGCTCGATTCGACGATCGGCGCCGGCGGCTCGGTGCGCTCCTGCATCGCGCAAGAGGCCAACGACAGCGGGATCAGGATCAGCAGAATGACTCTGGACATCGGTCAGTTTCCGTAGAAATCGCTCATGAATGGGCTCACGTTGCGCTCCGGCTCACGCTCGCGGCGACGCGGCTCGGCGCTCTCGCGGGCGGGCGGCTTCTGTGCCACCACCGGCGCCGTCTCCCCGGCATCCGCGCCGGCGACTCGCCGTGTCTCCGCCCGGGCACCGCCGCAGTTGGCACCGACGTGGCCGCGGCTGAACGGTATCGACGAACCGCCGCAGGCATCGGCGACAACGACGCTGTCCGGCGGTCCCGTGTCCAGCGGCTGGCTCTCGATATTGGCCATGATATCCCCCCAAAGCCGCAGGGCGCCGGTTCCGCCGCTGAGGTTTGTCGGGGTATTGTCGTCCCGGCCAACCCAGACGATCATGACCTTGTCGCCGCTGAAGCCGCCGAACCAGCTGTCGCGCATGTCGTTGGTCGTGCCGGTCTTGCCCGCCACGGCGAGCGTCTCGGGCAGGCGTTTGTGGAGCCAGGTGGCGGTTCCCTGGGTGACCACCTTGCGCATGGCCCATTGCGTGAGATAAGCCGCATCTTCCGTAACCACGGGCTGCACTGCCAACGGATAGCGGTTCAGCGGCCGCCCGGAGGCGTCGAGTACCTCGCGGATGGTTCTCAGCGGCGCGCGGAAGCCGCCGGCGGCGATGGTTTGGTAGACCTGGGCCACCTCGATCGGGGGCAGAGACACGGAACCGAGCAGCATGGCCGGCACCGCGTCGATCTTTCGCACCGCGCCGAGACGGTTGAGCATCCCCGCCACATTGCCCACGCCGAGTTGCAGACCGAGGTTCACGGTGGCCAGGTTGTAGGACTTCGCCAAGGCGCGGTAGAGCGGGACGTTGCCGTGCACCCTGTGGTCGTAATTCTTCGGCTGCCACAGCTCGCCGCCGGCACGCAGGCTGACCGGTTTATCCGGAATCGGCGTCATCAGCGAGTAGCGCTCGGGCTGCGCGAGCGCGGCCAGGTAGATGACCGGCTTGATCAGCGAGCCGATCGGCCGAACGGCGTCCAGCGCACGGTTGAAGCCCTCGAAGTCCGGATCCCGGCCGCCGACCAGCGCCAGCACCTCGCCCTGGGCTACGGACGTCACCACCGCGGCGGTCTCGAGCGTGCCGACCTCGAACCCCTGCTGTTGGTCCAACTGCGGCATGCGCTCGCGGACACGCTGCTCGACTTCGGTTTGCGTGAGCGGATCTAGCGTCGTGAAGATACGCAGCCCCTCCGAGCGCAGATCTTCCTCGCGATAGTCGCGCTGCAGTTGTCGGCGCACCAGTTGGATAAAGGCCGGGTACTCGCCGCGCGGACGCGCGCCTCCCTCGCGCAGGCCGAGAGGCGCCTGTTTCGCGCGCTCGGCCTCGTCGGCGGAGATGATCCGGTGATGCGCCATCAGATCGATGACGAGATCACGCCGCGCCAGCACCTTCTCGGCGCTGCGGCGCGGATTGAATTCCGACGGCCCCTTCAGGAGTCCGACCAGCATCGCCGTCTCCGGGATGCCCAACTCATCGAGCTCGCGGCTGAAGTAGAACTGGCTGGCGAGGCCGAAGCCATGGATGGCGCGGCTGCCGTCCTGGCCCATGTAGACCTCGTTCGCGTAGGCGGTCAGGATTTCGTCCTTGTCGTAGCGGCGCTCGAGCAGCACGGCCATGTAGGCCTCGTTCAGCTTGCGCTCCAGAGTGCGCTCCTGCGTCAGATAGAAGTTCTTGACCAACTGCTGGGTCAGCGTGCTCGCGCCCTGGACCGTGCGGCCCGCCATCAGGTTCTCGTAGGCGGCGCGTGCAATACCTTTCGGGTCGACGCCCACGTGTGTGTAGAACTTGCGGTCCTCCACCGCCAGCAGCGTCTTCACCAGCCGATCGGGCAATTGCTCGCGGCGCAGCAGCACCCGGTCCTCGTTGTGGGTTGGATAGATGCTTGCGATCAGCGCCGGGTCGAGCCGCACCAGCGCCAAGTCCGCACCGGTTTCGGCATCGAGCAGATCGGTCACGATGCCGTCGGCGATGTCCACGGCGACGAAGCGCGCCGGCTCGGCGCCGTCCCAGAACCGAAACGCCCGCGTTCGGACCAGCACCCGGCCGCCGTCCACCAGATAGCTGCCGTCGCGCGTCAGGTCGGGGTCGCTGCTGTAGCCGAGCCGCGCGAGCTCGCCGGACAGCGTGTCGGTGGTCAGCGCCCGGCCGACATACATTTCGAGCGGCCGGGCGTAGACCCGCGCCGGCAGAGCCCAGCGCTTGCCTTCGAATTTCGCGCGCACGATCTTGTCGAGATGCACGCCGTAAAGGGCGCCGGCCAGGCCGGCGGCAAGCACGAGGAGGAAGGTCAGGCGCAGCAGGACGCCCATGATGCCGATCCCGCGACGGCGGGGCCGGCGGCCGGGTTGACGCTGGCGCGTTTCTGGTTTTTTGGACATGCTGGCTGGCGTGCGCTGTGGTCGATCTTCGTCGGCCGCCGTGGCCCGAAACCCGCCGGCATCCTCACGACCTTGTTGTTCAGAGGGTTGATGATCCCATCGCGGGCCCCTTCCCACAAGTCGGACACGCCGCGCAACGGCGGCAATGGCCCCCATCTTCCACGGCGCGCGGTCTTGGCGGTCGAGCCGGATCGCCGGGCGCGGCCGGCCCGCAGTGCCCGCATGTCGGGCTGAGGCACGGCGCAGCCCGGTTGCTCCGACACCGGGCACCGCTGTCGAGTTTCAGGCCCGAAGCGGCGAGCACCGCGGCCGCCGGCCGCGGTGGCGTGGTTTCTACCTCAAGTCTTGATGCCGACGCCGCGGTCGAGCAGATAGAGGCTGAAGAATCCGAGCACGGCGATGAACAGCACAATGATGGCGAACGCCAGCGCCATGGGAATATCGCTGACGCCGAGGATGCCGTAACGGAAGGCATTGACCATGTACAGCACCGGGTTGGCCAGCGACAGACTTTGCCAGAACGGCGGCAGCAACTCGATGGAGTAGAACACGCCGCCCAGATAGGTCAGCGGCGTCAGCACGAAGGTAGGCACGATGGAGATATCGTCGAAGCTTCTGGCGTAGATCGCGTTGATGAAACCGCCGAGCGCGAACAGCACCGAAGTCAGCACCAAGACGAGCGTCGTGACCAGGTAGCTGTGCACCGAGAGATCGGTGAAGAGCAAGGCCACCAGAATCACGACAACGCCCACCGTCAGGCCGCGAGCGACGCCGCCGGCCACATAACCGGCGAGAATCACCCAGCTCGGTGCCGGCGACACCAGCAGTTCCTCGATGAAGCGCGAGAACTTGCTGCTGTAGAACGACGAGACGACGTTGCTGTAGGAGTTGGTGATGACCGCCATCAGCACCAGGCCGGGCACGATGAAGTCGATATAAGCGAAGCCCCCCATGGGCCCGATGCGCTCGCCGATCAGCCGCCCGAAGATCACGAAATAGAGCATCGTGGTGATCGCCGACGGCAGGACCGTCTGCACCCAAATGCGTGAGAAGCGCGTTACCTCCTTGCTGACCAGGGTGGCGAAGGTGACGCGGTATCGGTTCCAGCGCGGCGGCAGCCTGCTCATGGAGCGCGCCCACGCTCTTGATCGACCATATCCAGGAACAGCTTTTCCAGGCGATTCTGCTTGTTGCGCATGCTGATGACTTCGATACCGTTGCGCGACAGTGCATCGAACAGGCCGTTGATGGTGTGCTCGCGGTTGATCTGTACTTCCAGCGTGCTGTCGTCGATGGACTCCAGCACGAAACCGCCGAGCTCCGGCAATTGCGCGATCCGACCCTTGAGGTTCAGTACGAAGGTCTCGGTATCGAGCGCCGACAACAGATCGGCCGTCTCGCCGACGGCCTCGATGCTGCCGCGGCTGATGATGGCGATGTTGCGGCAGAGGCTCTCGGCCTCTTCCAAATAATGTGTCGTCAGGATAATTGTCGTGCCGCCGGCGTTGAGCTCGCGCAGGTAGTCCCACATGGCGCGGCGGATCTCGATGTCGACGCCCGCGGTGGGCTCGTCGAGGATCAACATCCGCGGCCGGTGCACCAGCGCCCGCGCGATCATCAGTCGGCGCTTCAGGCCGCCGGAGAGCAGGCGCATCTCGGAGCGGCGGCGGTCCCAAAGCTCCAGCTTACGCAGGTAGTACTCGGCGCGCTCGCGGGCCTCGCGGCGGGGAATGCCGAAATAGCCCGCCTGATTGATGACTACCTCTTCGACCGGCAGGAACAGATTGAAATTGAATTCCTGAGGGACGACACCGAGCAGAGATTTGACCGTTTCGGGCTCGCGGTCGAGATCATGGCCGAACACCTCCACGCTGCCCGACGTCTTATTGATCAGCGACGTCAGGATGCCGATCAGTGTCGATTTACCGGCGCCATTGGGCCCGAGCAGCGCAAAAAAATCGCCTTCCTCGACACTGAGGTCGACGCCCTTGAGGGCCTCGTAGCCGTTCTTGTAGGTCTTGCGGAGCTGTCGGGCGACGAGCGCGGGCATGGGCAGGCGTGGGGTATCGGAATTTCGGGTCGGCGGCGAGCGCGTAACCTATCGGCTGCGCCCGGGCTTTGCAACCGGGCGCGGCCCGATTGCACGCCGACGGCAGGCGGTCGAGGCATCGCCCGCGTAGCGAAAACCGCACCGCCCATGGGCTGCGGACCGGTTCGGCACATTGCGCCCCGCCCGAATCGCTGCCGGAATCGCTGCCGGAATCGTAGCCGGTAACGCCGCCCGAAACGCAGCCGCCCCCGATGAATCGGCGCTTTGTCAGGCGGGACGCCGCGGGCGCAGCGCCTGCATCAGCAGCGGATCTGCCGAAGCGACCCGGTAGGCCAGGAACAGCCCGCCATAGAACAGAACCGAGCCCAGCGCGAGCCCCGACAGTCCCCAAAGCCAGCCGAGGGCGGCGGCCGACAGTCCGAGCGAACCGGCATACCCCAGCAGCGCGGGCCGACCGACCGCACCGCGCAGGCGCAGCAGCACCAGCGCCGCGGCGCCGAGCAGGATCAGCCCCTTGACGCCGATCATCGCACGCAGCAAGCGCGCGAGATCGGCCTCCTGCGCAACCGGTCCAGCCAGCGCCATGGCCAGCGACAGGCCGATGCCGGCGCCGGCGACAAGGCCCGCGATGAGCACGGCGCGGGCGAGCTCCGGCGCCGGCGCGGTCGCCGGCGCTTGCTGCTCCGGCACGGCGACGGCAGGCGTCCGCGGATCGGGGGTCCGTCGCGGGTCGGCAAGCCTTGCCGCGGGACGGGTGGCGGTATCTGCACGGAAGTCGCTGGCCGAGAACTTACCCATGTTCTGTACCCATGTGGCTGTGGATTGCGTTGCGGTTGAGCGTAGACCAGACGGCGGCATGGCACCAGAGCCTTCAAGCCCCGAGCAGGCGCGTGCATGCCGGGCGGAGCTGTCGGGCACCCGCACAACGAGCGCGGCGGCCCGTCGCTGTTGCCCTACGCGGGAAGCGCCGGCAGCACACGTGTCTCCACCAGTGCGCAGAGATCGGCGATCTGCGGGTAGCGCCCGCCGAGCGCCGTCACATAGCCCAGGGTGCGCGGCAGATGCTGCAAGTAGCCGCGCTTGCCGTCGCGCAGCGCCAGGCGCGCGAAGATACCGGCCGCCTTCAGATGGCGCTGGGCACCCATCAGGTCGAGCCAGCGCGGGAAGTCCGCCGCTTGCTCGGGACCGAGCACACCGGACCGAACGGCCAGGTCGAAGTAGTCGTCGGCCCACCCGCGGACCCGCTCGGGCGGCCAGTCGATGTAGCAGTCCTTCAACAAGGAGACCACGTCGTAAGTCACCGGCCCGAGCACCGCATCCTGGAAATCCAGCACGCCGGGGCTCGCCCGTTGCGTCAGCATCAGATTGCGGCTGTGGAAATCCCGGTGCACGCACACCCGGGGCTGTGCCAGCGCGTTGTCGATCAGGATACGGTAGGCGTCTTCGAGCACCGCCTGCTCGGTGCCGCCGGGCGGCAGTTGCAGCAGGCCGCCCAACAGCCATTCGTCGAACAGTCCCAACTCCCGGCGCAAGAACGGCTCGTCGTAAACAGGCAGACCGCTGGCCGGAACCGCGGCCTGCAGCGTGATCAGCGTGCCGATGGCATCCGAGTAAAGCCGGTCGGCGTTGGCGTCGTCGAGATGATCGAGATAGAGCCGATCGCCGAGATCGGTGACCAGCAGAAAACCGCGATCGACATCCTCGGCCAGAACCTCCGGTACATGAATGCCCATAGCCGCGAAGGCGCGCGACAAACGGATAAAGGCGGCGCTGTCCTCGGTCTTCGGGGGTGCGTCGACGGCGATCAGCGTCTCGCCGCGATGACGCAGTCGCCAATAGCGGCGGAAGCTCGCATCCGAGGACGCCGGCGAGAGCGCCGGACAGGGCTCGCCGAGCCGATCGGCGAGCCATTCCTGCAACAATTCGAAGCGTTCGGACAAGACAACCCCCGCGTCGCCGATCGGCCCGTGTAAAGCGTCGAGAGCCTAACAGAATTCCGCTTGTGATTGATGCGGCCCCCGGAATATGCGACCTTGTCTGGCTTTCTTTCGGCACCCTCTCGCTCTTTGGCCCGCGCGGCCCGAACCGGATCAGCATTGTCACCGCGGACTATGTCTCCCCTGTGCGCCCGTTTTCGCCGCCACCGCGCTTGTCTGGCCGTGCTGGTCATATTCGCCGGCCCCGGAAGTGCCAACGAGGCGTCCCCGGAGCAGCCCGCGAGCGCCGATGCGACCCCGGCGGGCGAATCGACGGCGGCTCGGCCCGCGGCAGACGGACCGCGCAAGCCCGCGGTACTTTCGACCCCCCCGTCGATGCTCGACGACCCGGCCATCGGCGCCACGCTGTCGCCCTATCTGCCGTCCGGGCGCCTCGGCGGCGGATCGCTGTCGGACGACTTCGCGCCGGACCCCGGCGCCGAGCCGCTGTGGGTGCTGCCGGATCACGTCGTTCCGCGCACCGGCGGCCGCCCGCCGGGCACGGACATGGCTCGGGACCGTGGCTATCTGGACACGCCCGACAGCATCGCCGGTGTCACCCGCGAGCAAATCGAGCGTGATTCGGCGCGGCTGTACGAAGGCTGGGGCTGGGAATTCTGCGGTCCGCGGCCGCGCGGCATCCCGGCGCCCGCCCCGACCAGCGCGGCGGCCGATTCGCTGCCGACGGAGCTCGAAGCAGGCGGCTTCAGCTATCGGCTCGACAGCGAGATCATCGAGGTCACCGGCGGCGTCGATGTCATCCGCGGCGACCAGCGCGTGCAGGCGCCGAGGCTCAGCTACGATCGCCGCGGCGGCGACATCGTCACCACCGGCGAAACCTTTATCGAGTACGGCGGCATGCGCGTGCTCGGCGACGATGCCGAGATCAATCTGAACAGCAAGACCGGACGCATCGCCAATGCACGCTATCGCTTCAGCGGCGCGGCCAACCTGCGCGGGCGCGCCGACGAGGCCATCCTCGACGGCCCCGACCGCACGCGCTATCGCGACATCAGCTACACCACCTGCCCGCCCGGCAGCAACGCCTGGTCGCTGCGCGCCGGCGAGCTGACGCTCGATCAGGCCAGCGGCCAAGGCGTCGCCCGCAACGCCAGACTGCGCATCCGCGGCGTGCCGGTGCTCTATACGCCGTATCTGACATTTCCGATCGACGACCGCCGCAAGAGCGGCTTCCTGATCCCGTCGTTCGGCTCTTCCGACGACAACGGCGCCGAGCTGATCACGCCCTACTACTGGAATATCGCGCCGAACATGGACGCGACCTTCTTTCCCCGCTACATGAGCGAGCGGGGGACCATGCTCGGCGGCGAATTCCGCTACCTGACGCGCAACGATGCCGGCATCATCACCGCCGAGGTGCTGCCGAACGACGCCAAGTTCGACGGCGAGCAACCGCGCGCCGCCGTCAATATCGAGCAGAACGGCCGCTTCTTCGATCGCTGGCGCACCGCCCTCGACTACAGCCAGGTCAGCGACGACCGCTACCTGGAAGACCTCGGCAACAACCTCGACGTCACCAGCACCCGCTTCTTGGAGCAGCGCGGCGACCTGACCTATGCGGGCGACGGCTGGTCGCTGCTCACCCGCGTGCAGACCTTCCAAACCGTCGACCGCGAGATCCGGCCGCAGGGGCGACCTTACGGCCGCCTGCCGCAATTGCTGCTGACGACGCGCCCGCGCCTTTTCGGTCCGGGGCTCGTGGCCGGACTCAACGCCGAGTACAATTTCTTCGACCACAATCATCGGGTGCACGGCCAGCGCCTGTCGGCGGAGCCGACCATCAGCTGGCCGCTGCGGCGCAGCTACGGTCACCTGATCCCGAGCGCCACCGCCTATATTTCCAGCTATCGGCTGGTCGAGGAAGAAGAGGGCCAGCCATCCGATCCCGGCCACGTGATTCCGAGCGTCGACATCGATGGCCGACTGGTCTTCGAGCGCAGCATCGATTGGCTGGGGGAGTCATCGCTGCAGACGCTCGAACCGCGGCTTTTCTACCTTTACACGCCCTATAAGGACCAGTCCGACACGCCCGTGTTCGACAGTTCCGAGCTCAACTTCAGTTTCTCCAATTTGTTCCGGCGCAACCGCTTCACCGGCCGCGACCGCATCGGCGACGCCAATCAGCTCACCGCGGGGCTGACCTCGCGCACCATGCGCGCGTCGACCGGCGAGGAATTGTTCCGGTTCAGCATCGGTCAGATCTTTTATCTCGCCGACCGTCGCGTACAGATCAGAGGCGACGAGGAGACCGGCGATCGCTCGCCCTATGCGGGCGAGCTGGCGGCAAAGCTGTTCGGAGACCTCTCCGCACGCGCAAGCTTCGAATGGGATCCGGAGCTCGACGAAGGCGAATGGCGACGGCGTACGGTGCAGCTGGAGTATCGCGACGACGAGGCGCGGATCTTTAACTTGGCCTACCGCGCCGACGACACGACGACGCCGGCGAATCGCTACGAGGACACGGACATGTCGTTCCGGCTGCCGGTGGGAGAGCGGGTCGAAGTCGTCGGCCGCTGGCTCTACTCCATGCTGCACGACGAGACCATGGACGCCTTCGCCGGCATCGAATACGGCAAATGCTGCTGGAAGATGCGACTGGTCGGACGTCACTTTCGGCGCCGGCCCGAAGATATGGCGAGCACCTCCGTGATGCTGCAGGTCGAGCTTGCGGGCCTTGGCGCGATCGGCAATCCGGTCGGCAAATTCTTGGAGCGGGAAATCTATGGTTATGAGACCGACTAGCGTGCTCGCGAGCCTGCGGGCAGCGGCACGCGGGCTAGGTGCCGCGGTGCTGCTGGCGGCCTTGGCGGCAAGCGCCGCCGCGCGGGCACAGCCGCTGGACTCCATCGTCGCCGTCGTCAACGACGACGTCATCGTGCAAAGCGAGCTCGATGCCCAAATCGACCTGGTACTGCCGGAACTGCGTGCCCAGGGCACGTCGATCCCGTCGCGCGCGATCCTCGAGAAGCAGGTGCTCGATCGCCTGATCCTCGAGCGCTTGCAGCTGCAGCAGGCCGAGCGCCTCGGCATCGACGTCGACGAGGCGACGCTGACGGAGTCCATGCGCAATATCGCCGCGCGCAACGGTATGTCGCTGGACGATCTGCGCGCGACGCTCACGGCCAGCGGCATCTCGTTCGCGAGCTTCCGCGAGGACACACGCCTGCAGATCGTCAACTCGCGCCTGCAGCAGCAGGAAGTCCTGCAGAAGATTCGCGTCACCGACGCCGAGCTCGACCGTTTCATGGAAACCGAGCGCGATTCGCTGATCGAGCGCAAGGAAGTCCGCCTGCAGCATCTGCTGATCGCGCTGCCGGATAGCCCGAGCAGCGCCCAGATCGAGCGCGCGCGCGGTGAAATCACGGCGCTGCTCAGACGCATCCGCGCCGGCGAGAGCTTCTCCGATGTGGCCGTCGCCAATTCCGACGGCCGCCGCGCCCTCGAGGGCGGCGACTTGGGCTGGTTCCCCATCGCCGAGGTGCCGAGCCTGGCCTTGGAGCCGGCCCGAACGCTGCCCAAGGGCGGTGTCTCCGAGCCGATCAAGAGCCCGAGCGGCTTCCATCTGATCAGGGTAGCGGACATCAAGGGCGACGGGCCGGCGCCCATCAGCCAGACCAACGCGCGCCATATCCTGATCCGCACCAACGAAGTCGTCTCCGACGACGATGCCAAGCGACGCCTGAACCAGCTGCGCGTGCGCATCGCCGGCGGCGACGACTTCGGTACCCTCGCCCGCGCCCACTCCGATGATACCGGCTCGGCGCTGAAAGGCGGCGACCTGGGTTGGGTCAGCCCTGGCGATACGGTGCCCGAATTCGAGGAAACCATGGACGAGTTGGCGCCGAACGAGATCAGCGAGCCCTTCGAGAGTCCGTTCGGCTGGCATATCGTGCAAGTGCTCGAGCGGCGCAAGCAGGACACCACCGACGAATTGCTGCGCATGCGCGCCAAGGATGTCATCCGCATGCGCAAGGCCGAAGAGGCCACCGAGGTCTGGCTGCGTCAGCTACGCGACGAGGCCTATGTCGAGACCCGCATCGACGACGGCGGCGACTTCTGACGCGCCGAGGCGCAAACCACCATGAAGACACGCGCCGCCGTGCCCCGAATCGCGCTCACGCCCGGCGAGCCCGCCGGCATCGGTCCGGATCTGTGCGCGGCGCTGGCGCAGCAGGAGCTTGCGGCCGAAGTCGTTGCCGTCTGCGATCCGGCGCTGCTGAGCGAGCGCGCGACGGCACTCGGCCTGGCCCTGCAGCTAGACCCGTTCGATCCCCGGCAGCCGCCGCGAGTCCGCCCGGCGGGGACGCTTGCCGTCTTTGCCGCGGCCGAGTTGCAAGCGCCGGTGCAGGCGGGGACCCTCGACCCGCGCAACGCGGCGTATGTCGTGCGTACGCTGCTGGCCGCCTGCGACGGCTGTCTCGATGGCACCTTCGATGCGTTGGTCACGGCCCCGGTCCACAAAGGCGTCATCAATGACGCCGGCGTCCCGTTCACCGGCCACACGGAATTGCTGGCCGAGCGCTGCGGCGCCGAGCCGGTGATGATGCTCGCCGCCCCGGGCCTGCGGGTCGCGCTCGCGACCACCCACCTGCCCCTGCGGGCGGTCGCCGATGCGCTGACACGCCCCGCCTTGGCGCGGGTGATCGAAATCCTGGAGCACGATCTACGGGCGCATTTCGGTATCGCACGCCCCCGTATCGTCGTTTGCGGGCTGAATCCCCATGCGGGCGAAGGCGGTCATCTGGGACGCGAAGAGATCGATGTCATCGTGCCGGTACTCGACCGGTTGCGCGCCCAAGGGATGGACCTGCGCGGCCCGCTACCCGCCGATACCGTCTTCGTCCCGCGCTATCTGAACGACGCCGACGCCGTCCTCGCGATGTACCACGACCAAGGCCTGCCGGTGCTCAAGCACATGGGCTTCGGGCGTGCGGTCAACGTCACCCTGGGCCTGCCGATCATCCGCACCTCCGTTGACCACGGCACGGCGCTGGACTTGGCCGGGCGCGGCGGCGCCGACAGCGGCAGCCTGAGCGAGGCACTGGCGCTCGCGGTTGACATGTCGAGACACAGGGGCGACTGACCGACACCCGATTTTGCGATCGGCACCATTCATGTCGCCGGCTACGGCACACGAGAGCGACATCCCGGAAGGAATGACATCCGGATCCACGGGCCAGACCAGCATGTCGGCAATGTCCGTGGAAACCCCGCCCCGCGCTGGGGCGGGGCACTGCCGGCGAGCCCCGGCGCTTTTCGGCTGAAGGCGCCGCCGTCCCGGCTCCGTCAACGGACGGCGGCGGCTTGCCGTCAGTTGTCCGCGGGCGCGGCGAGGCGGATCGGGATGCCCAATTCCTCGAGCATTCGCGACATCGCATTCAGGTTCTCCTCGGCCGGGTCGAGCCTCGCTAGCGCGGAGGTCAGCTCCACCATCTGGCTGAGAGGATCGATGGGCGTCGGGATCCGCGGCAGGCGCTCGAACAGGTCCGGGATTTCCAAATCGGGCACCGTCAGCAAGCAGGACGGAACAGACTCGATCTCGTTCAAGGCCTTGCCGCTGGCGAGTGCGATGGCCGTGCCCGTCTGATCGAAATCGAGATCGCCGCTGACCGCCGGCCAGCCCGGCGGCAGATAGGTCGCGCGATGCTCCGCGTTCAGCAGCACACGCGCCGGTGCGCCGGGCTGCGTGCCGAGTAGGCCGAATCCCAGCGGCGGTATCGCCGGCTGGAAGGTGCACGGGAGCACCAGCGAGACCGTGCCGCGAATCTCGACATCCTCGGGACCACTGGTGAAGAAATCCGGCACGGTGATGTTGGGCAGCAGCACCACCAGCGCCGTGCTCCCCGCCGGCACCGTGAAGTTCGCGGTAAAGCGGTTGCTGCCCGACGGGCTGTTGACGAGCATGGTGTTGAAGACATTATCGGGGCCGGCGACGTCGCTGATCAGCAGCGCATTGCCGTCCAGCGTCCGCGACGGGTTCGCCGGCATCGGCAGGCTGATCCCGAACTCGATGCGAAAGACGAAATCGTTGTCTTCGTCCAGGTTGGCGACGGTCAGGAAGTAGCCCTGCAGCACGCGCCGGGCGATGGCCTCGGTACCGGCGCCCAGCGGCGGGGTCAAGGGGCGATAAAGGATCTCGAATGTAGAAACTTCCATGGCGTTCTCCGGAAAAAAATGTGCACCCGCGGGTGCGGCGAGTCGGTTCACGAAAAAAAAAGACCAACCAACCGACTTGGAGAAAGCCTAGGGCGCCGATGATCCGCCCGCAACTGCGCCGACTTGCGGATCGAGCCCGCCGTCGCGTCCAAAGGGCACCGGCAACTCGCATAAAAAGTTTCACGAATCAACGGCAAAGAAGAATTTTACGGGGCACCGATGGGGCCAGACCACCACCGTCGGAGTCTTCGTCGAAGGCTGTAGGGCGCTGCCGTCAAAGGCTGTCGGAAACCGCGCAGGCCAGAGTCCAGCCCCGGAGCCCCAGACCGGAGCCCCAGACCGGAGTCCCAGATCGGAATCCCAGTCACGAGTCCCGGTCCCGGAGCCGCTGACCCGAGTCCCGGTCCCGGAGTCCCGGTCAGGAGCCTCCAGCCCGAAGTCTCGTGCGCGTCCCGTTTTAGCGCGTGGACGCCGAGACCGCCCCGGCGCCATCCATCACATCCGCCGCGGGTGGCGGCGCAAAACGCGGGCGTCCGGAAATCGGGCCGATCAGGCCCGCATGCGCTCGTTGACCAAAAGGGCTACTTCCAGTGCCTTCAGGCCCACGCGGCCGTCCACCAGCGGACGCGCTCGGCCGCGCACGCAGTCGACAAAGGCGGCGATTTCCGCGTCCAGCGGCTTCACCGGCTCGACCGCAATGCGCTCGCGGGCAATCTCGGGGCGTCCTTGGCCGGCCCTTTCGATCGGAGCCGCGATGTCGATCGTCTGGCCGACGAAATCCAGCGACAGATAGCCGCGCGGCTGAAAGACGCGGATGCGCCGGGTGGTCTGATCGGAGACACGGCTCGCGACGACGTTGGCAACCGTTCCGTTGGCGAACTCCAAGCGCGCGTTGGCGATATCCACATGCTCGGTCAACACCGGCGTGCCGACCGCGCGCACGTCGGTAAGATCGGCGTCCACCAGCGCCAGGATGATATCGATATCGTGGATCATCAGGTCCGAGACCACATCGACATCGGTGGCCCGCTCCTTGAAGCCGCCCATACGCTGCGCCTCGATGAAGCGTGGTGCGTCGATGCGCTTGGCCAGTTCCATGATGCCGGCGTTGAACCGCTCCAAATGGCCGATTTGCAGGATCACGCCGGCGGCCTCGGCAAGGCGCACGATCTCCGCGCCCTGAGCCATGTCCGGCGCGACGGGCTTCTCGAGCAGCATATGGACGCCCTGCTCCAGATAGGGGCGCGCCACCGCCAAGTGCGCCGTCGTCGGCACCACCACACTGACCGCATCGACACTGCCGATCAGCGCCTGCGGATCGGAAAAGGACGCGCAGCCGGCCTCTGCCGCCACTTCGGCGGCTCGCGCGCCGTCGGTGTCGGCGACAGCCACCAACTCGACGCCGGGCAGGCGGGAGTAGATCAGGGCATGGAAACGGCCGAGGTATCCGACCCCGACGACACCGACCCGCAGTTTCTCAGTCATGCTTGTTCTCCGCTTGGACGCCGGTGCTCAGCATACCCCGTGCGGTGGGCTCACGCCCGCCGGCCCGCCGCTGCGAACGCAGGGCAACCCAAGCGGACCGGGGTGCGGTCGCCCCGGAGCATCTACCGGGAGGCATCTACCGGGAGGCACTACCGGGAGCATCTGCCCGGAGCACTCGGGAGCGGGCCTGGCGGCGTGGGCGACTCAGCCGCCGACGGCGGGCGGCGGCGGCGGCGCCTGCCGAGCGATCGGCAGCGGGCCATCGCCGTAATAAACGGTGATTTGATAGACCAGCGTCACGGACAGTCCGATGGCCAGCAGGGCGAGTACGAGCGAGAAGAGATCGAAGCGACGGGAACCGCGTTGACGGAGCATGAGAATAACGGCGTGCGAAAAAATTGAAGTGGCCTCTAACGAAGACCCTACAACACAATGATTAAAATATGAAGTACCGATCGTGCCGCAGTCACATCGACAGGGCCACGGGCAAGCGGTGCTGCGCCGCTTATCCGTGGCGCGATGACGATGAGGAAGCGCGGCCGCGCCCCCATCTCGAGGCAATCAGGCAACACAGCCGAGACGATAGGCCCGCATGAGCACGAGCATCTCCACCTGGTCGGTCCGCCACCCCATCGGCGTTGTCATGCTGACGCTGGCCGTCGTCGTGCTGGGCGCCTTCGCGCTGGAGCGCTTGAACGTCGACCTGCTGCCGCAGATCGTCTATCCGGACGTGCGCGTGCGGGTCCTCGACCCCGGCGTACCTGCCCGCGTCATGGAAGACGAAGTCACGCGCCAGCTCGAGGAACAGCTGGCCATCACCGAGGGCACGGTGGCGATCCAATCGCGCAGCAGCGAGGGCCGCAGCGCCATCGACCTGTCGTTCCGCTACGGCGAGGACATCGACGAAGCCATGCGCGACGCCAGCGCCCGGCTCGACCGGGCCAAGCGCTTCCTGCCCGAGAGCATCGATCCCCCGGTGATCTACAAGCGCGACCCGTTCCAGCTGCCTGTGGCCGAATACGTCGTCAGCTCGCGGCTGCTTGACCCCATCGAACTGCGCTCCTGGGTCGACTACACCCTGAGCCGGATGCTGCTCACGCTGCCCGGCGTCGCCGCGGCGGAAGTGGGCGGCGGTCTGGAGCGCGAGGTACGCATCATCGCCGACCAATATCGGCTGGCCGGGCTCGATCTGGACGTACTGGACCTGCAGGAGGCGGTGCGCGCGGCGAACCGCGACGTGCCGGCGGGCCGGCTGTTGATGCCCGACGGGGAGATCAGCGGGCGCACCGGTGGACGCTTCACGTCCGCGGATCAGATCCACGACCTGCCACTGACGGCGGAGGGCCGCGATGACCCCATCGGACTACTGCGCCTGGGCGAGGTGGCCCGCGTCATCGACGGCGGTGCCGACGAGCGCCTGCGCATCCGCCTCGACGACGCGCCCGGCATCAAGCTGTCGATCCAAAAGCAGCCGCTCGCCAACACCGTCGCCGTGGTGGACGCGGTGGATGCCGAGCTCGCACGCCTGCAGCGCGACGGCATCGTCCCCGAGGATATCGCCGTCGCCAAGGTCGACGACCAGGCGCGATACATCCGCCACTCGCTGAGCAACGCGGTCACCGCAGCGGCCGGGGGCGCGCTGCTGGCGATGCTGGTGGTATTTCTCTTCCTTGGCAGCGTCCGACGCACACTCATCATCGGCAGCGCCATTCCGATCGCCGTGCTGGTGACCTTTATCCTCATGGCCGCCTTCGGCCTGACCTTCAACATCATGACGCTGGGCGGGCTGGCGCTCGGCATCGGCATGCTGGTGGACAGCACCATCGTCATGCTCGAGAACGTCCACCGCCACCAGCGCATGGGCGAGTCGACTGTGCAGGCGGCAACCCGCGCCGCGCGCGAAGTCACCGGCGCCATCGTCGCCTCGACCTCCACCAACCTGGCGGCCGTGCTGCCGTTCCTGTTCATCGGCGGGCTGGTGGGCCTGCTGTTCCGGGAGCTGATTTTCACCATCTCGGCGGCCATTCTGGCGTCGATGATCGTCGCGCTGACGCTGGTGCCGGCGCTCGCCGGGCGCGTACCGGCGGCGCGCGAGGGCCTGCTGCGCCGGGGGATCGACCGCGGCATCCGCGCCCTTCAGGACGGCTACGTCTGGTTGCTGGCGCGCCTGCTGCGGTTCCACTGGCTGGTGATCGCCGTGTTCGTCGTCGCGTTGGCGCTGACGCTGCCGGGCTTCTTCGGCGGCAAGCAGGAATTCCTGCCGCAGCTCGACGAGGGCGACGTGCGCATCAGCCTGACCGCCGATACGGGCGTGAACGTGGAGCAGATGGACCGCCTGACCCGCCGCGTCGAAGAAATCGTCGCCGCCCAACCCGAGGTACAGTCGATCTTCACGACGGTCGGCGGCTTCGTCTTCGGGCGCTCCACCTTCGAGCGCAGCAATCGGGGCAGTCTTCAGGTCCAGCTCAAGCCCCTGGCCGAGCGCGGCGGCATCGGCTCGCGGGAGTGGATCGACCGCGTCAAGACCGAGATCGCCGATGCCGAGATCCCGGGCCTGAAGACCTACCTCTATACACAAGGCATTCGAGGCATTCGCTTGAGCCGCGGCGACGACGACCTGAGCCTTCGCATCAAGGGGCCGGATCTGGATACGCTGATCCTAGTGGCGGACCGCGTCGTCGAGCGTCTGCAAACCGTCGACGGACTGCGCAACGTTCAGCATTCCAACGAAGAGGTCACCCAAGAGCTGTCGGTGCGGGTCGACCGCCGCCGCGCCGCGAGCTACGGCCTCGAGGTCGAAGACATCGGCGCCGTGCTGCGCTTCGCCCTCGAGGGCAGCGTCGCCACCGAGCTGATCGACGACGACCGGCGCATCGATGTGCGCCTGCGCCTCGACCGCGACGACATCGGCACGCCGGGCGACCTGGAATCGATCATCCTGTTCAGCAAGACCGAGCCGCGCGTGCCGATTCGCCTCGGCGACGTGGCCGAGGTGGACATCCTGCCGCAGCCCACGGAGATCCTGCGCGACCGCCAGCAACGCATCGTCGAGATCAGTGCCTCGCTGGGCAGCGAGCTGACGCTGGAGCAGGCCATCGAGCGCTCGCTGGCGGCGGCGGCCGACGTGGAGCTGCCGCCCGGCTACACGCTCTACGAGGCCGGCAGCCTGGAGATGCTGAAACAGGGCCGCGATCTCAGCCGTATCCTGCTGGCGCTGGCCATGTTCCTGGTGCTCGTGGTCATGGCGGTGCAGTACGAGTCCCTGCGCAACCCGGTGATCATCATGCTGTCGGTGCCCTTTGCGCTCATCGGCGTCGTGCTCGGGCTCGACTGGACCGGCACACCGCTGTCGATGCCGGTCTGGCTCGGGCTGATCATGCTCGCCGGCATCGTCGTCAACAATGCCATCGTGCTGGTGGAGTTCATCGAACTGCGCCGGCGCGAGGGCTCCGACAAAGTATCGGCCATCCTCGAGGCGGCGCGGCTGCGGCTGCGGCCGATCCTGATGACGACGCTCACCACCGTCGTCGGCATGCTGCCGCTGGCGCTGGCCGTCGGCGAGGGCTCGGAAATGCTGCAGCCACTCGCCATCGTCATCGTCTTCGGGCTCGGATTCTCGATGCTGGTGTCGCTGCTGCTGGTGCCCATGGTCTACCGCGTGCTCGGCACCGGTGCCGCGCGGCCGCAGGCCGCCGCGGAGCCGGCCCGCGGCTGAACGGGACGCCGGCGGCGGTTCGACGTATAGTCGACGCTTTTACATTGTCAGCGACGAGGCGAGTGTCATGACAGCCGGAGTCCCGCGGCCGCTCGCACCCGATCATCCGCGAGCCATCGAGGTCGCGGACCGCACCTGGTGGGTGGGCTGCGTGACGCCCGACGGGCTGGATCACCGCCACGCCTATCTCGTCGAGCAGGGCGACCAATCGGTCCTGATCAATCCCGGCCCGCGGGCGTGCTTCCCGGCCGTCCGCGAGAAGATCGAGCAGATTGTCCCGCTGGCGCAGGTGCGCTGGTTCCTCTGTCCGCACCAGGATCCGGACACGGCCTCGGCGATGATCTGCATCGACGCGGCCAACACCCGCGCCGACGCCGCCATCATTGCCGACACCGAGGCCAGCGAGTGCCTGCGTCACTACGGGCTGGCCATGCCCGTGCACTTGCCCGCGGCGCGCGATTGGAGGCTGCTGCTGCAGGATCGGGCCTTGAGCCTGATCGCGCTCCCCTACGCGCCGCGAGCCGGTGCCCTGTGCGCTTTCGACAAGCAGACCGGCGTGCTGTTCTCGGGCGATCTGTTCAGTTCCTTGGATTCGAGCGAGTTGCTGTTTGCGCGAGAGGCCGTTCACTTGGGCGGCCTAGTGCCTTACCACCAGCGCGCCATGCCGAGCGGCATCGCACTGGACAATGCCCTGCGCGGCGTCGAATACCTGCCGATCCGACTGATCGCGACCAAGCGCGGCCCGCTGATCCCGCAATCGCTGGTGGGCGATGCCATCGCGCGGCTGCGCAATCTCAAGTGCGGCATTCATCTGCTGGGCGACCGGGAGCCCGACGTGCAGCGCGCCTGGGATCTGGCGGACATCATGCATCGCATCACCGACACGATGCTGCTGCAGCGTGACTTCGGCGACATCGCGCGCCAACTGCTGACGCTGATCCAGCCGATCCTGCCGGCCGCTCATATCGACTACTACGCGCTGCTCGACGACGGCAGCATCCTGACGCTGCACCCGGAGCACAATTTCGCCGGTGTGGTCGACGGCCAAACCCCCTATATGTGCGACTTCATCGGCAAGTCGCGCCGCGAGTGGCTGGACATTCATGCAACGGACCGACGCTTCCGAGCCCACCTGCTGCACAGCGAGCGCTTCTGCGTGCAGCCGAATACGGCCAATGGGGCGGCCGACGGCGGCAGTGTGGTGACACTGCCGCTGTGGGCGAGGGGCAGCGACCGGATCGAGGCATTGGCCGTGATCCGCCTGCCGCCGGCGGTGCGTATCACCGATTTGGCGGCGCAGTTGATCGAGCGCATCGCCGAACCGCTGCACGTGGCGTTGGAGCGCGAGGTCTCATACCGGCGTCTCGACATCGCCCGCGACCGGGCCTACCGCCGCTCCATCCGCGATCCGCTCACCGGCTTGTTCACGCGCTTCTATATGGAGGACGTGCTCGGGCGTCAATGCGCGCTGCACGAGCGCGATGCGGCAGCAACGCTCAGCATCTGCCTGCTCGACATCGACTACTTCAAGCGCGTCAACGACACCCACGGGCATCTCGCCGGCGATCGCGTGCTGACGACGCTGGCGGCGCTGCTCGAGGAAAATTGCCGCGATACCGACATCCCGGTGCGCTACGGCGGCGAAGAGATTTTGGTCGGCGCCGTGGGACAGGACATCGCCGGCGCCGCGCAGTTGGCCGAGCGTTTGCTGGCGCTGATCGCCGCGGCGGCGGTTCCGATCGAAGACGGCGGCGAGCCGACCCTGAGCGTGACCGTCAGCATCGGCGTCGCCGAGCACCGGCAGGGGGAGACGCTGGAATCGGTTATCCGGCGCGCGGATGAATGCCTGTACCGGGCGAAGGATCTCGGCCGCAACCGCGTCGAGCTGGAGCCGCTGACGCTGCCCTCCAAGTCCCCCACGGGCAGTTGGGCGCAGCGCAACGAGATCGGCTGAGCCGCCGCGTCGGGCGCGCTACTCGGCCGGCGGCGGCTCGGCCGAAGGCGTCGGCGTTCGCGGCATCGCCGGCGGGCGGGCGCGAATACCCAGCGCGTCGCGGACGTAGTGGGGGAAATCCGGGTTGGTCCAGCCGTCCACCGCCAGCTTCTCCGCCGGCGGGCGCAGGCGCGCGGTGTAGTCGAGCACGGCGCTCTGCTCCGCCGGACCGAAGCCCTCGATCTGCTTCACCATCTCGGAGTCGGCGTTCTTACGCTGCCCGCTGCGGATCATGTCGAACTGGCGCATCAGATAGGGGTAATGCTGCGCCGCGACGGCCGGGATGTGCTCGGCGACGTCGCCGCGCCCGTCGGCGCCATGGCAATCGAGACAGTTCTCTTCGTAGAGCTGCTTGCCCCGCTCCAGGGCGGTGCCCGGGCCCAACGCATTGTGCGGTGTCATCGGCAGCTGTGCGACATAGGCCGCCACGTCGGCAATCTCCTGCGGGCCGCCCAGAATGCCCGGCACCGAGAACGGATACATCAGCGGATTGTCGCGGTTGCCGGCACGGAAATCCGCCAATTGCTTGATGATGACCGTGCGCAATTGACCCGCGATCTGGGGATAGGTGCCGTCGACGCTGCCCCAGCCCTCCGGCAGGTGGCAGACTGCGCAAGTCAGATAGGCACGCCGTCCGTTGTCGACGTCCGGCGTCTTCTGCATCACCTCGTCGTACTCGGCCTGCGCCACCTCGGCCGGCGTCGCGGCCATGGCGCCGGCGGCCGTCAGGGCGCAGCCGCCAGCCAGCAGCAAGGCGAAAAGCCTTCGTGTCGTCTTCATGGTCTCCTCCATTCGGGCGCATCGTGCAGCGGACTTCCCGCATGCAACCAGGGCGCGGCCGGCTGGCCTAGCGCTTGTTCAGCGTACCGGTGACGTTGGCGTGGAAGATGGCCTTATGCACGTCGCCGAGCGTCAGCATACCGACGAGCTTGCCGTCTTCGGCCACCGGAATACGGCGGAAATTGTGCCGTACCATCACGGTGGCGGCGCGCAGCAGGTGCATTTCCGGATCAACGGCTACCGGATTCGGCGTCATCAGCTCGCCGACGGTCTGCTCCAGTACTTCGCCGTAACGGCCCATTTCTTTATCGAGGTCCACCGTCGCCATTCCGTGCGCGATCATGTCCTCGATTTTCGGAAACAAACTGTGGAGGACATCTTTCTCCGCAATGACGCCGACAAGGCGGTTTTCGTCGTCCACCACCGCCAGACCGTGGAAGCGGTAGAGGCACATGGCGGAAGCCACTTCCATCACCTTGGTATCCGGTTTTACCGCGCGCGGCGCCACGGACATCGCGTCTTTGACTTTCATCGACTGTTCCTCCGTCGGTTCGTTGGCTCGTATCGTTATGTGTCGGCTCGCGAGCGACGCGCCCGGACCGGCGCCAGGCCGGCGGCGGACATATGCGTCGCTTTGCGCACAGGGGCTGCGGGAGCGCGCGCAGCAGCGTTCCGGGCAGACGCGGCCCGCGAGCCGCTCCGATGCGTTGCCGGAGCGGGTGGCGACGGCGCGTTAACCCGCGGTGCCGAAGTATGGCATCCGCGACGCAGACTGTCTCGCACGTGCCGGTGCACGCGACATACCGAAGCGCCCGCCCCCTCGCTGGCCCGACGGCCTCCGAAGCCCGACCGAACCTGCCCCTGTTTGCATCGCCCGTCGGCGATACGCACGCTTGGTTTGTCCACATCCAAAGCCCGCAACGATGCGGGCCGAGGCCGGTTGCAATGCGATTTATCCACAGCATACCCACATGTGATCAACCCCCTTATGTACAGCTTTGACACAAGATGTAGTGGTTGACAGCATCACAACAGCGTATATATTCGATCGGCAACGCCTTACCCCGCCTGTCCACGCAGTCCAGTGGACAACCGCCGATAACACGAACCCAGACCTCAGGAGTGACCCGATGGCCGATGGCACGCATGTGGAGAATCCGCCCAGCCCGCAGACCCAAGGCAGCGCCGATAGCGCCGCACGTGCGGCCACGGCATCGGCCGCGGAACAGTCGTCCTACGACATCGCCGCGCACCGCCCGGGCACCATCCAAGTGATTCGCCGCAACGGCAAAGTCACCCACTTCGATCCGAACAAGATCAAGGTGGCCATGACCAAGGCCTTCCTTGCCGTCGAGGGCGGCAGTGCCGCCGCCTCCAGCCGCATCCACCAGCGGGTGCAGGAACTGGCCGACCAAGTCGCCTCGGCGCTGACACGGCGCAATCCGGGCGGGGGCACCGTCCACATCGAAGACATCCAGGATCAGGTCGAGCTGGCGCTGATGCGCGCCGGCGAGCACAAGGTGGCCCGCGACTACGTGCTCTACCGCGAGGCCCGCGCCCGCGAGCGCGCAGAGCAGGCCGCGGCGCGGCAGCCGGCGACGGAATCGGCGCAGATCAACGTCACCCTGGCCGACGGCAGCACCCGTCCGCTGGACACGAATCGTCTTCGTCTGCTGGCCGACGAGGCCGGCGCCGGACTCGACGGCGTGGATGCGGAGGCCATCCTGACCGACACGCTGCGTAACCTCTTCGACGGCGTCAAAGAGGTCGACGTGAGCCAGGCCCTGGTCATGTCGGCGCGCGCCATGATCGAGCGCGAGCCGGCCTACAGCCAGGCCGCGGCCCGTCTGCTGCTCGACATCATGCGCCGCGAGGCGCTGGGCTTTCTGGACATGGCCGTCGGCGTCGAGACCCAGGCGGACATGGGCGAGCGCTATGCGGATTATTTCGGCGCCTACATCAAGGCCGCCGGCGACCTGGAACTGCTGGACAAGCAGCTCGGGCGCTTCGACGTCGCCCGCCTCGGGGCCGCGCTGAAGCCCGAGCGCGACCTGCAGTTCACCTACCTGGGCCTGCAGACACTCTACGACCGCTACTTCATCCACACCGCGGGCGGCATCCGCTTCGAGCTGCCGCAGGCCTTCTTCATGCGCGTCGCCATGGGCCTCGCGATCAACGAAATCGACCGCGAAGAGCGCGCCATCGAGTTCTACGAGCTGCTGTCGAGCTTCGACTTCATGAGCAGCACGCCGACCCTGTTCAACTCCGGCACCCTGCGCCCGCAGCTCAGCTCCTGCTACCTGACCACCGTCCCGGACGACCTCGACGGCATCTACGGCGCCATCAAAGACAACGCCCTGCTCAGCAAATTCGCCGGTGGCCTCGGCAACGACTGGTCCCGCGTGCGCGGTATGGGCGCCCACATCAAGGGCACCAACGGCAAGAGCCAGGGCGTGGTGCCGTTCCTGAAGGTCGCCAACGATACGGCCGTGGCCGTGAATCAGTGCTTCGCACCGGAGACAACCGTCTTCACCGCCGACGGGCCCAAGTCCATCGCGGACGTCGCGCCCGGCGACTTGGTGCTGGGTCAGCGCGGCCAATACCGCGAGGTCACCGAGCACTTCGTCTATGCGCAGAAGGACGCACCGATGGTGCGCGTGCGCATCAAGCACTCGGTGAATGACCTGACAGTCACGGCCGGACACCCGTTTTGGGCCATCAAGGGCGTCCCGATGGAGCAGTCCATCGAGCGGACCATGAAGCAGATCGCTGCCGGCAAGGTGCAGCCGGACTGGATCGAAGCCGGCCAACTGGCGCGCGGCGACTACGCTGCCCAGGTCATCCCGACCGAAGTCGTGCCGGTCCAGGACTTTACCGAGGCGGATGCGCGCTTCTACGGCATCCTGCTCGGCGACGGCCATCTGACGCGGGGTTATGAATTCGGCGTCTCCGGCAACTCGAGTCGCGACGCAGGCCATCTGGATTTCGTGCGCGCCTACCTCACCGAGCGCGGCATCCACTTTTGGGAATCCGCACGCGGCGACAACTACCTGCAGATCAAATGGTCGTTCGGCAAGGGACTTGCGCGCTGCGCGACCACGGGCCGCTGGGTCGGCGAGGATCAATCGGCCCTGCCCTTCAGCGAGGCGGACCTCTACGACGCGGCCCACAATAAGCGCATCGCGCGCCGCTTCAGCCACCTGCCACACAACCAGGCGCTGGCGCTGATCCAGGGCCTGCTGGAAACCGACGGCGGCATCAGCCGCGGCAAGGAGATCTATTTCACCAGCACCTCCACGCCGCTGGCGGAGGGTCTGCGCTACCAGTTGCTGCGTCTCGGCATCCCGTGCGCGGGCCAATACCGCGTGCGCGATACCTCCCACGAAGGCCGGCGCAGCGACGGCAGCGTCGTCGCCTTTACCGGCGCCACCCGCGCCTTCGATCTGCGCATCCCGGCCGTGCCGCAGATCGCCGACCTGGTCGGCGTGCCCGCCGTCACCAAACAGAACTGGCTGCGGATCGGCAACTGGCTGTTCACGCGCGTGAAGGCCGTCGAGTCCGTCACCCCGGTGCCGGAGGTGCACGACCTCAAGGTCGAGGGCGACGAGAGCTACATGACCGCCGCCGCGCTGGTCCACAACGGCGGCAAGCGCAAGGGCGCCGTCTGCGCCTATCTCGAGACCTGGCACGTCGACATCGAAGAGTTCCTGGACCTGCGCAAGAACACCGGCGACGACCGCCGCCGCACCCACGACATGAACACCGCCAACTGGGTGCCGGACCTGTTCATGAAGCGCGTGGCCGAGGATGGCCCCTGGACCCTGTTCTCGCCGGACGAGACGCCGGACCTGCACGACCTCACCGGCCAGGCCTTCGAAGACGCCTACCTGGCCTACGAGGCCCGCGCCGAGCGCGGCGAAATGCGCGTCGGCAAGCGAATCAAGGCCGTCGACCTGTGGCGCAAGATGCTCGCGATGCTGTTCGAGACCGGGCATCCGTGGATCACCTTCAAGGACCCGTGCAACCTGCGCTATACCAACCAGCACGTGGGCATGGTGCACAGCAGCAACCTCTGCACCGAGATCACGCTGCACACCAATGATCAGGAGATCGCGGTCTGCAATCTGGGCTCCGTGAACCTGGCCAACCACGTGACCGAGCGCGGCCTCGACACCGCCAAGCTCAAGAAGACCGTCGGCACCGCCATGCGGATGCTCGACAACGTCATCGACTACAACTTCTACAACGTGCCCCAGGCGCGCAAATCCAACCTGCGCCATCGCCCGGTTGGCTTAGGGATCATGGGCTTCCAGGACGCGCTCTATAAGCTGCGCATCCCCTACGCCAGCCAGGACGCCGTCACCTTCGCCGACCACAGCATGGAGGCCCTGAGCTACTACGCCATCGAGGCCAGCACCGACCTGGCCGACGAGCGCGGGCGCTACCAGAGCTTCGACGGCAGCCTGTGGAGCCAGGGCGTGCTGCCCATCGACAGCATCGCGCGGCTGGAAGAAGGCCGCGGCGGCTACCTGCAGATGGACAAGTCCGCGACGCTGAACTGGGACAGGCTGCGCGAGCGCGTCACCACCGTCGGCATGCGCAACAGCAACTGCATGGCCATCGCCCCGACCGCGACCATCAGCAACATCGCCGGCGTCAGCCAGTCCATCGAGCCGACGTATCAGAACCTGTTCGTCAAATCGAACCTTTCCGGCGAGTTCACCGTCGTGAACCCGTACCTGGTCATGGACCTGAAGGAGCGCGGCCTGTGGGACGCGGTCATGGTCAACGACCTCAAGTACTACGACGGCTCCGTGCAGCAGATCGACCGCATCCCGGACGACCTGAAGGAGCTCTACGCCACCGCCTTCGAGATCGACGCCCGCTGGCTGGTCGAGGCCGGCAGCCGCCGCCAGAAATGGCTCGACCAGGCCCAAAGCCTGAACCTCTACATGAGCGAGCCCAGCGGCAAGAAGCTCGACAACCTCTACAAACTGGCCTGGGTACGCGGCCTCAAGACCACGTACTACCTGCGCTCCATGGGCGCCACCCACGTCGAAAAGTCCACCATGGACGACTCTACCAAGGCCAACCGACTGTCCGCCGTCGGGGGGAGCTACGTCTCCATGGACAAGGGGAAATCGAACGGCTCCGGAGCACCATCGGGGGATGTCGAGGGGCCGAAGGCTTGCTCGATCTTGGATCCGGAGTGTGAGAGCTGTCAGTAGTTGTTGTTGGCGGAAGTCCCCCTCCCTTCGGGAGCGGGGATTTGCGCCCCAACCCACTCAACACACATCGACCTATGAAGCTCGAATACGATCCAGTCGCAGACGCTGCTTATTTTGAAATATCAAGCGCGGAAGTTACTGAAACCAAGCAGAGTGAACCAGGAATCACTGCCGACTATGATGCGGATGGACACTTGGTCGGCATTGAAGTCTTGTACGTCCGAAAACGCGATCTCGGCAATTCTCTTGATCAGGTAGCCTGAATCTTTAACGCGGGCCGCCAAAATGAACAAGATGGAATTACTTTGGCGCCACTACAGACTAGAAGCGGACCTGACCGTCTTCCCAAAAAACAGATGAGGCTTGCCCTCGCTTGGGCGCGACTGCATCAAGACGATCTTCTTGCCGAATGGCAGTTGGTCATGAATGGCGAAGAGCCTTTCAAGATACAACCGCTCCAATGAGTGCATCCAAAATGTACCCGTCTGCTGTCAAGACCGACCTTCTAGACGATCAGTTTCTTTGGATAGAAAAAGCGCCGCGATATGAAGGCCACCGCGTGATTTCACCTCGCAACAACCTCAGCGCACGAGTCAGCGCAGGCGCAACGAGGCGAGGTACTTTTCTTTGCTTGTCCGTCGAGCCGTACCCAAAAGAAGGGACACCCCATCGCAGCTTCTCCCTGCGCTTCTCGGAATTTTCGGGGCTCTGTCGAGGGGGCTCCTGCAACCGGATCCCCCATGGCAACGGAGTGCGGGCACGATCCCAGTGACAGTTTACTGAATGGCGGTGGCGGCTAGCAGCAATCGTGAATTCAACCAGCTAGCGCGCAGACCGCGCCCTCTTCCGGGGCCCCTCTGTCGCGCCGAGCATCGCAGGGATTTTCGGGATCAGCCCGAAGGGTGCGGGCATGGATGCCCGCACTCGATCGGGGGGCAGGAGCCCCCTCGATCGAGCCCCGAAAATCCCGAGAAGCGCAGGAGGAAGCGACAGTGGGGTGTCCTTTCTTTTGCTGACTTTTCTTTGGACAAGCAAAGAAAAGTCAGTCGGCGCCCCGCACTGACGCCAAGCCGGGCGTTCACAGAAGCGGGGCGCCGAAACGAAGCTCGACATCGATATGAGCGCAACAAGCACCGACTGCGAACGAGACAGCATAAAAGGGCTCTGACCCCTTTTTGGAGGTACAGCGAGATGAATTACGGCCAAATCCTCGAAGCGCTCGATCAAGCATCGCTGTTCCAGCTGTACCGGCTGCACGCGGCGATCGGCAATCAGTTGGATGATCCGGCGCGCATCGATGCCGTCAAGCGGGCGCTGCGGGCGGGCCAGGAGATTCGCTATTTCGTGGCCGAGGAGAACCGCCTCGCGAGCGGGCGCCTGCTCGAGCTGCGGCGCACGCGGGCGGTGATCGAGAACCTGGACGACGGCAAGCGCTGGGCGATTCCGTTCTATCTGATCAACCTGGACGGGCACGAGGCCGATATCGCGCCGCGTCCGAGCCGGCCGTTGGATCGCAATCGGGTCAAGGTCGGCGAGATCGTTTCCTTTCGCGACCGGCAGGGACAGGAGCACTTCGGCGAGGTGGTGAAGCTGAATCAGAAGACTGCCTCGGTGATGGTGGACCGCACCCGCTGGCGGGTCGCCTACGGCCTGTTGTCGCCGGTGATCGACGGTGACGCCGCGACCGACGAGGGCAGCGTGATCGCGGGGGTGCTGGTCCACGACGAGGACGAGCCGACGCAGGATGCGCAGTCCCGGCAGGGCGCGCTGCCGCTGGAGCCCGAATGCCATTCGGCGGCGGGCCGGTGAGGCCGGCCATCGAGCAGCGCCGAGCGAGTGAGCGGGGTCGACGACGGTCGGCGCCGCTGCTGTCCTGCCAGGCGTACACCGGGCCGCGGGACAGTGACGGCGCTCACAAACGCGGGCTACGGGGTCGCATAACGTTTGGGATGGATGCCGCGATCGGCACCTCCCACCGATTCGCGAAACATCCACGGGCATCGACGACGACCGGGCTCGAGCGGAAACCGAAAACGACAATATCACCGGAGCACACCATGACAGCAGCCCCATGCCCGCGCATCGCGCGATCCGCCGCGACGGCTGCGTGGATCGGTCCCGCAATGGGCGCCGCACCATCTCCTGCAGCCATGCGTTGCACCGCCCCGCGGTCAGCCGCCGCCGGGGGCCGGCGATGAGCGGCATCGGCCTGCAGGGGGCGCCTATCTGGATGCTGGCCGCGGTCGTCATCGCGCTCGGGCTGGCGACCACGGGCTTCATGGCAGCGCAGGCGGTAGCCGACGGCCGAGCCGACAGCGTGCTGGGGGCGATGCTGTCTCCCGCCGATTCGGTCCGCGCCGCAGACCGCGGCCCGGCGCCCGGCTCACGCGGTGCGACCCGCATCGCCGGTTCCGAGCCGCCGACGCCGTCGGCATCCGCCGCACGCTGGTAGCGAGCCATCCGGCAGACAACTGCGCGAGTCGAGCCGATCGGGCGCAACCACCTGCGCCACGGCGGGCGCTGGCCGGCGACGGCCGGTGCATGAATAAAGACTATCCGCGGGTTGAGGCCCGCCACGTTCGACACACCTCAGACAGAACACTTTTCGGGAGGAAAGACAGATGCTGAATTGGGACGACCCGCTCGCCACGACCCAGCCGACACGCGACCAAGGCACTCGCGCCTTCTTCGACGACGAATCCGCTAACCCGGGCTCGAATGCCGATCCCGGCGCGAATCCGGACGAACCGGACCTCGCCGAAAACGACTTCGCGCTGCCGCCGCGCAACGGGGCCGGCCTGCAGGCCCACGCCACCGACGGACATGTCCGCCCCGGCCAAGGCGTGGTCGGCAACGAACGGCTGATGGCGACCGCGGGCAGTGCGCCGGTGGTCGACCCGAACCCGACGCCGATGCAGCCGACGCTGCTCGACGACGGCTTTCCCGGCATGCCGCCGCGCGCCGCCGACACCGAGATCGATCATGACTTCGATACCCAAGCCGAGGGCGGAGCCACGGGCCTGGAGAGCCTGGAGATGGGCGCCGGGCGCGTGCGCGTCGACGACAAGAAGATCATCAACTGCCGCGCCGACCTGAACCAGCTCGTGCCCTTCAAGTACGACTGGGCCTGGCAGAAATACCTCGACGCCTGCGCCAACCACTGGATGCCGCAGGAGATCAACATGAACGCGGACATCGCGCTCTGGAAAGATCCCAACGGCCTCACCGACGACGAGCGCACCATCATCAAGCGCAACCTGGGCTTCTTCTCCACCGCCGATTCCCTGGTCGCGAACAACCTGGTGCTGGCCGTCTACCGCCACATCAGCAACCCGGAGTGCCGCCAGTACCTGCTGCGCCAGGCCTTCGAGGAGGCGCTGCACACCCACGCCTACCAGTACGTGGTGGAGTCCCTCGGCCTCGACGAAGGCGAGATCTTCAACATGTACCGCGAGGTGCCGTCGGTCGCGCGCAAGGCCGAATGGGCCCTGCCCTACACCCAGTACCTGGCGGACCCGCACTTCAATACCGGCACCCCCGAGAACGACCAAAAGCTGTTGCGCGAGCTGGTCGCCTTCTATCTGATCTTCGAAGGCATCTTCTTCTACGTCGGCTTCGTGCAGGTGCTGAGCATGGGCCGGCGCAACAAGATGACCGGCACCGCTGAGCAGTTCCAATACATCCTGCGCGACGAGTCGATGCACATGAACTTCGGCATCGACGTGATCAACCAGATCAAGATCGAGAATCCGCACCTGTGGACCGAGGCGTTCAAGCAGGAGCTGATCGACATGATCCGCGACGCCGTGACGCTGGAGTCCAACTATGCCCACGAGACCATGCCCCGCGGGGTGCTCGGCCTGAACGCGCCGATGTTCGAGGAATATCTACAGTTCATCGCCAACCGCCGCTGCGCGCAGATCGGCCTGCCGGAGCAGTACCCGGGCGCCAGCAACCCGTTCCCGTGGATGTCCGAGGTGCTGGACCTGAAGAAGGAAAAGAACTTCTTCGAGACCCGGGTCACCGAGTATCAGACCGGCGGCGCCCTGAACTGGGATTGATCCCGGTTTGATCCGGCATCGGCCCGCAATCGAAAGCGCAGCGGGCACGCGGCCTGCTCGCCGCCCGATGCCCGGTCCACCGCCCTGCAAAGACCAACGAAGCCGACCCGTGCACGTCCGCACCTCAGCGGGTCGGCTTGGACATTGACACATAGGGGGCCTTCCGAATCCCGAGATAGGCGCCCGGTATTCAGACCGAAGCCGGCACAGGCAGCGCAGCAAAACGCGCTTGCCTGGTTGCGCCTGCCTTGGCCAGGCCTTACCAGCCCCGGCCTGCACTGCCTCGATCCCACGCGACCGTCCCCGCACCATCCCGGCCGAAGGCGAGCGCGTTACGCCCCCCATACACCGACCGACCTTGATAACGCGCCCCCGCTCGATATGGGGTGCGCGGTGTCGCACACGCATCGACGCGCCCCATAATGGCGCCCCGCATCGGGAAATGTCTGATTCCATCACCGGCCAGCCGCTGGAACGCAACCGCTCCTTTGTGATAAAATCATTATAGATCAGAGGCTTAAGTATTAATACGCAGACATTGGCAATACCGGCCCCAGGTGCAACACTCATCGGTGAGTCGCACTCTCGCAGCCCAATCGCCGTTCGTGGAGGCGAATGTTTGCCGAGGGTGCCGGATTCCGCGGCAGGAGTCGGCGACCAAGGGGGAAATCATGGCTGACGAATTGATTGCAGACAGGAACAGCGCCGGGCGCGATCTCGCGGCTGCCCTGCAGCATTACGCGGGCCGCGACGACGTGATCGTGCTGGCCCTGCCCAGGGGCGGCGTGCCGGTGGGTTACGAGATCGCGAAGGCCATCGGCGCTCCGCTGGACCTGATGCTCGTGCGTAAGCTAGGCACACCCGGACAGCCGGAGCTCGCCATGGGTGCCATCGCCACCGGCGGTGCGCGCGTCATGAATCAGGACATTGTCTCGGCACTGGGCATCCCGCAGACGTCCGTCGACGCCGTCGCCCTGCGCGAGCAGGCCGAGCTCGAGCGCCGCGAGCGCATCTATCGGGGCCTGCACGCACCGCCGCCCTCGGTGCGCGCGCGCACCGTCATTCTGGTGGACGACGGCGTCGCCACCGGTGCCACCATTCGGGTCGCCATCGCGGCGCTGCGCCAACAGGACCCCGCCCGCCTCGTCGTCGCCGTGCCGGTGGCACCTCCGGAGACCGTCGGTGTTCTGGAAAGGGAGGCCGACGAAGTGGTGTGCCTGAAGATGCCCGAGCCTTTCATTGCCATCGGCCGCTGGTACCGCGACTTTCCGCAGCTCGAGGACGATCAGGTGCGCGACTGGATGTCTCGCGCCCGGCAATGATCGGCGAGGATCGACAGCGGCTGGTCGAGTCCCCGGTCGCGCGGGAGGACTGGCCGCGGTTTCTGGACAGTTTCTCGGAGCAGCATCACGGGTGGCTGATCAATATCCGACAACTGCGCCCGGGCCAGTCCGCGCATCCCGACGCCGCGCCGCCAGTCTCGTCGCCACAGGTCTCGCCGCCACTATGGCCCCATGATTTGCCGCTGCACGCGATACGCTTACACCGCAATGGCGACCGCGCATCGATAGTGGTCACGGCCGGCGCCGACACCGCCGAGGCGGCGCTGACGCTGGAAGCGGTCTCGGCCCTCTGCGCGCGCACCCGCGACGGGGCGCATCAGGGGCTGCGCATCGACAGCACCGACGGCAGCTCCGCGCTGATCGAATTCCGGGTATCGGCTACGCCCGACATGCTCGACGGGCTGGCCGAGTCGGAGTTGTAGCAGGCGGCGGCGCATGCCCGCGCCAGCCGCAATCGACAACGATAGTTGAAGCGGCGGCAACGCCCGAGACGCCCGCCGGGAGTCACAACGATGTTCAGCCAATCCACCGAATCCATCATCGAGGTGCAGGTTCAAGCGCACGGCACGACGCTGGCCGGCACCCTGACCATGCCGGAGGACGCACGGGGACTGGTTGCGTTCGCCCATGGCAGCGGCAGCAGCCGTTTCAGTTCGCGCAACCGCTACGTGGCCGGCATCCTGCAGCAAGCCGGGCTGGCGACGCTACTGTTCGACTTGCTGACGGCCGAAGAGGACGAGGTCGACCAGCGCACGCGCGCCCTGCGCTTCGATATCGACCTGCTCGGCGAGCGCATGACCGGGGCGGTCGACTGGCTGCAGACCCGAGAGAGCACGCGCAGGCTGTCGCTCGGTCTATTCGGCGCCAGCACCGGTGCCGCGGCCGCGCTGACTACGGCTTCGGTCCGTCCGGAGCAGGTGGCGGCCGTGGTTTCACGCGGCGGGCGGCCCGATCTGGCAATGAGCGCGCTGCCCGCCGTGCGCTGCCCCACACTGCTGATCGTCGGCGCCAACGACAGCCTGGTCATCGATATGAATCGCAGCGCCGCCGAGCATCTAACGGCCGAGCATGCCCTCGTGCTCGTGCCCGGGGCGACACACTTGTTCGAAGAGCCGGGCACGTTGGACAAGGCCGCGGCCCATGCCCGCGACTGGTTTCTGAAGTACCTCGTGGATCATGAGCACTAAGGGCGCACGCCTATTCGCACTGCCGGAGAGTGCCGCGCTGGGCGCGAAGGTATCTGCGTTGCTGAACCTGACGCCCGGTGGCCTCGAGGAGCACCGCTTCCCGGACGGCGAGCATCGGCTACGCGCATGCGACAACGTCCGCAACGCCGACGTCTACGTGCTGCAGAGTCTGCATGCGGACGCCGAGCTCAGCGTGAACGACAAGCTCTGCAGGCTGTTGTTTCTGATCGGCGCACTGAAGGATGCCTCGGCGCACCGCGTCACCGCCGTGCTGCCCTACCTCTGCTATGCGCGCCAAGACCGCCGCACCCGGCCCCGCGACCCGGTCACGACCCGCCATGTCGCTCAGCTGCTGGAAGCCATGGGCACCGATCGTGTCGTGGCGCTGGATATCCACGACCTTGCGGCGTTCGAGAACGCGTTCCGATGCGGCAGCGACCATCTCAGCGCACGGCAGCTGTTCGTCGAGCACTTCGCCGATGCCTTCGGTGGACGCAAGCTCTGCGTGGTATCGCCGGACTTGGGCGGCGCCAAACGCGCCGAGCGTTTCCGCGCCGACCTGTCCCGGCGTGTCGGCCGGCAGGTGCGCGGGGCCTTCCTCGAAAAGCACCGCGCCGATGACGATGTCCGGGGCGAGTCCACGGTCGTCGGCGACGTCGACGGCCGGGTGGCCATCATTCTCGACGACATGGTCAGCACCGGCGGCACGCTGATACGGGCGGCGCGGGCCTGCCGCAAGGCGGGTGCGCGCCATATCTACGCCGCCGTCACGCACGGATTATTCGTCGGCGAGGCCGAGTCACTGTTGGCGGACCCGACCCTCGAGGGCCTTGTCGTCACCGACAGCATTCCGCAAGAGCGTGCGCTGTCGGGCCAACTGGGCCCCAAGCTCAGGGTCATCGACATCGCGCCGGTCCTTGCGGATGCCATATGCCGCATGCACGCGGGGGGCTCGATCGCGGCCCTGCTCGGCGAGGAGAACTGACTGACCCGGCCGTCTCAGCGCGACAGGCGCGTGATACGCATCACCAGCGGGATCTGCCGCAGCCGGCGCATGATCAGGGCGAGGTGATCGCGGCTCTTCACGTTGATCATGAAGTCCAATGTCGAGGTCATGCCGTCCTTTTCGCGCGACTGCACGTTCTCGATATTGGAGCCCTGCTCCGCGATCGCCGCGGCGATGGTGGCCAGCGCGCCGCGGCGGTTTCCGACTTCGACCCGGATCTCGGTGGCGAACTCGGCCTTGGCGTCTTCGGCCCATTCCACGTCGAGCCACTTGTCGCGGTTGGCGTGGAACTCGCCCAGGTTGCGGCATTCCGAGCGGTGCACGACGATGCCTTTGCCGGGACTGAACAGGCCGATAATCTGGTCGCCGGGGATCGGCCGGCAGCAGCGGGCGAAGGCGACTACCATGCCCTCGGTGCCGCGGATCGCCAGGCGTTTCGGGCTTTCGCTGCCGGTGGCCGCCTCGGCGGTCTCCTCGCTGGCATCCACATCCGCCAGCCGCCGGGCGACCAGCAGCGGCATGCGGTTTCCGAGCCCGATCTCGGCATACAAGGTCTGACTGTCTTCCAGGCCGATGGCCTCGGCGTAGGCGACCACCACCGTCTCGCCGATTCGATCGAGGTCGAGCCCGAAGGCGGCTAGTTCCGCCGAGAGCATGCGCCGGCCGAGCACTTCCGCCTCCTGCCGCCGCAGATTTTTCAGATAGCCGCGGACGTTGGCCCGTGCCTTGCCGGTGACGACGAAATTGAGCCAGGCGGCATTGGGCTTGGCGCCCGGCGCATTGATGATCTCCACCGTCTGACCGCTGTGCAACGGCGTGCGCAGCGGCGCCAGGCGACGGTCGATGCGGGCCGCGACGCAGGTATTGCCGACGTCGGAGTGGATCGCATAGGCGAAGTCGACGACGGTGGCGCCCTTCGGCAGCACCATGATCCGGCCCTTGGGCGTGAACACGTAGACCTCGTCCGGAAACAGATCGATCTTGACGTGCTCGAGAAATTCTTGGGAGTCGCCGGAGTCGCGCTGCATCTCCAGCAGATTCTGCAGCCAGTCGTCGGCAAGGGCCTTGGGACCGCCGCCGTCGCCGGAGGACTTATAGAGCCAGTGCGCGGCGATGCCGGCATCGGCGAGGCGGTGCATATCCCGGGTGCGGATTTGGATCTCGATCGGCGTGCCCTGGGGGCCGAACAGTACGGTGTGCAGCGATTGATAGCCGTTCGACTTCGGAATCGCGATGTAGTCCTTAAAGCGACCCGGCACCGGCTTGTAGAGGTTGTGCACCTGACCGAGCACGCGGTAGCAGGTGTCCACGCGATCGACGACGACCCGGAACGCGAATACGTCCACCAGGTCGTGGAAGGAACGCGATTTGTCGTACATCTTGCGGTAGATGCTGTACAGGTGCTTCTCGCGGCCGAAGACCTCGCCGTCGATGTCTTCCTGCATCAGGCGGCGCCGAATGGCCGTCTCTACCTTGCCCACCAGCTCGCGCTGATTCTGCCGGGCGCCGCGCACGGCGCGCTCGAGCACCTCGTAGCGCCACGGCCAGTGGTGGCGAAAGCCGAGGTCTTCGAGCTCCAGCCGAATACTGTTGATGCCGAGCCGATTGGCGATGGGCGCATAGATCTCGAGCGTCTCCAGGGAGATACGCCGGCGCTTGCCGGGCGCCATGATGCCGAGCGTGCGCATGTTGTGCAGCCGATCGGCGAGCTTGATCAGGATGACGCGGATGTCGCGCGTCATCGCCAGCATCATCTTACGGAAGTTGGCGGCCTGGGCCTCGGCGCGGGATTTGAAGTCGATCTGGGTCAGCTTGCTGACGCCGTCGACCAACTCTGAGATCTCGTCGTCGAACTGCTGCGCCAGCTCGTCCTTGGTGATGCCGGTGTCTTCCAGCACATCGTGCAGGATGGCCGCCATCAGGCATTTGTAGTCCATGCGCATCTCGGCGAGGATGCGCGCGACAGCGACCGGGTGATAGATGTAGGGCTCGCCGGTGCGCCGCTGCTGGCCATCATGGGCCTCGGCGCCGTAGAGATAGGCCCGGTAGACCTCGCTGATCTGCTCCGGCTGCAGATAGCTTTCCAAGTAGGCACAGAGATCGCTGACCAGAAAGCGGGGCCGCCCCGGATGCTCGCGCTCGGTATCGTCGTCGGTGTCGGGGGCGTCGGCCGCGAGGCAGGCATCGGGAGATCGGTCCGCCTCGGATACGGGCGGCTTGTCGGCGGCGTGCCCCGCGCTCGGGGCGGCGGCTGGTGCAACGGCTCCCATAGTGTTTACCGGGCTTGCCGTCGCCGCTTGGCCGATAAAGTCCTGCATCGCGGCGGCTCCGGCGGGTTCAGCGATGGATCCGGACAATCACTCGGCGGCGCCTTTGCTTTCCTTGCCCTCGCCGTTGTCGCTTTCGCGCGCGCCGAATTCCTCGGCCAGTGCCTTCTCGAGGGCCTCCGCCGCGTCTTCCGCGGTACGGTCGGCCTCGACCAGGGTCTCGCGCCGGATCAGGCCTTGGCCGATCTCGCGCAGGGCCAGGACCGTGGGCTTGTCGTTATGCCAAGGCAGCAGCGGCTCGACGCCATTGGCGAGTTGACGCGCGCGCGTGGTGGCGAGCAGCACGAGATCGAAACGGTTGTCGACGTGGTCGAGACAATCCTCGACGGTGATACGGGCCATCGGTTGACTCCAGAAAAATGAATGCCGGGCGGCCTCGAGGCATCGGGGCGATCCCCGGTGACAGCGGATAGCGACTGCGGATCCGAGGCGGGCGGATGCCTTATCACAGGCCGGCCCCTACGTCTATGTTGGGGTTTGATCGTCGACGATACCAGAAAAAGCCCGCTGCCACATCGAGAAACGGCAACCGGCCGGCGCGCCCCGGAGGGGCCTTTCCGGCCCGGCGCGACGGCAGCGTGCTCGGGCATGGTGCCGGCGGCGGCGAGCAGCAGGACGGCACGGCGCGGGCCGGGCGGCCGCCATTCAAGGGGTCAGTCTCTATCGCCGGCCAGCATTGCTTCCAGTGCATCGCGCCGGCGGGCCGCCTGGCGCGGCTGGCGCAGCCGTTCGGCGGCGACCACCGAGCGCAGGTCGGAGAGCGCCTCCTCGAAGACATCGTTGACGATCAGATAGTCGTACTCGCCATAGTGCGAGAGCTCGTCGCGGGCGCAGTTCATGCGCGCGGCGATGACGTCGTCGCTGTCTTGGCCGCGCCCGCGCAGTCGGCGCTCCAACTCCACCACCGACGGCGGCACGATGAACACCGACACCGCGTCCGGGAAGCGCGCGCGCACCTGCCGGGCGCCTTGCCAGTCGATTTCGAGCAGCAGGTCGCGCCCGGTCTCGAGCACCTCGCGCAGCGCCGCCTCGGCGGTGCCGTAAGCGTTGTCGAAGACGCGCGCATACTCGACGAACGCGTCCTCGGCCACCATGGCCTCGAACTGCGCCTTGTCGACAAAATGGTAGTGCTCGCCGTCCTTCTCGCCGGCGCGCGGGGAGCGTGTCGTGTAGGAGACCGACAGCGATAGGTCGGGGTCGCCCTCCAGCAGCGTATTCAACAGGCTGGTCTTGCCGGCGCCGGACGGCGCCGAGACGACGAACAGGATGCCGCGGTCCTGGCGCGGCGCGTGGTTTCTCGTTTCCATGGTTGTCATTCCAGGTTCTGCACCTGCTCGCGCATCTGCTCGATCAGGACCTTCATTTCCACGGCCGCCAAGGTGACGTCGGCGTCCGGCGACTTCGAGCTCAGCGTGTTGGCCTCGCGATTGAGCTCCTGCATCAGAAAATCGAGCCGCCGGCCCACCGGACCGTCGCCGTCCAAGGCCTTGCGCACTTCGGCGACATGGACCTCGAGCCGGTCCATTTCCTCGTCCACATCGAGGCGCTGGGCAAGCAGCGCCATCTCCTGCTCGAGACGGCCCTGGTCCAGTTCCTCGCGCACCTCGGCCAGGCGCTCGGCGATGCGCGTGCGGATGCCGGCCAGCACGTCGGGCATGCGCGTGCGGACCTCGGCGACCTGCACCAAGAGCTTCTCGCAGCGCTCCAGCATCAGCGCACGCAGGCGCTCCCCTTCGCGCTGGCGGGTTTCGACCAGCGTATCGAGCGCCTTGTCGAATAGCTCCAGCGCGGCCTTGGCCGCACTGTCGAGGTCCGCGGGCGGCTCTTCCAGCACGCCGGGCCAGCGCATCAAGTCGATGACGTGGGGCGTCGCGGGCTCGCCGACGCGGGTCGCAATGCGGTCCGCCACCTTCAGTACCTGCTCGAGCAGACGATGGTTGACGGCAAGCTCTCCGGCAGCGGCGCTGCCCGGCACGAAGCGCAGCGCGCAGTCGACCTTGCCGCGGTTGAGCCGGGCGCCGAGACGCTCGCGCACACCGGTCTCGAGTGCGCGCAACTCCTCGGGCAACCGGATATGAGGCTCGAGATAGCGGTGGTTGACCGAGCGCAGTTCCCAGGTGAGCTCGCCGATCTCCGCGGTGACCCCCTCTCGGGCAAAGGCCGTCATGCTCTTGATCATCGCTGGTGTCACCTCTTGTGTTTCGTGGAGCGGCGGCCGGCGCGGCACGACCGCGGGCGAATCGCGCGCCGCCGTTTTCGGTGCGTCGGATCGCTATCATACCGGCGCCGAGCCGATCCGTCGGAGCTTGGGGCCGATCCGCCGCCGTAAAGGCCTCCGACCCCGACCCCGCCCCCGCCCCAGCCTCGCGCTACCCGGCTCCGGTCATCGGATGCACTCGCCCGAAGACGCTCACCGGCAAGCCGACGGCGCGTGGCGAATACCCGAGCGATTTGACCGATGCGCCGGATGCACCCAACATCGCGGTTTTGCACCGGACAGAGCTCACCATCGACATGCGCCCCTCCAATCGACGTGCGGACCAGATACGTCCGATCCGCTTCACCCGTGGCTTCACCCGACATGCGGAAGGCTCCGTACTGGTGGAGTTCGGCGACACCCGCGTGCTCTGCACCGCCAGCGTCGAGGACCGCGTGCCGGGCTTCCTGCGCAACAGCGGCAAGGGCTGGATCACGGCCGAATACGGCATGCTGCCGCGCTCCACCAACGAGCGCATGGGACGCGAAGCGGCTCGCGGCAAGCAGGGCGGGCGCACCCTCGAAATCCAGCGCCTCATCGGCCGCTCGTTGCGCGCCGCCGCCGACCTCGAGGCGCTGGGCGAGCGCACCGTCACTATGGACTGCGACGTCCTGCAGGCCGATGGCGGAACCCGTACCGCCTCCATCAGCGGCGCGTGGATTGCACTCTCGGACGCCGTCGCCACACTGCAAAGCGCCGGCGCCCTGACCGACACACCGCTGCGCCATCAGATCGCCGCGGTCTCGGTCGGCGTCTACCAGGGTATCCCGGTGCTGGACCTCGATTATGCGGAAGACTGCGAGGCAGGCACGGATATGAACGTGGTCATGGACGACCGCGGCGGTTTGATCGAGGTTCAGGGTACGGCCGAGGGGGATGCGTTCTCGCGCGGCGAGATGAACGCCATGCTCGATCTGGCGGGCGCCGGCATCGAGCAGATCATGGCCGCGCAGCGCGCGGCACTCGGCGACTGACAGCCGGCAGCGCACGCCGCCGCAGTCCATGCCCGGACAACGACACCGCAGCGCGGAGCACCCGAGATGACCGATACCGCAACCACCGCACAGCCCTCGATCGTGCTGGCCAGCAATAACGCCGGCAAGGTCCGCGAAATCAACCAGCTGCTGGCGCCGGCGGGCATCGCCGTGCGGCCCCAGGGCGAGCTCGGTATCGGCGAAGCCGACGAGACCGGCTTGACCTTCGTCGAAAACGCGATCCTCAAGGCCCGCCATGCCGCGGAGGCCAGCGGCCTGCCGGCCATCGCCGACGACTCGGGGCTCGAGGTGGACGCGCTGAACGGCGCCCCCGGCATCTATTCGGCACGCTATGCCGGTGCCGGCGCCGGCGACGAGGCCAACTGCAGCAAGCTGCTGTCGGCCCTGGAGGGCGTGCCGGAGGCGCAGCGCACGGCCCGCTTTCAGTGCGTCATGGTCTACATGCGCCATTCGCACGACCCAACGCCGCTGATCTGTCACGGCACCTGGGAGGGCCGCATCCTCCACGCGGCGACGGGCGACAACGGCTTCGGCTACGACCCGGTCTTCTTCGTGCCCGGCGAAGGCCGCAGTGCCGCGGAGCTGGACGCGGCGAGGAAAAACGCGCTGAGCCACCGCGGGCAGGCGCTCTCGCAACTGGTCGCCCGACTGGCCGGCCGGGCAGCCTGATGGGTGCCGGGGCCACATCGGGCGCGGCGCCGATCGTCCCGGACGCCGAGCGGGAGGCCGTTGCGGCGGCGTTGGGGCGGGTGCGGGCGCGCATCGCCGACGCCGAGATCCGCTTCGGGCGCGCGCCCGGCAGCGTCGAGTTGCTGGCCGTCAGCAAGGTGCAGCCGGCCGTCAAGATCGCCGCCGCCTACGCCGCCGGACAATGCGCCTTCGGCGAGAGCTATGCGCAGGAGGCCCTCGAGAAACAAGCGGCGCTGCGGGCGCTGCCGCTGCACTGGCATTTCATCGGCCGCATCCAGAGCAACAAGACCAGGGAAATCGCGGCCGGCTTCGATTGGGTGCATGGCCTTTGCGACCTCAAGCACGCGCGGCGCTTGGCCGAACAGCGCCCCGCGGAGCTGGGGCCACTGAAGGTATGCGTCCAGGTCAACACCAGCGGCGAGGCGAGCAAGGCCGGTCTCGACCCCGCCATGGTCGCGGACTTCGTCGGTGAATGCGCCGCGCTCGGCAGGCTCGACGTCCAAGGCCTGATGACGCTGCCGGCCCCGTCCGACGGACTCGACGCCCAGCGCCGACCCTTCGCCGCGCTGCGCTCGCTGCGCGAGCGCATCGCCACGCCCGAGCTGCCGCTGCCGGTGCTCTCGATGGGGATGTCCGCCGACCTTGAGGCGGCAGTTGCCGAGGGCGCTACAATAGTGCGGATCGGCACCGCGGTCTTCGGCCCGCGGCCGCCGGTGCGCTGACGGCCGCGCACGCGGTGCGCCGCCCCGCCCCGGGCGCCCGGCCTCGGCAAGCCCGGATCCGAGCCAAATCCGGGGCCAAATCCGGGGCCAAATCCAGGGCCAATCCGGCTTCACCTATCCAGCATCACCGATCCCGACAACGACCGAACATGCCATGTCCATGACCCGAACCCGCATCGCATTCATCGGCGGCGGCAATATGGCGAGAAGCCTGATCGCCGGTTTGATCGCCGACGGACACGAGCCGTCGGCCCTCATCGTCAGCGACCCGGACGCACGCAAGCGCGATCAGCTTGTTGCCGCCTACGGCATTCGAGCCGCCGCCGGCAACGCCGATGCCGTCGCCGACGCCGATGTCGCCGTCCTGTGCGTCAAGCCGCAGGCGGCGCCGGCAGTCTGCCGCGACCTCGGCGGCGCGCTGCCGGACCCGCCGCCGCTGGTCATCTCCGTAATGGCGGGCGTGACGGAAGCGAGCATCGCCGGCTGGCTCGGGCGACCGCTGGCCTTGGTGCGCTCCATGCCGAACACGCCGGTCATGGTGCAATCGGGCGCCATCGGACTGCACGCCAACGCGGCGGCGTCCGACGAGCAGCGCAATCTGGCCGAGGAGATCCTGCGCGCCGGCGGACTGACGCGCTGGGTCGACAGCGAGCAGCAACTCGATGCGGTGACCGCCGTCTCGGGCAGCGGCCCGGCCTACTTCTTCCTGTTCATGGAGGCGCTCGAGCAGGCCGGGATCGAGCAAGGGCTGGATGCCGAGACGGCACGGCTGCTCAGCATCCAGACCGCGCTCGGGGCCGCCCGCATGGCCATGGAGAGCCCCGACTCGCCGCGAACGCTTCGCGAGCAGGTCACATCGCCGGGCGGCACCACGGAGAAGGCACTCGGCGTATTTGCCGACGGGGGCCTGGAAGCTTTGACTCGTCGGGCGGTCGCGGCGGCGCGCCAACGCGCCGGCGAGCTGTCGAAAATGCTCGCAGAGGATGAGAAATGACCGAGGCCTACTTCACGAATCCGCTGATCTTTCTGGTCAAGACCCTGTTCGGCCTGTACATCGCGCTGGTCGTGATCCGTTTTTTGCTGCAATGGGCCGGGGCGGATTTCTATAACCCGATCTCCCAGTTCGTGGTGAAGCTGACGACACCCGTGCTGCGCCCGCTGCGCAAAGTCATCCCGGGCTACGGGGGTATGGACGTCGCCGCGCTGGTGCTCGCCTGGCTGTTGAAGTCGTTGGAGCTGATCACGCTGGCGCTGCTGCTCGGCCTGAACCGCAACCTGCTCGGCGCCTTCGGCTGGGCCGTGCCCGCGCTGGTCGGTTTGGTGATCAGTATCTTCCTGTTCGCCATCCTGATTCGAGTCATCCTGAGCTGGGTGAACCCGGATCCGTACAATCCGGCGGTGGATCTGCTGACGCGCATCACCGATCCCATTCTGCGCCCGGCGCAACGGCTGATACCGCCGATCGGCGGCATCGACCTGTCGCCCATGGCAGCCATGATCGGCCTGGTGCTGCTGGAAATGCTGATCCTGCCGCCGCTGCAATGGCTGACCGGCAGTCCGTTCTGACACGCGCCCGCGCCTCGCGAACCGTCGGCGCGGCGAACAAGCACACGCGCGCGGTGCCCGTGCGCGAAGCGCCCCGCATCGGCGGTGCATCGGCGACCCCCGCAGCGCGCCGTCTTCTACCTCCGGGCGGCGATCGCCGCGCAGGATGCTTTCGTTTCGCCGCAAGCGCGCCGCCATGAGCTGGTATCGCTGGCAGGGCGATGCGCTGATCCTCACGCTGAGGGTGCAGCCGCGCTCGCGGGAAGACGCCCTCGGCGAGCCCCATGGAGACGCGCTCAAGGTGCGCCTTCGGGCGCCGCCCGTGGATGGCAAGGCCAACGCGCGCCTCACCGCGTTCCTGGGCGAGATCTTCGGCGTGCCGCGCCGGCGGGTCAGCATCCTGAGTGGCGAAAGCACGCGCTCGAAGGTGCTGCGCATCGACGATCCGCAACAGCTTCCAGCGCAAATTGCGCCCCGAGGCTGGTCCGGCGCCGGCAAGAAATCCGCTTGCTGAGCTTCCGCGGCGGGCCTGTGTTGCCGATCTCTAGGTCAGAAACAGCTGCCATAGCGCATAGAGCCCGAACACAATCACCGTGGCACCGGCAGCTCGCCGAAGCCAGGCTTGCTCGCCGTAGCGCGCCGCGACCCCCGCCAGCAGCCCGATGCCGAGCAGGTTCGGCAACGTACCGAGCCCGAATGCCAGCATCATCGCCGCGCCTTGCAGCGCACCGCCCGCGGTCATCGACCAGACCAATACGCTGTACACCAGCCCGCAGGGCAGCCAGGCCCAGACGAAGCCGACACCGAGCGCTTGCCACCAGCGCCGGATCGGCAATAACCGCCTGCCGATAGGCTCCAGGTGCCGCCACAGCAGCGCGCCCGCCCGCTCGATCCGGGCGAGGCCCCGCCACCAGCCGCCCAGATAAAGCCCCAGCGCGATCATGAACGCGGCCGCCAAGGTATAAAGCACGCGCTGCGCCCACTGCAGGGCGATGGACTCCAGCAGCAGCGCACCCAGCGCCCCCATCAAGGCACCGGCCAGCACATAGCCGCCGACGCGCCCGACGTTGTAGGCCAATTGGAAGGGTAGCTGGCGGGCGACGCTGCCGCGGTGCTCGGGCGCGAGCCCCATGGTCAGCGTGGCGACAATGCCCCCGCACATGCCGACGCAATGCACGCCGCCCAGCAGCCCGACGACGAAGGCGGCCAACAGGGTTGTCGTCATTGTCCGGGGCGGCCGACAGTCGGCGCTCGCCGTGCCACGAACGCGGCCCGACCGGCGCCGATCGGACCGGTGGGGCGACCGCAACGGGACTCGCGCACGGGCGCGCACGCGCCGAAGCTACCTCGGCGGCGCGGCAGACGATGCGCGATGGCCACAACAACATTCATAGATGCGGTGCTCCTCCGAAAGCGCGGATGCCGCGCGGACGCGCGGCATGCAACTACAGCTCGACTATGCATGCGACCGGCATCGCGGGTGACGCGCGGGTGCAGCGCGTCCGCGCGGCGGCGCCGGAAAGCCAATCGCGGGTTTGTCCGATCATCGGTTTCTGGGATCATGCCTGCCCCCGACAATCCCAGACGAGACCAGCGGCATGCAAGAGTACCAAAAGGCGTTTCTCGGGTTCGCGATCGAGACCGGCGTGCTGCGCTTGGGCAGCTTCACGCTGAAGTCCGGTCGGGAGAGTCCGTATTTCTTCAACGCGGGCCTGTTCAACAGCGGCGCCAGTCTCGGGCAACTCGGGCGCTTCTACGCCGAGGCGTTGCTCGCGAGCGGGCTCGAGTTCGACATGCTGTTCGGCCCGGCGTACAAAGGCATCCCGCTGGCCGCGAGCACCGCGATTGCGCTGGCGGACCGCCATAACCGAGACGTGCCCTATGCCTTCAACCGCAAAGAGGCGAAGGACCACGGCGAGGGCGGCACCATCGTCGGTAGTCCGCTCTCCGGGCGCGTGCTGATCGTCGACGATGTGATTACCGCGGGCACGTCGGTTCGCGAGTCCGTTGCGATGATCGAGGCCGCCGGCGCCGTACCCTGCGGCGTGCTGATCGCCCTGGACCGCTGCGAGGTGGGCGAAGGCAACAGGTCCGCGATCGAGGAATTGCAGCAGCGCTTCGGGCTGCGCACCGTCAGCATCGCAAGCCTGCACGATTTGATCGCTTACCTGTCCGACGAGGCGCCGGACCCGAAGTTCGCGGCAGCGCTCCAGGCCTACCGGCAGCGCTACGGCGTGCCCGCCGACGCCGGCAGCGGCTGACCTCGCCCCGCCGGCGCCGGCGCGCGAGCGCCCGACGTCGAACACTGCTCGAATCCGGCATTGCGTCGCAGTTTGGGCGAACGGCATTTGCTAGCATTATCGGGCAGTCGTGCACGACCGCGACAGCTACCCAATCGCACGGAGGTCGGGATCGCCCATGAATCAAATGCCCGCACCCCGGAACCCGGCGTGGTGCAGAGCCACCGTCTGGCCGTTGGCTGCCGTGGGCTTGCTGCTGCTCACGGGTAGCTTGGGCGCGGGAGAGCAGCTGTACCGCTATATCGACGACGACGGCAGCGTACACTATAGCGACAAGATACCGCCGAGTATCGTGCCGCGAGGCCACGCGGAGCTGGCACCGACGGGCGTGACCATCCGCCGTGTCGACCGCGCGAAGACACGCGAAGAGCTCGAGCGGGAGCAAGAGCTCGAGCGTCTGCGTGACGAGGCGCGGGCGCTGGTCGAAGCGCATCAGGCCCAGAACCGCATGCTGCTCGAGACCTTCCGCTCTATCGACGACATGATCATGGTTCGCGACGGCAAGATCGCTTCCATCGATGTCGCGATCCAGGTCATCCGCCGCAATATCAGAAGCCAACAAGATCAGGTGCGCCTGCTGCGCGGCGACGCGGCGGACCTGGAGCGCTCGGGCAAGCCCGTCAGCGAGCAGCTCGACATCGACATCGCGGCGACGGAGCAGTCCATTCACGTCGCACTCGCGGAGATCGCCCGGCGCGAGCAGGAAAAGCAGGCGCTGATGGACAGTTTCGACGAGCACATCGAGCGCTTCCAAACGCTGAAGAACAGCCCCCGACCGGCCGTCGACGATCGCAAGCTCACCCAAGTGCAGGCACGCGACTTTCTGCTCGGCTGCCGCGACAGAGCCGAGTGCGACCTGTACTGGGAGCGCGCGAAACGCTACCTGAGACAGCATGCGACGCTGCCGGTGGAGATTTCGACGCCGAATCTGGAAATGACCCGGGCGCCGGAATCACGCGAGGACATCTCGCTGACGCTCTCGCGCCTCGACAACGAAACCGGCGAGGGCGGCATCATCTTTCTTGACCTGCAATGCCGCCGGTACAGCGGCGATCCGGCGCTCTGCCGCACCGATTCGCGCAGCGGCGTGCTGAATCGCTTCCGCGGCGCGATCGCCTCGCCCACAACCGCTCAGAACGGCCCCTGAGGCAAACGGCGCGATCGAGACCGCCGCCACGCTGCAGGCCACGGGGCGGCTCGGTTCGCGCCGGCAAAGGCGCCGCTTCGTCCCACTGGCGCGCCCGAGCCGGCGCACTATTCAACGCGGCTTGATCAGCGTGCCGACGCCCTCGTCGGTGAACAGATCCAGCATCACCGCATGCTCCACACGCCCGTCGAGGATATGAGCCGCCTTGACACCGGCCTGCACCGCTTCCAGCGCGCAGCGGATCTTCGGCAGCATGCCGCCGCGAATGGTACCGTCCTCGATCAGGGCGTTCACGCGGGCCACGTCGACTTCGCGGATCAAGCGGCCGTCGGTGTCCAGCAGACCCGCGGTGTTGGTCAGCAGGATCAGCTTCTCCGCCCCCAGAACCTCCGCCACCTTGCCGGCAACGAGATCGGCGTTGATGTTGTACGAGAAGCCATCCTTGCCGACGCCGATGGGCGCGATCACGGGAATGAAGTTGCCGCCGACCAGCATATCGACGACACCGGCATCGATGCTTTCCACCTCGCCGACATGACCGATGTCGATGATCTCGGGCGCGGCCAGCTCCGGGGCGTCGCGGCGCAGAAGCAACTTGCGGGCATGAATCAGATCGCCGTCCTTACCGGTGAGGCCGACGGCGGAGCCGCCATGGCGATTGATCAGCGTGACGATCTCTTTGTTGACCAGGCCCCCGAGCACCATCTCGACCACGTCCATGGTCTCGCTGTCGGTGACGCGCATGCCCTGCACGAACTCGGTGGCCTTGCCGAGCCGCTCCAGCAGGGCGCCGATCTGCGGACCGCCGCCATGGACGATGACCGGATTCAGGCCGACCAGTTTCATCAAGACGACGTCGCGCGCAAAGCCCTCCTTCAGGCGCTGTTCGACCATGGCGTTGCCGCCGTATTTGATGACCATGGTCTTGCCGGCGAAGCGCCGGATATAGGGCAGCGCCTCGATCAGAACACGGGCGATGTTCTGGGCACGCTCGACGGGAAGCGACATCGGAATACCTCGATAACGGGACTGTAGGCGGCGATTATCCTACAGACACGGCCCCTTGATCAGAACGGCAGGGCGAGACCGGGCACGGCTTGGTGGAGCAGGCCGCGAAAGGCCTCTTGGACATCTTGCAGCGATTGCGGATCGCGTCCCTCGAACCGGAACACCAGGCCCGACTGGGTATTGGATGCCCGCACTACCCCCCAGCCGTGCTCGAACGAGGCCCTCAGTCCGTCCAGGGTATCGATGTCGATGGCGCCTAGCCGACCGGCCAGGGCGACGATTTCCTTCATCGCGTCCGGTCCTCTCTGCTCGGGCAGCGGAGCAAACAATTCCGGCGTCACCAGCCCGAGCGGCAGCGCCGCGAAGATCTCGGCGGACGGGCGCGGGTCCAGCGCCAGCACTTCGAGCAAACGCGCGGCGGCATAGAGGGCGTCGTCGAAGCCGTTCCAGCGGTCGCAGAAGACGATATGTCCGCTCAGCTCACCACCGAAGGCGCCGCCGGTCTCGCGCAGCTTTTGCTTCAGGTAGCTGTGGCCGGATTTCCACATCACCGGTCGGCCGCCGTTGCGCAGGATCTCCTCGGCAAGGCTCGGGCTGCATTTGACATCGTAGACAATGTCGCTGCCGGGCCGGCGCGCGAGGACGTCCGCGGCCAGCAGCATCAGCACGCGGTCGGCGGCGACGAAACGTCCGGCCGAGTCGATGACGCCGAGCCTGTCAGCGTCCGGATCGAAGCCGACGCCGAGCTCCGCGCGCACATTGCGCACGGCGTCGCCCAGTGCACCCAGATGCGACGGCTGAGCCGGATCGGCCATGCGCGGGTCGATCTTCGCGCGGTCGGGATCGCAGTCGAGCTCGATCACCTCGCAGCCGAGCGCGCGAAACAGCCGCGCGGCCACCACCGAGGCGGTGCCGTGCCCGCAGTCGACGACCAGTTTCATACGCCGCGCCAGCGTGATGTCGTTGGTCATCGCTTCGATGTAGGCGTCGAAGACCGTCTCCTCGCTGCGGCTGCCCTCGCCCTCGAAGAATTGCTGGCCCCGAATACGCTCGCGCAGCGCGGCGATCTGGGCCTCCGTGGAGGGCTGGCCGGCGAGCACGAACTTGAGTCCGTTGTATTCCACGGGATTGTGGCTGGCGGTCACCATGGCGCCGGACACGCCACCGCGTGTCTGCGCGGTGTGGTACACCACGGGGATCGGGGCGATCCCCAGATCGATAACGTTGCAGCCCGTGCGCATCAGTCCGGTGACGAAGCCGCGGCAGAGCCGCTCGCTGGACGGGCGCAGATCGCGGGCCACCACGCAAGTGTCGCTGCCCATGGTGCGGGCCTCGCTGCCGACCGCCTGGCCAAGCTGCTCCATGCCCGCCTCGTCGAGCTCGCTGTCGACCAGGCCGCGGATGTCGTAGGCTCGAAACACGCCGTCCGGCGGGCGACCGCCGTCGTCGCCTTTCTCGTCATCGAAGTCGAAGCGCAACGGATCGGGAAGATCCAGACCGCCGTCCGCCGCCGACCCGTCGCCATCGAGCCCCGCGGCCGAGACCATCGGCGGCGGCGCGGACTTCTCGGCAGGCTGCCGGGGGTCGTCGGCACCCGCAAGTGCCGTATCGAAGTCGTCGAGCGAGAGCATACCGCTGTCGGGCTGCCCCGTGCCGGGAGGCTGCTCTTGCGAGCTCACCTTGTCGGCAGGCCCCGGGTCCAATTGCATCTCCAGCGGCTGCGCCGCGTCGTGCGCGTCGGCATCGGCGTTTCCGTTTCCGTTTCCGTTTCCGTTTCCGTTTCCGGCTGCATCGGTGTTGGGTTGCTCGCCGGCAAGCACCCGCTCTCCGAACGGATCGTCGGCGGTTGCTTGCGGAGATTGCTCAATCAGCGGCGCGGGCGGGACGGGCTTGGACTCGGCGACTTCCTTCGCCAGTTTACGGAGCTTTTGCTGCTCCCGGCGCACTTCTTTGAGGCGGCTGGGCAGCGTGCGCGGCATATGGCCGCGCGTGGCGGCCTTGGCCAGGGTGCCGAGCATGGCAAGGTCCGCGTCCAAGTTCTGGTGCAGCCGGCGGTAGGGAAGCCAAACCATCAAACCGACCAACAGCAGCGCTGCGCCATAGAGCGCGCCCATGGACGTCAACGTCCAAGACGCGCGCAAGGCGTCGGGCCACTCCCAAACTTGAATCGTCAGCCGCGAATGCTCGACTTGCCGGAGTGTCGACAACGCGTCGGCCGGCGGCTCGCCGACGTGCCGGGGATAGACGGCCACTTGCCGGCCGGCAACCTTCTGAGAGAAACGGAATGCGACCGCGCTGCTTCCGGCATCGCCCGCGGCCGGCAGCAGCGTCAGCGGGAGCACCACGTGGACGACGCCCAGCAGTCGCTCGCCGCCGGTGTCGGTGACCGGTCCGGCAATGGCCAAATGCTCGTCTCGGCGCCCGACCAGGTGCACTTCGAGCGGCGATATGCGCAGGCTGTCGCCGACGCCCCCGACCATGTCGACGCCGGCGTGACTGAGCCGCTCGCCCGCCTCGCCGCCGGGCAGCACATCGCGGGCGGTCAACAGTTGCACGCGCACCGCATCGCTCAACTCCGATGCCAGCTCGGTCTCTTTGGCCGCGAGTGCCTTGCGGTCGCCGGCGCGCAGCAGCGTTCCTAGCGCCGGATCGGCTTGCAGCCTGGTCAATTGCTCGCGAATAGCCCGGGTGCGATTGTCGAGCTGCCCCGCAAGCGCGATGGCGATCCCGTCCAGGTTGCGCTCGATGATCTTCTGCTGCTGCTGCGTCATGAGGATCACGGCGGCAACCAGCATCAGCAGCGCGATCAGCGCCACGCCGATGTATGACTCCCACCAAAAGGAAGCCAGGCTTTTGCCCGGCGCGGCGGCGGACTTCTTACCCGCTCGGGCTTGCTGCTGTTTGCTCATCGGCGCTTCACGCAAGCGCGCCGAGCCGCGGCGCGCCCGATCCCTTCGACATCGCTACTCATGGTCTGCATGAACGCCTCGGCTCTCCCTTTCGTCGGCCGTCGCTCTAGAGGCGGCCGCTGTGTCCAAAGCCGCCCTCGCCTCGATCGCTGGCATCGAACGCGTCGACGATTTGCAGGTCTGCATGCACAACAGGCACCAGCACCATCTGCGCGATCCGCTCGCCCACCTCGATGCGAAAGCCGGCCCGGCCGCGGTTCCAACAGGATACGAACAGTTGCCCCTGGTAGTCGGAATCGATCAGACCGACCAAGTTGCCCAGCACGATGCCGTGCTTGTGGCCCAACCCGGAGCGCGGCAGGATCATCGCGGCCAGCCCGGGATCGGCAATGTGAATCGCGATGCCGGTCGGAATCAGCTCCGTGTCGCCGGGCTCCAGCGTCAGCGGCGCCGGCGGCATGGCCCTGAGGTCGAGCCCGGCAGCGCCGCCGGTTGCATAGTGCGGCAATGGAAAGTCCGTGCCCAGGCGCGAGTCCAGTATTTTAACTTGCAATAGATGCTGCATAACGTTCTGCGATGAGTGTCGCAAACTGGGCCGCCAGCGCCGGCTTCGGCATCATCGGCAGCTCACGCCGGCCACCGGGCCAGAGCACCAGCAGCGCATTGTCGTCGTCTTCGAAGCCGCCGCGCCCGCCGCCGACACGATTGGCGGCGATCATATCGAGCCGCTTGGCGTTGAGCTTGGCAGCGGCGTAAGACTCGACGTCGTTGGTCTCCGCCGCGAAGCCGACCGTGAACGGACGCGGCTCGCGGCGGCCGACCTCGGCGAGAATATCCGGATTTCTCACAAGCTTCACGGTCAGGTCTTCGGCGTCTTTTTTGATCTTCCGCGCGGCGGGCGTCTCGGGGCGGTAATCCGCCACCGCCGCCGCGGCCACGAACAGGTCGCAGTCGGCGACGCGCGCCAGCACGGCCCGACGCATCTCCTGCGCAGACTCCACATCGACTCGCTCGACGCCGGCGGGACAGGTCAGCGCCGTCGGCCCGGAGACCAGGGTCACCGCGGCGCCTTGCCCGGCCAGCGCCGCCGCGAGCGCATACCCCATTTTGCCGGAGCTGCGATTGCCGATGTAACGCACCGGATCGATGGCCTCGCGCGTCGGCCCTGCCGTGAGCAGGATGCGGCGCCCGCGGAGCGGTGACGGACACGCTTCGGCCAGCGCCAGCGATGCGGCGATCTCCGCGGGCTCGAGCATGCGTCCGGGCCCGGTCTCGCCGCAGGCCTGCTGGCCGACGGCGGGACCGAGGAAACGGCAACCGCGCGCGCGCAGCAATTCCGCGTTCGCCTGAGTCGCCGGATGCAGCCACATGCGCTGATTCATTGCCGGCGCGATGAAGATCGGCGCCTCCGACGCCAGTACCAACGTGGTCAGTAAATCGTCGGCGAGGCCGTGGGCGATCCGCGCGAGCAAGTGCGCAGTGGCCGGCGCGAGCAGGATACGGTCCGGCCAGCGGGCGAGCTCGATGTGATCCATACCGGCCTCGGCCTCCGGGCTCAGCAGGTCGCTGCGCACCGGTTTGCCACTGACCGCCTGCAGTGCCAGCGGCGCGACGAAAGACGCGGCCGCCCGGGTCAGAACCACCTGAACATCGCTACCGCGCTCACGCAGGCGGCGCACCAGTTCCGGAGTCTTGTAGGCAGCGATTCCGCCGCTGATGCCAAGCAGAAGTCTGTCCTGTGCCGCCGTCGTCACGCTGTCTTCTGCCTCCGGCATTGGCCTGCGCCCCGAGGGCGCGGCGTTGTGGGCGGGCTTGCTGGTTGCCGCTTGGGCGCAAGGTCCATCGTAAAGCACGCGGTCGACCGGGGAATGTCCACGGCCGCCCGACAATGCGCGGCGCGGAGACGGTGCGCCTCCCCTCGAGAAGCGCGCGCAAACTTCAAAGTCGCCGCCGGGCGCCGGGCTGAGCCTGCTCGACCGGCGCATCGGAGCCATGGGGCGCATCGCGCCGTTCGGCCGCCGAGCAGGCAGCCGCGGCGGACGCCCGCCGCCCCGATTGCCGAGGCCGCGTTATGTCGCCTGGCCAGCCGGGCCGAATAGCCGGCATCCCTGCAGCCGGAAAATAACCGTTTTGTTGACGAACAACGATACCGGCAGTTGGGCCGACGCTTGCCCTCTGCAAAGACTGAAATGACGTTTAACGATTGCTTCTGCAATGTATTGCGGCACAGCCAAGCCCATCGGAGCGGATGCAATCCGACCTTGGATGACCTGATAGGATCGACTAGTATGAACACTTAACGTTAACCATCAAAGGAGCGACGCATGGGGATTTCGGACTGGCCCGAGGACGATCGGCCGCGGGAGAAACTGCTCAAGTACGGCGCCGAGTCGCTGACCAACGCGGAACTGCTCGCCATCTTCCTGCGCACCGGCACCGCGGGCAAGAGCGCCGTGGATCTCGCACGCGATCTGCTGCATGAGTTCGGCGGCCTGCTGGGGCTGCTGTCGGCGCGCAGGACGGCCTTTTGCCGCGCCAACGGTCTGGGTACCGCGAAGTTCGTGCAATTGCAGGCGGCCATGGAAATGAACCGCCGCTATCTGCGCGACGAGATCGCCGGCAAAAACGTGCTGACCAACCCGGACGAGACACGCCGGTATCTGAAGTCCCGGCTGCGGGCCTATCCCTACGAGGTGTTCGCCTGCCTGTTTCTCGACAACCGCCACCGCATCATCGAATTCAAAGAACTGTTCCGGGGCACCATCGACGGCGCCAGCGTGCACCGACGGGAAGTCGTCGTCGAGGCACTGCACTGGAACGCGGCGGCGGTCATCTTCGCCCACAACCATCCATCCGGTGTCGCCGAGCCGAGCCAAGCCGATATCAGCATCACCAAGAGCCTCGGCGACGCGTTGCGCTGCGTCGAGATCCGCGTGCTCGACCACATCATCATCGGCGACGGCGAAGGAACGTCGCTGGCCGAGCGCGGCCTGCTGTGAGCAACGCGCGCTTCGCCCCATGGGGAACACACCGTGCCCCCCGCCGGCGGAAACGCCATGCATGCCGCGCGCAGCGCAGACACCCCTCGGCGGGGATGCGCGGGCACGCGCATGAGCGCGCTCGCTTGCAGCCATGCCGCATGGCTTGACCCGACAGTCGCCACACCTGTATGATTTCGCGTCTTAACCTTTTGGGAAAGGTCACGGCGATCGCTTGCGCTGCCCTCCCGGGCCACCGGAGGCAGAGTGCCACCGGAGACGGGCCAAAAGTGGCGGGCCGAGGGCACTGCATATCGGCGCGCACTCAAGCGCCGTTCGGGCAACACTCTCTGCATTCCCGCGCCTAGCTGCAGACCCCTAGCCGCAGACCACTGTTACAGCATCTTTTGGAGACTCGGGACCATGTCGAAAGTCTGTCAGGTGACCGGCAAGCGCCCGGTGACCGGTAATAATGTTTCGCACGCACACAACAAGACCCGCCGCCGGTTCCTGCCCAACCTGCACTACCACCGTTTTTGGGTGGAGAGCGAAAAGCGGTGGGTGCGTCTGCGCGTCACGACGAAGGGCATGCGCATCATCGACAAGAACGGCATCGACTCGGTACTCGCCGACATGCGCGCCCGCGGCGAGCGCGTCTGACTGCTGAGGCACATCAGGAGCAACCGCAATGGCAAAAGCAGCACGCGAAAAGATCCGCCTGAACTCCAGCGCCGGAACCGGTCATTTCTACACGACCACCAAGAACAAGCGCAATCAGCCGGGCAAGATGGAAATCAAGAAGTACGACCCGGTCGTGCGTCAGCATGTGATGTACAAGGAAGGCAAGATCAAATAATCCGCCACTCGACGACGGACACGAAAAAGCCCGCTACCGCGGGTTTTTTTGTGCCCGGGCGGGCGCCGCTACCGAAAGCGCGCGTCAACCGCGGGTTGGTCACCGCGGCATGGACCGCGACGCTCGAGCCTCGGGTAGCACCCTTCAGCCAAGCTGGAACCGGAACCTGGGAACCCGGAAACACGAGACCCCGAGACCCCGAGAACCGGAGCCAATCCATATGCTCCATCTTGCCGCGCCGGTCACGGGCTCGGTGGCCGTTTGGCGTGGGCGACCCATGGTCAATTGCAGCTCGAGCAGTCGCCCGGCGAGCGCGGCTCGGCAGAAACGCGGGCCATAAAAAAGCCCGCTCCGCCGGACTGCAATGCAGTCCGGCGGAGCGGTCG
>JAIPFF010000079.1 GCA_021736785.1 Thiohalocapsa sp. | reverse complement strand
GCTCCCCGCCCGGCTTGCCGGGCGGGGAGCGCGGGGCGCCGGACGATCAGCAGCCGGTCAGCGTCGCCATGCGCGGTGCTTGCTGCAGCGTCATGAAGTCGTCGCGCAGGCCGTGCAGCCGATCGACGAAATGCCGTCGCTGTGCGTCGCTCAGGGTGGCGTCGATGCGCACCAGCAGGTCGGTCATGTGCCGGCGCAGTCCGCTCCGGGCGCCTTGCAGGTCTGCCGGCAGGTCGTTGTAGTCGACCAGCCAGTCGCGCAGGAAGGCCTCGACGCGCTCCGCCGAGGCGCCGCCGCGCAGGAGGCGAATCAGTTCCCGGCGCTTGTTGTCGCGGTAGGCGTACCAGTCCTTGGCCGTATCCGGCATGCGCCGGGCGACGTCGAGCAGAATGCCGCGCTGCTTCGATGTCAGATCGCCGACCCACCACTCAAGATTATCGGCGTAGCGCTCGCCGCGCTTTCGCTGGCGCTTGGCGACGGCGGCGGGACTTTCGTCGACCCGGTCCTCCTCCGCCTCCTCGGCGAACTTCGCCGCCAGCTCGTCGATCTGCCGGTCGTCGAGACCGGCCAGCAACGGGCCGGCGGCATCCGCCGCGAGCACGAAGTGGCGTCGGTAGATGACCTCGAATCGGTCCAGCAGGCATCGGGCGTCGGCCGGGGTGAAGCCCGCGGCGGCATCCTTGCCGGCGCTGTCGAAGAAGGCGGCCAAATAAGGCAGTTCCTCCTCCCGATGCCTGGCGAGCGCGGACTTCAGGGTCGGCGACCATTGCGCCATCTGCGCGCCGTCCAAGGCCAGATAATCATCGGCGTAACGCTCGATAAAAAAGCTCGCGCTGTTGTAGGCGACGGTGATCCGTGAGCAGCCGCCGACCACCGCAGCGAGCAAGACGACGGTCAGCATGAGGGCGAGTTTGCGGTGCATCCGGTAGTTCTCTCCATCTTCGAAACGGCGCTTTCGCGCGACATCGGCGGGAGCGGGCAGGGTTGACAGCGGGCGGTTCGGCGCAATCTTCATCGCGCGGACGGCAATGCGCCGCCGCCATCTTCCTCTCTTTTCACAGGTCATTCTGTCCCGCCGTGAGCCCCGAAGTTTCCGAACATCAGCAAACCGGCTCGGTATCCGAGCGCGCCTTGTCATCCGATCGCGCAGCGCGCGACCCGGCTTCCCTGTTGGCGCAGTTGCTCGGGCGTTTTCCCCGCGCCGGTCGAGTGGCCTGGCTGGGCGTGCGGTCTGCACGCCGGCAGACGGTCTCGGTGATGCAGGCCGTCGAAGCGCGGGCGGGCCTCGGGCTCGCGGGTGACCATTATCGCGCCCGCGCCGCCGGCAAGCGGCAGGTGACGCTGATTCAAGGCGAGCACCTGGCCGTGCTCGGCGCGCTCCTGGGCGAGCCGTCCGTCGACCCGGCGCGCCTGCGCCGCAACATCGTCGTCGAGGGCATTAACCTGCTGGCGCTGAAGGGGCGGCGCTTTCGCATCGGCGAGGCGATGCTCGAGGGCTCCGGCCTGGCGCATCCCTGCTCGCGCATGGAAGAGGAGCTCGGCGAAGGCGGCTACAACGCGATGCGCGGACACGGCGGCCTGACGGCTCGCATCGTCGAGGGCGGCTGGATTCGCGTCGGCGACGCGGTGGCCGACTTGGGAGACGCCCCATGACGCTCGGCGACACCGGCATCCAGGTCAGCCCGATCGGCCTCGGCCTCGCGGCGCTCGGACGCCCCGGTTACATCAACCTCGGGCACGGCCAGGATCTGGCGGCCGGGCGCGAGGTGGACAGTATGCGCGCGCACTGCCATGCCATGCTCGATCGGGCCTGGGCGGCGGGTGTTCGCTACTTCGATGCAGCCCGTTCCTACGGACTCGCGGAAGACTTTCTCGGCAGTTGGCTGCGCGCGAGCGGATACCGCCCGGCGGTCGGGTCGAAATGGGGCTACACCTACACGGCCGCATGGCGTGTGGATGCCGACGTGCACGAGGTCAAGGACCACGGCGCGGCAGTCCTGGAGCGCCAGTGGCAGGAAACGGGCGAGCGGCTCGGCCCCTGGCTTCGGCTCTACCAGATTCACTCCGCGACCCTGGACAGCGGTGTCCTCGACGACGCCGCGGTGCTGTCGCGCCTGGCGTTCCTGAAGGCCGGCGGGACCGCCGTCGGCCTGTCCCTGAGCGGACCGCGGCAGCAGGAGACGCTGCGCCGGGCCCTCGCTGTGCGCGTCGACGGCATCCGGCTGTTCGATACCGTGCAAGCGACATGGAATCTGCTGGAACCCTCGGCGGGGCCGGCGTTGTCGGAGGCTTCGGCGGCCGGTCTCGGCGTCATCGTCAAGGAGGCTGTCGCCAACGGGCGCTTGACCGAGCGCGGGCTGGAAGCGGCGCGGCTTCGGAGCGCCCCGCGGGGATTCGCGGAGCGGGCGCAGCTGCTTCGGCGCGAGGCCGAGCGGCTCGATGCCGGTGTCGATGCCCTGGCGCTGGCGGGTGCGTTGGCGCAACCCTGGGCGACAGTCGTTTTGAGCGGCGCCGCGACGGCGTCGCAGTTGGATGCCAACCTGGCCGCGCTCGACGTCGCATGGGACGCCGCAGCCGCCGACGCGCTTCGGCCCGTCGCGGAGTCTGCAGAGGACTACTGGCGCCACCGCGGCACGCTGGCCTGGAACTGACGGCCTGGATTCTAAGAGGTACCGGAATGATGCAACAGCAAACGAGCGCACTGACCGTCTTCTACGACGGCGGATGCCCGATGTGCAGCAAAGAGATTGCCCACTACCGTCGTGTGGACGGCGCCGAGCGAATCGACTGGGTGGACATTACGGCGCAGGCGGATGCCGACCTGCCGCCGGACGTCGACCGTGACCTGCTGATGCGCCGGCTGCACGTGCGCGAGGCCGACGGGCGCCTGGTTGCCGGGGTGCCGGCCTTCCTGGCCATTTGGCGGCGGCTGCGGCCTTACCGGCGCCTGGGGCGCACGGTCGAGGTGCTGCGGCTGGGCAAGCTGCTGGATGCGGGCTACGCGCGCTTTGCCGACTGGCGCTATCGTCGGCGCTGTCGAGACGGCGTCTGCACGCTGCCGCCGCAGACGCGCGGCTGATCACGGTCCGCCGCGGCTCAAGCGCCGGCGCAAAAAAGCCAGGCGCGAAGCCCCGGACGCGCCGCCGGGGCCGATCAACCCGCTTCGCGCGTCGAGTCCGGCAGTTGACTTTGCAGCGATGCGAGACAGTCGATCAGCTCGGCGCTCGCTGCCTGCAAGGCGCGCACCTCATGTGCGGGCGGTACCTTGCCGCGGGCCTTTTGCGCAATCAGATCTATCGCAACCCGGTGCACCCGCCCGTGCAGCGGCGCCAAGTCCCGGAAGGCTTGCAGCCCATGCGCAGCAGGTTGGTGCCGTGGGCCTCGCTCTCGATGCCTTCGGCGATGACGGTGCGGTCGAATGCCGCCGCCAAGCCGATCACGGCCTCGACGATGCGCAAGTCGTTCTCGTCGCTCAGCATGTCCTGCACGAAGCTGCGGTCGATCTTCAGCAACTCCGTCGGCAGGTGGCGGAAGTAGATCAGCGACGAGTAACCGGTGCCGAAGTCGTCGAGCGCGAAGTTCAAGCCGAGGGCGCTGCCCTGGCGAATCACGCCGGAGACGGCGTCCAAGTCCTCGAGGGCGGCGGTCTCGATGATCTCGAGCACCAGTTGCCCCGCGGACACCGCCGGATAGCGGGCCAGCGCCGCCTGAACGTCGTCGACGAAGCTGGTTGAGACCAGGGAATGCGCCGATAGGTTGACATGCACCCGCAGGCCGGCACCGGTGTCGCCCCAGGCGCTCAGGTCCGCCAGGGATTGCCGCAGGACCCAGAGGTCCAGCAGCCGAATGACGGCCGTGCCCTCGATGGCGGGCAGGAAATCGATCGGCGTCAGCTCGCCGCGCTCCGGGCAATGCCACCGAACAAGGGCCTCGACCCCGGCCACGCCGCCGCCGCGCATGTCGACGATCGGCTGATAGACCAAGCGCATCTCGCCATTTTCGATGCCGCTTTGGATCAGGCGCTCTTGGTCGTAGCGCGCGCTGTGAGAGCTGTCGGTGACCGGGTCGAAGAACTGGTAGGTGTTGCGCCCGCGTTGCTTAGCCAGATACATGGCGTGATCGGCGTGTCGCAGCAGCGTGTCGCCGTTGCTGCTGTCGGAGGGGTAGAGCGCGACGCCGATGCTGGCCGACAGCGTCAGCGAGCGTCCGTTGACGTGATGGGGCTCCGCCAGCTTCTGGATGAGCCGCGATACTGTGTCTTCGCATTCTTGCAGATTGCGCAGCCCGGTCAGCAGCAGCGTGAGCTCGTCTCCACCCCAGCGTGCGGCCAAGTCGGTGCCGCGGATGATCTTCTCGAATCGCTCGGCGACGGATTCGAGCAGCGTATCGCCGCGCGCGTGCTCGAATCGAAACCTCCGGGTAGGATTGTCGACAATCCAATCCTTTGAATTTGGCACGTCGGTTTGTCTGCCGGCGCCCGCTGAGCTAACGTTCGCCGGGCAAAAAGGCGATAACGCGGGCACCGCGCGCAGGCGCGGGCAAACACCACGGCGGAGGCAATGGCATGGGCGATCAAACACGCGGAAACGGGTCCTACGAGGACGAGTATCGGAGGTCCATCGCGGATCCAGAAGGCTTCTGGGGCGAGGCGGCCGAAGCGCTGCACTGGGAGCGGCGCTGGGACAAGGTGCTGGACACCTTGAAGCCGCCGTTCTACCGCTGGTTCGCCGGCGGCGAGCTCAACACCTGCTACAACGCGGTCGATCGACATGTCGACAATGGGCGTGCCGATCAGCCGGCCATCATCCACGACAGCCCGGTCACCGACAGCAAAACCGTGATTACCTACGCCGAGCTGAAGGACCGGGTCGCGCGCTTCGCCGGTGTGCTTCGGGATCTCGGTGTCGTCAAGGGCGACCGGGTCATCGTCTACATGCCGATGGTGCCGGAGGCGGCGGTGGCGATGCTGGCATGCGCACGCATCGGTGCGATTCACTCCGTTGTCTTCGGCGGCTTTTCGGCCAAGGAACTGGCGACCCGCATCGACGACGCCAAGCCGAAGGTCATGGTCGCGGGATCCTGCGGTATCGAGCCCAATCGGGTCGTTCACTATAAGCCGCTGCTGGATTCGGCCATCGAATCGGCAAGTCACAAACCCGCGCACTGCGTCATCCTGCAGCGCGACCAGGGCAGGGCGGAAATGCTCGAAGGGCGCGATGTCGATTGGGCCGAGGCCGCCGCGGCGGCCGCACCGGCTGACTGTGTGCCGGTGGCGGCGACCGATCCGCTCTATATTCTTTATACCTCCGGTACCACCGGGCAGCCGAAGGGCGTGGTACGCGACAACGGCGGCCATGCGGTGGCGATGGCCTGGAGCATGAAGCACGTCTACGGTGTCGAGCCTGGCGAGGTCTACTGGGCCGCGTCGGACGTGGGCTGGGTCGTCGGCCATTCCTACATTGTCTACGCGCCGCTGCTGCACGGGTGCACCACGGTGGTCTACGAGGGCAAGCCCGTGGGCACGCCGGACGCGGGCGCGTTCTGGCGGGTCATCGAGGAGCACGGCGTTTCCATCCTGTTTACGGCGCCGACCGCGTTCCGGGCCATCAAGCGCGATGATCCCAAGGCGGAGCACCTCAAGCGCTACGATACCGGCAAGCTGCGCGCCCTGTTTCTGGCCGGCGAGCGCTGCGACCCGGATACGCTGGAGTGGGCAGGCGGCATCCTCGGCGTCCCCGTCGTCGACCATTGGTGGCAGACCGAGACCGGCTGGGCCATCGCCGCCAACTGTCTCGGCATCGAGCAGTTGCCGATCAAGCCGGGCTCGCCGACGCGTCCGGTACCGGGCTACGACGTCCAAGTGCTCGACGACGCGGGCGAGCCGGTCGGCGCCGGCGACATCGGGCGCATCATGATCAAGCTGCCGATGCCGCCGGGGTGCCTGCCGACACTGTGGGGCAACGACGAGCGCTTCGTGCAGTCGTACCTCAGCGCGCAGCCGGGCTATTACCTGACCGGCGACGCCGGCTATATGGACGAAGACGGCTATCTGTTCGTCATGAGCCGTATCGACGACATCATCAATGTGGCCGGACATCGACTCTCCACCGGCGGCATGGAGGCGGTGCTGGCGGGTCATCCGGATGTCGCCGAGTGCGCCGTCATCGGCGTCGCCGACCAGCTCAAGGGCGAACTGCCGCTTGGCATGGTGGTGCTGAAGGCCGGTGTCGATCGCGACAACGCCGACATCTGCGGCGAGCTGGTCAAGCTGGTGCGCGAGCAGATCGGGCCCGTCGCCGCGTTCAAGACCGTCATCGTCGTCGATCGGCTGCCGAAGACCCGCTCCGGCAAAATCCTGCGCGGCACCATGAAGGCCATCGCCGACGGCAAGGACTACCGCATGCCCGCCACCATCGACGACCCGGCCATCCTCGGCGAAATCGAGCAGTTCCTCGGCGCCGCCGGCTACGCCAAGCACGCCTGACGACGGCGCCTGATTGCGTTTGACGGAGCCTGACCGAACCTGTCGGAGCTCCTGACGCCGCATGACGGCCCCTGATGACGCGTGATTGCGCCGAGGTCCGCGGCGAGCCGCAGACTCCCGGCGTCCGGCGTCCGGCTTTGGCAGGGGCGTCATCCTTCCGCGTCGGCGCCCAAGACGCGGCTGAAGCCACGTACTCCGGGCTGGGGAGTCCGGGCTTCAGCACGGGCGTCTTCCTGCTACTGCAGCAGCGGCGGCCACCCCGTCCGCGGCGAGCCGCAGACTCCTGGCGTCCGGCTGCCGGCACGGGCGTCCTCCCGCCACCTCGGCGCGGGATACGCGGCTGAAGCCACGTACTCCAGGCCGGGGAGTCCGGGCTTCAGCACGGACGTGTTCCTGCTACTGCAGCAGCGGCGGCCACCCCGTCCGCGGCGAGCCGCAGACTCCTGGCGTCCGGCTTCCGGCACGGGCGTCCTCCCGCCACCTCGGCGCGGGATACGCGGCTGAAGCCGCGTACTCCAGGCCGGGGAGTCCGGGCTTCAGCACGGATGTGTTCCTGCAACGGCAACAGCGGCGGCCCCTGCGTCCGCGGCGAGCCGCACACTCCCGGCGTCCGGCTTTGGCAGGGGCGTCATCCTTCCACGTCGGCGCGCAAGACGCGGCTGAAGCCACGTACTCCGGCGCCATGGAGTCCAAGGCTTTAGCCTTGGCGCAGGCCAGCGCCGACGGTGGCCTCGACGCGGCTGAAGCCACGTGCTCCAGGCCGGGGAGTCCGGGCTTCAGCACGGACGTGTTCCCGCGGCGGCGACTGACGCAACGCGGTCGAACCCGGACATTCCGAAGCCACATCCGCTAAGGCGGCTCACCGGAACCGGCCCTAAGTCGATGCATTTGCTGCGGCATCGGGTCGGTGCGCGGACTCCGGCTCCACGTCGACGCCGATCCTCCGGGTCGACGCCGATCCTCCAGGACGCCGATCCTCCAGATCGACCAAGAGTCCGCGGCATCAGCCCGCGCGTGATAGCGTGCAGCCGCCAAGCGCAGCCGCCAAGCGCAGCCGCCAAGCGCAGCCGGCATTCGCATTCGTCGAACGTCGGCCATATTCAGTGGTCTCAACGAAAACATCACCGGCCGACCGAATGGGTGCCTCAAGCGCCGCTTAGTCGACTAGGGAGAAAATGCTGCCGTGATCCGAGGGCTCCTCTACCCGCTGCCAACCTTATTGACGGCCTGCGCCGCCTTGGCGCTGACCACCACCTGCAATCTCGCCCGCGCCCAAGAGGACACGGCGAGTCCGGTGACCCTCGCGCACGTCACGCCCGAAACCCTCCAAGAACAGGCGGTACTGACCGGCACCGCGGAGCCGGTGCGGCGCGCTGCCATCTCGCCGCGTATCGACGGTCTGGTAACGCGCCTGCTGGTCGACGAAGGCGAGACGGTCGAGGCCGGCCAGCCCATCCTGGAGTTGGATGGCCGGCTCGCGGAACTCGAAGTCGAAGCGGCGCGGGCGCGGGTCGCGGAATCCGAGGCACGTCACAACGACGCCATCCGGCGCCGCGACGAACTGCTTGAGCTGAAGAAAGGCCGACACGCGTCCGAGACCGATATCCAGTCCGCCATCGCCAACGTGGACATGACCGCGGCCGCGCTGAGCGCCGAGCGCGCGACGCTGGCCCGCGCCGAAGAGCTGCTGGAGCGTCACCGGCTTTCGGCGCCGTTTTCCGGCGTCATCGCGGCCAAGCATGTGGAGGTCGGCGAATGGGCCAAGCGTGACGAGGCCGCCGTCGAGCTCGTCGCCATGGATACGCTGCGCGTTCGCGCCACGCTGCCGCAGCGGGATTACGTGCGCGTCGGTGCCGGGGCCGGCGTCACGCTACGCTTCGACGCGCTGCCGGATCGCGATTTTCCCGGTCGGGTGCTGACACGGGTCGCCAGCGGCAACCCGAGCACGCGCAGCTTCCCGGTGCTGATCGACATCCCGAATCCCGAAGGCCTGCTGGCGCCCGGCATGTCCGCGCGCGTGCGCGTCGACCTTGCCGGCAACACGGCGGAGACACTCACCGTCCCGCGCGACGCGATCGTCGCCAAGAGCGACGGCACCCGCGAAGTCTGGCAAGTCCGTATCGACGACGGCCACACGAAGGCCTATCCGGTGGGCGTGGAGACGGGCCGTGCCCGGGGCGAGCGCATTGAAATCCTGCGCGGCGAGATCGCCGCCGGGGATCAGGTCGTGCTGCTCGGCAACGAACGACTGCGCGCAGGCCAAAGCGTCGCGCCGCAAGAGACAGCAACAGCAGCATTGGAGTGATCCGCCCGGCCGAGCGTCGGTCGCGCGGCGCCGGCGCCGTCGGCCGTGCTGAAGCCCGGACTCCCCGGCCTGGAGAACGTGGCTTTAGCCGCGGCTTGCAGCCCCGGGGTGGAGAACGTGGCTTTAGCCGCGTCTTGCACCCCCGGGGCGGAGTACTTGGCTTTAGCCGCGTCGAGGCCACCGTCGGCGCTGGCCTGCGCCAAGGCTGAAGCCTTGGACTCCGCGGCGCCGGAGTACGTGGCTTTAGCCGCGTGTCCCGCGCCGGCATGGCGGGCAGACGCGCGTGCTGGAGCCGGACGCCAGGAGTCTGCGGCTCGCCGCGGACGGGGTGGCCGCCGCTGCTGCAGTTGCAGGAACACGTCCGTGCCGAAGCCCGGACTCCCCGGGGCGGAGTACGTGGCTTTAGCCGCGTCGAGGCCACCGTCGGCGCTGGCCTGCGCCAAGGCTAAAGCCTTGGACTCCATGGCGCCGGAGAGCGTGGCTTCAGCCGCGTCTCCAGCGCCGGCGTGGCGGAAAGACGTGCGTGCTGGAGCCGGACGCCAGGAGTCTGCGGCTCGCCGCGGACGGGGTGGCCGCCGCTGCTGCAGTTGCAGTACCACGTCCGTGCCGAAGCCCGGACTCCCCGGGGCGGAGTACGTGGCTTTAGCCGCGTCTCCCGCGCCGACGCGGCGGGAAGACGTCCGTGCCGAAGCCCGGACTCCCCGGGATGGAGTACGTGGCTTTAGCCGCGTCTCCCGCGCCGACGCGGCGGGAAGACGTCCGTGCTGAAGCCTGGACTCCCGAATTCGCGTTGACTGGCGTTCATTTGCGGACCTTCTTGCGCGCACCGAACAGCACCCAGAGAACCCACTCATGTTCCGATTCGCCATCGAGCGCCCGGTGATCCTGACCGTCGGCATCCTGATCCTGACGCTCTTCGGGCTGCTCGCGATCTTCAACGTGCCGGTGCAGATGATCCCGGACCTGGACGCCCGCGTCATCACCGTCAGCACCCAGTGGCCGGGCGCGTCGCCGCAGGACGTGGAGAAAGAGATCGTCGTCGAGCAGGAGAAATACCTGGGCCGCATCCCGGGCCTGGAGCGGATGGTCTCGACGGCCAATACCGGCAGCGCCGACATCGAGCTGGAGTTTCCGTTTTCGATCAGCATCGAAGAGGCCCTGCTCAACGTCAACAATGCCCTGTCCCAGGTGCCGCAATACCCGGAGAACGTGGATCAGCCGACGATCAGGGCCGAGGCCTTCTCGTCGAACTCCTTCATGTACTTCCGGCTGATGCCCGAATCGGGCGCCTTCACCGAAGAAGACATCCTCGAGCTGCGCGACTGGGCCGAGGAATACGTGCAGACGCCGATGGAGCGGGTGCCCGGCGTCTCCAGCGTCGGCATGCGCGGCGGCGCGGCGCGGCAGATGCAGGTCTACGTGGACCCGGTGCGGCTCGCCGAGCGCGGTATCCGCCTGACGGAGCTGCGCGAGGCCATCCGTGCCCGCAACCGCGACGTCTCCGGCGGCGACCTCGACAGCGGCAAGCGCCGCTACTTGCTGCGCACCATCGGCCGCTTCGAGAGCGCCGAGGAGTTGGAGAACCTGGTCATCGCCGAGCGCGACGGCGCCTTCATCCGGCTGCGCGACGTGGGCCATGCCGAGCTCGGCTACGCCGAGGTCCGCAACTACGCCTACTCCGAGGGAAAGCCGATCCTGGCCTTCGCCGTCAGCCGGCAGATCGGCACCAACGTCATCCAGATCAAGCGCGACATGATGGAGCGGGTCGGTGAGCTGAACCGCGAGGTGCTGGAGCCGAAGAGCCTGAAGCTGGTGCGCACCGCCGACGACGTCGTCTATGTGTCCGACGCCGTGCGCGTCGTGCAGCGCAACTTGGTGATCGGCGCCGTGCTGGCGGTGCTGGTGCTGTACCTGTTCCTGCGCTCGACGCCGGCGACGTTGATCGGCGCCGTCGGCATTCCCATCTGCACCATCGCCGCATTTCTGGGCCTGTTGATCAGCGGCCGGACCATCAACGTCATCTCGCTCGCCGGCGTCGCGTTCGCCATCGGCATGACGCTCGACAACAACATCGTCGTGCTGGAGAACATCTACCGCCACCTGGCCATGCTCGGCGACAAGGGCAAGGCGCGGATGCAGGCGGCGCTCGACGGCGTGCGCGAGGTCTGGCCTGCGGTGCTGGCGTCGACGCTGACGACGGTGGCCGTGTTCCTGCCGGTGATCTTCGTGAAGGAGGAGGCCGGGCAGCTCTATTCGGACATCGCCGTGGCCGTGTCGGCGTCGATTCTGATGTCGATGCTGATCGCGATCACGCTGGTGCCGGCGGCGTCGGCACGTTTCCTGAAGCTACCGGCGCCGCGGGCACGAGAGCCATTGTTGAACCGCTTCGGCGCGGCGTTCGGGCGAAGCGTGCTCGCCGGCGTGCACTGGATCGCACAGGGCGTCGTACGCCCGCTCACCGTGATCGTGGCGGTGCTCGGCCTGGCGGGGGCGATCATCTGGTGGCTGACGCCCGACGCCGAGTACCTGCCCGAGGGCGAGGAGTCGAAGATCTTCACGCTGATGTTCGCGCCGCCGGGCTACAACATCGACATGATGCGCCAGGCCTTCAAGAGCGTCGACGCCGAGTTTTACCCGGCCGTCGGCCAGGACCCGGCCCTGTTCGCCGCCGGCGAGACAGAGGTCCCGGCGCTCAACTTCACCATCGGTTTCGCCAACGAGAGCCGCGTCTTCGTCGTCCGCGAGGCAACGGATCGGCTGCAGACCGAGGACCTGATGCGGGTCGCGACCGAGAAGACCGCCGCGCTGCCGGGCCTGCGCAGTTTTTCGAGCCGCGGGTCCATCTTCTCCAGCAACTTCGGCGGCACGCGCTCCATCAATATCGAGATCAGCGGGCCGGACCTGCCGGTGCTGTTCGAGTCCGCGAGCAAGGTGCAGAACAAGGCGAAGGAGATCTTCGACAACCCGCGGGTGAAGTCCGAGCCGTCCAACCTGACCCTGGGCCAGCCCATGCTGGAGGTGCGCCCGGACTGGGAGCGCGCGGCCGAGCTCGGCATCGGGCCCGGCGACCTGGGCTACACCGTCTGGGCCTATTCCGACGGCGCCTTCGTCGACGACTTTTTCCTCGACGACGACGAGATCGACATCTTCCTCTACAGCACAACCGGCAACATCGAGCGCCCGCAGGATCTGGAGCGGCTGATGCTGTACTCGCCCTCCGGCGGCATCGTGCCGCTGTCGTCGGTGGCGCGGCTCGCGGAGTCCGTCAACACCGAGACCATCCGCCGCGTCGACGGCGACCGCACCATCACCATGTCGATCATCCCGCCGCGGGACGTGCCGCTGGAGGAGGGCGTGCGGCTGGTGCGCGAGCAGATCATCACCGGCATGAAGGCCGGCGGCGAGCTGCCCGAGGACATCAACCTGACGCTCAGCGGTGCCAGCGACCGGCTGGAGGCGACGCGCGACGCGCTCGCCGGGTTCTTCGCCGTCGCGCTGATCATCGCCTACCTGCTGATGGTGGCCGTGTTCAGCCACTGGGGCTGGCCGCTGCTCATCATGACCAGCGTGCCCATCGGCGTCAGCGGCGGCATCGCCGGCCTGGCCCTGTTGAACCTGACCGGCGCGCACCTGGACAAGATCGGCCTCTACCCGATCCAGCAGCCCTTCGACATGATCACCATGCTGGGCTTCCTGGTGCTGATCGGCACGGTCGTCAACAACCCCATCCTCATCGTCGAGCGCGCCGTGACCAACCTGCGCGAGCGCGGCATGGCGGTTATCGACGCCGTCACCGACGCCGTGCGCATCCGGCTACGGCCCATCATGATGTCCATGGTCACCACCGTCGCCGGACTGTCCCCGTTGGTCTTCAACCCCGGCGCCGGCACCGAGCTCTACCGCGGCCTCGGCGCCATCGTCCTGTTCGGGCTGCTGTTCAGCACGTTGGTCACACTGACCTTCATGCCCGCGATGCTGGCGCTGGTGCTGCGGTTCGTGCATCGGCCGGTGTCCGAGCCATCTGCCGAGCCGTCCGCCCGGCAATCCGTCTCGTAAAACCCCGGCGCGGAAAATGCCGCTGAAGCCCAGATTTCCGCCTTCACGGGAGTCTGGGCTTCAGCCCGGACGTGTTCCCGCCGCGGCAGCGGCATCGCGTTCGTCCGCGGCGAGCCGCAGACTCCCGGCGTTCTTGGGAGTCTGGGCTTCAGCCCGGACGTCTTCCCGCGGCGACAGCGGCAGTCCGTCCGTCCGCGGCGAGCCGCAGACTCCTGGCGCTTCTTGGGAGTCTGGGCTTCAGCCCGGACGTCTTCCCGCGGCG
>JAIPFF010000031.1 GCA_021736785.1 Thiohalocapsa sp. | reverse complement strand
GGCGATCGGCCGCTCGCCGAAGCGGTCGTTGACGATCTCGTGCCAGTTCATGATGCCGACGGGGTAGGCTTTGGCCCGGCCGTCGACGACGATGCCGAGCACCTCGTCCCAAGGCCGCATATGATCCGCGCGCGCCACGGGCAGGAATTCGGGCCGGTCGATGGCCGGTATGCCGTCTCTGGGCGGGCCGCCCTGATGGACCTCGTCCGGCGGGATCAGGCTGCCGGTCATGTCGAAACCGTTGAAGGCGCTCGATGCGCCGGCGGCTGCGCCGGTCAGCATCAGCACCAGCATTGCGGCGGCGGCAAAGCGCCGGGCGCTCGGCGAAGGCTGCGGCATGATCGATGGCTCCCCGGGTAAATTGGTCCCGCGACCGGGCTCGCGGCCGGGTCGCGGCAAGGCATGTTGTCGTCAAGAGCGCAGACCGGCCCTTGGCCGTCGATCTTTCGCGGGCTCTCCCGTCGCGCAAACCGCCCGCGCGCCGGCGCGCGCCTGGTTACTGCTTCCGCAGGCGCTGCAGGGCCGCGACGATGTCCGCGGGCTCCATGCGCTGTCGATAGTCGACATCGGCGAACGCGGCGCGGATGACACCGCCACGATCGATGACGAAGGTGCCGGGCACCGGCAAGCCATGGCGTCCGGCGCCGTTGTAGGCGGTAATGTCCAGGCCGAGACGCTGCTCGTACACCTGCCGCAGGGCCGCCGGCACCTCGAAGTAGAGTCCGTAAGCTTTCGTGACGGAGTTGTCGAGGTCGCTGAGGATTTCGAACGGAAAGCCGTCTTCCTCTACCTGCGCCAAAGACTTATCCGGCGTTTGCGGAGTGACGGCGACCAACCGTGCGCCCTGCGCCTCGATCATCGGCAGGCTCTGCGTCAGACCCCGTAGTTGGAGATTGCAGTAGGGGCACCAGGCGCCGCGGTAGAAGGTCAGCACCACCGGACCCTCGGCCAGCAATGAAGACAATCCGACCCGCGTGCCGTTGGCGTTGGTCAAGCTGAAATCCGGCGCGGCTGTCCCGACCGCAAGGCCCGGGTTCGGCAGCGCCGCCGCCAGATCGTCCTTTGCCTTCGCCATGACGGCGCGGTCTTGCTCGGTGAGCGCGGGTGATGCTTCGGTTTCTTTTGCCGCGCGGAATGCGGACAGGGCCTCCGCGTAGCTGGGGATGCGCGCTTCGGCGGTGTCGCCGGCGGGCAAGCTCCCGGACAGGAAGAACGAGGCCGACAACAGGGACAGCGCGACCGATCGAAGTTTCATCAGGCAAAGCTCCGGCTGTAGTTCGTCTGTTTTCCGAGTCACTGCCGGCGGCAATGGCAAGGTGCTTCGAGCGTGCCGCTCGGTCGCCGATCCGGGGTGTGCGGATCCGAGCTCTCCGGATCGGGGGTCCGACCCGGCCGGCATTGCGTGGCTCACGCCGCTCGCGATAGCGGTCAGCTCCGGTGCGCGAGCCGCCGCCGGGCAGTGGAGCGCGGGCTTGCGGCGGGGAACGGTCTGCCCGCCCGGCCGGCGCTCCCGCGCCCCGTTGCCCGCTGGCGCGTTATGGCATTTCGCCGCTGAACTGGAACCAGCCGTCGCCGTAGATGTAGCCGAAGGCCTCTCGCTGGGCGGCCTGTGTCCAGACGGTCTTGAAGCTATCGCCTTTTTTGACGGCGAGCTCCTCCACCACCATGGTGTTGTAGCGGGGGTTGATCTCGCCCTTGGCTCTGGCTTCTTCGAGCACATAGCGGACCTTGGTGTCGCGCGGCACATTCGACAGGAAGACATACTCCCCGCTGCCCTGCTGCAGGACGAAGTCGGGCTCGAAGCGCAGGTGCGGGTCGAGCTTGTCCGCCGGACAAGTATGGCCGCCGTGCGCGCAGCCATGCCCGTTGATCTTACCGGTAACCGTCTCCGCCTGCGCCGAGCCCGCGATCAGCATCGCCGCGATCGGGATCGCACGAAGTCGTGATTCGGATTTGCTCCACATCGCTTCCTCCATCTAGTTTGGGTGCCTGGTCGTCGTCTGCCGACATCGGCCCTGCCTCAAGGCGCTGACGGCCAATGTCCGACACCTGAAGAGACCAGAGCGCCAGCCGCGATATTTCAGCGCCCATGGAAGATCGCCCACGAGGGATCGCCGCTGTTTGTCGCGAAAATCACGCAGACAGCGACAAACCTAAGGTTGAAAATGTCGGCCAATCACCCGACAAAAGACCGGGCGCAGGCGGGAAAGTCAGTCGACCGGGAGGTTTCCAAGATGCATTCGGATGCGGCGCAGTCACTGCAGCAGCGCGTGGATTGGCTGAGCCGAATCTTTCAGCATGCCAACGACGCGATCCTGGTCATCGATCCCGACAACGACCGCATCATCGAGGCGAACGGCAGCGCGGCGCGGATGCTCGGCTACGACGGCGACGAGCTCACCGACGATGTGCGTGTTTCCAGCGTCCACCCGCACGAAATGGAAAAGGTGCGCGCGTTCGCGGACGATGTGCGAAGCCGGGGCCACGGCTGGACCAACGAGCTCAGCTGCCGGCGTAAAGACGGGCACCGGCTACCGTCGGAGATTTCCGCGTCCGTGGTCGAGCTCGGCGCCCGCAAATGCATCGTGGCGATGGTGCGGGACGTCTCCGAGCGCAAGGCGGCGGAAGACGCACTGCGGAAAAGCGAGCAGCGCTTTCGCGGCTTCGTCGAGAACGCCGGCGACGGTTTTTTTCAAGTGGGGCGCGACGGGCGGATTGCCGACGTCAATGCGCGCGCTGCGGAGATGCTCGGATACGAGCCGCGAGCGCTGATCGGACGCTCGGTGCTGGAGATCGACGCGGGCCTGTCTCCCGAAACCTTTGCGCGGCTGACCGAGGAGCTGGAAATCGATCGGCCGCGGCTGCTGGAAAGCCGGCATCGGCGCAGGGACGGCAGTGTCTTTCCGAGCGAGGTCAGCATCTGTGCCTACGGCAGCAGCGACGACCCGCGCTACATTGCCCTGTTGCGCGACGTCAGCCGGCGCAAGGAGGCCGATGCCGCCATGGCCAGACTGGCCGAAATGGGCGAGCTCGCGGCGATGATCGTGCACCAGATCCGCAATCCGCTGGCGACCATCAACCTTTGCCTGGAGCATCTCGAGCGCCAGCCGCTGCAGCCCGCGTCGCGCAAACGCGTGACGCTCGCGGCGGGCGAGGCCGAGCGTCTCGGCCGGCTGCTGAACGAGGTGCTCGGGTACGCGGGACGCGATACCGGATCGCCGACCGACATCGCCCCCGACGCCTTGATCGAGCAACTGCTGCCGGCGCTTCAATCCATTCCGGCCATCGCGCGCAGCGAACTGCGGTTCGAGCCGGGGCTGGCGGACTGCTCCATTCGAGCCGACCGCGAGCAATTCGCCCAAGTCATTTCCAATCTGCTCTGCAACGCCTGCGAGGCCGAGAGAGGGGCGGTCCGGCTTGTGACCGGGCGCTGCGCCGACACCTCGGCGCCCTATGTCGAGGTTCGAAACGGCGGAGACCTGATTCCGCCGGATCTGCTGGCGCGTATCGGCCAGCCTTTCTTTTCGACGAAAGCATCGGGCACCGGGCTCGGCGTTGCCTATGTCAAGCGCATCGCCGCGGCGCATCATTGGCAGTTCACGCTGACGTCCACCCCCGCGGAGGGCACCATCGCGCGTCTTGTGTTGTAGGGCCATCCCTGGCAGTGCCGACCGCTACTCCTCCCGCAGCAGCGCTGCGATACGCTCGCGCAATGCAGGCGCGTCCCACGCCGCCTCGCCGATCATGCGGAATGCGATACGTCCGCGATTGTCGATCACATCCGTGGTCGGCAGCACCGCGACCGACCATGCACGCGCGATCTGTCTGTCCTGATCCGGCAGCAGCGGGAAATCGATCGCCGTGTCGGCGCCGAGCTGGGCCACTTGCGCCGGATCATCACCGACGGCAACCCCCCAGACCGCCAATGCCGGCGCCGGCGGCCGCGAGAACAGCGCCTGCAGCGCCGGCATTTCCGCGCGGCAAGGACGGCACCAGACGGACCAGAAATTGACCACGACGACTTGCTGACGCATCGATTCCAAGTCGAGCAGCCGGCCGTCTAGCCGACGCAATCTCAGCCCGGGCGCCGGCGGGCGCGGGTCGAATGTCTCGAGTCCGCGCCGGGCCGCGCCTGCGCCGCCGCTTCGCAGCAGCATCCCGGCCGCGAGCAGCGCCGTCGAGCCCGCCAGTAGCTGTCTGCGCCGCAGGTCGCAGTCCGGCGCCGGCGCGCGGGCCGCTCGCGAGCCCTCCCAAGGCGCGGTTTGCGGCCGAAGGCGGGCGTCGGGCGTGTATCGCGGAGCCGGCTCCGGGGCTTGCTCGTCAAGCCGACGCATGCGGGCGCGGCGCGGGTGGGGCGCGGCACGAGTCATTGGCGCGACGCTCCGTCGCCGGAGCCGAACCAGCCGTCCGAGAAGACCTCCTCGAAGGCCTGTTGCTGGGCCATCGGCGTCCAAACGGTCTTATAGCTTCCGTTCTCGCGGACCATCAACTGGTCCACCAGCATGGTGCGCCGCTCGGCGTTGAGCCTGCCTCGCGCCGTGGCATCCTTCAGCACGTGGCGGACCTTGGTGTCGCGCGGCACATTGGAGAGGAAATAATAGGAGCCATCGGCCTGCTGCAGCACGAAGTCCAACTCGAAGCTGAGCCTGGGATCGAGGTTTTCGGCGGGGCAGGTGTGCCCGTTCTCAGCGCAGGTCTGCCCGTTGATATGCCCGCTGATCGTTTCGGCGTAGAGACCGGCTGACGCCGCTGCCGGGATGATCAGACAACCGAGCCGCAGCGCCATCGTCAGTCGATATCGTTTCCGGTTACGCATAGCCTTTTGCCCTGGTCCGAATGCCGATGCCGGCGTTTCCGCGAGCGGCCCGCTGCAGGCGCCGCCGCCTTGCGAGCGGGCGCGCCGGGGCCGGCGTACGTGCGATTGCGTGGAGCAGCGCGCCGCGCGGTTTGCAGCGACAGCACCTCCCTTCACCGGGTGCTCGCTTAGATCCCGCCGCGCTGCTCCTGTTGACTGTCGAGACCGGCCCCGGCTCGGCGATCTTTCGCCGCGGCCTATCTCCTCGCGACCATGAGCGGACTGCGGGTGCTGGCGAAGACGGGCAGCGACGCCGACGCGTTGCGCGGGCCCATCGCATTGGTGTTGAAAGGAATCCGGTCTTGTCCCGGTCAGTAGCCATCGAGGGATTTCGGAGCGATCGGTCCAAAACCGACGTCCAGGCAAGCGACGATCAGTTCGTCGCTCCCGCGCGGGGCAGGACGCCCCGCCGTTTTCACGCGCCCCGGCGCTTGACGATGCAGGAACCCGGAAACCGCGTTTTCGGGTTCCGTCCCTTGTTTGGCCGGGATGGTCGATCGATCGGCATCGCCATCGTGTCGGGCTCCGTCGGCCAAATCAACAATGTCCATGCCGCACGCGGCACCCCCTGGAGGAACCAATGCAAGCAGAACAACCGCTCAGTCTCGATGCCCTGACGCCGGAAACGGCCGATCCGATGGCCCGCCGACGCCTCGAGGCGGCTGCCGAGAAGTTCGGGATGATCCCGAACATGTACACCCGAATGGCCAATGCGCCGGGGCTGCTCGATACCTATATCCATGGCTACGACCTCTTTCGCGAGCACTCCGGATTCACGCCCGCGGAGCAGGAAATCGTCTTCCTGGCCGTCAGCCGGAGCAACGGCTGCAGCTATTGCATGGCGGCGCATAGCTTTATCGCGGACAACATGTCCGATGTGCCGAAGCCGGTGACCGATGCGATCCGCGATGGCAGGGCGATCGACGACGCCCGGCTTTCGGCCCTCTACAGCTTCACCACCAGCATGGTCGAGAAACGCGGCCTGCCGAGCCGCGGCGATATGGAGGCGTTCCTCGCCGCCGGTTTCCAGGAGCAGCAGATTCTGCAGATCGCGCTGGCAATCGCCGTCAAGACGCTCAGCAATTACTCGAATCATCTGTTCCGCACGCCCGTGGATGCCGCCTTCGCCGGGCGCGCCTGGTCCGACCCGCGTTGCGGCGAATGAGCGCGGACCCGGCGCCCTTTCTCCCGGGCTGGCTGTTCATCGATGATCGCGGCAACGACCGGGTCGGGCACTTCGGCGACGGCGCCGAGGCTTGGATAAAGACCGGAATGGCGCAGCGTCTCCTGGATGGCGCTTCGGGGATCATCTAGTTCGGGGATCAACCGTTCGGGCGCAGGCGCACGCGATGCACCGCCGGCCAGCGGCCCGGCAACCGCGAGCGGCCGCGGTCACGCGTTAGTCGGCGACCAGCGCGAACAGCACGTCTTGCTCTACCCAGAGGCGAATCGACAGGCCCCGCGCCCGGAGCAGTCTCGGCGTCTCGCCGTGCGCGACACGCGGCATATCGCCGAAGCGCTCGGGCTCGTAGCGGGCCTGGTAGAGGGTGTAGGTGTGCTCGGCGCCGGTGTCGACAAGGCGAAACTGCGCCGCCGGAGCGCCTTGGATCGAGCAGTAGCGCCCGCCGCGCAGCGACAGCTCGGCCAGCGCGGGAAGCGCGCTGTCGCGCAGCCGGAATGAGAGCCGGGAGAAGTCGCCGCGCAGCTCGTCGAGCGCGCTTGCGCTGAATTGCAACGGCTTCAGCTGCAAGTGGTTGTCCGCGACCTCGCGTGCGATGGCCCGCGCCGGATCGCCGTCGGGCGCGGGCAGAGTCAGCCACAGGGCCGAGGCGAGCAGCAGCGTCAGCAAAGCGGCGGCGGCGAGTCGTCCGGTCCCGCGCGGCAGTTGCAGGCGACGGGCGGACGCCGGGCGCGGCCGGCGCCGGGGAGATCGGTGCCGCCCTTGCAAGGTGCCGTCGCGGTCGCTGTCGGCTGCGCCGGGCGGCGCATCTTCGGCCCGGCCGGGGGCGGTGGCCTGCAAGCGCTCCAGCGCCCGCAGCTGTGCGTCGCTCAGGCTGCGGCGTGCCAGCAGCGCATCGACCTCGTCGCGCAGATCGCTCATGCGGCGTTCCCCGCGGCATTGCGGGTGTCGCGCTCGCGCGTCAGGCGCTTTCGCAGGCGGTGAATCCTCGCCGCGATGGTGCCTTCGGCGATGTCCAGCGCAGCGGCGATTTCGCGTATCGTCATGCCCTCGGCGGCCCAGAGTGTCAGCAGCTCGCGCTCGAGCGGATCGAGCTCGCGCCAAATCCACTCCAGCTCTTGATGGGCGATGACGATGCCGTCCAGGGAGCACTCGGCGCCGGGCAGGTCATCGACGTCCACGGCGCTATCGTGGCCCGCCACTCTGCGGGTGGCGCCCTCGCGCAGCCCATCGATGAAGCGGTTACGGATGATGCTGCGCAGGAAGGCCATCGGATGCGCCGGTGCGTCGACGCCGGCACGCAGGAAACGCTCGAGGCCGTCCTGAAGCAAATCGAAGGCAGCGCTTTCGTCGTCGGTCAGCGCGAAGCAATAGCGGTACAGCCGATTCAGCTCGGTGCGCCCGAAGGTGTATCGGCTCATGTCGAGCGGGGCCGGGCGAGAGCATACGGGGACGGCGGCGCGGCTGCTGGGCGCATGCTGTAATCGGGGTCTGTCGAGGAGATGGGGGCTCGGTGACGAGACCCGACGCGTCCGTGCAAGGGGGCGCATGGCGCGCGTCGATGGCCTCGTCATTGCAGAAGACCGGTCGGCGAGACCGCTTCTTTCGTGCAACGGTGGCCGAAGCGGCCTTGGGCCGCCGGCTGATGCCCCGCGGGTCACTGAATGCGCGTGCAAGCCGTGAATTGTCTCCCGCCTGAGCCACTCAACCGTCGTTTCCGGGTTGGAAGCAGTCGAGATCGGCGGCAGTGCTGACGGTGCCGGCATAGATCGCCCGAATCCGTTCCAAGCTGTCGTCGAGCGCGCGCTCGGAACGGCGCATCAGGTGGCTCAGCACCAGGTGATCGACCTCGGCGTCGCGTGCGATGCGCCCGATCTCCGACGGCAGCGCGTGCAGCCGCGCGGCCACCGGGCCGGCATCCTCGGGCACGGCGTGATCCATGATCAACAGGTCCGCATTGCGGCTGAAGTCGACGAAATGGGCATCGTCGCCGTTTTGATCGCCGCTGAACACGATGCGGGTCTCGCCGACGTCGACGCGAAAGGCCAGCGCCGGCACCGGTCCGTGGGTGACGCCCACGGCATCGACACGGTAGGCCGGCGTCTCGTGCACGGACAAGGGCGCGTGCCGGCCGGCATCGATTGTGCGGGGCTCGAGCTTGACCAAGCCGTCGCTGCCGTCGAGATAACCGGCCAGGTAGCGAAAGCTGCCCGACTCGGGCGCCAGCAGGCCGCGCAGGTAGCCCCCGAGATCGGGATAGCCGGCGCCGGCCGTCGGCCCGGCGATGGGCAGCGGCCGCTCGCGGTCGCTGAAGTAGCCGCTCTTGAGCAGCGCCGGCAGGTCGGTTGCGTGGTCGGCGTGCAGATGGGTGAAAGCAATGAGATCGAGATCGGAGAAGTCGGCACCGCTGGCGCCGTAGCGGGCAAAGGTGCCGCCGCCGAGGTCGATCAGCACCCGTGCCTGGCCGTCGAGCCAGAGCAGATAGCCCGCGCTCGCACGTCCGTTCTGGCCTTCCGGGCCGCCCGAGCCCAGCACCTGCACCGCGATCGGCGCGTTGCAGGAAGTCGCCGCCGCCGCGGCATTGGACAGCATCAGCAGCACAGTGATGGCGATCTGCAAAGGCTTGCACATGACATGTCTCCGGCGGTCGTGTTGCCGCGTTGTCGGGATCAGAGCGCGGCGCCTCGACCTTCATTCTTGGTAGCGATGTCTTCCGCGGGCAAGGCGCGTCTCGGGAAACGCCGCAAGGTTCGGGGGCTTTTCTTGCGGCAGGATGCCCCGCCGTTTTCAAGCACCTCGGCGCCTTCGGTTCACCTGCTGATTTTGGCCGGGATGGCCGATAGATCCGATCCTTTAGATCAGCGCCTCCCCGGCGGTGCTTCAGGCCGAGTGACGTCGCGTGGCGGCGCTGTCGTCGATTGCGACGACGTATCCTTGCGCGATCAGTTGCGGCAATTGCTCGAGCGCTAGCCCGCGCGTCGCGAGCTCGCCCAGGCAATGTCCGTCGGCAATGGCGCTCAGCAGCGCATGAACGGGCGGGTCGACGGCATCCACCGTCGGCCTCGGGCCCGCGCGTCGAATCACCAACCGGTCGCCCTGCCCGAGGGTGATCCGGTCGGTGCGTCCGCCATGGTGGTGACTGTGCCAAATGGCGCGCACCGGGAACCGCGACGCCAGCAGGCGCAACGCCGCGGATAGCCGAAACACCGCGGCCTCCGCGCGCCCGGCCGCCTGCAGTGCGGCGAGCCGGGCCGGATCGAAGGGGGGATCATCGGCGGCGTAATAGGCGGCATGCCAGTCTCGCTCGAGACAAGCGAGGTCGGGTAGGTAAGGCAGCGCGGCGAGCTGCGGGCGTTGCCCGATACAGGCAGCCAGATGGGCGGGGAAGCGGGCGCCTTCGTTGTTCAGGTCTGCGCCATGCGAGGCAAACTCCCGCACATAGTCCTCGGCCAGCGCGGCGAAGCAGCGCGGACCCAGAATCTCCCGGCAGACCGGATAGATCTGCTCCAATGCCCGCTCTCGTGCGCGGCGGGCGCTGGTGCGGTAAATGGAGAGTCGCGCCGCGGCCGATCGCCCCGGACCCGCGGCCAATAACGGCAGCAGGTGGTCCACCGCCGGCCCGTTGTCTTCGTCCAGTGCCGCGGCAAGCCGACGCTGGACCTCGGCAAGCGCGCTCATCGCGGAGCCTCCGTGATGGCGGCGACCTTGTCCGCTTCCGCCAGTAACACCGGGAGCGGCGGAATGTCGTTATCCCATTCGATCAGCGTCGGCACGCCCGACAGCCGCGTTGCCACGCGGGCATACAGGTCCCAGACCGGCGCTGCGACGGCCCGGTCGTGGGCGTCGAGCAGGTAGTCCTCTCGCGGAGCGAACCCGGCGAGGTGTATCTCGGCGACCCGCTCGAAGGGCAGGGCACGCAGATAGGCCTCGGCGTCCTCGCCGTGGTTGATCGCGTTGACGTAGACATTGTTCACATCCAGCAGCAGCCGGCAGTCGGTGTCTCGGCACAGGGCGCTCAGGAATTGCGCCTCGCCGAGGGCGGAGTCGGAGAATCGCAGGTAGGCGGAGACGTTCTCGATCACCAGCGGCGCGCCGAGGATCTCCTGGATCCGGTGTACCCGCGCGGCCACGTGCCGCAGGCTCTGATCCGTGTAGGGAAAGGGCAGCAATTCGTGGTACCGGCGTCCGCCGACGGCCGTGAAGCACAGGTGGTCCGATACCCAGGCGGCGGCACTGCGCTCGCGCAGTGCCAGCACCCTGCGCAGATAGTCGTCATCGAGCGGGTCGGTTCCGGCCAGATTCATGCCGACGCAGTGCAGCGTCAGCGGATAGAGGCTCGCCAGCGCCTCCACATGCAGGGCCGTGAGCCCGCCTTCGGCCAGGTGATTGTCGGCCAGGAGCTCCATCCACGGGATGGGCGGGCGCTGGCGGAGGACTTCATCGATATGGCAGAGGCGCAAGCCGATCCCGGCACCCGAGATCCCGTGATCGCGGGTGCCGGCCGGTGCGCCGGCGAGGCCGGATTGCGCATAGGCGCTCATCGCACCGGACGCCGGCTATTTCGCCGGTTTGACGGCAGCGACCTCGCCGCCGACGATTTTCGTGCAGGTGCCCTCGGGGACGTAGACCCATTCGGTGGGGTCGCTGTCCGCGGCCGCTTGGCCGGAGCAGTCGTGCTTGCCATCCAGTGAGCCGCAATCGTTCATGCCGGCTTTGGCGATACCCGCGCACTTCTCCCAGGCGCTCGGCGCGTCCGGCACGGCCTGGGCCTGACCCGCGGCGAGCAGAGTGCCGACGGCGAGGATACCGGCAACAGCCGGGCCGATGCGGTGCTTTTGGTCTTGCATGTCGAATACCTCTTGGGTGTCTGATCGAAAACGACAGCGAAAACGTGCTGTCCCCCTAACAGACGAGGCGCGGACATCGATCCTTGCATAACCGCGGTCGCTATGTGGCGATAACCGGCGCCGGGGTCCGCTGCGCGCCGATCGGGAGGCGTGCCGGCCGGGGTCTGCCGTCTCAAGGCGCGGCATCGCCGCTGCTGTCCGGGTTTGCCGGCCGGTCCGCGGCGCCGCCGGTGCGCACGAAACGCAAGTGAGCGATATCCGGCGGGAAGAACATGGCCCAGTTCCACTCCAGGAACAGCCGGACTTTGCGTGCCATCGTCGGGATGTAGAGCAAGTAGAACCCGCGCCAAAGCAGCCACGGAATGAAGCCCGAGAGGTTCAGCCCGAACACCCGTGCTACCGCGCGATTATGCCCGATGGCGGACATCAAGCCCTTTGGCCGGTACGCGAATAGGCGCGTCGGCTGTCCCCTGAAGCTGCGCGCGATATTGGCGGCGGCCTGCGGTCCCTGACGCAGCGCGAACTGTGCCGTCGGCGGGCAGGGGGGACCGTCATCGCCGCCATTCGGGATTGCGGCGCAATCGCCCACGGCCCAGAGCCCCGACACGCCGGGGACGGACAGATCCGGCGCCGTGCGCAGGCGCCCGCGCAGCTTCTCCGCCGGGATGCGATCGATGAGCGGATTGCTGCCGGTGCCGACGGTCGACACGATGGTGCCCGCATCGAGCCGGGTGCCGCCTCCGAGCTCGATGCCGCGGGCGTCGACGCGGGTGCCGCGGGTGTTGAGCAGGACTTCGACGCCTGCGCGCCGGGTGAGCTTGCGCTCGGTGAAGCGCCCGAGCTTGACCGGCAGCTCCGGCATCAGATGAGCGCCGCCGTGCACGATGATCACGCGCACCGGTGCGTCGAGATGGCGGTACCAGCGCCGGCTCGCGGCGACGAAATCGCTGATTTCGCCGGCCACTTCCACGCCGGAGAAGCCGCCGCCGATGATGACGAAGGTGGTCAGCCAGCGGCGCATTTCGGGGTCCGGCTCGAGCTCGGCTTCTTCGAGCCGCGCGACGATGCGGTTGCGCAGATGCAGCGCATCGCCGACGCTCTTCAGCGGCAGCGCATGCTCCGCCATACCCGGCACGAGCTCCAAGCTCGCGCGGCTGCCGCAGGCGATCAGCAGATGATCGTAACGGAAGCTGCCGGGGCCGAGCCCCCGGTAGGCGACGCGCCGCTCGGCGGTATCGATCGCCGTGACGTCCACTTGATGCACTCGGGTGCGGCGGAACATTTGGCGCAGCGGCGCAACCACATGCCCCGGCAGCACCGAGGCGCCGACCACCTCGGCCAGCAACGGGTTGTAGGTGAGATAATTCTCGCTCGACAGCAGGCGGATTTCGGCCTTCGGCAGCCGCCGCTCCAGGTGTCGTGCCGCGGTCGCACCGGCGAAACCGCCGCCGACGATCAGGATGCGCGCGGGGCGCTCTTCGCCGTCGGCGCCTGTCAGGATGCCTTGATTTTTCATGGGAAGCTGTCCTCGCTGTCGTTGGCCTCGAAGACGGCCGTTTCGGGGTGGAATGGTAACCCCGCGCCTGGCGCCGCTCGGCAGGCGCTCCGGTAGCGAGGTACTTATGATCGAAATGCTGCCCTTCTACGCGGTCCTGCTTGCGCTTGCGGTCGCACTCGAGCCATTGGCGGTCCGGCTGCGGCTGCCGTTCGCGGCGCTGCTGGTGCTGCTGGGCTTCGCCGGCTCGGAGGTTTGGGTGGCGCTCGGGCAAGACGCGGGGCTGCGCTGGCATTTGTTCGAGGAATTGGTCTTCTACGTGCTGTTGCCGGTGCTGGTCTTCCAAGCGGCTTACACCCTGGACGCCCGCGCATTGATGAAGAACCTGGTGCTGATCCTGTTTCTCGCGTTGCCGCTGATGTTGCTGGCGGCCGGTATCACCGCCGCATTGCTGTATTACGGTATCGGCCATCCCTCGGGCTTCCCCTGGATGGCGGCACTGATCGCCGGCGTACTGCTGTCTGCCACCGACCCGGCGGCCGTGCTCGATCTTCTGAAGCGCATCAACGCGCCGCGGCGACTGCAGGTCATCCTGGACGGCGAGAGCCTCTTCAACGACGTGATCGCCATCGTCCTGTTCTCGCTGCTGATTGCGTTGGCCACGGGGCAGCAGGAGTCCGCCGACTGGACCGGCGCCGGCTTGTCGCTGCTCGTCGTGCTCTGCGGGGGGATCGCCGTCGGGGCGGCCATCGGCGGCGCAGGCGTGCTGCTCGGTCGCCTGGCGATCGGGCCGGTGCAGCGCGGCGTGGTCACGCTGGTGGCGGCGTACGGGTCGGTGGCGGCCGCGGTGCAGCTGGGTTTTTCCGCTGTCATTGCCGTCCTCTGCGCCGGGTTGTTGTTGGGTCGTGCGGAGCAGGGCGCCGGCGGTGCCGACGCCGATAGCGCGCTCTCGACCTTGTGGCGATACAACGCCTGGCTCGCCAACAGCCTGCTGTTTCTGGTGGCCGGCATCAGTTTCCAGGTCGTCATGTTCACCGACCAATGGCTGGCGATGCTGATCGGCATTGCCGCCGTGCTCGCCGCCCGCGCAGTGATTGCCTTTCTGCTGGTGCCGGCGCTCGAGCGCCTGCCCGGCACCGAGCGGCTGCCGGGTCCCTGGCATGTGCCGCTTTGGTGGGGCGGCACCCGCGGCGCCGTCACGCTGGCGCTCGCGCTCTCGCTGCCGCTGTCGCTCGATTACTGGTGGACCGTCCAGTCCATCGCCTACGGCGTCGTGCTCTGGTCGCTCTTGGTGCAGGCCGGCACGATGCCGCTGCTGGTGAAGAAGCTGGGCTCGTGATCCCCGTCGCCGCACGCTGCGCCACTGCCCGATCGACGCTCACTCGCCGTCCAGCGGCACGGCCAGCAGATCCAGAAAAAAGCTTAGAGAAACAAACAGCTGTATGACGCTCGCCACCTCGACCACGGCAGCTTCGTCCAGGCCCAATGTCCATAGCCGGGCAACGTCGGCGTCGCCGACGCTGTGCACGTCTTCGGCGGCCTTGCGGGCGAAGCGCAGCATCTCTATCCAGCGCGCCGGCAGCGGTGCGTCGTCTAGCCCTTGCGACAGCAGAGCGATGGTCTCGTCGGGCACGCCGAGGCGCCGCAGCGCCATGGAATGGGCGCCGACGCAGTAGGCACAGCCGCGCGCATCCGCGACCACGACGGCGATCATTTCCTTCAGCGACCGATCCAAGTCGCCTTCGGCCATGACCTGCTCCACGCCCTGCAGGGTCGCGGCGAGGATTCCCGGCTTATGGGCCAGCGCCTTGAACAAGTTCGGAATGCCGCCGAAGCGGTCTTCGACGAGGCGATACAACTCCGCCACCTCGGCATTTGCCTCGTTCGGCTCGATCAGTCTGAGTCGTTGGTTCATTCAGCCTTGCTTTCCCATCGGTCGCGCTCTTGGTTCTTGGTTCTTGGTTCTTGGTTCTTGGCTCGTCGCTTGCGCGAATGCCCGGGCCGGCATCGATTGCCCGGAAGGCCGATGACGCCGCCAAATCGGTGCATGCGGGCGTGCCTCAGTCGTAGCCGCTGACCCGCCGGCTCCCCTGCACGATGTACGGGTTACCGCGCCGGTCGTAGCAGCGCGTCCCGGTCACTCTGCGCGGGTAGCCGTCGATGCGGACCGTCTTGGACACGCGCGAGCAGCTGGATCGCCCCGAGTAGCTGGATCGCCCGGAATAGCTGGATCGCCCGGAATAGCCCGAGTATCCGTGACGCCGATACTTGCGCCCGCTGCGATACGACCGCTTATTGCCGTGTCGGCCGTGGCTATAGGTGTAGTCGCGGCCTTGGAAGCCGCTCGAGGAGCCTGCTTGAACCGGCTCGGACCACGCCAACAGCATGCCGGTGGACGTGGCCAGGCCGACCAGGCCGGCCATCGCCAAGCCGAGGAGCCGGCGTTTTCGTCGATCACGCTGCTTTGTCTTCATCGATTGACCTCCCGCATGGGCTTCCTGAAGTGCTCGCTTCTCGATGACCGCCGCGATCCGCGACTTCTTTCGTAACCTCGGTGTGCGCTTCGAGCGCGGAGCGCCGGAAGCGATGTCGGGGACCTGTCTGGGTGCGGCAATCGCGCTTACCGCGCGGTCCTCGCAAGCGCACGCGCGTTTGCCGCGGCATCGACGGCCCGCCGACTTGAGCCGGTGGAAAGAAAGCTCGGCTCGATCGGGTCTAGCTTTCCGGAAGCCTATTGACGCGTCGGTGAACGTGCGCAACGCCGATGGGCGTTCGTGCTGCCGCCTCACCCGATACCCGGAGAAACCCCTATGCGCGCTGCGGAGCTATTCGTACGATGTCTCGAGAACGAGGGTGTCGAGTACATCTTCGGCATTCCCGGCGAAGAGAATTTGGATGTGATGGATGCGCTGATCGACAGCCCGATCCGCTTCGTCACCGTGCGCCACGAGCAAGGCGCCGCCTTCATGGCGGACGTCTACGGGCGCTTGACCGGTAAGCCGGGCGTCTGCCTGGGCACCCTCGGCCCGGGCGCGACCAACCTGATCACAGGCGTGGCCGATGCCCATCTCGACCGCGCCCCCGTGGTGGCGATCGCGGGGCAGGGCTCGACGCACCGGCTGCACAAGGAAAGCCACCAGATCGTCGATCTGGTCAACCTGTTCGCGCCCATCTCCAAGTACGCGGTTTCGGTGCGCGAGCCGGAGATCATCCCGGAGGTCGTCCGCAAGGCGTTCAAGGTGGCCAAGATGGAGAAGCCGGGCTGCAGCTTCATCGAGCTCCCGGAGAATATCGCGGCCGCAGAGGTCGCCGACGCCAAGCCGCTGAAGCTGCAGGACCCGCGCACGCCCTGGCCGCCCGAGGACAAGCTGCAGGAGGCGGCGGCGGTGATCGAGCGGGCGCGCAACCCGATGGTCCTCGCCGGCAACGGCGTGCTGCGCTCCGGCGCGACGGATGCGCTCGACGCCTTCGCCGCGAGGCTCAATATTCCGGTGGCGATGACCTTCATGGCGAAAGGCGCAATACCGCGCACGCACCCGCTCTCCCTCGGCACCGCTGGCCTGTCGGCCAATGACCTGATCGCCTGCGGCTTCGAGCGCTCCGACCTGGTGATTTGCATCGGCTACGACATGATCGAGTACCACCCGGAGCGCTGGCATCTCAATCCGGATCAGGCGGTGATCCATATCGGACAACTGCCGGCGGAGGTCGACGCCCACTACATGCTCGAAGTCGGTGTCGTCGGCGATATCGGGGCGACCCTGCGGGCGCTGACCGATCTCGTGACGCCGCGCACCGAGAACTGGGCGGCGCCTCTGAGCGAGGCAATCGTGCAGGAAAACCGCGAGTATGCCGAGGACGATGGCTTTCCGCTGAAGCCGCAGAAGATCCTCTGGGATCTGCGACAGGTGCTGGATGCGAGCGACATCGTCATATCCGACGTGGGTGCCCACAAAATGTGGGTGGCGCGCATGTGGCAGGCCCTTGCGCCGAGCACCTGCATCATCTCCAACGGTTTTGCCGCCATGGGCATCGGCGTGCCGGGGGCGCTGGCGGCGAAGCTGGTGCACCCCGAGCGCAATGTCGTCACCGTCACCGGCGACGCCGGCTTCATGATGAATTCCCAAGAGATCGAAACGGCACTGCGGCTCGGACTCGCATTCGTCGTTCTGATCTGGAACGACAGCCAGTACGGGCTGATCAAGTGGCATCAGGACCGGCGCTTCGGGCGCGATACGCAGATCGACTTCGGCAATCCCGACTTCGTGCGCTACGCCGAGAGCTTCGGTGCCCGCGGCTACCGGGTCGACGCCGCCGAGCAGCTGATACCCGTCCTCGAAGAAGCGCTGCAGTGCGGCACCGTGGCCGTGGTCGACTGCCCCGTGGACTACAGCCAGAACATGAAGCTGACCGAGCGCCTGGCGGCCCTGCACTGCCCCATCTGAAGGCAGTTCTTCGGCGGGCAGGGGCATCGGCCGCCGTGCCCGCCACCTGCCGTCGACGTCGAAACCCCGGAGGAGAATGATGCCGATCGAGCATGCGACACACCGTATTGGCGCCGCCGTGCCGGTGGCCGGCAGCCTGACGGTGCACAACCCCTTTGATCGACGCCCCATTGCAACGGTCGACACCGTCGACGGCGACGGCGTCGAACTGGCCCTGGTCGTTGCCGATGCCGCCTTCCGCGACCGCGACCGATGGCTGGCGGACTTCCGCCGGATGGAGATCTTGCGTCGAGCCGCCGAGCTGTTGAGCGGGCGCGCGGAGGAGTTTGCGCTTCTGATTGCCCGCGAAGGCGGAAAACCCTTGGTGGACGCCCGCATCGAAGTCGCCCGCGCCATCGATGGCCTGCACTGCTGCGCAGAGCTGCCGCGCCTGGAAGGTGGTCGCGAGGTGCCGATGCGTGCGTCCTCGGCCGGGCAAGGCCGCCTGGCATTCACCACCCACGAGCCCATCGGCCCGGTGGTAGCGATCAGTGCTTTCAATCATCCCCTGAACTTGATCGTCCATCAGGTCGCCCCGGCCGTGGCTGCCGGCTGTCCGGTCATCGTCAAGCCGGCGGAAGATACGCCGTTGTCTTGCCTGCGCTTTATCGACGTGCTGCACGAGGCGGGGCTCCCGGCATGCTGGGCGCAAGCGCTGGTTACGGACACGACGAAGACCGCCGAGGCCCTGGCCGCCGACCCGCGCGTTGCCTTTCTGAGCTTCATCGGAAGCGCGCGCGTCGGCTGGCATCTGCGCTCGCGGCTGGCGCCGGGAGCACGCTGTGCGCTGGAGCATGGCGGTGCGGCGCCGGTGATCGTGGACCGGGGTGTGGACATGGCCGAGGCGATACCGCTGCTGGCCAAGGGCGGCTTCTATCACGCCGGACAGGTCTGCGTGTCGGTGCAGCGCGTATTCGCGCACAGAGACATTGCGCTGCGCCTCGCAACCGCGCTGGCCGAGACCGCGAGCATGCTGCGCGTGGACGACCCGGCGCTGGCGGACACGGCCATCGGCCCGCTGATCCGCCCGGGCGAGGTGGAGCGCGTGGACCTGTGGGTGCGCGAGGCGGTCGCCCGCGGTGCGCGCGTGCTCTGCGGCGGCGAGCCGCTTTCCAGCACCTGCTATGCGCCTACCGTGCTGTTCGACCCGCCCGCCGACGCGAAAGTCAGCACGCTTGAGCTGTTCGGCCCCGTCATCTGCGTCTATCCCTACGAGGATGCGGACGCCGCCATCGATGCCGCCAATGCGCTTGCGTTCGCGTTCCAAGCCGCCGTCTTCACACGCGAGCTGGAGTTCGCGCTGCACGCTGCCGCCAGGCTTGCCGGCTCGGCGGTCATGATCAATGACCATACGGCCTTTCGCACCGACTGGATGCCGTTCGCCGGACTGCGGCAATCCGGGCTCGGGACGGGCGGCATGCGCGATACCTTTGCCGCGCTGCGCACGGAAAAGCTCATGGTTTGGCATACCCGAGCGCCGGCACTAACGCCACCGCCAGCCTGATCCCGGGTTCCGGATCTCAGGTTTCGGATCTCAGGTTTCGGCCGGAGCACCGACTTTCCTCTCGGCTTGAGTGATCACCATGGCATTCGATTCTACGCAGTACATTCTGATGACATCGCTGCAGCTGATGTCTGCCCTGTTTATCTTCGTTGTCGGGCTGGTGGCCCTGTGGGCGCTTTACGCCTACATCGTCGACAGCACGCAGAAATCCCAGGCGATCCGCCGGAACTACCCGGTGATCGGGCGCTTTCGCTATTTGTTCGAACGTCTCGGGGAGTTCTTTCGGCAGTACTTTTTTGCCATGGACCGCGAAGAGCTGCCGTTCAATCGCGCGCAGCGCTCTTGGGTCTATCGTGCGGCGAAGGCCGTCGACAACACCGTGGCGTTCGGCTCGACGCGCAACCTGAACGTGCCCGGGCAGGTCATGTTCGTCAATTGCCCGTTCCCGACGCTGGGGGAGGACGCGGTGCCGTCGGTGCCGATCACCATCGGGCCGACGTCCCGGATCCCGTATACGACGGCTGCTCTGTTCCATATCTCGGGGATGAGCTACGGGGCCATATCCAAGCCGGCGGCACAAGCGCTCTCGGCGGGCGCGGCGCAGGCCGGCTGCTGGCTCAATACGGGCGAGGGCGGACTCTCGCCCCATCACCTGGAGGGGGGCGCGGATCTGGTCTTCCAGATCGGCACCGCGAAGTACGGCGTCCGCGACGCCGACGGTAGCCTCAGCGAAGAACGGCTGCGCGCGGTGGCCTCGCACGCCAAGGTGCGCATGTTCGAGATCAAGCTGAGCCAGGGCGCGAAGCCCGGCAAGGGCGGCATCTTGCCGGGCGCCAAGGTGACGCCCGAGATCGCCACCATCCGCGGCATTCCGCCCGGCGTCGACAGCATCAGCCCGAACCGCCATCCGGACGTCGGCAACACCGAGCAATTGCTGGATCTCATTTCCAGAGTGCGGGGCGTCACGGGTAAGCCGGTCGGCTTCAAGGTCGTGCTCGGCGCCTACGGCTGGTTGGACGAGCTGCTGACCGCGGTGCACGCCCGCGGACCGGAGTCGGCGCCGGACTTCATCACCATCGACGGTGCCGACGGCGGCACCGGCGCTGCGCCGATGTCGCTGATCGACGACATGGGCCTGCCGCTGCGCGTGAGCTTGCCCCTGCTGGTCGACAAGCTGACCGAATACGGCCTGCGCGAACGAATCAAGGTGGTGGCGTCGGGCAAGCTGGTGACACCCGCGGACGTTGCTTGGGCACTTTGCACCGGCGCGGACTTCGTGACCTCGGCGCGGGGCTTCATGTTCGCGCTGGGCTGCATTCAGGCGCTTCAGTGCAACAAAAATACCTGTCCGACGGGAATTACGACGCACAACCCGAAGTTTCAAAAGGGCCTGCATCCGCCCACGAAGGCCGAGCGCATCGCCGCCTATGCGCGCAGCATCGAGCTGGAGGTCGGCGTGATCGCGCATGCCTGCGGGGTGCGCAGTCCGCGGCAATTGCGTCGTTTTCACGCCCATGTCGTCCAGCCGAACGGTTTGACCATCGCGCTGAACGAGCTTTATCCGGAGTTGCCGTTGCGCCCTATCGCACTCTCATCGAGCCGCGATAGGCCCATGGCCGCCGGCGAGCGGGCCCATCTGGATGCCTGAGCAGTCCGCCGCCGCCGCGGGTTATCCGCTGCGGGCGATCGATCGCTTGCCGCGGGCATGGCTGCGGCTCGCCGCCGGCGGTGTGCATGTGCCGGTGCAATGGCGGCGCTGCCGGGACGACGGGCTCGGCGCACAAGGCTGGAAGCTCGTCGCGAATGTCGATGACCCGGAGATCATCGCCGTCACCGGGCACGCCAGCGGTCCTGTCGGTACGTCGGTCTTGGTCCACGACATCCTCGATCACCTGTTGTGCGGCTTCGCCGCGAGCGGGCATCGGGCCGAGGCCATGGCACTGCGGCAACTGACCTTGCGCTCCGGCTCGGATCCGACGCCGGACTACCCTATACCGAGCAAAACGGCGACAAACACGGCCTGGCGCGGGATCAGCAAGTCTACATCCACGGGCCGGATGAGCTGCGCGCATATCTGATGGAGCGACAGCGGCGCGGCCTAGCCTTATGGTGAGCGTCCCGGCAAAGCCTCCGACGGTCTGCGCCTCGCAGGCCTATGGACGCCTTCCCTTTTCCCATATAAACGCTATGGTGTGAGTCACGGCGGCTTTGTTCTAGCCTGAGTGCCATCAGGCGGGCGCCGGCGCGTGGACGATCATGTCGGTCGGATCCGATACGAACGAGCCCCGCAGGGCAAAGCAACGGGGGCGGCGTGCACGGCATCCAAACAATCTCTCTGGTGAGCATCCTTTTATCGCTGGCTGTTTCTCCCCGCATCGGCATCGCCGGTATGCCGGGCAGCGAATCGTCCGCCCCCTTGGAGCGCAGGAGCGACATGCCGTCCGTGCTCGTGGACGAGAGCGTGGCCCCGCTGCGCGACGCGCTTGCGCCCTTGATCGCCGACGCCCAAGCGCGCTTCGGCATCCCGGCGCTGAGCCTGGCCCTGGTGCGCGGCGAGCAAGTCCTTTGGGCCGAGGGCTTCGGCTTCGCCGATCCGGACCGCGGCATCGCAGCAGATGCGAATACGCGCTACCGAGCGGGCTCGCTGGCCAAGCCTTTTACCGCCCTGTCGGTGCTGGCGCTGGAAGCGGCCGGCGAGATCGATATCGACCAGCCCCTGAGTGCGTATCTGGAGGGCTTCCGCATCAAACGGCGATTCAGCCCATCGGCAAACCCGATCACGGTGCGCAGTGTGCTGACGCACCATGCCGGGCTGCCTTCGGACTTGAACAAGGGGCTTTGGACCGACACGCCGTTCACGCAGGTTCTGCCCGCCCTGCGCGAGGAGTACGCGGCGTTTCCGCCGCACTTGGTGTTTGCCTATTCGAACGTCGGCTACAGTCTGCTCGGGCACCTGGTGCAAAGCGTCGCCGGCCGGCCCTTCGACGCGCACATGCGCGAGCAGTTTTTCGAGCCCCTCGGCATGGCCGCAACCCGCTTCGCGCCGGCGCCGTCCGCCGCCGCTCCGCTTGCGGTTGGTCACAAGCAAGGACGGCCGATAGCAACGCTGCCGATTCGCGACGTGCCGGCACAGGGTTTGGAAACCACCGCCGCCGACCTCGGACGCTTTGTCGGCGCATTGCTCGGCGGCGGTCGGCTTCAGGATCGCCAAGTGCTGCCCCCCGATCTGATCGAGACCGCGATGGACACCCAGAACAGCGACGTGGCGCTGGATTTGGATGTGGTAACCGGGTTCGGTTGGTTTCTGGAAACCGACGCCGTGCCCGGTGCGCAGACGGCGGTGCGTCACGGCGGCGCCACGCTCGCCTATACCGCGGAACTGATGCTGCTGCCGGAGGAGGGTGTCGGCATCGCAGTGCTGGCCAGTGCCGGCGGGGCAAGAGAGGTGGTTTCCCAGCTGGCGCGCTCGGTCCTGGCGCAGACGGTGAAGCTGATGCCCGAGGCGCTGCCGCCGGACTTCCTGTTGTCCGATACGCCCAAGAGCGCCGGATCGGCCGAGACGATCGACAGCGACGGCCGCTATGCCACGGATTTCGGACTCATCGCGATCCGCGCCGACGAGTCGAAGTTGTGCGCTTGCATGACCGGGGAGACGCTGGATTTGGTCGCCGCGCCCCAAGGCTGGCTCGGCGTCGGTGACGTCGCGGCGACCGGAACGATGGCGCCGTCCACTCGGCCCCTGTCGAAGATGCGCTTTCAAACGCGGCGCATCGACGGGCGCGACGTGGTCGTGGCCGATACCGGCGACGGCGAGGTGGTGCTGGGCGAGAAGATCGCCCGGGAACCCGTGCCCGAGGCATGGCTCGATCGGCTGGGACGCTATCGAATTGTCAACCCCGACGCCGATTTTCCCGTTGTCGACTTGACGCTGAAGCTGAACGAAGGACAGCTGTGCATGAGCTACCGCATGCCGCTGCTGTCGACGGACCGCATTCAGATTCCGGTCCGGGCGGTGTCGGAGGATCAAGGCATCGTGCTCGGGCTCGGCCGCACCCGCGGCGATACGGTGCGCTTCGTTCAGCGAGACGCAGACGCGGTGCCGATGCTGCGCTATTCCGGCTATTTTGCCGAGCGTGTCGAGTCGGATTCGACCGCATCGACAGCGTCCGCTAAGGCGCCTTAATCGGCTGTTAATCCGCCGGATCACGGCGCTACTCGCCATGCCTGGGTCACCAAAAAAACGGCCCGCGCCGCGGGCCGCCGTTGCATCCTTCCTTCGGGTCTTGCGGGATTGGCGTCGGGCGCAATGCGTCGACTTGTCGATCCCGGCGTGCCCGGCTCGCGGCGCGCACCGGGCGCCGCGGCCATCCTGCTCATCAGTAGCTCAGATCGGGGTTCATGCCGAAGGGACCGTAGATCTCCGGCAGTTCACTCGAGTGACCCGCATTGGAGCGGCTAGCTCCGAGGTCCACCGAGAACAGATCCGGGTTGCCCTCGCCGAGCGAGTGATAGCGGTCGAAATCCGCACCGACGCTGGGCTGTACGGCCGTAATCCCATGGTACCCGCCGCGAAGGGTGCTGCTGTCGGGGTTGCCGGCGGTGAACTGGCGGTAGCTGTCGGACGCCTGGGCGCCGGCGGTGAAGATCAGGGCTGCGAGTGCGATGGTGGTCTTGGTCATGAGTCGTCTCCGATTGTGTCGATTTGCCGTTGGCGGCCGGGTTATCGGCCGTTGTCGCTTGCTCCGGCGAAGCGGGGGAAGCATCGATGCTGTTTCCCTCGCCGCGTCGTCGCGGTTCACCAGTAAAGACCCACCGGCATGGTCGGTTCTTTCATCGCAAGCGAAAAATGTTGTCCGACGGGGGAGCGGAGATGGCGGCGAGTGGCGCGCCGCGATCCTTGTGCGAATCTTCGGCTGCCGTGCGCCTGGATGTCCCGGGGGAGGGGACGGCGCGGGTATTGACGGTGATGACTCCGGCGCCGCGCCCGGCGATAAAGCCGTGTCGCCGGGTGCCAGGGCCGCTGCCGGCTTCAGGCGTCCCTCGCGGTCGCCGCAGAAGCGCCGTGGGCGCGTACATAGGCGGCCACCGCGGGATGAAGCGGCAGTTGCAAGGCGCTTTGCGGATCTCGGAAACCGGCCCAAACGACCTCTCGGCCGTCCAGACAAATGTGCGGCAGGTGCTGCAGACGCAGATCGAAGACGCGCACGAGGTCGCGCTTGCATTCGCTCAGATTGAGGGTCTCGAAGGACGGCTGCAGCGCATCGGTCGGGGTCTCGATGCCGACTTCTTCGCGGAGCTCGCGTCGTGCCGCCTCGATGGCGAGCTCGCCGGGCTCGATTTTGCCGGCGGGCATCGTGTAGACATCCTTATAGCTATTTCGGATCAGCAGTAGGCGCCCATCGAGCCAGACGGCCACGTAAGCACCGCACGCCCGGGGTCTAAGGAAAAAATTGACCGCCAGCTCCGCACGGAAGCCCACCCAGTAGACGGCCCGAATCAGCAGATCCAACGGCTTGTCGGGGGCGCGGATGTCTTCCATTGGCTTCAACCCCGGAGGTTGCGTCTTTAAACGGGCAGGCCGCGCAACGATCCTTTGCGCGGACCGGTCTCTATTGGGGAATCGGACTGCCGCAACCCGGACACGCCCGAATATGGCGCTCCATCAGGCAGTCGACCATGAGCGTGAACGGCATGCGCGGGGTCTTCGGCCACGACGACGGTGAAGCGACCGGATAGTGAAGCGGTCGAGCGTTTCGAGACAGACGCGTCAGGTTTTTGTCACAGTACCGCCCTGAAACTAGTGGCAGGAGGTGAGTAACCATTTGATTTAATTGGTGGAGCTGAGGGGGATCGAACCCCTGACCTTCGCATTGCGAACCCGATCCAGCGAATAGCAATATCAGCGACTTGCAGATAAAACAGCGTGTTAGCGTCCGCGGTTGTCCGTTAAAATGCACCCGCGTATGCTACTCTAGCACTTATAAGTGCAATCCCGAGACCTACGCACTCCCGGAAGTGCGGCAAAACAGGCTCGGCAAAACGGAGTAGCCCCGATGCCAGACGATACCGCCGGCCCGCGCGCCATCACGCAAAACCTCGTTCGGAGTTTAGCCAAGCAAGCCAAGGACGGCGAGATCGCCAAGCCTACCGAGGTCCGCGACCGAGACCTGAAGGGCTTCATCCTGCGTGTGCAGCCGTCCGGGCGCGCGTCCTACATTGTCCAGCTAGGCCGCGGGCGCCGGATCACGATAGGCGACGCCGCAATCCTGACGCCGACCCAAGCACGCAACCGGGCAAAGGCCGCGCTAGGCGCCGTTGCCGATGGACGCGATCCGAAAGCCGCACTGAAGGTGGAGGAAGGCAGCACGACGCCGACACTCGACCACTACCTGACGCATACCTATGGGCCCTGGGCCGAAGCCAACCGAAAGACAGGCGCCGGAACCGTCGCACGCATCCGCTCGGTGTTTGCTGAATTCCTGGACAAGGAATTGACCGCCATCACTGCATGGAGCGTGGAGAAATGGCGCAAGTCTCGACTGCAAGCCGGGCGCACCGTCAACACCTGCAACCGCGATCTTATGTGCCTCAAGGCCGCGATGACCAAGGCGGCCGATTGGGAACTGATCGACCGTAGCCCGCTGGCGACGGTCCGGCCCGGCAAGGTGGATACCTCGGGCGTGGTGCGCTACCTGAGCGGAGACGAGGAACAACGTCTTCGGGCCGCACTGGCTCGACGCGACGACGACATGAAAGCCGCCCGGGCACGCGCAAACGCATGGCGCGCCGCTCGGGACAAGCCGCTAAAGCCCGAGCTTGACACCTACGCAGACCACCTTACGCCGATGGTTCTGTTGTCGCTGAATACCGGGCTACGCCGAGGCGAGCTTTTCAATCTGCACTGGCGCGACATCGACCTAGACCGCGCAACGCTCGCCGTGCGCGGCGACGGTGCCAAGTCGGGTAATACCCGGCACATACCGCTCAACGCCGAAGCCGCCGCCGTCCTGAAGGCTTGGCAGGATCAGACCAGTAGCGAGGGTTACGTCTTCGTCGGGCGTGGTGGCGGGCGCTTCGACAACATCAAAAAGGGCTGGACCGCGTTACTCGCCGATGCGTGTATCAGCAATTTCCGCTGGCACGACACGCGGCACCATTTCGCGTCCCGGCTCGTTATGGCGGGCGTGGATCTCAACACCGTCCGCGAGCTGCTGGGGCACTCTGACCTGAAGATGACCCTTCGGTATGCGCACCTCGCACCCGAGCACAAAGCGGCAGCCGTTGCGCGGCTGATGGAGCAGGCGTCATGAGTAGCCGCGAACTGAAAGGGAGCGACGCCTTCGAGCGTGTGGACTACGAGCGCAAAAAGCGCTCGACGATCGAGGGCATAGCCTCATGCGCCAGAGACGGAGACAAAGAATGCGCGGTTGACATGATTGGCGTTTGTTCTGTCGAGGTGGAGCGCTCGAATATTCCGCAACCCGTTAAATCCTACCTTCTCGACTGCTTGTGCCGTGTTGAAGGAGGTGAAACACCGGATCAGGCTTTCGGGTTCACCAAGGGATCGGCCGGGCGCACCCGATCTTACTGGAAGCTAGCCAGAGACCGAGACGTTGCATGCGCCGTGGCATACACACTAGAGCAGGATGAGACGCTGTCGATTGAGCGCGCCTGCGAGATTGTTTCCGGCACCTACAATGCGTTCTCCGACAAGGTGGGAGTTCTCGGAGCTGACGGCGTAAAGAAAACCTATCTTCAGTTCTTCCCGAAGTCGGGGAAATAATACACCCGATTGTTTCCCTGGATGCTCATTAGCTCCATACGGAGACTGTCCGCGTACATCCACACAGGAGCACGCGGACATGAAACATACTCGCCATATCGAACCCGTTGGCTTGTCCATCCCTGACGTTGTTCAGGCCACTGGTCTAGGCCGGTCCACCGTATATCAAGAGATCGCCGCCGGCCGCCTCAAGACCTTTAAGGTCGGGCGCCGCCGCCTTGTTGCGCCCGCCGCGCTGACCGAATGGGCTAAGGCCCGCGAATCGGAGGCCGCGGCATGATCACCACCGACCACGCTCCGTATCACTCACTCGCCAGCATCGCGCGCCGATCGGCCGCATCGCTGCGCGCCGGCACCTTCGATCCGCGCCGCGGCAAGTTCGTGCACCCGGTCCCGACCGACGACCTGCTCCGGATGGCGAACGACGCCGCCGCCGCGATCGACGTCATCCACGCGGGGCTCGCTGCGGTCGGGCGCCTGATGGCCGGCGCCGACGATGAGGCCCTGGACGCGCCGGCCGTGCGCGCGCTCGGGTCGCTGATCGGAGAGTTGGCGGAGACCGCCGCCGAATGCGTCTATATCGCGGCCCCGGGCGCCGATCGCGTGTCGGCATTCGATGCCCTGGCGGAGGGCGCCGAGGATGGCTAGGCGATCGACAGACCGGCGCCGGGCTCGGCGCGAGAAACGGCAAGGCCGATGGCCAGACGTGCGAAGGCCCGCGCAAGCCGCCAAACCGGCGCGGGCCTTCAGAGACGATAAGACGACGCCGACGACGCAAGGAGGGCGCCGACATGGCAGATGGTAGCACACCCCCCGACACTGTACAAAAAGACAGCCGCGCGCCTATCCGCCGCCGCCCGCCCTACGCCCGCCGCACGGCACACAACACCGGGCGCGATGCCCGCGTCATCGTCGGCGCTGTCGGCTGGGATCTTGCGCGCCAGTGGGACGAGCGCGGCGACTGGCCGCATCGATTGACCGCCGTACTGCCGCTCGACGCTGATCCCGCCGCTATCGACTGGAGGGACTTCGCCGGCCGCGAGGTCCTGGTGGCGTACTACGCCGACGCCGATCCCGTGCACGTCCACCAGGCCGCCGCCGAGCTGGTCCAGGCCGGCGCAAGGATGGTCCTGACCGTGGATCACCGCGGCAACCGCGAGATGGACGTGTACAGGGCGCGGGAGGCGGCATAGTGGCGGTTCACCACGTCGAGATGCCCGCCGAAGAATGGCCAGAGCCGGCCGACCTTTCATCCACCGGCGACTGCGAGCCGTATCCCGTTGACGCGTTCCCCGAGCCCGCGCGCTCGGCGATCTGGGAATACCAGAGCTTTGGGCGGCAACCTATGCCCATGGTGGCCAGCTCCGCCTTGGGGCAAATGGCGCTTGCCGCTCAACCGCTCGCCAACGTGGCGCGTAACCGGCACCTTGTGTCCCCGATAAGCTTGAACCTGATGGTCCTGGCCGAATCCGGCGAGCGCAAATCGGCGGCCGACAAACAGTTCGGTCGGGCGGTGCGGTACTGGCAAGACACCGAGCGGGACGCGCGCAATCCAGAGCATTTGCGTTCTCTAGCCATGAGCAAGGCGCATCAGGCCCGCGTGGACAGCGTGCGCAAGAAGCTGACAGCGGAGGCTGCGAAGGACTCGGCTGAAGCCGACGCCGAATGTACGCGGCTGGAGCGGCGCTTGGTGGATCTTCAGCAGAACCCGGTCTATGTGCGACCGCTGCCGGTCCTGACCTACGAGGACGCCACACCGGCCGCGCTGCAGTACGCCATCGCCACCGGCTGGCCGTCGTGCGGGTTGTTCTCGGACGAGGCCGGCGCCTTCGTCGGCTCGCACGGCATGGGCGAGGACACCGCAACCAGCTTGCTCGCGCTGCTCAACATCGTGTGGGACGGCCGCAGCTACAACCCGACGCGCAAACAAGCGGCAACTGCCGAGCTGCGAGGCCGGCGGGTGAGTGCGTTCTTGATGATGCAGCCGGATCTGTTCCCGAAGCTAATCGAGCGGGGCGCCAGAAACATCGGCTTCGTCGCTCGATTCCTGCTCGCGAGGCCAGCATCGACCATGGGCACGCGCCTATACGTCGAGCCGCCGGCCGACTGGCCAGAGCTGGACGCATTCGACGCGGCAATCCTGCGGTTGCTCGAGCGAGACCTACCTATCGATCAGACGGGGCCAGACCAGGGGCACCTGATGCGTCTGGCACCGCCGGTCATGCAACTTAGCGAGCGCGCAAAACGCGTGTTCGTCGAGTATCACGACTCGGGCGAGCGTGCCATCGGCGAGTTCGGCGAGCTGGCCAACGTGCGAGACGTGGCCAGCAAGAGCGCGGAAAACGCCTGCCGCATCGCCGCGGTATTCCAAGTCTTCGAGCAAGGAGGCGCGGGCGGCGAAATCGAGGAACGGCATATGGCGTCGGGAGTCCGTGTCGCGCAGTGGCACCTTGCGGAGGCCCGCCGGATCTTCTTCGACATCGACGCGCCGCAGGACATCGTTGACGCCCGCGAGCTGTCGCGCTGGCTATCGACGCGCGCACCAGAGATGACGGCCAAGGGCGCGCCGCTGGTGGATGCGGCCGGCGAGATCCCCGTGCGGGAGATCAGCCGACTGGGGCCGAACCCAACCCGAGACCAGCAACGCAGGGACTCCGCAATCGCGGTCCTTGAGGACGCTGGGCACCTGCGCCGCTGCGACAGTGGCAAGCAGAAGCGCGTGAAGATCAACCCTAAGCTGCTGAAAAGGAAGGCATCTTGAAGTGTCGCAAAGTGTCGCTGACGGGTTGCGACAGTTGGGGTTCTGCGAGGCCAGCAACGGCGCGACATGGCGCCAACTGTCGCAACTGTCGCAACTGTCGCAACACCCCTTAGAAATAGGATTCAAACCTTAATTTTTTTCTCGGAATCGCGACAGATCGGGCTATCGAGGGGGCAATCTCAAATGCCGCACCCCCTGCGACAGTTGCGACAGTTGCGACACTTCAACCCCGGAGGCAACGCCAATGACTAACCACGATGAAACCATCCAGGCCGTTGAAGCGGCCGGCCAACGTATCGCCGATGCCATCACGCCGTTCGTCGGCACGCCGGGACAAGACGCGGCCGGCGGCCACGTCGGGTCGCTAACTGAAGCCGTCATGGGTATGACGGCCTCCTTGATGCACATCGCGGATGCCGTTTCCGAACTGGCGGCCGCTGTGCGAGATGCCGGCGCAGATGCACCGCCCGTCTGCGGGCCGACGCAGAACACTCCGGAATGATGAGCCGCCGAGACGCCGACCGCCCGCGTGTGCGCTGCACCGACTGCCGCCACTACACCGGCCAGCGCTTCTGCCTTCGGGCTCGCAAGGTCACATTCCGCAGTCTCTCGACATGCCAACGCTTCGAGCGCCCGCCGCTGTTCAAGCGCACCAGTCCCGAGCCGGCGCCGCCCGGCGATGCCCCCGCCACGCTGGATCAGGCCCGCGCGAGGCTTGCCGCTGCCGGGCTCGGTGCTGCGGTCTCCGATCTGGCCCTGGTGGACAGCCGGCTGGCGGTGCGCTTCGCCCCCGGTACCGACGCGGTGCGCATGAACGCAGTCCGGCGGGCGCTGTTCGCCGTCGATAGCGAAGGACTATCGATCGCGGGTCCTTCTTAGCGTTCCCCTATGCGGTGCGCTGAGCCGCGGAATTCCGCTAGGGACAGAGCTTTTCCTTAATGCAACGGGCACTTAGGTACTATTATGGACGTGAAATCTGAGCTTGTGTCACAGGCAGAGTATGCGCGCCGCCGCGGTGTCGGGCGGTCATCGGTCCAACGCGCCATCCAGTCGGGCCGCCTCTCCGGGGACGCGCTGGTCAAGGCCGGCCAGCGTGTCCTGATCCGGCCCGACGCGGCCGACGCGCAGTGGATTGCGAACGCCGAGCGCGTGCGCACGCCCCCGCCCGCGGCGACTGTCGATAGCCACGACATCGCCCGCGCCCGGGCGAAGCGCGAATTCCACGAGGCCAATCTTGCCGAGCTGCGGGAGGCCCGCACCGCCGGGGCGCTGGTGGACCGCCGGGCGATCGAGGCCGGCGCTACCGAGGTGGGCGCCGCGTTCCGCCAATCCATCGAGAACCTGCTGCAGTTGGCGCCGGAGCTCGCCGCCGAGTCCGACCCGGCGAGAGTGCGTTCGCTACTCGATGAGCGTATCCGCGCCGTGCTGACCGATGCAGCGGATCGGTTAGACGCGCTTGCGGCGACCACGGCCCCGGAGGATTCCAACCATGACGCTTGACCGACTTCGCGCCGCGGCCGGCGAGCTGGCCGACATCGACCCCGATCTTGCGCGCTGGCTCGCCGACGCCGCCCGCGGGATCACGCACGGCTTGCCGGCCGACGCCGCCCTCGGGATCTCGGGACCCGGAGCGCTACGCCAGCGCGATAAATACATCCTGCAGGCCGCGCTCGCCCTGGACATGCCCGCCGCTTCGTTGTGGCGTCGCGCGCAAGTGCTCGCCGATCGGGCCGCGCGCCTGCATCGGCGCCGACACCCGGCCGAAGGTCAGGCGGCCCTGGTAGACGAGCTGCTCGCCGAAGCCGAGCGGTGCGCGAAGCTGCCCGGCGCTCGGCAAATCTTCAACATCCTGCGCGATCGCTGGACGACGCACGCCAGCGAAATCAAAGCCGATGAGATTTCACGGAACGCCGCGTAACTTGGACCCTACACCGACCCCAAGGAAACCTTCATGGCCGAATTCACCATTGTTCCAGCGCCCGCCGACCTGCCGGTTGTGAGCGTGCTCGAAAAGAGCGGATCTATCTCGGAAGCGCATATCGTGGCGTTCCGCGTCAACTACGGCGCCGGCAACCCCGAGCCCGTGTTCTGGCCGCAACCGCCGCGCGGCGGTCGCCTCGCGGTCCCGAATGCCAAAGGCGGCTTCACCGTCAACGGCCGACACTTCTCGACGCTCGAACAGGCTGTTCGGGAGGGATAATGCGCAATCAACCACAACGCGCCGAGCCGCTGGCCGCGCTGCCGCATGATGTTTGGTTGCTGCCGGAGGGCGACCGCCGCGAGATCATCAGGGACACGTTGCGCGTTGCCATGGGCGCCCCCGCGCGCAACGTGCACCCGATGGCGCGGCGCCTGGACGTGGCGGGCGCGCGAGGCGAAGACCTTGCGATGTTCGCGCGCGGATTCCGAGGCGATGAGGGCGCGCCGGGGCCGCTGCCGCAGGCTGTTCTCGACGATCCGGCGGTGGCCAAGCTGCATCGCGACGTCGCGCGCCGCGCCAACAACCAGACAACGACGCGCCGCGCCGCCTGGTCCTCGGCTGATCTGATCGACGCCGCCCAGTTCGCTGCCGTCGAGCTGCTGAACGCAACGAGCGCGCAGACGCCGGAGCACGAAGCGGTGCTGTACAAGTTCCCGCTGAGCGACTTCCGAACCGCGACGGCGCCGCGCATCGAGGCCGGCGACCTGTCCGACAAGAGCGAGCACAACCAAATCGCGCCGTTCGCAATGACGATGCTGGGCGAGAGGGTGACGCTGGACACGAAGGCCGCCCGTGCGACCTTCACGCGAGAATCGGTCATCAACGGCGAATGGGGCTTGCTCGGTGCCATGGTGCGCGAGCTGGACGCGGCCCGCTATCGCTCGGAGCGCGATGCGTTCATTGCCATGCTGACCGCCAACGGCGGCGCCGGCCCGACGCTGTATGACGGATTGGCGATGTTCGCCGCCGACCGCGGCAACATCGGCAACGGCCCGGGCTCGACCACGGAAGTCATCGGCAACGCCGGAGAGCGCCTGCGCCAGATGAAAACCATGCACGGCGCGAACCTGCAGTTGCGCGGCAAGGTGCTGATGATCCCCGCGTGGCTTGAGTACAACGTAACGTTGCTGGAGCTGGCAGACCGCGCCGGGCTGACGATCTTTGCGGACAGCCGGCTGGAGTCGGGCTACCTGCTTCCCGACCCGAATATCCGCCCGGTATTTGGCCTCGGGCTGCTGGACGGTCGCAGACACAACGAGGTCCAAATTAAGGCTGTCAGCAATCCCGATGGCTGGGGCTTGCGCATCATCCATGACGCCGTGATTGCGCCGCTGAGCACGCACGCGGTTCGGATCGACTTCAGCTAATTCAGCTAACCGTTCCCCGGGGACCCGTTCTGCTGCTCTCCATCGTGGCGGGTTGTTACCGCGCTTGCCGCCTCGCGGCCCTTATGGCGGCGCCGCGCCCGAGTCTCGGGGCTCGGGCGCACCTACACCCGCCGTCCGGCATCGCGCCGGGCGGCCCCTTCTCCCGCAGGCCGCCGCGGGCGGCCGCACCCAAGTGAGGCCACACCATGGCGCAACTCAACGTTGAAGTAATTGTCGGGCTCGTAAATCGCCTGACCGCACCGCTGCAAGGCGTGCAGCGCCAGCTTGAGCGCACGGGCGCCCGCCTGAGCATGATCGGCATGGGCGCCAGCGCCGCCGGCCAACAAATGCTCGGGCCGCTGCAGAATGCCGCCGAAGCGTCGATGCGCCTGGAAGACGCGATGGCCGACGTTGCGAAGGTGGTGGACTTCGAGACACCCGCCGGGCTCGACCGCCTGCAGTCGCAAATCGAAGGGTTGACGCGGGATATTCCGCTGATGGCGTCGGAGCTGGCGCAGATCACCGCGGCCGGCGGCCAGTTGGGCATCGAGGCGCCGGACCTGCCGGACTACACCCGGCAAGTCGCCGTCGCGTCCATCGCGTTCGACATGTTGCCGGAGCTGGCCGGTGAGTCCTTCGCCAAGCTGGCCAATGTCTACGATATTCCGATTCCGGCAATCGGCCGACTCGGCGATGCGATCAACCACCTATCGAACAACAGTGCCGCCAAGGCGAGCGAGATTGTCGAGGCCACGCAGCGGGTCGGCGGCGTCGCGCGGCAATTCGGTTTGGTCGAGACACAGGCAGCGGCCCTGAGCGCAACCATGATCGCGCTCGGCAAGACACCCGAGGTTGCGGCCACGGGAATCAATGCGCTTCTCGGCAAGCTGCAGACCGCGAGCAAACAGAGCGCGAAGTTCCGCGACGCACTCGCCGACTTGGGGCTCGACGCCGAGCGCCTGGAACAATCCATCGGCGAAGACGCACAGGCCGCGCTGTCCGGGTTCCTCGATACCCTTGGTCGCCTGGACAAGCAATCGCGCGCCGGGGCGCTGTCGGACCTGTTCGGCCTCGAATACGCCGACGACATCAGTCTGTTGGCCGGCAACCTGGGCCAGTACCGCGCCGCCCTGGGCATGGTCGCAGACGAGACCCGCTACGCCGGCAGCATGCAGGCCGAATTCGCGGCCCGATCCGACACGACCCGCAACAAGCTGGAACTGATCGCGAATCGCTTGACCGGGCTACAGCGCAAGATCGGCGACGCGCTGCTACCCGTCATCGTCGAGCTGACCGAGCGATTCGGGCCGATGATCGACCGCATCGGCGCCTGGATCGAGGCCAACCCGAAGCTGGCCGGCAACATTGCCGTCGTCACCGCCGCGATTGCCGGGCTGTTGGTGGTCGCCGGGCCGGCGCTGATGGGTATTGCCGGCATCATGGGCATTCTGTCTTTCGGTGCGGGAGGACTGAGCGCCGCGCTCGGTGCGCTGGGCGCCGTGGCAGCGGTCGGGCTCGGGCCGCTGTTGGCCCTGGCCGCGACCATCGGCGGCGCCGTCTACGTGTTCACGCACTGGGAGGAAACGATTGCCAGTGCAAGCGCCGCCTGGGGCTGGCTCATCGAAAAACTGGGCTTTGACCCTGTTGCCAGCGTCGCCGCCGGCTGGAATGCACTGGCCGACTATTTCGGTGGACTATGGGACCGCATCACGGCCGGCTTCGACGCCGGGCTGATCTCGGGAATCCGCAACCTGTTGGCGACCGCGCACCCGCTCAAGCTGCTCATCGACGGCGGCCAAGCGCTGGCCGGTGGCGTGCTGCGCATGATCGAGAACGTGGCGCAAGGCATCCTCGATACGCTTCGGCGGATCCTGAGCATCGACACGTTGCGCGAGATCGGCGCCAACCTGATGCGCGGGCTGATCGACGGCATCAAGCGCGCCGCCTCGGGCGCCTGGGATGCGGTCCGGGGCGCCGCCGCTGGCGTGGTCGGCGCCGCAAAAGGTGCACTTGGCGTACAGTCGCCATCCGTCGTCTTCGCGCAGATCGGCGAGCACCTGATGGCCGGACTGCAGCGCGGTATCCATGCTGCGACGGATCGACCCATGCAGCAAGTGCGCCGCGTCGCCGGGGCACTGGCCGCGGTGCCGATGGCGTTGGCGCCGGCCTTCGCGAGTGCGATCCCCGCCGGCCCGGGCGCACCGCTCGCCGAGCTGCAGGCCCGCACCGCCGCCGTGCGCACCTTGCCGCCGCTCGAATCCGTCGTGCCGATCGACGCCTGGGAGGCCAAAGCCGCCGCACTGCGCACCCGCGGCCCGCGCGATGCTGCGCTCGACGCCGCCATGGCCCCGAGCCCGGCCGCGTCCAGCGCCACCCGAGCGACGCCCGGGCCAATTTCGGTGCCGATCACGATCAATATCGAAGGCGGCGCGACCCGGGGCATGGACGAGCGCGCGCTTGCCGAGGACATCGAGCGCCGACTGCGCGACGCCGGGCACGACCTGGCGCGGCGCGTGTCGTCGCTCTACGACGACCCCGACGATGTGTAGCCAGCATGCCCGCGCTCGACCCGCACCTTGAGGCCGACGCCTTGCGCCGAGCGCGCGCCATCGCGCGACGCTGGCCGCATCGTGACCCGGACGAGTGCCGACTTGATCTCAATGACTGGCTTCGCGCCGCATCGCTTGAGCGCTACGGCTTTCGCGCGATCCTGCACGGCGGGAGGCCGGCGCTGCTGATCCGGCGGCGCCTGGTCCCGCTGCACTGAGCCCGGCGGCAATCCGCCGACCGATCGACCCGGCCGCCGCGCCGGGTTTTTCATGCCCGGCACCTTCTCAGGGTTCCGACCGAAGCCAAGGCGCGGCAATCGGCCTCTGGCGGCAACGTGTCGCAGAAACGCAACGGTTCTGGAAAATTTTCCAGGACTGAAGAAAACGGCACAGCCCGCGCCAAGCTGGCCCAGACCGAAGCCAAGGCGCGGAAAATAGAGGCAGGCGAACGTAACTTGTTGAAATCCTCTAGTGCCGGAAAATTTTCCGGAACTGAGAAGACAGGCGAATCCCGCGCCAAGCTGGCCCAGGCGGTCGGTTGCATCGCCACCTTTCCCTCGCTGGCGCCACACTCTCGACGGCGCCGACCCCTTGCCATGGCATACCCGATCCTGCCGCCGCAGTAGCGGGCCGCTGAGCGCGTTGCGGCGGCGCCCGGTCGATTCATCGGCACCACCTATCGGGCGCGGATTTTGCGGGGTTCACCGGACAACGGGTTACGGCACCCTTAGCACGAAGCGTACCCATAGGCGGTTCCTATCGACCGCCGCGACCAAACCCCCTCAATGCTGGCCACGGCGCCAGCGCTGGCCAGTGCCGCCGATTCCCGTTGCCCGCTTCGCCACGCTGGCGCCACGCTCGCGACGCCGCCGCCCCTTGCCCGTGGCATACCCGAGCCGGCCGGCGCCGCCACAGACCGCTGAGGCCCCGACGACGGGCTGAGGTTGTGAATGCTTCGCCGAGCGATCTGCGGGCCGAAAGTGCATGAGCCCGATGAGGCACTTACTGCACACTTACGAGTTTTGGCGGGGTTCGCTGGTAGGTAGATGCGGCCGGGGTTTTGCTTTGTTTTTCAGCGGGTTTAATGGTGGAGCTGAGGGGGATCGAACCCCTGACCTTCGCATTGCGAACGCGACGCTCTCCCAGCTGAGCTACAGCCCCATTGATGCGTGCAGGCCGCGGATCCAGGTATTCCGCGGGCCGCCGAGTCGTCGAAGGCCGGGCGTCGACGCGCCTGACGGGAAGCCTCCGAGGGCTTGAATCTTAGCACCGTTGCGGCACTCTGTAACAGCATCTGCTGTCGCAACAATCGTCTTCCCGCTGTTTGGAGTATTGGTCGTGCTCGACTCGAAGCCTTTGCTTTTTCCTTCCGATTTTCCCGCGTTGACGCGCCGCCGCCCGACGACGCTGCAGGTCAATCTGGGCTATCGCTGCAACCAGTCCTGTTTGCACTGTCACGTGGACGCGGGGCCCAAGCGGCGCGAGGAAATGGATGCCGAGACGCTGGACGCGGTTGTCGCCTATTTGCGCCGCGGGGATACGCGCATTTTGGATATCACCGGCGGCGCACCGGAGCTGAACGCGGTATTCCGCCCGCTGGTCGAGTCGGCGCGCGCGCTGGGCATTCATGTGATCGATCGTTGTAACCTGACGATTCTGGAGGAGCCGGAGCAAGGGGATTTGGCCGAGTTTCTGGCGGCGCGTCGGGTCGAGGTGATCGCGTCGCTGCCCTGTTATCTGGCCGAAAACGTCGACGCCCAGCGCGGCAGCGGCGTGTTCGAGGCGAGTATCCGAGGACTCCGGCGCCTGAATCGGCTAGGGTACGGTGACGGTCGGTCCGGGCTGACCCTGAACCTGGTGTACAACCCCCCTGGGGCAACGCTGCCGCCGCCGCAATGTGCCTTGGAGCAAGACTACAAGCGCGAGCTTTCGGCGCGCTTCGATGTGCGCTTCGATCAATTGTTGACGCTGGCCAATATGCCCATCCGACGCTTCGGCAGCTGGCTGCAGTCGAAGGGGCAGTTCGCGCATTACATGGCGACACTCAAACAGGCGCATCGTGGCGACAACCTGGAATCGGTGATGTGTCGAGACCAGATCAGCCTCGATTGGCAGGGCTACGTCTACGACTGCGATTTTAATCAGATGTTGAATCTGCCCACCGACGGCGGCAACGGCACGCGGGTTCATATCAGCGCACTGAATGGTTCCGACCTGCTCGCGGACGGTCCGATTCGCGTCGGTGACCATTGCTACGGCTGTACGGCAGGACAGGGCAGCAGCTGCGGCGGAGCGCTGAGCGATTGAGGCGGCGACGGCCGGATGCGCCCGGACGGCGTGCCTGCGACGCGCTGCCGCAGAGCTGCCGCGACCACGATATCTCCGTTTTTCCGTCGATGTGGACAGAGCCTTTCGGGCTGACGCATCTGGAGGCAATGGCCAGCGGCACCCCGGTGGTCAGCACCAACGACGGCGGCCACGCCGAGCTGCTGCGCCACGGCCAGAACGCGCTGGTATTCGAAAAGGGCGATTCAGTCGACCTGGCCGCGCAGATCGCTCGGCTGGTGTCCGAATCGGGCCTTGCGCCCCGCTTGGCGGCGCAGGCCAGGCGCGACGTGGAGCAGCACTTTTCGCTGACGCGCTATATCGACGATCTGGAGCATTTTCTGGCCCGCGCGGCGGCGCCGGCATCATCGGTCCATTGAATCGGTCCATCGACGGATGCGCTATCCGCACGCCCGTATCCTCCTGTTCGCAAAAGCCCCGATCCCGGGTCAGGCGAAGACGCGGCTGATCCCGGCGCTCGGCGCGGAAGGCGCCGCGGCGCTGCACGCCCGGCTGCTCGAGGACACGCTGGCCCGGCTGGTGCCCGCCGCGCTCGCTCCGCTGGAGATCTGGTGCGCCCCGAGCAGCGACCATCCGCTGTTCGCGGATCTGGCGCTGCGCTACGGCGTCGCACTGCGACGACAGCCCGAGGGGGACCTGGGCCGGCGTCTGTGCCTGGCGGCAGAAGAGGCGCTGCGCGAGGCGCGGGCGGTGGTGCTGATCGGCAGTGATTGCCCGGAGCTGCAGGCGGACGACGTGGAACTGTCCTTGCAGGCGCTGATCGATGGGCGTATGGACGCGGTGCTGGGCCCCGCCGTCGACGGCGGCTATGTCCTGCTCGCGCTGCGCGTGCCGGCGCCGGAGCTGTTCGCGGCCATGCCGTGGGGCGGGGACCGGGTCGCGGAGATCACGCGCGAGCGCATGGCGGCACTCGGTCTGCGTTGGCAGGAGCTGCCGGTGCTGCGGGACTTGGATCGCCCGGAAGACCTGGATTGGTACGCGGCGGAGCACGCATGGCCCGACGACGGCCGCGCCGACTGACGCGGTTGTGATCCGCCGTGCCGGGTGCGCGGCGGCGTTCGTCCTCGGTCCGGTTCGGTTCGGTTCGGTTCGGTGATCGACTCGGTTCCCGCTTGGGTTCCCGCGTCGGCGCCGGCCCGAGCCGATTTGCGATCGCGGCTAGGGCCCGCGGTGCAGAATCAGCTCCAGCACCAGCTTGGAGCCGAAGTAGGCGAGGATCAGGATCGCGAAGCCGGTCAGCGTCCAGATGATGGCCTTGCGCCCGCGCCAGCCCCAGACCCGCCGCCCCAGCAGCAGCCCGCCGAAGACCAGCCAGGCAACCACGGACAGCACCGTCTTGTGGACCAGGTGCTGCGCGAACATGTTCTCGAGAAATGCGAAGCCGCTCAGCAGCGCCAGCGTCAGCAGCACGAAGCCGAAGCCGATCATCTCGAACAGCAGGGCTTCCATGGTCATCAGCGGCGGCAGCGCGCGGATGAACCCGCCCGGGCGGCGATTGCGCAGGTAGTAGTCCTGGACCGCGAGCAGAATCGCCTGCACGCTGGCCAGCGTCAGCAAGCTGTAGGCCAGCATCGACAGCAGCACGTGCAGCTTCAAAACCCAGCTCGCGCCCTCGCTCATGAAGCTGAGGCCGGGGTAGAGCATGTCGAGCAGCACCGCGAGCGCCGCCAGCGGCAAGATGACCAGACCGAGGTTCTCGATCGGCTTGTTCAGACTCGACAGCAATAATGACGCGACCACGGTCCAAGAGGCCAGGGACAGCGCATTGAAAAACGCGAGGTTCAGGCCCGCATGGCTGAAGATGGCCTTGTACAGCAACCACGTGTGCAGTATCAGTCCGCTGAAGCCCAGCAACAGCGTCAGCCAGCGAAGGCGCTCGGGCGTGGCGCGGTCGCGATTGAACAGCCGCCAGCCGATCAGTCCGGCGCTGCCCAGGTAGGCGGTGATGGTCAGGAAGGGAATCGGCATGCTGCTCATGGCGGGCGATGATCGCATAAAGGGGCAGGGCTGGGAACGTACCGCTCGCACTCCATACGCGCCTTCGGGCTGTTCTTTCGCGCTGCCTTGATTTAGGTTAACCAATTGCGTGCCGCGCCGGTCTGCCGGCTGTTCGGCACACCGGTTTTCGGGAATCGAGAGGCGAGAGATGTTCGACAATCTGCAGGAACGCTTCGGCGACGTACTCAAAGGACTGCGCGGCCAGTCGCGGCTGACCGAAGACAATATCAAAGACACCCTGCGCGAGGTGCGCATGGCGCTGCTGGAGGCGGACGTCGCGCTGCCGGTGGTGCGCGGCTTCGTAGATCGGGTGCGCGAGAAGGCCGTGGGTGTGGAGGTCACCAAGAGCCTGACCCCGGGGCAGGTGCTGATCAAGGTCGTCAACGACGAGCTGACGGCACTGATGGGGGAATCCAACGAGGGCCTCGACCTCAACGCGCAGCCGCCGGCGGTGATCTTGATGGCGGGCCTGCAGGGCTCCGGTAAGACCACAAGCACCGGCAAGCTCGCGCGCTTTCTGAGGGAGCGGCACAAGAAGAACGTCATGGTGGTGAGCTGCGACATCTACCGCCCGGCCGCCATCGACCAGCTGCGCACGGTGGCCGGCGAAGTGCAGGCGGACTTTTTCCCGAGCACCCCGGATCAACGGCCGCTGGACATCGCCCGCAACGCGATCGACGCCGCGCGAAAGCAATTCAAGGACGTGCTGATCGTCGACACGGCCGGTCGCCTGGCCATCGACGAGGCCATGATGCAGGAGATCCGCGATCTGCATGCGGCGGTCGCACCCGTCGAGACGCTGTTCGTCGTCGACGCGATGACCGGCCAGGACGCGGCGAAGACGGCCAAGGCGTTCCACGACGCCGTACCGCTCACGGGCGTGATCCTGACAAAGGCGGACGGCGATGCACGTGGCGGTGCGGCGCTGTCGATCCGCGAGCTGACCGGCAAGCCGATCAAGTTCCTCGGCGTCGGCGAGAAGACCAGCGCGCTCGAGCCCTTCCACCCGGACCGCATCGCCTCGCGCATCCTCGGCATGGGTGATGTCGTCTCCCTTGTCGAGGAGATGCAGGAGAAGGTGGACCGGGACCAGGCCGAGAAGCTGGCCAAAAAGATCAAGAAAGGCAAGGGCTTCGATCTGTCCGACTTCCGCGATCAGCTGCAGCAGATGAACAAGCTCGGCGGCATGGCCGGACTGATGGACAAGCTGCCGGGCATGGGCGAGCTCCCCGATCACGTCAAGGGCCAAGTGAACGACAAGGAAGTGACCAAACTGATCGCGATCGTCGATTCCATGACGCCGATGGAGCGCCAGCATCCGCAGATCATCAAGGGGTCGCGCCGAAAGCGCATCGCGTCGGGCTCCGGCACCCAGGTGCAGGACGTCAACAAGCTGCTGAAGCAGTTTACGCAGATGCAGAAGATGATGAAGAAGATGAAGGGCGGGGGTATGGCCAAGATGATGCGCCAGATGCAGGGGCGCATGCCGCCGGGCTTCGGCGGCATGGGCGGCGGCCCGGGCGGGCTGCCGCCGGGCGGCGGTTTCCCGATGTGACGCGCTTGCGGGCTGCCGCCGGCGCGCACGCCGCGGGCCTCGGGCGAGATGAGTCCGCGCGCGGACACGCCCGCGTGCCGGCGTCGCCGACCAGGAGCGCGCCATGACAACCGAAACCCCGGAGATACCGATCCAGCCCGCGCCCGCGGGGCCCGAAGGCTGGCGCGGCGAGCTCGATCTGGTCTGCGCGCCGCGCGCCGGACGCACAGTTCTGGCGCATAAGCGCCAGCTGGGCCCGTTGACGGTGCAACGTGCCTTTCATCCCGAGGGCGACCCCTGTCATCTCTACCTGCTGCATCCGCCCGGCGGTGTGGTCGGCGGCGATGTGCTGCGTATCCGCGTGCACGCCTCGGAAAACGCCCATGCGCTGATCACGACACCCGGCGCCGCCAAGTTCTACCGCAGCGCGGGGGCGCGGGCGGATCAGGTGCAGCGGCTCGAGGTCGCGGCCGGGGCGGTCCTGGAGTGGCTGCCGCTGGAGAACATCGTGTTTCCCGGCGCCCGCGCCGGCATCCGCACCGAGGTCGATCTCGCGCCCGAGAGCAGTTTCATCGGCTGGGACATCCTGAGCCTCGGGCGCCCGGTCATCCGCGAGCGCTTCGACGCCGGCGAGCTCTCCGTGCGGCTGCAGGTTCGCCGCGGAGGCAGGTTGCTGTTGTCGGAGCACTTGCGCGTCGATGACCCGGCACATCTGGACGGACGCACCGGTTTGCGGGGCTTTCCGGTGACAGGCACATTCGTTGCTACGTCGGGACAGCAGCCCGATGCCGCAGACCTTGCGGCCGCGCGGGAAGTCCTCGCCGCGAGTTGTACGCCATTGACCGGCGTCACGCTGGTCGACGGTCTGCTCGTCGCGCGTGCCCTTGCCGCTACTACGGAGCCCATACAACAGGTATTCTGTGCGCTTTGGTCGGCGCTGAGGCCTCGGCTTCTGGCGCGCGCCCCCTGTCCGCCGAGGATCTGGGCCACCTGATCGGCAGGCGCCGATGCGCGGTAATCGGCTCCGCGCGACGCCGCAACGATCCGTTGGCCGCGGAGAGCGGCGCGGCGGGGAGCGCACCGACGCTGTCGGCCGCCCGGCCGGGGTTGCGTATTCCACCCGTCGGGGCTGCCGGCGGGCATGGCCGAGCGTCGGCGAATCCCCGTGACGACGCGACATGAGGGTCCCTGATGGAGCTCACACCGCGAGAGAAAGACAAGCTGTTGTTGTTCACGGCCGGCCTGCTGGCCGAGCGACGCAAGGACAAAGGGCTGAAGCTGAACTACCCGGAGGCCGTTGCCTACATCAGCTGCGCCGTGCTCGAGGGCGCCCGCGAGGGCAAGACGGTCGCCGAGCTGATGGACTTCGGACGCACGCTGTTGTCCCGCGACGATGTGATGGACGGCATCGCCGAGATGATCCATGACGTCCAAGTCGAGGCCACCTTCCCGGACGGCACCAAGCTGGTCACGGTGCACGATCCGATCGTCTGAAGCACGTTATCACGCAACCGCGCCGAGCCTCGGGCAGCGCGGTGCCGGCGTGCCCCGGCCAGCCATGCGCAGCCGGGAATAGAAGTGTTCCCTTCATTCCGTGCCTTCCGTAACGGAGGTTCCATGATTCCAGGCGAAGTCATCACCGCTCCCGGCGATATCGAGCTCAACGCCGGGCGTAAGATTCTGACCCTCGAGGTCGCGAACACCGGCGACCGGCCGATCCAGGTCGGTTCCCATTACCATTTCGCCGAGACCAACGCGGCATTGGATTTCGACCGCGACGCCGCCCTTGGTCATCGCCTCGATATCCCCGCCGGCACCGCGGTGCGCTTCGAACCGGGGCAGTCGCGCACGGTGAGCTTGGTGCCCTACGCCGGCGCCCGGCGGGTTTTCGGCTTCAACGGTAAAGTCATGGGACCACTGGACGGGGACGACGACGCATGAGCAAGATCAGCCGGCAGGCCTATGCATCCATGTACGGCCCGACGGTCGGGGACAAGGTCCGCCTCGCCGACTCCGAGTTGATCATCGAAGTCGAAGAGGACATGACCCACTACGGCGACGAGGTCAAGTTCGGCGGCGGCAAGGTCATCCGCGACGGCATGGGGCAGTGCCAGCTTCAAGCCGATGAAGTGATGGATTTGGTCATCACCAACGCGCTGATCCTGGACTTCTGGGGTGTCGTGAAGGCCGACGTCGGCATCAAGGACGGGCGCATCGCCGGCATCGGCAAGGCCGGCAACCCCGACACCCAGGCCCACGTGGACGTGCTGATCGGGCCGGGCACCGAGATTATCGCCGGCGAGGGGCAGATTCTCACCGCGGGCGCGATCGACGCCCACATCCACTTCATCTGCCCGCAGCAGGCGGAAGAGGCCCTGATGTCGGGTGTGACGACGATGCTCGGCGGCGGCACCGGCCCGGCCACCGGCAGCAACGCCACCACCTGTACACCGGGGCCTTGGAACATCCGCCGCATGCTCCAGGCGGCCGAGGCGCTACCGGTCAACATCGGTCTGCTCGGCAAGGGCAACGGCAGCCAGCCGAACGCCCTCGAAGAGCAAGTGCGCGCCGGCGCCATGGGCCTGAAGCTGCACGAAGATTGGGGCACGACGCCGGCCGCCATCGACTGCGCCCTCGGCGTCGCCGAGCGCTACGACGTGCAAATTGCGATCCACACCGACACCCTGAACGAATCCGGCTTCGTCGAAGACACCATCGCCGCGTTTCAGGACCGCTGCATCCACACCTATCACACCGAGGGGGCCGGTGGCGGTCATGCACCGGACATTATCAAGGCGGCGGGGCTCGCCAACGTGCTGCCGTCCTCGACCAATCCGACCCGGCCCTATACCGTCAACACCGTCGACGAGCATCTGGACATGCTGATGGTCTGCCATCATCTGTCCCCGTCGATCCCCGAGGATGTGGCCTTCGCCGAGTCGCGCATCCGCCGCGAGACCATTGCCGCCGAGGACATCCTGCACGATCTCGGCGCCTTCAGCATGATCGCCTCCGATTCCCAAGCCATGGGCCGCGTCGGCGAGGTGATAACACGCACCTGGCAGACCGCCCACAAGATGAAGGTGCAGCGTGGTCGGCTGGAGCCGCCGCCCTTCGCCGGCGAGGCCGACCGCCGCGACAACGACAACTACCGCGCCAAGCGCTATGTGGCGAAGTACACCATCAATCCGGCGATTACCCACGGCATCGCCCATGAGGTGGGGTCGGTGGAGGTCGGAAAGCTTGCGGATTTGGTGCTTTGGAAGCCGGCCTTCTTCGGCACCAAGCCGAGCCTGATCATCAAAGGGGGCATGATCGCGGCGGCCCCGATGGGTGATCCGAATGCCTCCATTCCGACGCCGCAACCGGTCCATTACCGGACGATGTTCGGCGTCCTGGGGGGCGCGCTCGGCGAGACTTGCATGACGTTTCTGTCCCAGTGGGCCTGGCAGGCGGGGGAGCCGCAGCGGCTCGGGCTGAAGCGTCGGATCGGCATTACCCGAGACGTCCGCCAGGTGCGCAAGGTCGACATGATCCATAACTTTTGGCAGCCGACCATCGATGTGGATCCGCAGACCTATCAGGTACGCGCCGACGGCGAGTTACTGGTCTGCGAGCCGGCGAAGGTGCTGCCCATGGCGCAGCGCTACTTCCTGTTTTGAGCCTGTTCACCCAATGGGCTGCCGGCGCTCGCGGCGGGTTTTCTCCCGATGAGCGATAGTCCCGACCTGCCGCGCCTGAGCGCGAAGATCGCTGCCAGTGATCATGTCGACGCCGAGGTCGCGCTGACATTGGAGCAGCGCGTGCGCTCGCGTCTGCGTGTGATCCTCGACGACGGCCGCGCCGCCGGCATTGTTTTGCCGCGCGGGGAGACGCTGAAGGACGGCGATTTGCTGAGCTCGGATGACGGCCTGGTGGTGCGCGTGCGGGCGGCGCCCGAGCGCCTTTCGACGGCCTGCTGCGACGATCCGCTGCTGTTGGCGCGCGTCTGCTATCACTTGGGCAACCGTCATGTGCCGCTGCAGATCGAACCCGGCCGATTGCGCTGGCAGCACGATCATGTGCTCGATGCCCTGGTGCTCGGCCTGGGGCTCGAGGTTGCCGTGAACGAGGCGCCGTTCGAGCCAGAATCCGGCGCCTACGGCTCGGGCGGCGGCCATGGCCACAACCACTGATCATCTCCCCGCGGCGCCGGCGCTGCTGCGGCTGCTGCAACTGGTCAGCCCATCGCTGCCGGTGGGCGGCTACAGCTACTCGGGGGGGATCGAATGGGCCGTCGAGGCGGGCTGGATACGCAACGCCCGAGATACCCGCGAATGGCTTTCGGACCTCCTCGCCCAGAGCCTGTGTCGTGTCGACCTGCCGCTGCTGGCGCGGATGCAGGCCGCGGCCGGCGCCGACGACGTGGACGCAATGGCAGGCTGGATCGAACTGCTGCACGCACTGCGCGAAACAGCCGAGCTGCGCGCCGAAGAAGCCGCGCGCGGGCGGGCACTGGCGGATTTGATGGTGTCGCTGGACATGCTGGACGCCGGCGCCGGCAGCGATTGGCGAGGCCTCCTGGCACGGAGTCAACTTGCCGCCTTTGGCTATGCGGGTGCTGCTTGGCGCATTCCCGGGGCCGAGTTGCTGCAGGGCTATAGCTGGAATTGGCTGGAGGGGCAGGCGCTGGCCGCGGTCAAGATCGTGCCCTTGGGGCAAACCGAAGGCCAGCGTCTGCTGTCGGCGCTGGCCGCGGAAATACCGGTGGCCATAGAAACGGCGCTGGGCCTGGACGACGACCGGATCGGCGCATCCACGCCCGCGCTCGCCATCGCCAGCAGCAACCACGAGACCCAATACACGCGATTGTTCCGGTCCTGACACGGACCGCGGGCACCCGTGCCCGCCGCGGCGCAACGGGGCAGGATGCTCCGCGGACAGTGCCGATCGACGGCGCAGGACTCCATACAAGCAAGAACTGACAACGCAGGTGCAGCGATGACCACGGCAACCCCCCTTCGGATCGGCGTCGGCGGCCCGGTCGGCTCCGGCAAGACGGCGCTGCTGGATGCGCTATGTAAACAACTGCGCGGGCATTATCAGATCGCCGTCGTCACCAATGACATCTATACCCGCGAGGACGCGGATTTCCTGATTCGAAGCCAGGCACTCGAGGCCGAGCGCATTGTCGGCGTCGAGACCGGCGGCTGCCCCCACACCGCCATCCGCGAGGACGCATCCATGAATCTGGCCGCGGTGGAGGACTTGCAGGCGCGCTTCCCGGATCTGGACTTGGTCTTCATCGAGAGCGGCGGCGACAATCTGGCGGCGACCTTCAGCCCGGAGCTTGCCGACTTGACGATTTACGTGATCGATGTGGCCGAGGGCGAGAAGATTCCGCGCAAGGGCGGGCCCGGCATTACCAAGTCCGATCTGTTGGTGATCAACAAGATCGATTTGGCGCCCTACGTCGGCGCGTCGCTCGAGGTGATGGATCGAGACGCCAAGCGCATGCGCGGCGAGCGGCCCTATGTCTTCACCGACTTGCGCGCCGGCAAGGGACTGGCGGACATCCGGGCATTCGTCATCCGCGAGGGCATGCTGACGCCCGACTGAGCAGATTGCCTAGTTGCCGTCGTCGCTGACCAAATTGCTCAGAATGATGCCGGTCTGGATCGCCTGAACGGTAGGCACGATCTGATCGAGCATCCGCGCCCAATTGGTCAGGTATGTGGGCGGCACATAAACGATATCTCCGGGCGCGAGATGCAAATCCTGCGCCTTGCCGTTGAGCACGTCCTTGACGCTGACGATGATCAGCTCCGGATTGCTCAACGCGCCACGAACCACGTGCACCCGCTTCAGGTCGGCCTGCTCCGTGAACCCTTCAGCAAGCGCGAGGGTTTTTGTCAACGGCATTTCTTCTCGAAATGGGAACAGGAACGGCTTATTGATCTCGCCGACGATATAAACTTCCTGCGTCAGACCCGATGGAATACGGATGTAGTCGCCTGCCTGTAGCTCGATGTCGAAGCGGAGGTCGCCTTGCCGAAACAGTCGCGAGAAGTCCACCGGCAGCAGCGTCCCGCGGCGGGCGATAAAAGCGGAGCTCAGGTCCGCGATATCCACCGACGTGGAACGGAACAGGCCCTTTTTCAGTCCGCCGGCGCGGGCGACGGCCTCCGTCAGTCGAACGTCCGTGACGAGGGGATACACGCCCGGTTGCTCGACTTCGCCGCTGATCGTGTAGTTCTGGCTGTTGAGTTGCTGGACGATCACGGCGACTTTCGGCTGTATGACGAAGTTCGCGAGGCGCTCGGACAGCGATGTGGTCAATTCGTCCACCGAGCGTCCGGCAGCCTGGACATCGCCGACGAGCGGAAAGGAAATCATGCCGTCTGGACGCACGGGGATGCCGTCGACCGTCAGATCCGGCTCGTCGTACACCGACACGGTCAGGATGTCGCCTTTGCCCAGCGTGGGAATGGCCCTGGTGTCGATTAGACTTTCGCGCAGTGCGGCAAGCTGTTCTTCGGTGGTCATGGACCGGGAGATCCGCGTGGGGGCGGCCTTGAGCTCATCGGGACGCTGCAACGGCGGCGGCTCGTCGAGTACCGGCAGCGGGGGCGTGCGGGGCGCCACGGCACAGCCTGTCAGTGCCAAAGCGAGCGCCGCCAGCAAGGGCGCCGAGCGCGACGGCAGACGCCGGCAGTTCGGACTGATGAGAGATAACGTTCTGAACATCGCTGATGGTCTCGCAGGCCGGGGCAGCCGGCGGCATTGATCGAATAGGCGCAGCCGAGCCGCCGGCCGCGCACGAATTTGAAGATGTATTTTAAGTCAACTAGTGATGCCGTGATGACTCCTTGATTCTGTACAATGCAAAAAACGCTTGATTCGGCCCGGCGGCGCCACACCCGAATCGGCCCGGTGCGTACGAGACCGCTTTGCGCGCCCCGGCAAGGGGCTGTAAACAAACGCCAGCATCGCGTTGCGTGTCCGTCGAAATATTTTGGTTTGATTCGGAGGTTCCGTATGTCCTTCCAGTTCCTATTCCGCGGCGCGGTCTCGATGAATCTGCCCGCGGTCCTATTGGCTCTGCTGATCGCATTGCCGATGGGCAGCGCGGCCGGCAGCGTCGAAGCCATAAAAGAGCGCGGAGTGCTGCGCCATCTGGGGATTCCCTACGCCAACTTCGTCACCGGCGCCGGCGACGGCATGGATGTCGAGCTGATGCAGGGCTTTGCCGAATGGCTGGGCGTCGAATACCGCTACGTGCAGACCGAATGGTCCGACGCAATCGGCGATCTGACCGGCGTCAAAGTCAAGTCCGGCGCAAACGGGGTCGAGCGCCTTGGAGATGTGCCGATCAAGGGCGACGTCATCGCCAATGGCATGACCGTTATCCCTTGGCGGGAAGAAGTGGTCGCATTCGGCCAAACGACCTTCCCGACGCAGGTCTGGCTGATGTCGCGGGCCGACTCCGACGTATCGCCGATCAGGCCCACCAGCAGCCTGGTGCAGGACATCGTCGAGACCAAATCCGTGCTCGACGGCAAGACCCTGCTCGGCAAGCTCGACACCTGCCTCGACCCGGCGCTCTACGACATGGAGCGCACCGGGGCGGACATTTCGCTCTTCGACGGAACGCTGAACGAGCTGGCCCCGGCCATTTTGAACAACGAATCGGAATTCACGCTGCTCGATGTGCCGGATGCGCTCGTGGCTTTGCAGAAGTGGCCCGGCGAGATCAAGGTGATCGGGCCGGTCAGCGAGCCTCAGGAGATGGCGCCGGCTTTCCGTGCGCAGGACACCGAGCTGCGCGATGCGTTCAATCGTTACATGGAAGAGCGCCGCGCCGATGGCTCTTTCGATCGGCTGGTACTCAAGTACTATCCGTTCGTAACGGATTATTTCCCCGATTTTGTCGGCACCGAGTAGTCGGTTAGGCAGACGGTGGGCGCGGTGAGGATGGCCCGAGGTGCTTGCGATGCGGCCGCCGGCGGGTACTGCCGGCTCAGATGCTCGCCGCAGGGCATGGGCTGCTTTTCGCGGCTGTTGTCGAGCAGTGCCCCGAGTCCCGCGGCGGGTTGTCGCGCCTATCGAGCAGCCGTCCGCGGCCAACCGAAACGGATTCGGGGACAATTACGACGCCTATCATGAGCCCCTCCAGCGAAAGACCCGAATCCGGAAAGACCCGTCGCCTGACGGTCCTCACGCTCTTCGTCGCCCTGTCCCTGGTCGGACTCATGGCGTTCCTGCTGTTTCAGAACTACCGCACCGCCGAGAACCTGCATCGCACCCTGGTCGAGCGGATGACGCAGGAAACCGAGCGCCGTGTCGCAGCCCTGGAGTATTTTTTCAGCGAGCGCAAGGACGATCTCGAACAGCTCGCCAAATCGCGCGAGGTGGCCGTGTTCTTCGAGAACCGGGCGCTGGACATGAGCTGGGAGTACGGCCTGAAGCAGAGCCTGATCCCGATTCGCGACACCTTCGTCGCACTCACCGCGGACAAGCAGCTCGGCTGGACGCGAATCTACGAGCGCATCGTCCTGCTCGACGAGTCCGGGCAGGTGCTCGTGGACACGGGCTCGGAGACGGTCACGGCGAAGGCCGGCGCGTTGCCGGCGTGCATCCGCCCCGAGGACGTCGGCGGTGTCGTGCGCACGCTGGACGACGGCAACGCGATCACGGTCTCCATGCCGTATCTGTTCAAGGGCGAATTTTCGGGTCAGCTCGTCGCTTGGCTGCGTCCCCAAGTGCTCTATCGCAAGCTGCTCGGTACCGCCGGCGACGGTCAGGCGCTGGCCCATTTGCTGGCCGAGCCCGGCAGCATGGGACTGCGTGCGGTCGGCAACTATCTGATCGGGCCCTGGGGGAACGTGCTACGCAACCTCGAGCCGCCGGAGCCGAAATCGGGCGTGGACGAGCAGCCGCCGCCCAACCCGCCGGTCCGCCTGCGGTTGCCGGACGAGGGGATGGACGTCTTCGTCGCCGTCAATGCAATCGCCGGTACCGATTTCAGCCTCGTCGAGCTGATTCCGGTCAACGCCATGGAAGGGGTACTGAAGCCCTGGATGCAGCTGATCGGCATCGCGATCTTATCGGCGCTGGTGCTGGCCGGTGTTGTCCTGGTTTTCCGCGCCAACTTGCGCTCGGTCGCCCTGCAGGCGCGGCTTGACGAGGCGGCGCTGCGGGAGCGGCAAATCCAGGCCAAAAACGAGCAGCTGGAGATCGAAATCAGCGAGCGCCTGCGGGCGGAAGAGGCACTGCGGGCAAGCGAGCGCGAGTTCCGCGCCATCGCCAACTATACCTACGACTGGGAGGACTGGACCAATCCCGGAGGCGGCTTGGTCTGGGTCAATCCGGCGGTGGAGCGCGTCAGCGGCTACACGGCGGACGAATGCATGGCGATGCGCGATTATCCGTTGCCGATGGTCCACCCGGACGACAGGGACGATTTTCTGGCACGCCTGACCGCGGACGCCAAAGAGCGCGGCAACGATCACGAGTTCCGGTTGCTGCACAAGGACGGCCAAGTGTCCTGGGCCTCGATTTCCTGGCAGCCCATCTTCGATTCCGACGGCGTCAATCTCGGCCGTCGCTCCAGTATCCACGACGTCACCGAGCGCCGCCGAGCCGCCGACGCGATGCAGCAAGCCAAGGAGGCGGCGGAGGCGGCGAGCCGCGCGAAGAGCGATTTCCTGGCCAACATGAGTCACGAGATCCGCACGCCCATGGTCGGTGTCATCGGCATGACCGGGTTGCTGCTGGATACGGATCTGACCGAACAGCAGCACGAGTACGTCGATACCATCCGCAGTTCGGGCGATGCGCTGCTCGACGTCATCAACGATATCCTCGACTACTCCAAGATCGAAGCCAACCGAATGGAGCTCGAGATCACCGGCTTCGATTTGCGCGCCACCACCGAGGAAGTGGCCGACATGCTTGCGCTGCGCGCCTTCGAGAAGGGGCTCCAGTTCAATTGCCTGTTGCCCGAAGGCATTCCCGTGCGCCTTCGCGGCGATGCCGGGCGACTGCGTCAGGTGCTGGTCAACTTGACCGGCAACGCCATCAAGTTCACCGAGCACGGCGAGGTCACCGTCGACGTCAAGCGGGTCGACGACGGCAGCGATCCGTCGCGGTGCCTGCTGCGATTCGAAGTGCGCGATACCGGCATCGGTATCTCTGCGGACGGTCGCCTGCGCCTGTTCCAGTCCTTCTCGCAGGTGGACACGTCCACGACGCGCCGCTTCGGCGGCACCGGATTGGGTCTCGCGATCTCGCGGCAATTGGTGGACCTGATGGGCGGGCGCATCGGCTGCGAGAGCGAGGAGGCCAACGGCTCGACGTTCTGGGTCGAAGTGGGGTTCGAAATCGACGCCCATCTGAAGGTCGAGGAAGACAACTCGGCGGACATACTCAAGGGCAAATCAGTGCTGATGGTCGACGACAACGCGACCAATCTGCGCGTGCTCGGCGAGTATCTATCGGCCTTCGGCTGCGTCAGCGTGGGCGCGCACGACGCCGATCAGGCGATGGCGGAGCTGAAGCGGGCCGCGGGCCTCGGCGATCCCTACGAGATCGTGATTCTGGACATGATGATGCCCGGCACGGATGGTCTCACGCTGGGCAGGCGCATTACGCAGATGCCCGAGCTGCGGGCACCGAAGTTGGTGATGTTGTCGTCGCGCGATCAGCGCGGCGACGGCCGCGCGCTGGAAGATGCCGGATTCGATGCCTTCTTCACCAAGCCGGTCAAGCTGAACACGCTCAAGCGCTTGCTGGTGCGACTCTTCGAAGACCGGGACACGACGCCACGGCCGGCGGCCGCCGAGGGCGCACTCGCGTCGCCGCCGACCGATGGCCAGGCCGTGGGCCGTATCCTGGTCGCCGAGGACAACCCCACGAACCAGAAAGTCGCGGCGTCGATGCTGAAGCGACTGGGCTATCGTGCCGACGTCGTCGGCAATGGGCAGGAGGCCTTGGACGCGCTGGCCTTGGCTCCCTACGATTTGGTACTGATGGATGTGCAGATGCCCGAGCTGGATGGTCTCGAAGCGACGCGACGCTACCGCGAGCTCGAAGCGGGCAGCGGACGTCATGTGCCTATCGTCGCCATGACGGCACATGCGTCGGTCAGTGACCGCGAGCGCTGTCTCGCCGCCGGCATGGACGATTTCGTGACCAAACCGATACAGCGTCCCGTACTCGGCGAGATCATCGCCTCGACCATCACCCGTTTGGCGGTGCCGGCTCCGGCTGCCGGTGAAGCCGGCGCTCGGACCGCTTCGGCGCGGGCACCGCAGGGTTCGGTCAAGATCCTGGTGCCGCGGGCGCTTCAGAAGATCCATCGCGAAAAGGAGGACGATTCAGCGGTGACCGATTCCCACTTCACCATTGCCACGATGATCGAGCGTCTGGACAACGACGAGGAGATCGCAAAGGAGATCGCCGACGTCTTTGTCTCCAGCTCCGAGGAGCTGCTCGCGCAGCTCGACGGCGCCATTTGCGCAGACGCGGACCTCAACGCGGTGTGCAGCACTGCCCATTCCATTAAGGGCTCCGCCGGCAACATCGGCGCTACCGCGCTGCAAGCCGTCGCCGCCGAAATGGAATATGCCGGGCGCGACGGCAAGCTCGACGAGGCCCAGCGGCTGCTGCCGACGCTTCGCGAAGAGCTGCTTCGGGTCAATGCCATACTGAACGCTTGGCCGTAAAGCGCCGTGCGTGGCCGACGACGGCGCGCCCGCCGCCGGCACGAGCGCGCAGCGTGCCACGGCGCCGGCGCGATCGCGCTCCGACGCCGACGGGCGGTCGGGATCAGCGCCGCGGATAGGCGTCGGTGGCCAGCGGGGCCCTGCGCTGCGTTCGATACGGAGCGCCGTTGGCAGCTATCGAATGCCGACGTCGTCGTCGACCACCAGCGGCGAGTCGCGCCCGTTATCGCCGGCCACCGCTGCCCGCCGCATCCGCCCGAACAGCCCCCTCGACTTCGCTTTCCGGAACACCGGCGGCTGGCTCAGAAGATCTTCGGGCACCATCGTGATGGCCGCCGCTCGTAGCGGAACCTCGCGCGCCGCAAGCATCTCCGTGATGCGCTTGAGGTCGGCGCGGCGGGTGTGGCCGCTGCGGGCCACCAGCATCACGTTGCCGACCGCCGCTGCCGCTTCCCCCACCGATTCCATCGCTTCGAGCGGCGGCAAATCATAGATGACGTGGCCCCGCTCACGAGCGAAGCGTTTCGCCAAGTCTTTGAAGCCGCGGCTGCCGAGCAGCAGCAGGCCATTGTCGGTTTGATGATCGCCGGCGTTCAGTAGCCGCACGAAGGGATTGACGGTGGGCTCGAACGCGACCTCGGGGTCGGTACCGCCCGCAAGCACATCGGTGATGTCGGCCTCTCGGAAGGGCTGGTCCAAACCGACCAGCGCCGACGGGCGCGGACCCGCGTCGGCGCGCACATCCGCATCCACAAGTAAGGTCATTTCATCCTTGAGTCCGAGTGCGGAGGCCAGGTTGGCCGCAAATAGCGTGCGGCCGCAGCCGGCATCGGCACTCGTGATCGCCAAGCTGCGCCATTCCTTCGGCGCCAGCGACGTCTGCAGGTCGTTGACGATACGCCGGAACAGCACGGATACCGGCGCGGTCGGGACAACGTGGTCGATCAGCGCGGACGTCTGCGACGGCGCCGCTTGGAATTCAAGCACCAGCTCGCAGCCCGTGATGCCGATGACGTCGCGACGGGTCCTGACCAACGGGTCGAGCAGTTCGAGCACCAGCGCGATGAACAGCCCGAGGCCGGAGCCCAGTACGAGGCCAGCCGCGGCGACGACCTTGCGCATCGACGGCAGCGGCAGCGTCGGCACTGTCGCCGGTTCCAGGATGTTGAAACCGGAGTCGTCGCGCTCGAGAAAGACGCGAACCTCGTCAACGCGGGCTGACAGGTGGGTGGCCAGGCGCTCGGCGTCGCGTACCCGCGCCTCGAGCTCCTCATGCCCGGTGCGTGCGGCCGTGAGCTTGGCCAACTCCGCGCGCGATTCATCGAGCGTGCCCTTCAGCGCCTCGGTCTGAGCCTCTGTGATGCGCAACTCGTCGATCAATTCCTGCTCGCGCGCGGAGAGATCCTGACGCTTCGGGTTCAGCTCATAGGTGTTCTCGGGTGCGGCCTCGTCGCTGTTCTCCGCGATCAATGAGCGCAGCGCCTCGATTCTCTTCGCCAACCTGACGATCTTCGGATTTTCGTCGGTGTAGCGGGTGCGTGCGTCGTTGAGCTCCCATTCGTAGTCGGTCAGGCGCTGCTTCAACGGGCTGAAGTAGCGCGTGGCGGTGACGATCATCTCGGGCTCGTCTTGCAGTGTCGCGGAGATGCGCTTGAGTGTCGCGCGCATGGCGCCGATCTCCGCGACATTGATTTGAAACTGGGCGTCGAGTGTTGAGATCTGGCTCACAAGCACCGCCAGCTGGCTGTCCAAGCTGGCGATCCGGTGCGTCTTCTCGAACGACAACAGCTCGGCGCCGGCACGGTCGAGCTCCGCACGGGCCTCGCGCAGCTGGCTGCTGTAGTAGTCGAACGCGGCCTCGTTCTCGCGGCGGCGAATCTGCGCGCTGTTCTCGATGAAAAGCTCGGCGACGGTGTTGGCAATGGCCGCCGCCATGTGCGGATCGTCCCATTTGGCGCGAATGAAGAAGATCTTCGAGTCCTTGCCGACGCCGACGTCGATGGCCGCTGCCATCGTACCGCGCAGGACGTCGATGTCGAGGCGGCGCATGGTCTCGTCGATCGAACTGGGTAGCTTGATGGTATCGATGAAGGTGGACAGATCGTAGTCCTGAGGCCGGAAGCCCGGTTGCGCGGTGATTTTGAACTCGTCCTGATGCGTTTGCGTGATCAACGTGGTTTGCGCTTCCCAGGCGCGCGGCAGTGACAGGGCAAGCATCAAGAACAGCCCGGTGAGTACGATCGTGGACAGCGCGACAATCCACCAGCGCTTCAGAATGCCGCGCACGAAGCGCATGATGTCGAGCCCGGGGCCGGACGGGCCCTCGTCCTCGTCGTCGCCGAAGCCGGGCAGCATCGGAAACGCGGGCGTTTGCGCGGCCGGCTCGTCGTCGTCTTCGAATCCATCGTCAGAGCCCCGCCCGGGGCGGTCTTCGCCGTTCGATGGTCGGCCGAACGCCTGCGCCCGCCGACCGGAGGCGCCGTCGTCGCCGCGATGGTCGTCTGCGCCTAGGTCCGAGTCGGCGTGCGAGTCGGCGTCTGCTGCCGCTTGCGAATGCGCGGCAAGCGGGTCGGCCGGGTCGTTGCGATGCGCCGGCCAAGCCTCGGCGTCCGCGGCGGCGCGCTGGCGCTCGGCCAATTCCCAGGCCGACTCGCCGGGATCATCCGCGCGCCGCGGCGCGGCGTCGGGTGCTTGGCGACGCTGCATGCTGGCACCGATGTCCAGCTTGCGGCTCATAGTCCGTCGTGGGAGAGCTCGTTCAACGCCCCGTGTCGGCGGAGATCATCGACGACGACGCCGATGGCTTCCGCATCGAGTTGGCCAAGGCCATTGGTCAGGACATGATCGAGCGCCAGCTTGCAAAGCCGGTTGATCTCGCGCGGGATACCGCGGCTGGCGTCGTGCAACAGATCGAGTGCGGCTTCCGTGACGGGATCATCGCCGACGAAGCCGGCGGCCCGCAGCCGGTGCATCACGTATTCGCCGGTCTCGGTGCGACCCAGCGCGGTCAGGTGAAAACGCAGGCCGACCCGCTGGTCGACCTGGGGCAACTGCTTCAGGCGGGCGCGCAACTCCGGCTGACCGATGAGGATGATGGTCAGAAAATTACGCCGCTCGGAGGCGATGTTGGTCAGTGCCTTCAGGGACTCCAGGGCGACGACATCGAGCTGCTGAGCCTCGTCGACGAGAATGATCAAGTGCCGGTCTCGCGCGGCGATTTGCTCGGAGACGAAACGCTTGAACGCAGCCAATCGCGTATAGCGATCGGGATAGTCGACCGGGTGGAGCCTCTCGCCGAGCATCTGACTCAGGATCTCGAGCAGCAAGCCGTCGAAATCCAGCAGGCTGTTCTCGACGCTGACGCGCACGTGGCGGTCGGCGGCCAAGCGGGCGTAGAGGAGGGTGCGCAGCAGCGTTTTGCCGGCGCCGATGTCGCCCGTCAGGAGGCCGATACCCATATTCTGGTCTTCGGCCAGGAATTGCAGACGGGACAGGGCCTCCGCGTGGCCCGCAGACGGGAAAAAGTAGCGGGTATCGCGGGTATTCTCGAAGGGCGCAGCCGGCGGATTGCCCACTGCGAGCGCGCCTTTTTGATCTGCACTCGAACCGGACATTGTTCTTCGGTCTTTTTCAGGCATGGCGCTGACGAAACCAGTGACGCCTCTCCCCGGCTCACCGGGGCCGGCGGCAGAATCTATCCGGGCCGTCATCCGGCGCGGCACTCATCGGACAACATCAGCTCGTCTTGCGCGAATGCTTAATCGTCGCCGGCACCGGAGGCGCCCGGTGCCGCCGCGGGCTCGGCGTTCGACGAAGACCTTGCGGCGTTGTTCATCAGGAACAATACCCGCCTCGGCAGCGGCGGTACAACAATCTCGCGGGTCTGTTGGGCCTGATCACCGTAAATCGGGACCGCGGCCAAGCTGATGCGGTTCGTTTTGCTGGTGAACCGCATCCGATAGCTCAGCGGACTATAGCCGGCGAAACGGCCGTCGATATAGATGGCCGCGCTTGTCGGGCGGCTATGGATGTGAACGATTTCCTCCGTTGCGCCGCTGGCATCCGCGCCGCATCGGACCCAGCCATCCTCGCAGTGCTGCTCGAACGGCGTGCAGCCGCGGTAAACGCCGTTGCAGCCGGTCTGTGTCGCGCCTACGCACCCGGCGCACAGACCGGCCAGCACCAATGCCGCCGCTATCGCACGCGCCTTCACATCGCGGCCGTTCGTTCGAGTGCCGCGAGCACCCGCGCGGCGGCCTTGTCCCACGTAAAGTCCGAAGCACGCCGTAGTCCCGTGGCCGCGAGGCGTGCGCGCAGTTGCGCGTCTTCCAAGAGCCGCCAAACCGCATCTGCGATCGCCGCGACATCGGTCGGGTCGAACAACAGACCGGCATCACCGACCACTTCCGGAATGCTAGATGTCGCGGCCGCGCAGACGGGCGTGCCCGATGCCATGGCTTCCAAGACCGGAATGCCGAATCCCTCAAACAACGACGGAAACACGAACACGTCGGACGCAAGGTATAGCCGCGGCAGCAAGTCCTCGGAGACGAAGCCGGTGAACACGACCGCGTCGCTCAGGCCGAGCTCCGCGACCTTGGCGTCGATCGCCTCTGCGCCGCTCCACCGCCCGCCGGCGAGCACGAGTCGGTGGGGGATGCCATGCTCGCGACGAAGCCGAGAAAATGCTTCGAGCAGGCGAACGTGGTTCTTCCCGGGGTGCTCGAGGCGCGAAACGTAGAGCAGAAAGGGCCCCGGGACGCCAAGATGCGCTTCGACGTCGCTGCGCGCCTCACCACGCCCGCCGGGGCCGAAGCGCAAGAGGTCAGCGCCGTTGTGAATCACCTCGACGCGCTCGGCGGGCACTCTTGCGAAGGAGACGAGATCGCGCTGCGTCGATTCGCTGACGGCGATGACGCGAGTGAGCTTCCGCATCATCGCGGGGAGCACACGCATGATGTAGAACATGCGGAGCGCGTCGTATTTCTGGGGCACATGCAACTGAGAAAAATCGTGCACCGTGCCCACGCTGGGCATGCCGTAGCCGAAAGACAGCCTGCGATTGCCGGCGGGCATAAAGACCATGTCGCACCGGTAGCGCTGCAACATCGGCGCGAGGCGAAACAGATGCCAGACGATACTGATCGAAGGTCGAGAGGCAGATCTGCTGAATGTCGCGACCTGCATTCGCGGATGCCAGGAGCGCACCCAATCCGCATCATCTCGTCCCACGAACGCAACGAATTCGTGTTGCGGTGCGATGTCACAGAGGCGCCCGCAAATGTTCGCCATGTACTGGCTGATGCCGGACCGGCCTCCATCGCCCGCAAACGCGGATATTCCTATCCTCACATCGATTTCCCGACAGCGCGTGTGATTGCAGAATCACTCATCCTAAACCGCTCACCGAGAATATCAAAGTGCTATCCACGCCGTTGATCGAGCCGTCCGCCCTTCCCGACGCGCACGTGGTGCGACGGCCCGCGGCGTCCGGCAAGCTCCGAAAAGACGATGCGCGGAGATTGCACAAAGACCATCCAATCCCGACTCGACCAGGGCATGATCCGCATTCGCCCCTGACTCGGCCAACGCAGCTAGCTTGCAGCTTCGACGCACGTAAACACAGACACCGATTCGTTTTCGCAAACAATCGCTCTCCACCCTGGTCCGTTACGACGACATCTGCTCAAAGTTCGATCCCATCGTTGCCGCCGGTTGCCGACTGTCCGCATCTGCCATCAACCCAACCATCGTGCTCGCGATACTCTGCACGTGCGGCTCCTTCAAGATAGATCCGTGGTCCCCATCAAAGAGGTGCCAATGTATATCCTTCGCAATCCCTCGCCACCAATACTTGCGATCGGGGATCTGCCCGGGACTACTGTCTTCCGCGATCATCAACAGATCCAGCCGTGTGTCGAGTTGAGGCATCACGTACCGATCTGCGGCATCCGTATTGTTGCGATATAGCTCCTTCATTCGGACGATCTGCTCTTGCGATTGACTCGAGCCAAAACGCCTATTGATGAAATCCAATTCCTCCAAGTGCCCGCGACCGGATGACGCGCCGTCGCCGCATCGGCCTAGCTTACACGCAGCATACGCTTTCCAACCTCTAGGCCCCCAGGCGACCAGGTTGGCGACCTTCTGTGCCTTGGTCGTAAGAGACGGCGCCGGCTGCCCCCAGGTTTCGATCAACGCCAAAACCGCTGCAGGTCGCCCCTGTCGCTCGAGCTGAGCGGCCATTTCAGTCGCGACGATACCGCCGTAGCACCAGCCCCCTAGATAGATTGGGGAATCGGAAAACCGACTCGCGATAACCTCCAGATAGCACCGCGCCATCTCTGCGATCGAACCATGCGGCGCGTTCTCCAGATTCAGTCCGTAAGCCTGAAGACCAAAAATCGGACGATCATCGAGATGGCGAACAAGGTTGATATAGCCTAGGACATCGCCCGACGTCGTATGGATCAGGAAAAGCGGGGGCTTGGTCGGATCGCCGGGACGCAGCGTCACTAGGGGCGACCAACTGTCGCGCTCGATATCCTCTAACGACTTGGCGAACTCCGCCAAGCTCGGCGCGTTGTACAAGGACTCCACCGGCACCCTACGTGTCAATGTCCAAGCCGACACTCGCCTGTCGGATTCTTGTATAAAGATTCCAAGGGCCAGCGCAGGAGACAACGACCGTGAGCGACTCCAACGAGGTACTGACCGAGCCGACGCTCGAGCGACGCACGCGCCGGCGGTTTTCCGCTGCCGAGAAGCAGCGTCTGATGGCCGAGGCCGACGCCCTGCCGCGCGGCGAGCAAGGCGCTTGGCTGCGGCGCAACGGACTCTACGCCGCACAGCTCAGCCAATGGCGCAAAGCGCTCGCCGAGGGCGGCATGCAGGGTCTGGCGCCGAAGCCCGGCGGTCGCGCGCCGGGCGATCCGCGTGATCGCGAGCTCGAGAAGCTGCGCCGCGAGAACGCCCGACTGCAGCACCGCGCGCAAGTCGCCGAGGACTTGGTGGCGCTCCAAAAAAAACTCTCCGACCTGCTCGAACAGGCCCGCAACGAGCCCTCGTGATGGATGTATTGGCACAGCGCCCGGCGTCGCTCTCGCGCAGCCGCGCTTGCGCCGCGCTCGGGCTTTCGCGTACCGGTACCTATCCGAGAACACGCCGGCGCCCGGAAGTCCAGGCGCCGGCGCGCCGGCACCCGCGCGCACTCAGCGAGCGCGAGCGCGCGCAAATTCGCGACCTCGCCCACGCCGAGCACTACCGCGATGCGAGCCTGGCGGTGATCCACGCCCGCGAGCTCAACGCCGGGCACCTGATCGCCTCGCTGTCGACCTTCTACCGCGTCCTGCGCGCCGACGGCGAGACCGCCGAGCGGCGCCTGCAGCGCGCCCCCTACCGCCACGCCGTGCCGCACATCCTCGCCGATCGCCCGCATGCCTGTTGGAGCTGGGATATCTCCAAGCTCGCGCTGGTGCAGCCGGGGCGCTACCTGAATCTGTATCTGATCCTCGACCTCTACAGCCGCTTCGTCGTCGCCTGGATGATCAGCGCCAAGGAGAACGCCGCGCTCGCCAAGCATCTGTTCTCCCAAGCCTTCACACGCCATGCCATCCCTCCTGGGCAGCTCACCGTGCACCAGGATCGCGGCGCACCGATGATCGCCGTGCACTTCCGCGATCTGCTGCATGCCTTCGGCGTACAACGCAGCTACTCCCGACCCCGCGTGAGCAACGACAACGCCGCCAGCGAATCGCTGTTCAAGACCCTCAAATACAGCCCCGGCTATCCCGGTCGCTTCCGCGACATCGACCACGCCCGACGCTGGATGGCCGCGTTCATCGCCGACTACCAACAGCGCCCGCATGAGGGCATCGCCTTCTACACCCCGGCCGATGTCTTCCACGGCCGCATCGAGACCATCCACGCCCGCCGCCAAGCCGCGCTCGATGCCCACTACGCGGCCCACCCGCAGCGCTACCCCAACGGCGCGCCGGCGGCGAAACGACCGCCAGCGGTCATGGCCATCAATCCCAAGGACGCACTGCAGGCCGCCGAGGAGATCGTGACCACCGCTCGCATCGAAACCGTCAACGAGACGCCGGTGCACCTCTCGGACGACGACAATGTTCATTAGCAAAATCATCGGTGAGTGTCGGAATCACATTGACATGTTCCGCC
>JAIPFF010000030.1 GCA_021736785.1 Thiohalocapsa sp. | reverse complement strand
GCCGCGTCCGGGCGCGGGGGCCGCAGGATGACGGCCGGGCAGAAGCCCGGCCCCCGGGGGGGCGCGCAAGCGCCGGCGGCGGTGCGGGCCTGCGCCAAGGCTAAAGCCTTGGACTCCGCGCCGAGCCGCCGCCGTGCTGGAGTACGTGGCTTTAGCCGCGTCCGCGCCGGGTGGAGTACGTGGCTTTAGCCGCGTCCGTGCGCCGGCGCTGCAGGATGACGTCCGTGCTGAAGCCCGGACTCCCGGCGGGGCTGCTTATTCTTCGCAGGAGAGGTCGAAGGCGATCAGGCCTTCTTCGAAGTGGTCCGACACCATCGGATGGGCAAGCACGTACTCGGCGGCGCGAATGCTGAAGTCGCCGAGGGCTTCGTCGACGGCGTCTTCCCATTCCTCGACGCTGTAGTCGCCGCGCCCGACCCACATCAGCGCCACCAACTCGGCGCGTTGGCGCTCGCCCATGTCCTCGACAATGCCCTGGAACTCGGCAAGTGTGGGGTCGGACGCGTGGTCCGCCAGCATCTGCATACCCCAGTCATCGCCGGAGCTTTCGCTGGTATCGGGGAATACCACTTGCTCTTTAGCCTGAAACTCCCGGGCCAGGTCGATCAGCGTACAGAGTGTTTCCAACCTGATATGGAGTTGCAACGGTGCCTCCTCATCGCTTGTTCTCGGTGGCGAAGGAGCGGCGCGGGGCTGCTCCTTGTCAGTTGTATCGAGTGCGGACCGGCGTCAGTTCGAGGGCCGCGGCCAGCGCGCGGGACGCGTCTCGGCGAGGCCGGTCGCCGGGGTCCCTGTATTTCGAGTGTACTACGTGATTTCGGCGCCGGCGGCTGATCCGGGACAACTTTGCGACGACCGGGCGGGGCAGCGACCGAGGTCAGCCCAGCTCGCGCTCCGCGGCACAGTCGGCACAAAAAACGGCGGCGGGGTCTGCGCTCAGGCGCTCGTCGGACAAGCGCAAACCGCATTCGCAACAAAGACCGTAGGTGCCGGCGGTGATGCGCGCGAGGGCCGCTTCGACCTTTCGCCGGCGGATATCGAGGCGCGAGCGGGTGCCTTGGGCCATGGCCTGCTGCTGCATCGCATCCATCCGCGACAGGCGACCGACACGGGTCTGGTCGAGCTCGACGGTTGCCGCGGACTCGCCGCCGGCGTCGATGGCCTCGCGCAGCCCGTGCAGCTCCGCTTCGAGGCGCGCCCGCGGCTCGGCATGATCGGCGCTCATCGCAGCAACAGCGTCGGGATCTTGGCCGAGCGCAGCAGGTCCGTGGTCTTGCTGCCGAACAGCAGGCTGCGCAACGGTGAATGCCCATAGGCGCCCATCAGCAGCATGTCGATCTGCTGCTCGCGCACGTACTCGGCGATGACCCGCTCGGTATCGCCGGGGACCAGCGCGGTGATGACCTCCAAATCGGAGGCCTCGAGCGTGCTCCGGGCCCAATCGATCTGCTTGGCGCTGTCGCGGCGCTTCTGCCCGGACATCAGCACATGCACCGGCAGTCCTTGGAACAACGGGCTGCGCGCGACCATCTCGACACCGCGGCGGGTCATGCTGCCGCCGTCGAAGGCGATCAGCACGCGCTCGGGCTCTTTGAAATCGTCGGTGACGGCGAGGATGGGCCGGGTCAGCGCGCGGACCATACGCTCCACGTTGCGCCCGAGATCGCGCTGGGTGGTTTCGGCGGACTCGCCGCGCCGCCCGAGCACGAACAGGCGCACGTCGTCCTGTTGCTCGACCAGCACTTCTTCCAGATCGCCATAGCGCTGGCGCACATCGGGCGATTGCACGCCGGCTCGCAGCGCCCGCTCGCGCAGGTTATTGAGGAAGATCCGGCCCTGCTCGCGCACGGCCTTGTTGCGGGCCTCGTCCTCGTCGGAGAGGGTGTCGAGGAGATTCTGCTGGGCGTTCACGCCGATGGTGCCGCTGTGGTCGGTGCCGCGCACCACGTGGGCCTCGCGGTTGATGATGTGCAGCAGCTCCAGCGGCGCCTGCATCCGGCGCGCGGCCCAGGCGGCGGTGTCGGTGACATAGTCGGCGAAGTGCGACTGATCGACGCAGGCCAGCACCTTTCGTTCGTTTTGCATGTGAATCCTTCCCCTCAGTGGCCCATCAACTGCTCGACGGCGTCGGGCTTGTCGTGCACGGCGAAGCGGTCGACCAGCGTCGCGCTGGCCTCGTTCAGGCCGACCACCTCGACGTCGGTGCCCTCGCGGCGGAACTTGATGACCACTTTGTCCAACGCGGTGACGGCGGTGATGTCCCAGAAGTGGGCGCGGCTGACGTCGATGCGCACGCGCTCGATGACTTCTTTGTAGTCGAAGGAGGCGACGAAGCGGTCCGCCGACGAGAAGAACACCTGGCCGACCACGTGATAGACGCGCTCGCGGCCCTCGTTGGCCGGCGTGGAGCCGACATAGAGCACCCGGCTGACCTTGTGCGCAAAGAAAAAGCCCGACAGCAGCACGCCGACCAGCACGCCTTGAGCCAAGTCGTGGGTCAGCACCGTGACCGCCACCGTGGCCAGCATGACCACGTTGGCGTCGAAGGGGTGCTCGCGCAGGTTGCGGAACGAGCCCCAGTTGAAGGTGCCGATGGAGACCATGATCATCACCGCCACCAAGGCCGCCATCGGGATCTGCGCCACCCAATCGTTGGCGAAAACCACCAACAGCAGCAGAAACACGCCGGCCACCAGTGTCGACAGCCGCCCGCGGCCGCCGGATTTGATGTTGATGACGGTCTGCCCGATCATCGCGCACCCGCCCATGCCGCCGAGGAAGCCGGTGGCCACGTTGGCCGTGCCCTGGCCGATGCACTCGCGGTTCTTGTTGCTCTTGGAGTCGGTGAGGTCGTCGACGATGGTAGCCGTCATCAGCGATTCCAGCAGGCCCACCACCGCCATGGTCGCGGACACCGGGAAGATGATCTGCAGCGTCTCGAAGTTGAGCGGGATGTCGGGCAGCAGGAAGACCGGCAGGCTGTCGGGCATTTGCCCCATGTCGCCGACGGTGCGGATGTCGAGATCCAGCAGCAGGGCGGCGGCGGTCAGCACGACGATGGTCACCAGCGGCGAAGGCACCGCCTTGGTGAGGTAGGGAAACAGGTAAATGATGCCGAGACCGGCGGCCACCATGGCATACACCTGCCAGGTGATGCCGGGGCCGGTCAGCTCCGGCAACTGGGCCATAAAAATCAGGATGGCCAGGGCGTTGACGAAGCCGATGATGACCGAGCGCGAGATGAAGCGCATCAGATTGCCGAGCCGCAGCCAGCCGGCCAGGATCTGCAGCACGCCGGTGAGCACGGTGGCCGCCAGCAGGTACTGCAGCCCGTGCTCTTTCACCAGCGTCACCATCAGAACCGCCATGGCCGCGGTGGCACCGGAGATCATTCCGGGGCGCCCGCCGACGAAGGCGGTGACGACGGCGATGGAGAACGACGCGTAGAGACCCACCTTGGGGTCGACGCCGGCGATCAGCGAAAACGCGATCGCCTCCGGAATCAGCGCCAGCGCGACCACCAGGCCGGCGAGCAGATCGTTGGGAATGTTGGACAGCCAGTCCCGTCTAATGGATTTCATGAGTCAGCGGTTTCCGTGGTCGATCCCCTCGTCGTCGGTCGGCATGGGCACGGATGACGAAGGCATTGATCCGCATCGCGCGATGTTCGAGCGAGCGGGAGCGAAACGAGGAAGCGGGCAGTGTTTGCGCGGGCGGCGGGCGGCCGAGCCCGCGAGCACGTTGCCGGACGACAAGACACCCGGCGACGACGGCGGAAGCGTCCGGCACGCCGATTCGACAAGAGCAAACGCGATGCGCAGTAGTCTACAGACAAAGGCCGGCAAGCGAAAACCGCTGCAATGTTGCAAGCGCGTGTGCGACAGGGGGCGCCGTGTGCGCGCCGGGCGAGGTGCCAACCGCCTCGGCGCCGGCAGCACGCTACCGCGCTTGGCGGCGCAGGCGGTGCGCGGCAACTGCAATTTCCGGCACCTGCTCGCGGATGGTCGGCGCGGCCGCGGCCGGCCCGCCAGCGGTCCCCATCGGCCGAGCCGTGCAACGGATGCAGTAGCGGGTACAGGCGCGGGTACTGTAGCGAGTACACTGGCGCCATGAGCATGCCGACCCGCAAGCCCGGCGCGATGTCGTCCGATCTCAGCCTGCAGGCGCGGGCCGTTCCCGATGCCGAGGCCGACGAGGTGCTGTTTCTGCCCCTCGGCGGCACCGGCGAGATCGGCATGAACCTGAACCTCTACGGTCACGACGGCGCCTGGATCATCGTCGACATCGGCATCACCTTCGGCGGCGAGGCGTTTCCGGAGCACGATGTGATGATGGCCGATCCGGAGTTCATCGCCGCGCGGCGCGAGCGGCTTGCCGGCATCGTGCTGACTCATGCCCACGAGGATCACCTGGGCGCGCTGGCCTACCTGTGGAAGCGCCTGCGCTGTCCGATCTACGCGACGCCGTTCACGGCCGCGCTGGCGCGTCACAAACTGGCCCGGGCCGGCATCGACGATGCAACGCTGCACGAGATCCCGCTCGGCGCGCGGATCGAGGTCGGACCGTTCTCGGTGGAGTACATCGGTCTCACGCACTCGATCCCGGAGCCCAATGCGCTGCTCATCTCGACGCCGGCGGGGGCCGTTTTTCACACCGGCGACTGGAAGCTCGACGACGATCCGGTGGTCGGCCAGCGCTACGATGCGCGCCGCCTGCAAGCGCTGCGCCGCGAGCCGCTGCTGGCGATGGTGTGCGACTCCACCAATGCGGTCGTCGACGGCAGCACCGGCTCCGAGGCCGGCCTGTTCGAGCCGCTGCGCGAGTTGGTGCTCGAGGCTGCCGGGCGCGTCGTCGTCACTTCCTTTGCCAGCAATGTCGCGCGTCTGGTGACCCTGGCGCGGGTCGCGCAGTCGGTCGGGCGGCGGTTCGGCGTTGTCGGCCAGGCCATGGAGCGCATGGTGGCCGTGGCGCGGGCCACGGGCTACTGGCCCGACGACCTGCCCGAACTGGTCGATGCCCGTCATCTGGGCTACCTGCCGCGGGAAGAGTCCATGGCCGCCTGCACCGGCAGCCAGGGCGAGCCCCGTTCGGCACTGGTGCGCATGGCCGCCGACAGCCATCGGGACATCCTGCTCGACCCGGGCGACCTGGTGGTCTTCTCGTCGCGCATGATTCCGGGCAACGAGCGCCCGGTCGAGCGGCTCTACACCCGGCTGCGGGCACTGGGCGTCGAGGTCGTCACCGATGCGGATGCGCACGTGCACGTCTCCGGTCACCCGGCAAGAGACGATCTTCGCCGGCTGTACGATTGGGTGCAGCCGCCGGCGGTGGTGCCGGTTCACGGCACGCCGCGGCATTTGCGCGCCAACGCCGACATCGCGGGCGAGTGTCATGTGCCGCGGGTGCGGGTGATCGAGAACGGCGACCTGTGCCGGCTCGGCGCCGACGGTCCGGATGTGCTGGGGCGGGTCCACAACGGGCGCCTCGGCGTTAACACCGATGGCCGTGTCGTGCCGGTGCCGGCGCAGGCGCTGGCGAAGATGCGCGCTGCAGCCTGTTGAAGGCCGGCGAGGGCGACGCGAGCTTCGTCATGGGGCGGCCGCCGGCACCGAAAGGGCCAGCGGCCGCGATATCGAGGTAGAGGACGATGAACAGACGCATTCGAAGCCGTACATTCGCGACGCTGGCCCTACTGGCGCTGCTCGCCGGCTGTGCAACCGCCCCCGAGACCGGCCGCCGGCAGCTGCTGCTGATCAGCCCTGCGCAAGAGGCCGAGCTGGGGCTGAAGGCGTTTAGCCAGATCAAGGCCAAGGAGCCCGCCGTCAAGAGCGGCGGCGACGCCCAGTTGGTCCGCAAGGTCGGCCGGCGCATCGCGGCGGCCGCGCCGCTGCCGGACGCGGAGTGGGAGTTCGTGCTGTTCGATGACGACACGCCCAACGCCTTCGCGCTGCCGGGCGGCAAGGTCGGCATTTACACCGGCATTTTGCCGATCACGCAGAACGAAGCGGGGCTTGCCACCGTGATCGGCCACGAGGTCGCTCATGCGGTGGCGCGTCACGGCGCCGAGCGGATGTCGCAATCGCTGGCGGTTCAGCTCGGCGGCACCGCGTTATCGGCCGCACTCGGCGCCGATGCCGGCATCACCCGCGACTTGGCCATGCAGGCTTACGGCGTCGGCGCGCAAGTCGGCCTGATGCTGCCCTATTCGCGGACCCACGAGCTGGAGGCCGACGAGCTAGGCCTGCTGTATATGGCCCGCGCCGGCTACGACCCGCGGGAGGCCATCGGCTTCTGGCAGCGCTTTCAGGCCTTCAACGCCAAGCAGGGCGGCGGCAAGCCGCCGGAATTCCTGAGCACCCATCCCGTCGACGCCCGGCGCATTGCGCGGCTCGAGGCCATGATGCCGCGGGCGGTGGCCGAGTACGAGCGCGCCAAGGCGCGCGGCGGGTGAGAACCCTTTGATGGATCGAATCATGCCGCAGTTCGCGAGGCGTCAGTCCGAATGCAATCCCGCGCCCCCGTGGCGTGCGCGGCTCGCCGCGCGGGTGGATTGTTGATGCGCTGGATCATTCCGTTATCCGCGGCCGGGGTGCTCGCGCTTTTCGCCTGGCTGCTCTGGCCGAGCGCCGCGCCGCTGTCGGGTGGAAGCTTGGCGCTGCGCACCCTGATGCCCGTTCTCGGCCAAGCGGGAGGCGAGGACCCGTCGGCCTTCGCGGAAACCGGCGGCGACTGGGAATTTTCGTTCCCGCGCGATCACGGCGTCCACGAGCGCTACCGGACCGAGCTCTGGGATCTGAGCGGCTTGCTCACCGACACCGACGGGCGGCGCCACGGGTTGCGGCTGACGTTCGTTCGCTTCGCCCTGCAGCCGCCGGATTTCACGCGCGACTCGGCCTTCGGCGCCGGGGCGCTGGTCGCCGCGCGGCTATCGCTGCTGCCCGAGGACGGCGAGGCGGTCGTCGAGGAGCGCCTGAGCCGCGATGCGCTGGGCCTTGCCGGGGCGAGCGTCGAGCCGACCGCCGTCTGGGCCGGCGACTGGCGGCTGAGCGGGTCGGACGACGGCGGTTTTGTGCTGAATGCGCAGATCGAGGGACGCTCGCTGACCCTATCGCTCACGTCGGCGAAGGCGCCGGTGGGCGGTGATCGGGCGTTGTTGCCGGCGGGCGCTCCGGCAACGGAGGGCGCGGATCCGGGGTTTCACTTTTATCTCCAATCGCGCCTTGCGGTGTCGGGCGAGCTGGCTGAAGCCGGCGCCGGGAAGGGCGCGGCGAAGACCGTCTCCGGCAGTGCCTGGCTCGATCACGCCTGGGGCAGTACTGCCGGCGCGCTGTCCGGCAGCAGAGGGCGGCTGGCATTGAACCGGTTCGCGCTGCAGCTCGGCGACGGCACCGAGCTGATGTGCCTGCAGCTGCGCCGGCGCGCCGGCGGCGGCACGCCGATCCCGACTTGCCTCTACGTCGGCAGCGACGGCGAAATGCGGCGCTTTGCCCGGAGGGATTTGACCCTCGAGCCCGAGGACGGCGCTTGGGCGAGCCCCATCGACGGCACCGCCTATCCGCTCGCCTGGCGGCTGGCGATTCCGGCGCTCGCGCTGGACGTTGCCGTGCGACCGCTGCAGCCCGATCAGGAACTGATGCTGATCGAGCGGCTGTGGAGCGGGGCGGTGACGCTGTCGGGGCGGCGCGACGGCCGGGCGATCGATGGGGTCGGACGGATGGATCTCAGTGGTTACGCGCTCGCCGACGATGGCTGATCGGCGCGATGCTCGCGTGCGTGTTCCCGGGTGCGTGTCCGGTCGGACGCCGATCATGAGGAGCGCAGACGACTGGCGGTGCTGCCCGTCGAGCGGGCTCCCCGTAGACCCCGATGACACAGGATAACGGTGGCGTCCCGGAGCGGTGGCCGTTGCGCGCGCGGGGCCGCCGCATCGAACCGCGGCGAGCCGAGCAAGCGGGCGCATGCGGCGGTATCGGCGGAACCTGACCGCCGCCGCGGGGTCGACTAGCGCAATAGCACAGACACCACCCACGCAGTACGGGACGAGAATAATGCGCATGCGAGCAATAGCTTACCGGTTACCGGGAACGATGAAGGCCGTCGGTCGCTTTGCATCGGCGCCCGCAGATCCTCCCGAAAAGCATGCTTCTATCGCCGTGTCGGTGTCTAAGCCGGCCGTCGTCTTGTCGCTTGTCGCGGCGTCGATACTGGCCGGCTGCGACGGCGGCTCCACCGAGGTGAGCAAGGCCGAGCCGGGCACTATTCCGGCCACGGAGCAGCGCCCCGGCGATCCGATCGCCGGCTACGATGCGCTGCTCAACCGCTCCGTGGTCACCTGCGGCTTGCCCTACAGCGTCTATGCCGCCAGCACCGGCGCGCCCGCGCCGGCGTATCCGTTGCCGGCCCGCACAGGGCGCAACGCGGAATTGCCCTACGCGCTGACGGCCTTCAACGCCGACAGCGGGGTCGAATTGGTCACCGGCAACTGCCTGGGCTGCCATGCGGCGCCGCTGAACGGCGAACTGGTGATCGGTCTCGGCAACGAATTTTTGGACTTCACCGGTGATCCGGTCATGGCGGTGGAAGCCGCCGGCGCCTATGTCGAGACCGACGCCGAGGCCGCCGAGTGGCAGCGCTGGGCGGACAGGCTGTCGGCCATCGCGCCCTGGTCCATGACCGATACCATCGGCGCCAATCCCGCGGATGCGCTGACACTGGCGCTGATGGCGCACCGTGATCCGAAGACACTGGAATGGTCCGAGGAGCCGTTGATCGAGCTGCCGCCGGTGGAGGCGCTGCCCGTCAGCGTGCCGCCCTGGTGGAACGTGGGCAAGAAGCACGCGATGTTCTACAACGGTCAGGGCCGGGGCGACCACGTGGGCTACATGATGCTTGCCTCGACCACCTGCACCGATTCGGTCGCCGAGGCCAAGGCCATCGACGCCTGGTTCACGGACGTGCGCGCCTATCTGGCGACCCTCGAGGCGCCGGCCTATCCGTACCCCATCGATGCGGCCTTGGCTGCCGAGGGCGAGGAACTGTTCAAGTCCGAATGCAAGAAGTGCCACGGGACCTACGGGGACAGTGCCCGCTATCCGAACAAGCTGGTGGACTTGGAGGAGGTGGGCACCGATCCGATCATGGCCGAGCGGGCCTATGGCGACTCGGACCGCTTCATCCGCTGGTTCAACAGCTCCTACTACGGCCGTCGCGCCGAGGCGCAGCCCGGTTTGGGCTATGTGGCCCCGCCACTCGACGGCGTCTGGGCCACTGCCCCCTATCTGCACAATGGCTCGGTGCCGACGCTGGCGGCGATGCTGGAGACCTCGGCGCGGCCGGTCTACTGGCGCTTTGCCGCCGCGCGGCCGGACTACGACCGGAATGCGCTCGGCTGGGACTACGAAGCGCTCGCCGAGGGTCGGGAACAGTTCGCGAGTCTGGACGAGCAAAAGTGGGTCTACGACACCACCCGCCCCGGTTTCGGCAATCAGGGGCACGATTTCGGCGATATCCTGAGTCAAGAGGAGCGCCGGGCGCTGTTAGAGTATCTGAAGACGCTGTGATGCGGCCTGCGCCAGAGGTGCCCGGCGCTTCCGGCGTTTCCAACGTGCCCGATGTGCGCCTCGTATGCGCCCGTTCGGTGCCCGGTATGCGCCCGGTATGCGCTCGTTCTGTGCCAAATATGCGCCCGATATGCGCCCCGTATGCCCCCGCTACCGCTCGCGGCATTCTTTCGACAACAATCGCCAGGAGATCAGATGACATTTTCGCTCCGCAACTCAGTCACGCCGTTCGCCAAGCCGGCCGCCCTATGCCTATACACGCTGATCGCGCTGTCGGGCGCCTCCGTCGCCGTCGCCGGCGATGACCACGAGGACCACGATTCCCCGTTCGAGGGGCAACCGCTGCTGACGCTGATGCATAACATGCAGTACTACGGTCACAAGCTCGGGCTCGCGATCGACGCCGGCAACCGCGAATTGCAGGGCTTCTACGTGCACGAGCTCGAGGAGGTCATCGAGGCCGTCGAGGAGATCGAGAGCTACGACGGTATCGCAATACCGACGCTGCTGGAATCCACCTTCGAGCGGGCCTTCGAGGGCCTGGAAGGCGCCATTGAAGTCGGCGACGCCGAGCGGATCGACGCCGCCTACGACGGGCTGCTCAACGGCTGTAATGAATGTCACCGGGGTGCGAATCGGCCCTACATCGTCATCAAGCGCAGTCACGACAACCCGTATCCGCAAGACTTCGCGCCGAGACCGAGCTCTTAGGGCGGGTCGGGATCTTGAAGCGCAGAGCCTTTCTGCAGTCGGGCACGGCGTTGGCCGCGACGCCGGCGATGGCGGCGGCAGAGGCCGCCGTGACGCCGGCGGTCGTGCGCGGCGAGACCTTGGATGCCGGGCAATGGGCGCTGTTCGCGCTGGTGCAGGAGCATCTGCTGCCCGGCGAGCCCGACGCTCCCGGCGCCGCGGATGTGAACGCTACCACCTATCTGGATCGCGCCCTGGCCGATCCGGGCTTCGATCCGGATATCCGCGGATTCCTGCTGCGCGGTGCCGGCTGGCTCGACGAGCACGTCGCCGAGACAGAGACCGGGACCAAGACCAAGACCGAGACCGAGACCGAGACCAAGACCGAGACCAAGACCAAGACCGGGATCGGGATCGGGATCGGGATCGGAACCGGGATCGGGATCGGAACCGGGACCGATCGCCGCTTTGTCGATCTGAGCGCCGCGCGCCGCGAAGATCTGCTGCGCAGCTTTGCCGAGACCCGCCGCGGCGGCAACTGGCTCTCGACCCTGATCGACTACACGCTGGAGGCCCTATTGGCCGACCCGATCTACGGTGGCAATCCGGACGGCATCGGTTGGGCGTGGCTGGAGCACGACCCCGGGCGTCCGCGGCCCGATGCCCGGACCATGTATCGCGGGCGCGAGCGTGCCTCGGGCGAATCCTGAGAGGAATGCGGGTCGCGCCGGGCCTGAGCGGTCGCGCGTCGCTTCATCCGCGTTCCGCCCGCGTCGGCCGTGCGGGATCAGGTTCGTGCCGAGGCGCGGACTCAGGGGATCACGCCCGTGCCGAAACCCGGACTCCCGACAACCCGGGAGTACGTGGCTTGCCGCGTTCCGTTCGGTGCCGGCGCAGGAACACGTCCGTGCCGAAACCCGGACTCCCGACAACCCGGGAGTACGTGGCTTGCCGCGTTCCGTTCGATGCCGGTGCAGGAAGACGTCCGTGCTGAAGCCCGGACTCCCAAGAACGCCGGGAGTCTGCGGCTCGCCACGGACGGATCATCGGTGCCGGCACGGGAAGACGTCCGTGCTGAAGCCCGGACTCCCAAGAGCGCCGGGAGTCTGCGGCTCGCCGCGGACGTATTGGTGGCAGCGTGGGAAAACGTCCGTGCTGAAGCCCGGACTCCCGACAACCCGGGAGTACGTGGCTTGCCGCGTTCCGTTCGGTGCCGGCGCAGGAAGACGTCCGTGCTGAAGCCCGGACTCCCAAGAACGCTGGGAGTCTGCGGCACGCCGCGGACGTATTGGTGGCAGCGTGGGAAAACGTCCGTGCCGAAGCCCGGACTCCCGACAACCCGGGAGTACGTGGCTTGCCGCGTTCCGTTCGATGCCGGTGCAGGAAGACGTCCGTGCTGAAGCCCGGACTCCCAAAAACGCCGGGAGTCTGCGGCACGCCGCGGACGGGTCATCGGTGCTGGCGTGGGAAGACGTCCGGGCTGAAGCCCAGACTCCCAAAAACGCCGGGAGTCTGCGGCATGCCGCGGACGGATCATCGGCGGCGGCGTGGGAAGACGTCCGGGCTGAAGCCCAGACTCCCAAAAACGCCGGGAGTCTGCGGCACGCCGCGGACGGAGCATCGGCGGCGGCGTGGGAAGACGTCCGGGCTGAAGCCCAGACTCCCAAAAACGCCGGGAGTCTGCGGCTCGCCGCGGACGGATGGATCATCGGTGCCGGCACGGGAAGACGTCCGTGCTGAAGCCCGGACTCCCAAGAGCGCCGGGAGTCTGCGGCTCGCCGCGGACGGCTTGGTGTCGGTGCGGGGCGAGGAGATGGCCCGGGGCTCGGGGGTGAAATGCCGGGCCGCGGAGCAGCAATCCATTGCGGAGCAGCAATCGACTAGGGAGGCCGGAGAATGTTGAGTGCGGATCGCGATTTCGACTGCTGTGTCATCGGCAGCGGCGCCGGCGGCGCCCCGGTCGCGCTGGCGCTGGCGGAGGCGGGCTACTCGGTGCTGGTGCTGGAGAAGGGGCCCTGGCTCACCGAGAAGGACTTCGCCAAGGACGAGATCGCCTGCTGCCGCCGCAGCGCCTATACGCCGAACCTCCAAGACGAGCGCCACGTGCTCGAGCGCCGCCGCGAGAGCGGCGACTGGTACGCCCAGTCCACCTTCGATTCGGGCTGGGACTTCTGGAACGGCAACATGGTCGGCGGCGCCACCAATCTGATGAGCGGCTACTTCCTGCGCCAGAAGCCGAAGGACTTTCGGCTGCGCAGCGAATACGGCCCCGTCGATCGGGGCAATGTGGTGGACTGGCCCATCGGCTACGACGACCTGGAGCCCTACTACACGCTGGTCGAGCGGCGCGTGGGTGTCTCCGGCCGCGTCGTTCCGCATCCGTTCCAGGAACCGCGCTCGACGCCGGATTTCCCCTATCCGCCGACCGCCGAGCATCCGGTCTCCGCCATGATCGATACTGCCTGCAAGGAACTGGGCTATCGGGCGCTGCCGCTGCCGCGAGCGATCCTGTCGATGCCCGCCGACGGCCGTCGCGCCTGCGTCTACAGCAACTACTGCGGCAGCTACGGATGCGAGACCGGTGCCAAGGGCAGCGCCCGCGCGGCGCTGCTGACCAAGGCCGCGGCCACCGGGCGCTGCGAGATTCGAGCGCACAGCATGGCCTGCCGGCTGATCGGCGACGAGAAGGGGCGGGTCGAGGCGGTGGAGTATATCGGCGCCGATGACCGCCGCCGGCGGGTGGACGCCCGAATCATCGTCGTCGCCTGTCAGCCCATCGAGAGCGCGCGCCTGCTGCTCATGTCGCCCGGGCCCGAGCACCCGAAGGGCCTCGGCAACAATCGGGGCCAAGTGGGCCGAAACCTGCTGTTCTCCGCCGGCGGCGCCGGCAGCGGCGTGCTGCGCTACGCCGGCCGCGCGCAGGACGAGGTCGCGCGTCTGCAGCAGCGCGGCACCTTCGTCAACCGCACGCTGCAGGACTGGTACGAATACCGAGATCCCGAGGACCGCCGGCCGCGCAAGGGCGGCAGCATCGATTTCCTGTTCCGCCACGCCAATGCCATCTCACGCGCCATCTCGCAAAAACGCGACGACGGCCGGCTGCTGTGGGGCAAGCCGCTGAAGGACCGCATCCACGCCCACTTCACCGAGGCCCGTTACCTGAGCTTCGAGGTCTTCAACGATTGGACGCCGGTGGACGACTGCTTCGTGACGCTCGATCCCGGCGAGCGCGATCGATGGGGCCTGCCCGTGGGGCGGGTGCGGCTGGGCTACCATCCCCGTGATTTGGAGACGGGCCGCTTTCTCGCCCGCAAGGGCGCCCGGGTGCTGGAAGCGCTCGGCTGCGAGGATGTCGGCTGGTCGGTCAGCGGCTCGCCGCCGCAAAACCTGGTTGCCGGAGGCTGTCGTTTCGGCGCCGACCCGGAGACTTCCGTGCTCGACCCCGAATGCCGCCTACACGACGCCGACAATGTCTTCGTCAGCGACGGCAGCTTCATGCCCACCGGTGGCAGCGTCGCCTACACCTGGACCATCTACGCCAATGCCTTCCGCGTGGCGGACGCGATCATCGCGCAGCTCGGCGGCGGCAAGGCCGGCGCGAAGGCCGGGTGACGCGCCAGGCCGGATGATGCACAAGACCGGTCTCGCCGCTCGAGGTCCAAACCGGTTCCTGCCGCTGCCGCACGTCTTCGCAGAACGCAGGCTCGGCACCTTCGACGCCGGCTTGCCCCTCTCGCAGGCTGAAGATCCGAACTATTATTACCAATAGGGGTTGCGCGTTCAGTCCTTCGCCGCTAGTATAGGCGGCTCAGTTGCGGGGTGGAGCAGTCAGGCAGCTCGTCGGGCTCATAACCCGAAGGTCGTAGGTTCAAATCCTGCCCCCGCTACCAACTTAAAAAAGAGCCGCTTTCGAGCGGCTTTTTTGTGCCTGATAAAAAGTGCGCATACCAAAAAATGCGCAGATCAGGGATCCGTCCGCCCGGGAAGCAGGCGCTCGAATTCCCGGCGTACCACCTCGTAGCACTCACACACCCGTGCCTCCAGTCCCGGCCGGTCCAGCACGGTGATGTGCCCCCGGCTGTACCGGATCAATCCGGCACTCTGTAGGCGACCGGCCGCCTCGGTGACGCCTTCGCGCCGCACCCCGAGCATATTGGCAATCAGTTCCTGGGTCATGTGCAGCTCCGTCGACGGCAACCGGTCCAGGCTCAGGAGCAGCCAGCGGCAGAGCTGCTGGTCGATGCTGTGGTGGCGGTTGCAGACAGCGGTCTGTGCCATCTGGGTCAGCAACGCCATGGTGTAGCGCAGCAGCAGCGGGTGCAGCGTTCCGTGGCGGGCGAACTCGCGCTGCAGCACCGGTCCCCTCAGGCGATAGGCATGGCCCGCGCTCTGCACCACGGCCCGATTCGGCATGGTTTCTCCACCCATGAAGAGCGCGATGCCGACGATACCGTCGTTACCGACCACCGCGATCTCGGCGGAGGCACCATTCTCCATGACATACAGCAGGGACACGATGGCGGTGGTGGGAAAATAGACGTGGCTCAATCCCTGGCCGGATTCGTACAGGGCCATTCCGAGGGGCAGCGGGACCGGCTCCAGGTGAGGGCGCAACTGCTCGTATTCGGCCTCGGGCAGCGTGTCGAGCAGATGATTCTGTCGCGGTGACGCGGGCGTGGGTGCGATGGTCATGATTCGCTTCCCGGATGAGCGGCGCTAGGTGCGGGCGCACAGGTGCGCGGCGACTCGCCCGAACCGGTCTGAGCCGCTCTTCGTACGATAGCGCACAAATAGCCGGGCGGGTTAGTGTTCGCCGGGAGCCGCCGGGAGCCGCCGGGAGCCGCCGGGAGCCGCCGGGAGCCGTCGGGAGCCGTCGGGAGCCGTCGGGAGCCGACCCCGACCCGATGCGCCGTGCATACGCTCCGGTCCCCTCGCGGCCGGCAATCCGCCATCGGGGCGGGCCTTCCCTCGCGGGAGCCCGCGTCAGACCCCGCGCCAGCCCCCCGTCAGACCAGAATCCGATCGTAGATCGCCTCCACCGTCCCATAGCATCCGCAGGCGGCGGCTCGCAGACCGGCGCCGTCGAGGATGGTGACCTGACCCCGGCGATACTGGATGAGCCGGCATTGTTGCAAGGCCATCGCCGCTCGGGTGACGCCGGCGCGGCGCACGCCGAGCATGGCCGCAAGAACCTCGTGGGTGACATGGAAGCGGTTCGAGTGGGCCCGATCCCGCGACATCAGCAGCCAGCGGGCGAGGCGTTCCTCGACGAGGTGAAAGCGGGTGCACGCCACCATTCCCGCGGCCTGGCCCATCAGCACGGCGAGATAGCGGTCGAGCGTCCGGTGTAGGGCCTCGCTGCGGCGCAGCGCCTCGCCGAACCCCTCGGCGCTCATGCGCCACGCCGGCCCCGCGCCCTGCACCATGCTATGCAGCGGCGTGAGATCCACGCCGAGCACAAGAGGCGCCCCGATCATGCCTTCATTACCGACCAGCCAGACTTCCAAACCGGTGTGATCGGCTGGCGGGGTCACCAGCGAGACGAAGGATTCGGTGGGGAAATAAACCGCGCTGATTCGGCCACCCGGCTCGCCGAGCATCTCGCCGCGCCGAAGCTCGACGCGGTCGCAATGCGACAGAATCCATCTGCGGTCTTGCTCGGGTAGCGCGGCCAGCAGCCGATTATCGAAATGCTCGGGTGTGTTTGCGGAGTCCGTCTGCATGCGCGTTCCCCAGGTTGCTCGGTGATGGACGAAGAAAGCACGGCAAACAAGGGGCGCTTGTGGACCGATCGGCCGCGATAGCCGAGCAATACGCTCGCCGATACGTCCGGTCCGTGCGTTGGCGCACACAGCGCAGGCATTCGAGGCGTTCGCTGTCCTGTATGACCGTTCCTGTCCAGGAGCGGGTGGGCATCTTTCTCCGAAAAACGACGATCGGTGCGCTTGCGAACAGACGCTCACCGCCGGCCGAAACTATGGTGGCGGGCAAGCCATGCTCGAACCCTTCGACAGGAGAGGCGCCGCGCCTCCGGTTGCATTGCTCTTCACGCGAGCGGCCTTTCGCCGCCTCGATACGCAACCGGTATGTCCAAGATTGCAATCGCCGCTGCATCGCCGTTCCCGCCGCTTCGCGGCATCATCCTCTGCCAACCCGGGAGACGTATTTGAATCCGATCAACAGGGCGATGCGAGATGCCTCGCTGGCGGTGCGGATGTGGGTGCGTCCCGACAGCCTTGCCGATCACGAGATCCGCAACGCGGTGCCGATTCGCTCGGAATTGTTCAGCGCGGCGCAGATGGAACAGCACGGCAAGGTGCTCGCGGCGTCGCATGTTCTGATGCCGGGCCATCCGCCGGATCGACTGCTGGCGCGCCTGACCGATAACGAAAGAGTCCTGGTCGGTGTCTGTCGGCTGCTGATGGTCGCCGTCACGGAGAACCGTCGGATCGCGCCGGCCGGGGAATGGCTGCTCGACAACTTTTATCTGATCGAGGAGCAAATCCGAACCGCCAAGCGCCACCTGCCCAAGGGCTACAGCCGGGAGCTTCCGCGTCTTCGCAGCGGTCCCTCGGCGACGCTGCCCAGGGTCTATGACCTGGCACTGGAAGTCATTGCGCACGGCGACGGCCGCGTCGACCCCGAGAACCTAAGCCGTTTCATCGCCGCCTATCAGCGTGAAGCGGTCCTTCGTCTGGGGGAGCTTTGGGCCATCCCCATCATGCTGCGCTTGGCGCTGATCGAAAACCTGCGCCGCGTCGCGGCCCGCGTCGCCGCCAGTCGCGTCGACCAGAACCTGGCCGACGGCTGGGCCGATCGCATGCTGGCGATGGCCGGGAGCGACCCGAAGAGTCTCATCTTGGTCATCGCGGACATGGCCCGCTCGAGCCCGCCCATGTCCGGCGCCTTCGTCGCCGAGCTCGCGCGCCGTCTGCAAGGGCAGAGCGCGGCCTTGGCACTGCCGCTGACCTGGATCGAGCAGCAACTCGCCGAGTCCGGGTTGACCATCGAGCAATTGGTCCGCGTGGAGAATCAACAGCAGGCCGCGGACCAGGTCTCCATCGGCAATAGCATCGGCAGTCTCCGGTTCCTCGGCGCGATGGACTGGCGGGATCTCGTCGAGCGCATGAGTCTGGTGGAGCGCACGCTGCGGGAGGACCCGGACGGGCTTTACGGGCGCATGGACTTCGCCACCCGCGATCGCTACCGGCATGTGGTGGAGCGCATCGCGAAGAGCGGCCGGCTGTCGGAGACCGAGGTGGCGCGGGAGGCGATCGGGCTGGCGCAGGCGCGTGCGGCGTCCGGCGAAGCGGGCTCCGAGCCGACCGACGCGGCGCAAACGGGGGATCGGGCGGCCCATGTCGGCTACTATCTCATCGATCGCGGACGGCCCCTGCTCGAGCGGCAGGCCGGAGTCCGTCGAACCGGCCCGGCGTCGCTGCAAATCCCCGGGGCCCGTGCCCCATTGGTGCTCTACCTCGGCGGCATCCTGTTGCTGACGGCCGCGTTTTCCCTTGGTTTGCTCACTCGGGCCGAGGGCGCTCCGGTCTGGCTCTTTCCGATCCTTGTTGTCCTCGTGGTGCTCGCCACCAGTCAACTGGCGGTGACGCTGGTGAACTGGCTGGCGAGTCTGCTGGCCACGCCGCATGCGCTGCCGCGCCTGGACTTTTCCGCCGGCATCCCGCCGCAGGCGCGCACCCTGGTGGTGACGCCGACCATGCTCGGCGACGCGCGGGGGATCGAGTCCTTGATCGAGTCGCTGGAGGTCCGCTTCCTGGCCAATCGGGACGCCCATCTGCACTTCGGGCTGCTGACCGATCTGCGCGATGCGCCGACCGAGACGCTGCCGGGCGACCGGACCTTGATCGAGCTCGCCGCGCAGGGCGTCGCGGCGCTCAATGCCAAGTACCCGCGTGCGGGCGGCGACACCTTCTTCCTGTTCCATCGCCCGCGTCGCTGGAATCCGCGCGCCGGGGTCTGGATGGGTTACGAGCGCAAGCGCGGCAAGCTCTCGGACCTGAACGCCCTGCTGCGCGGCGGCGAAGACGCCGGCATGCGCTGGGGTGCCGGCCGCGCGGAAGCCGGCGCGACATCCGACGCCGAATCCGGCGCCGAACCCGGCGAGGGAAAGGCACTGCGCTCCGATGCGCGCTTCTCGCAGATCATCGGCGACCGGCTTGTCCTGGCGAAGGTGCGCTATGTCATCACGCTGGACACCGATACCCAACTCCCGCGCGACGCGGCGAGGGAGATGGTCGGCGCGATGGAGCACCCGCTGAATCGGGCGCGCTTCGACCCCGACTCGGGACGTGTCCGCGAGGGTTACGGCATCCTCCAGCCTCGCGTTGCGGTGAGCCTGCCCGGCGCGAACCGTTCCCGGTTCGCGCGGCTGCATGGACAGGACGCCGGCATCGACCCTTACACCCGGGCGATTTCGGATCTCTATCAGGACTGGTTTCAGGAAGGCTCCTTCATCGGCAAGGGGATCTATGCGGTCGATGCCTTCGAGGAGGCCCTCGACGATCACTTCCCCGAGAACCGCATCCTCAGTCATGACCTGCTGGAGGGGTGTTATGCGCGCTCGGGATTGCTCTCCGACGTGCAGCTGTACGAGGACTACCCGGCCTGCTATAGCGCCGATGTGAGCCGCCGCTATCGCTGGATCCGCGGCGATTGGCAGATTGCCCAGTGGCTGCTGCCGCGCGTTCCCGGTCGTGACGGCCGCTTGCGGCCCAATCCGATCTCGGCCTTGTCACGCTGGAAGTTGGCCGACAACCTTCGTCGCAGCCTGGTGCCCGCGGCCCTGACCGCGCTGGCGGTGCTCGGCCTGATGCTGCTCCCGGAGCCCGCCGTTTGGGCGCTGGCGGTGCCGGGCATCCTGCTGATTCCGGCGCTGCTCGCCGCGATCCCGAGCGCGCTGCGCAAGCCCGGCGACCTGCGCTGGCCGGCGCATCTGGCCGCCGCCGGGCGCGCCGCGGGCCAGCGGCTGGTGCAGGCGCTCTTTACGCTGGCCTGTCTTCCCTACGAGGCCTACTACAGCCTGGATGCCGTGATCCGCACCCTGTGGCGGCTGCTGGTCAGCCGGCGCGGCCTGCTCGAATGGACCTCTTCGGGCGATCTGGAGCGTCGGCGCCGGGGGCTCGCCGCCTTCTATCGCATCATGTGGATCGCCCCGGCCCTGGCGCTGATCACGGGCGTGGTCGCCGCGTTGCGCGAGCCGATGGCGCTGGCGGCGGCCGCGCCGGTCCTGCTGCCCTGGCTGGCGGCGCCCCTGATCGCCTGGTGGATGAGCCACCCGCTCGAGCAGCGCGAGGCGCAGCTGACGGCCGAGCAGGCCGGATTCCTTCACACCAGCGCGCGCAAGACCTGGGCCTTCTTCGAGACCTTCGTCGGGGCGGACGACCATTGGCTGCCGCCGGACAATGTTCAGGAGCATCCGGTGGCCGCGGTGGCGCATCGCACCTCGCCGACCAACATGGGGCTCTCGCTGCTGGCGAATCTGGCCGCCTACGACTTCGGCTACCTGCCCGCCGGCGGACTGCTCGCCCGCACCGGCGCCGCGTTGCGCACCATGGCGGGACTGCAGCGCCATCGCGGCCACTTCTTCAACTGGTACGACACCCGGACGTTGGCGCCGCTGGTGCCTTACTACGTCTCGTCGGTGGATAGCGGCAACCTGGCCGGTCATCTGTCGACCCTGCAACCGGGCCTGCTCGCGCTGATCGACGCGCCGATCCTCAATCCGCGCTGGCGCGACGGCATCGGCGATACCTTGAAAACATTGACGGACGCGCTCCGGGCGGATGCCGAGTCCGGGCGCCGGCGCGCGCTGCCGGCCCCCCTCGTGCACTTCCAACAGACCTTTGAATCCGCCCGCGCGGTGCCGCCGAGCAGCCTGAGCGAGGCGTGCGCCTGTCTCGATGCCCTGACCGTGCAGGCCGAACAGGCCTTACGGGCAGCGGACGCCGTGCCCGAGGACGGGGGAGAGGACGAGCTAACGGCTTGGACACGGCGCCTGGCTCTGCAATGCCGCGCCATGCTGAATGACCTGCTGTTTCTCGCGCCCTGGCTCGCGGCCGCGGCGGTGGGCGAGCCCGCCCGGTCCGGCGAGCAACTGCAACCCGCGCTTTCATTGACGCTGCGTCAACTGGCCGGGCTCGAGACGAGCCCCGCGGGCGAGCCCGGCGGCCGCGCCCGCGCGCGCATCGGCGAAATCGAGCAACTGGCGCTCACCGCCGACGATCTGACCCGCATGGACTACGATTTCCTGTTCGACGAGGCGCAGTCGCTACTGGCCATCGGCTACAACGTCGCCGAGCGGCGGCGCGATGCGAGCTACTACGATCTGCTGGCCTCGGAGGCGCGCCTGGGCTGTTTCGTCGCCATTGCGCAGGGCCAGTTGCCGCAAGAGAGCTGGTTTGCCCTGGGCCGCCTGCTGACCCGTGCCGCCGGCGACGCCACGCTGCTGTCCTGGAGCGGCTCGATGTTCGAGTACCTGATGCCGCTGCTGGTGATGCCGAGCTACGACAACACCCTGCTCGACCAGACCTATCGCACGGCGGTGGCGCGGCAGATCGCCTACGGCAAGGAGCGCGGTGTGCCCTGGGGCGTCTCGGAGTCCGGCTACAACGGCGTCGATGTCCAGCTCAACTACCAGTACCGCGCCTTCGGCGTCCCGGGTCTGGGACTCAAGCGCTGGCTGGCGGAGGACCTGGTGGTCGCCCCCTATGCCTCGGCGCTGGCGCTGATGGTGGCGCCCGAGGCCGCCTGCCTGAATCTCCAGCGGCTAGCCGCCATCGGGCTGACGGGGCCGTTCGGTTTCTACGAGGCCATCGACTACACGCCATCCCGGCTGCCGCGCGGACAGGCGAGCGCCGTGATCCGCTCCTTCATGGCCCATCACCAGGGCATGACCTTCCTGTCCCTGGCCACCGTGCTGCTCGATCGCCCGATGCAGCGGCGCTTCGCCTCGGTGCCGTCATTTCAGGCCACCGCCCTGCTGCTGCAGGAGCGCATTCCGAAGACTACCGTCTTCTTTTCGGACACCCACGGCGAGATCACCGGCGAGCGCGCGAGCGAGGGCAGTCTCGAGGCGCCGATCCGCGTCCTCGACAGCCCCGACACCCCATACCCGGAGGTGCAGTTGCTGTCCAACGGCCGCTACCATGTGATGGTGACCAACGCCGGCGGTGGCTACAGCCGCTGGAAGGATCTTGCCGTCACCCGCTGGCGCGAGGACAGCACCTGCGATCCCTGGGGCAACTTCTGCTATCTGCGCGACTTGGAGACCGGCGCCGTCTGGTCGAGCGCCCATCAGCCGACGCTGACCACGCCGGATCACTTCGAGGCGATCTTCTCCGAGGGCAGGGCGGAGTTCCGTCGCCGTGATCACGAGATCGAGTCCTATACCGAGATCGTCGTCTCCCCGGAGGACGATCTCGAGCTGCGCCGGCTGCGCCTCACCAACCGTTCCCGCACCCGCCGGGTCATCGAGGTCACCAGCTACGCCGAGGTGGTGCTCGCACCGCCCGCGGCGGACGATCTGCATCCGGCCTTCAGCAACCTGTTCATGCAGACCGAAGTCCTCCATGCCGGCTCGGCGGTCCTCTGTCACCGCCGGCCGCGCTCGCGCGAAGAGTCCTCGCCCTGGATGTTCCATGCCATGGTGGCGCGGGGCGATGCCGAGCCCGGGCCGACAGGTGACGCCGCGCTCGCCCCGTCCTGCGAGACCGACCGGATGCGCTTCATCGGACGCGATCGGACGCTGGCCGCGCCGCAAGCCCTGGATGAGGCCGGGCCGCTCTCGGGCAGCGCCGGCTCGGTGCTGGACCCGATGGTCGCAATCCGCCGGCGCATCGTCCTGGAGGTCGATCAAACCGCAACCATCGACCTGATCTACGGGGTCGGCGAGACCCGCGAACAGGCCCTGGACCTGGTCGAGAAATACCGTGACACGCGCCTGGCCGATCGCACCTTCGATCTCGCCTGGACCCACAGCCAGGTGGTACTGCGCCAGCTGAACGCGACCCCGGCCGACGCCCAACTCTATGGCAGTCTTGCCAGCTCGATCCTCTATACCAATGCCTCGCTGCGCGCCGAGCCCGGCGTGCTGGCGCAGAACCGCCGCGGACAGTCGGGCCTCTGGAGTCACGCGGTCTCCGGCGATGTGCCCATCGTGCTCTGTCAGATCGGCGATCTTGCCAACATCGCCCTGGCTCATCAGCTGGTACAGGCGCATGCCTACTGGCGCCTCAAGGGGCTCACCGTCGACCTGGTGATCTGGAACGAGGATCGCGACGGCTACCGCCAGCAGCTGCAGGAGCAGATCCTGGGTCTGATCGCCGCAGGCGTCGAAGCGCATGTGGTAGACCGTCCGGGCGGCATCTTTGTCCGCCCGGCGGATCAGATCTCGGACGAGGACCGTTTGCTGTTTCGGACCGTGGCGCGCGCCATCCTCAGCGACAGCCGAGGAACGCTGGCGGAGCAGATCGCACGGCGCGGCCCGCAGGCGAAGCGCATGCCGCCCTTGAAGCCCGGCGGGGGCCGGGCGCGCGAGCCGCGGCGCGCTGCCCCGCCACGCCCGGTGCTGCGCTTCGACAACGGCCTGGGGGGCTTCTCCGAAGACGGGCGTGAATACGTCATCATCACCGCGCCTGGCCAGGCGACGCCCGCGCCCTGGGTGAATGTGCTGGCAAATGCGCAGTTCGGAACGGTCGTCTCGGCCGGCGGCGGGGCCTATACCTGGAGCGAGAACGCCCACGAATTCCGGCTCACGCCCTGGCACAACGACCCGGTCGGCGATGTCCACGGCGAGGCGTTGTATCTGCGCGACGAGGTGAGCGGGCAGGTCTGGTCGCCCACCCCGCTGCCTGCCGGCGGCGCGACGCCTTATGTCTGTCGGCACGGCTTCGGCTATAGCGTCTTCGAGCACTGCGAAGCCGGCATCGACTCGCAGCTGTGGGTCTACGTCGCCGCCGACGCGCCGGTGAAATATCTGCTGCTGAAGCTGCGCAACCTCTCCGGTGAGCCGCGCCGGCTGTCCGCGACCGGCTATGTCGAGTGGGTGCTCGGAGATCTGCGACCCAAGTCGGCGCTGCACGTCGTCACCGAGATCGACCCGAGCAGCGGCGCGCTCATCGCCCGGAACCCCTACAACAGCGAGTTCGCCGACCGGCTGGCCTTCTTCGACGTGAACGACCCGGCCCGCACCCTGAGCGGCGACCGCACCGAGTTCCTCGGGCGCAACGGCAGCTTGAGCCGACCGGCCGCGCTGACGCGCACGCGGTTGTCCGGGCGGGTCGGTCCGGGCCTGGACGCCTGCGGCGCGCTGCAGACGTGCTTCGACCTCGCCGCCGGCCAAACCCACGAGGTCGTCTTTCGGCTTGGACTGGTGGACCGGCGCGGCGCGGACGAGACCGGCCGTCCGGTTCATCCCGAGCAGGGCGCGGGCGCCGCGCAGGCAGTGCTGGAGGCGGTGCAGCGCTATTGGACACGCACGCTCGGCGCTGTCCGGGTCGAGACCCCGGACTCCGCGCTGGATCTGCTGGCCAATGGCTGGCTGCTTTACCAAACCCTGGCCTGCCGCTTCTGGGCGCGCAGCGGCGACTACCAGTCGGGGGGCGCGTTCGGGTTCCGCGATCAACTGCAGGACGCCATGGCGCTCGTGCATGCCGAGCCGGCCCGGGTGCGCGCGCACCTGCTGCGCTGCGCGGGGCGCCAGTTCCGCGAAGGCGATGTCCAGCACTGGTGGCATCCGCCCTCCGGCCGGGGCGTGCGCACGCGCTGCTCGGACGACTATCTCTGGCTACCGTTGGCGACCTGCCGCTATGTCCGGATCACCGGCGACACCGGGGTGCTGGACGAGACGGCCCCGTTCCTGGATGGCCGCCTGGTCAGCGGCGAGGACGATTCCTACTACGACCTCCCCGGTCAGTGCGACGAGTCGGCGAGCCTTTATGAACATTGCGTACGCGCCATCATCCACGGCCTGCGCACCGGCGAGCACGACCTGCCGTTGATCGGCTCGGGCGACTGGAACGACGGCATGAATCTGGTGGGGATCAAGGGCCGGGGCGAGAGCATCTGGCTTGGTTTCTTCCTGCACGAGGTGCTGACGCAGTTCGCCGAGCTGGCCCGTCCCCGCGGCGATACGCAGGTGCTGGAGCGCTGCGAGCGCGAGGCGCGACGACTGCGGGGGAAACTGGAGGAGCACGGCTGGGACGGGGACTGGTACCGGCGCGCCTACTTCGACGACGGGACGCCGCTGGGGTCGTCGAGCAGCCCGGAATGCCGCATCGACTCCATCGCCCAGAGCTGGTCGGTGCTGTCCGGAGCCGCCGATCCCGAGCGGGCGCGCCGGGCCATGGAGGCGCTGGACACCCACCTGGTGCGCCGGGACGCCGGGCTGATCCAACTCCTGGACCCGCCCTTCGACCAGTCGCAGCTCGAGCCCGGCTATATCAAGGGCTACGTCCCCGGCGTGCGCGAGAATGGCGGGCAGTACACCCATGCGGCGATCTGGGCGGCGATGGCCTTCGCCCGACTGGGCGACCGTGCGCGCGCCTGGGAGTTGTTCGGCATGATCAACCCGATCCATCACGGCCGCTCGGCCGAGGACATCGCCGTCTATAAGGTCGAGCCTTATGTCATCGCGGCTGATGTCTACGGGGTGTCGCCCCATGTGGGGCGGGGCGGCTGGACCTGGTACACCGGCTCGGCGGGCTGGATGTATCGCTTCATTCTCGAATCCCTGCTCGGCCTGCGACTGGAGGCGGACCGGCTGTGCATTGCCCCCTGTCTGCCCCCGGACTGGGACGGCTTTACGCTCGACTACCGCTATCGGGAGACCCGTTACCGCATCTCGGTCAGCCAAGTCCGCTCCTCTGCGGGTCGGCACGGCGAGGTGATCGGGACGACGTTGGATGGGGTCGAGGCGAAGGAGAAAACGGTCCGACTGGTCGACGACCGCCGGGAGCATCTTGTCGAGATTCAGGTGGCTGGCTGAATAAAGGGGGGGAGGCGTCTTCGGCTCGGCCCGCGGACCGGGGGTATCCTCAGTGAAGTCGAGTTGGCGGAGGATCGGTGCCGCCGGCCACCGCCGGTCCGGAGGACCGGATTTCGGAGCCCGGCCGGTGGCCGGGCTCGGCCTATTTGCCGACGGATGCCGCGTTCTTGTTCGAGCTGAAATCGAACAGCGCGTAGACCGGGCAGAAGCGCAAATAGGCGGTGCCGAGCAGCACCGCGCCGATCAGCCCGGCGATCCAGCTGCCTTCGAGGAAGGCGACGACAGTCACGAGTGCACCGACGCTTGCACGGATCAGACGGTCGATGTTGCCGATGTTGTAGTTGGTGAGATCGAACTGCATGGAGAATGCTCCGGTTGTTGATGATGGACCTTGACCTGCAATCCGGCCCGACCCGCGGCGAGGGCGACAGGGAAGCGGATTGGCGCCGCGGCGCGGCCGCGGCCATTTCCGCCTGCCGTGTTGGCCGGCGGGAAGGGCGAGAGCGAACAGACTCGGTCCGGTTCCGGACAACCTACGCCGAATGGGCCGGGCCTTCGGTGCGCTGGCGAACTTAAGCAGTGGCGGGAAGAGATTCGGCGCTAGGCGGTGAGTGCGCCGATGGCGATGGGGATAACTGCCGCAACCGGACCCCGGGCATCTTTGGAAGCGATGCCGGGGTTGGATGGCCGGGGTTGGATGGCGGGGGTCGGATGCCGGTCTCGCGGTTTCAGCGCTTGCGCTGCGCGACGAGATGCTCGATGGCGGGAATATCGATGTTGTATCCGGCTAGCTCGTGATCGATGTCTGCCAAGCGATGGCGGTCGATGTCACTCTGAGTGCGCCGGTATGCCAAGGCGATCCTGCGGCGTGCGCGGATCAAATCCCTGACCGCAGAGATGCCGGGCGAGCCTGGTGCGTTGACCCCTTTCGCTATCGGGCGACTGTTTGCAAGATGTTGTTTCTGCGGGACTGGAATATCGCCTGATCGATCCATCGCTAGCCTCCCGTGTCTGCTGATCGGTTTCCGGGCCCCCTGCCATTTTGTCCGCTGCTCGAATCGGGGCGAGCGGGTCGCGCAAGCGCTCGAGTTTTCCGGCGTCGGCTCTTTGCAGCGGCTCCCTGCTGGCGTCTCCGAACGCTCCCTGGCGAGGGCATCTGTCTGTTAGACAATAATTTATGCCGATCGGTCTATCCCGGACTGTGCGCAAGCGCACGTATCGCAGAAGAATCTTCGATGAGGCGCCAATGGCCGTGTACCGCGGCGGGTGCCGGGCTCGGTGCCGTGCTGGGTGCCGGGCGCGGCGGTGCGAGGATGATCCGGCGTTAGCTGGTGCGCGGTCGTTCGGAGTGCACATGCCGCGCGGCGCAAGCCGCCGTCCGCGGCAACCTGCATTGGACTCTCTTGGCGCGGGGCACTCTGCGCACGGGACTCCGGGCGCATGGGGACTCCGGCGCGTCCATGCCCCGGCATCCCGCCGCGTTGGTCCGGCCGGACCGTGACGACTAGGGCGAGAGGCGGGCGCCCAGGACATAGTTGTCCCAGTATTTCCAGGCGCCGTCTTCCTGGTAGAAGAAGGTCATGGTGTCCAGGATGTTGTCCATGAAGGGCTCGGTGGTTTCCCCGACCGTTCGATACTGTACGCGAGCAACCGCGAATTCATTGTCGTGGCCGATGTAAGTGAAGCCCTCGAGCTCGGTGCGGGCATCGAGCGCACTGAATTGTGCGGGCAGCGCCTCCTGCATAGTGGCATAGGCCGGAGACTTGGTATGCACGGAAGCCAGCGTCCGCGATGGGTCTTCACTGTTGTATGCCGCCAGATTATCCTCGACGACTTGGCGCAGGGCTGCCTCGAGGCCGCCCGAGGCGGCCGCGGGTAATGGGCCGACCAAGAGGGCGAGCAAGCAGGCGGCCGTGCTGAAGCGGATTCGTTTCATTCTGGAAATCTCCCGACAATTCATCAGCTGATCACCGTATGTCCGCGCTGGCGCATGCAGCTGTTGAACGCGCGCCGGAACGCCGCGTCGGTCTGTGCCGCGGTGCCGTAGGCCCCGGAAAGGGCGCCGGTTGCAACGCCGACAGCGGCGCCCCGACGGGCCCCGCGCCAGTTGTTCTGATTCAAGACCGCACCGACCGCGGCGCCCGTTGCCGCGCCGACCAGCCCCCGCGTGATCGCGGACTGGGTCGCCTGCTCCGTCGTCGGACCGGACGCCTGCAGCGCGAGTGCTCGGCATTCTTCGGTATCCCGAGTCAAGAACTGCGCGCGGGAATTGCCGTAGGTATCCACCGTCGGCGTCCACTGAGTCTGGGTGGTCGATGCACAGCCCGAGACGATCGCCAAGGTGAGCGATAGGGGGATCAATCTTTTCATATCCTAGTGTTATCTGTTGCAGCGGAACGAATAGGTTGCTTGTGATGTGTATTGCCGCACGAAGCAACGACGCAAGGCCGTCTTCCGGTTGATATCGGTGATGGCGTGGTCCTGTCGATAGGTCAAGGTCCGGGCGGAACGACTCGCCGGCATCGATCGGACGCGTCGGAGGCTTCCATGCCATCCGACCGGGCGTCCGGTCACGCCGGCAGCACTGCCTTACAGATCAACTGAAGGGCCCGGGATTGACGCCCACGGCCCAAGCGCGGGTGACTGAAGCTCTGACTCGGTCTCCGACGGATAGCCTGGCGATAATCGCCGGATTGTTGACCTTGAACACCCGATAGCCGCTGTCGGGTATGCGCACGCCGACGAGCTCGTTTGCGGTGTCGATCTTCTCGATGACGCCGGTGACCGATGTCTCGACACCCGCCGCCACGGCGGGCCGCTCTCCGGGAGCGGCTCGACCCGCAGCCACGTTGACATCCACGCCCGGCTCGACTTCGCCCGGGCGGAACAGCGTCACGGAAACGGCTTCGATATAGTCGACGGTGATTCGATCGCCGGTGCGTACCTGCGCCAAGTTGCGGACATCCTCGCTGACCGTGACTTCCAGCCAGCCGCGCGGGCTATCCGGCGTCTCCAGCTTGACCACCCGGTTTTCGTAGTCGACACCGACGACATTACCCTGCGCGGTTGCAACGACTGCTTCGGCCAGCAGAGTTTCTCCCTGCGGGGGCTCCTCGACGGAGGCGCATCCGGCAATGGCGAAGATTAGCGCAAAGGGTAATGTTGCCTTGATACTCGGTTTCATCTCGTTTCTCCTCACTGGATGTCGGGTTAAGGGCCGACTGACAGCCTCGGCAGGCTGTGGGGGTAAAGCAGGAAATACCTTACCGACGAACGCATCGACGGGCCTGACGGTATCCTTCGATTGCGGTTTTCTCGGCTCCGACGCTGCGGCGCGACATGCTCGACGAAGCACGCATCCGGCGTCCGCCGATGGGCTTCGATCGGGGCGGCTCCACCTTCGGTCCGGGCGCTGCGATATGATGGGCAGTTAGGCCAGCGGGATAGGCGCTGATGAGAAAAACTACGTTTCGCATTGTTGTTTTCCTCGGAGTGGTTGCCGCGCTGCTGCTCGGGATCGGGGGGTACTTCTACTTCATCGGCACGCGCACGGTTCTGGAGCACGCGGAAGCCTTGAGCTTTCGGCGAATGCAGGCACCGCGGCTCGATGCCTCCGATACCCTGCGGATGTTCTACGCGTCCAACCGCGTGCCGCTGCCCGAGTCGGAGTCCAACGGCCTGGATAAGCGGTTCTCGTCGCAGCGTCGCGGCGAGTTGGAGCTCGGCAGCTTCGATATTGCAGTGGAGCCGGCGCTGGGGCTCGGCATGCTGCTGAACCCGAGTGACTGGCTGATCAACGAAGAGATCCAGCTCAAAGACGTACGGCCCCTCTCGCGGCCCGGTTTTGCCGGCGAGCTGCGCGAGCAGGTACTCGCGTCGTCCTACCAGGCGCTGCTGGTGGTCGTGCACGGCTATCGTGAAACCTTCCCGTCGGCGTTGCGCAAGACCGCCTTCCTGTCCCATGTGCTGGACATCGACACGCCCGTGCTGCTGTTCGACTGGCCCGGCGATCAGGGCGGCTCGCTGGCCGGCTATCGTCGTGCGCGGGAAGTCGCGACCGTATCCGGCGAGGAACTGGCGGCGGCACTGGCGCTGGTGACGGAGCAGGTGGCGCCGGGGCGACTCTGGGTCATCGCCAATAGCCTCGGCGCCCAGGTCGTGGTCGACGCCTTCCATCACCTTGCCGCGGATCCGGCCTTCGCCGATCGCTCGACCGAGATCGAGAACGTCATCTTGACGGCGCCCGACGTGGGACGGCGCGATTTCGATACACGTTTCCGCACCGAGATCGAGACGCTGGCCGACAATCTCACCGTCTACGTGTCCTCCAACGACCGCGCCCTGCTGGCCAGCCGGCTGATTAATCGGCAGCGGCGTCTCGGCGAAAGCTCGCTGAACCCGCTCGATCCGGATCAGGCGGCCGTGGCCGCGAGCTTTGCCGCGCTGATGGGCCCGGCCGACCGGCGCCTGACCCTGGTGGATGTCACGCCGGTGAACCGCACCCGCAACTTCCACAACTTCAGCCTCGAAACACCGGAGTTCTTCGACGACCTGTTCCTGCGCCTGACTGCGACGGGCCTCCCCGCCAGCCGCCGGCTGTATTTTCTGGAGACGCCGGACGGGCGCCGCTACTTCGTCCTGACCCGGGGGCGCTGAGCCCGGCGCCGGAAGGCGCAGGGAGAGTCCCTGCGCCGGCGCCGGCAACCGCGCGGTTGCCGACTGCCGCGGGACGCGCGGGGGGCACCGACCCACGGCGGCTACGCCTCGGGCGCGGGCCGATCGTCGCTGCCGGTGCTCGACGTCGCGTCGGCCGACTCCCGAGCTGTCGCGGCGTCAGGGGTCACCGCCAAATCGCTTTCTTTGAGCGCCGGGCCCAGCATGATCGCGAGCGGACGGGTATGCGGGCTTGCATCCAGCGCCGTGATCAAGGCCGTGGTCAGGGGAACGGCCAGGAACATACCCACCAGCCCGAACAGCCAGCCCCAGAAGATCAGCGCGATAAAGACCGCGAGCGTCGAGATACCGACGCCGCGGCCCATGGCGCGCGGCTCGATGACGTTGCCGATGACGGTGTTGATGACGAGGTAGCCGACCACCACCAGCAAGGTCGTGGGAATGTCTGTCTGTACCAGCGCCAGCAGCACCGCGGGCACCATCATCAGCAGATTGCCGACCACCGGAACGAAGTTGAACAGAAAGCCGATCACACCCCAAAGGGCGGCGAAGTCGATACCCAGGAGCCAAAGCCACAACCACACGCAGAGACCGGTGGCGGCGCTGGTGAGCGTCTTGATCTGCATGTAGCGGTTGACGGCGGCCAACAGCCGGCCCAAGCGTGCCTCGCCCTCTCGCGACATCTTGAAGGCGACGCGCAGCTTGGTCGGCAGGCTCGGCGCCTCCAGCAGGATGAAGATCACCGTCAACAGCACCATGAAGCCCGTGGCCAAGATGCCGCTTGCGTTCGACAGCAGCAGCCGTACCGTGCCCATGACCTTGTCGGGATTCAGCAGGTCCGGGATCGCCTCTTGGGAGTTACCGATGCCCGCCGTCTCCAGCCAGCCGCCCATCTGCTGGCTCAGCAGCATGAAGCGCTCCTGGTAACTCGGGAAACTGTCGCGGAAGCCCTCCAGTGCACCTGTGGTGACCAGCGCGAGGAGGCTGCCGACGTCCAGCAGTACGAAGCCGATGACCGCCAGGGCACCCCATTTCGGGACGCCTTTGCGCCGCATCCAGCGCAATGCGGGGGTTGCCACCACGGCGATGAAGATTGCAAGCAACAGTGGCGACAGGATGGGCGCCGCCGTTTTCATCAGTGTGATGACCAGCGCGACGGCGCCTGCAACGATGATCGCGCGGGCCGGCGGTGTGAACTGAATGTCGGTGCGCATGACTGCAATCCTCGAAACGGTACCTTATTTCGGACCTTTGGCTACTGAATTCCTGCCGGGGATCGGCGATGCCGCGGCGCGTTCGTCGACTGCCGCCTCGGCGGACTGCGCGGCGACGTCCAGCAGAATGACACGCTTTAGCTCGGCGACAGCCTCCGGATGGTCGAATCCCCCGTGACCCGTGGGCACCACGAGCTCGGATTCTGAGGCCGGGAGCCGAGCGCTCGCAACCGGAACGACGCCGTCGGAGCCGCGGGTGCCGTCACCGCGCCCACGGTTGCCGACAATGTTGTGTACCGGCACTGTCGGTGTCGTGGCGTCGAGCGCCCGCAGGAAGCGCGAGCGCGGAGACAGGCCGTGAATGCTGGTCGGCATGCGCCGGCTTTCGATGCCCGCCAACTGATCGAGCGCGTGCTCGGTCTCGTTCAGCAGTGTGTCCGGCAGCCGAATCAGGCGGATCGCAAAGGCACCGAGGCTGTTGGCGGCGAGCCGGCTGCCGCGATGGGGCGTGAACAAAAAGACCACCCGGGAAATATCCGTGCGCGGCTCGAAGATCAGCGCCCGGCGAACGCGGTTGTAATCCGACAGACCGGAGACCCCCGGCAGGATGGCCTCCGCCTGCTTCGGAGCGATGCGGGAAACCTGCGCGCGGGAGAGGATGCCGCCCATGCTGTGGCCGATCAGGATCATCGGCCCGTCGAGGCCGGTGTGTGCAACGGCGTCGTCGAGGGCGCTGCGCAACTGCAGCGCCGATAGCGGGACGGGCTGGCCGGTGGGGTAGTAAAAGAACCATAGCTGGCAGCAGTCGCGAATACGCGGATCCGCCAATAGTTGCGTGACCAGCGGCTTCCAGACGCCGGGTGTGGACAACAGGCCGTGCACCAGCACCAGCGGTGTCTTGTCCGGTTCGTAGGGTTGCAGGAAGACGATGCGCGGCTGGCCCGTAAAACGCCCCGGCCGCAGCAGGTTGGCGAGGGCAGTGGTCGGGCGCACTCCGGTGGACTTCGTCGCGGCAATGGGTGCGCGCAGGTCCATGGCGACCGGCAGCCTGCCGAACGCCGTCGGCACCTGCTCGGCTTCGGTCGGATCCACCAGCGCGGCCTCGCAGCAGCCGGTCTGCGCGACGCTCGCACGTGTCGTCGCGCCGCGTGGCTGCGGCGCTCCGGCCGCGAGCCGCGCCGGGCCGACGGGCTCGGGTGCCGCATCGGGCTGCACCACCAGCGTTGCCGACAGGTGATAACCGGCGCGCGGTGCGTTCGGATCGCGCGGCGCCGGCAGCCGGGCGACGACCGGAAGGCCTACGCCCGCGCGCCGCAGGCCCGATGCGCCGGCCCGGGTGCGGGTGACGGGCGTGATATCGCTCAGCTCGGCGGGGTCGCGCAGTGCCTCTTCGTCCTTGACTCCGGCCGCCCGTCGGGGTGGCGTGGCGTCTGCAAGCAACGCCGGCAGCCGCTCCGCCAGCAAGCGTCTATGACGTGCTTCGCTGCGGGCCAGCGCTTCGGGCCGGTTGCGGTTTCGCGCCAGCGCGCCGATGGATTCCGCCAAGGCCGGCGCCAGGCCGGTGCTGTCGGCGTGGGGCGCGGGTAGGGGGGCCGTGGACTGGCAGCCGGCCAGGGCGAGCGTGAGCGCGAGCGACGCCATCACCATGGGCGTTATGCGGCCAGGGCAGCGGGCAGATGGATCGGGTTCGATCGAGGCCGGTGCGCCGTCACCCGATACACCGGCCTCCCGCGGCGGCGCCGGCAGTTCCGAGCCGCGCCGGTACCGGGGCACCCGGACGGCCGTGTCGAGCCGGCGCTCGGACTTGCTCGTTGTCGGTTTCATCGTCGGGCGCTGCGCATGGATGGCTTTACACCGGCCGGGAAGCGGATCTGCAGTCGAGTCGACCCGCGGAATCATCGCAGTATCGCTTACTCACAGGGCTCGAGCCGGCCTTGTCGATATTGTCGGGGGGTGACGCCGAAGTGGCGCCGGAAGGCGCGCGTGAAGTCGCCGGCATTGCGGTAACCGACCCGATCGGCAATCAGCTGTACCTGCAGGTCGGTCTCGTGCAACAGGCTGCGACCGCGCTCCAGTCGCAATTGCTGCAGGTACTCGTAAGCGCTCATGCCGACCTGCTCGCGAAAAATTCGCGTGAGCCGCTGCTGATTGGTGCCGACCCGATGGGCGAGATCGACCGCGCTCGGCGGCTCCTTGAGCTGCCGGGTCAATACGGCGGTCGCCTGGCTGAAGATGCGCCGGTCGCGCCGGGCGGCGGATGCGAGCCGCGCGTCGCCGAGCGCCTCGTCCAGGGTTTGGCTGGTGAGCGCGGCCAACCTCGGCCGATCGCCCAGTTGAACGAAGACGCGCGCCAGCACCTCCTGCTCCGAGAACGGCTTGGTGATGTAGTCGGCGCCTCCGGCCGCGAAGCCGCGCAGCTTGTCTTCGGTTTCCATGGCGGCGGATAGAAAGATGACCGGAATCTCCGCCGTGCGCGGGTTCGCCTTGAGACCTTTGCAGACCGAGAACCCATCGCTCCCCGGCATCAGAACGTCCATCAGGATCAGGTCGGGCTGTCCGTCGGCCGCGATCCTCAGGGCGTCGTCTCCGCACTGGGCCACCAACAGATCGATATCCCGATCCTGCAGGTAGGCCAACAGAAGTCCGACCGAGGCCGGCTGGTCGTCGACAACCAGGATACGCGCGATAAAGTCTGTCATTGATCCGCTCTCTCGAACGTTACGCCTTGCGGCGATTCTGCAGCCAAGGGAGGCATCGGTAATCCTGTGCCGGGTCGGTTTGCGGTCTCGGCGGATTATTGTGTCGTCAAAGCATATTCGACGGGCGACGACCGCGTAGCCTGCGTACGGCGCGAAAATCCGCTTTGCGGATGCGAAGCGACGCCTCGGCGCAGCAGGCTCGGCGCATCAATCGGGCATTGACCGGCCGCTGATGGATCGGTGACCCTCCAAAGTCGATGTCGGATCGCGAGGAAAACATTCTAATGCTCGGAGAGTCCATGCCTGTCGACCTGTTCATGGTGCTTGTGCTGCTGGCGGCCGCCATCGTGATGTTCGCCGTCAATACGCCGCGGGTCGATGCGGTGGCGCTGCTTATGCTGGTACTGCTGCCGTTTACCGGTGTGCTGACCATGAACGAGGCGCTGGCCGGGTTCAGCAATCCGAACATCGTGCTGATCGGGGCGATGTTCGTCATCGGCGAGGCCCTGGCCCGCACCGGGGTTGCGCGCAGCATCGGCGATTGGCTGGTCAGGCGCGGCGGCAACAGCGCCGGACGGCTGCTGGTGCTGCTGATGCTGGCGGTGGGCTTCCTCGGCTCGGTCATGAGCTCCACCGGCGTCGTCGCCATCTTCGTGCCCATCGTGCTGCGCATGGCCAGCCGCAGCGGCATCGCGCCGGCCGAGCTGATGATGCCCATGGCCTATGCTGCCCTGATCAGCGGGATGATGACGCTGGTGGCGACGTCGCCGAACCTGATCATCAACTACGAGCTCGTCCGCGGCGGCGCAGATGGCTTCAACTTCTTCAGCTTCACGCCGTTCGGGGTTCCGATTTTGATCGTCGGCACCCTGTATATGCTGGTCGCGCGGCGCTGGCTCCGGTCGCCGGCGGCGGACGGCGGCGCGGAGTCGTTGCGCCCCGGGCTGCGCAGTCTGGTGGAGCGCTATGCCCTGGCCGGGCGCGAGTTCCGCCTGCGCGTGGAACCGGGCTCGCCGCTGATCGGGCGCGCCCTCGGTGAGCTGGACCTGACGCAAAAGATCGGCGCGCGGCTCATCGTGATCGAGCGCGGCACCGGCCGCGCCCGGCGACTGCTTCCGCGGACGGACGACAAGGTGCTGCTGGCCGGCGACATCCTGTTGGTCGACATGGACGACAACACCGCCGATGTCGAGCAACTGTGCCGAGCGTACGGGGTTACGCGGCTGCCGCCAACGGGCTCTTACTACACCGACCGGGCCCAGGACGTCGGCCTGGTCGAGGTGATGCTGCCGTACCAGTCCGTCTTCGTCGGCAAGACCGTGGCCGAGGCCGAGGCGATGGCGCAGTCCGAGCTGGCGTTGGTGGGCATGCGCCGGCGCCGCGGCGCGCTGGAGCCGCATCATTTGCGCGAAAAGGTGCTGAAGGCCGGCGACACCCTGCTGCTGGCCGGTCCGTGGCAGGCTATTCGCCGGCTGCAGAAGGGCGGCAAGGATCTGGTTCTGCTCAACCTGCCGAAGGAGTTCGACGAATACCTGCCGGCGGCAAAGCGCGCGCCCTATGCGGTGTTTACGCTGCTCGTGGTCGTCGTCCTGATGGCGACGGGCATTATTCCCAACGTCCAGGCGGCGCTGATCGGCTGCCTGATGATGGGCTTGTTCCGCTGTATCGACCTCGATCAGGCCTACCGCTCGATCCAGATGAAGAGCCTGATCATGATCGTCGGCATGATGCCGTTCGCACTGGCGCTCGATCGCACCGGCGGTGTCGACATGGCGGCGGATTTCCTGGTCGCGGTGCTCGGCAACAGCAGCGCATACCTGATCCTCGCCGTGCTGTTCACGATCACGGTGGTGCTCGGCATGTTCATCGTCAACACCGCCAACGCGGTTCTGCTGATCCCGTTGGCGCTGGCGGTGGCCGAGGAGCTGCAGGCGTCCCCCTATCCCTTTGCCATGATCATTGCGCTGGGTGCCTCCAGCGCCTTCATGACCCCGGTGTCTCCGGTCAATACGCTGGTGACCACCGCGGGCAACTACAGGCTTGCGGACTTCATCCGCATCGGCCTGCCGCTGACCCTATTGGTCGGGGCCATCAGCGTGGTGCTGGTGCCCTGGCTGCTGCCGCTGTATCCGGCTGCTGCCGCCGGATGAGGGCCCCATGATCCAGGCGGGTCAACACGCTCGGCGCGGCGGTGACTCGGGCGTCGCTCCGGGACGGCCACAGGGGCACCGGGTTGGGATAGGATGCGGGCGTCGCGTCCGTCAACCCGGGATACCGTGCTGTTGGGCAAGATCATCGTCGAGTCACGCGCCGAGCCTGGCAACCGGGGTGTCATCCATTTCGGCCAGGATGGGGGAAGGGCCCACAACGGCGCGCTCCACCTGGTGCACAACGCCATCGTGACCCCGTTCGTGTCGCCGGTCGTCGATTTGTCCAGCGCCGGTGCGAATGCCGTCCTGGTCGGCTTCAGCGATCAGCCACGTCCGTGGCATCATTGCGATCTGCCGGCGCGATGTTGCTGTCGTGTTCCTGCCCCACCCGGAGCGCCGACGTCCTGCGCGGGCCGTGCCCGTGCAGGGCAGGGCAGGCGATCGGCGCCCAAAGCGGGCGACCAGCGAGGAGCCCGGAGCCATGACCTATTCCATCGTCGCGCGGGATGTCGCGGACGGCCACATGGGCATCGCGACGCAGTCGCAGGCCTTCTCCGTGGGCAGCAGCGTGTCCTGGGCCGCGCCCGGCCATGGTGTCATCGCCACCCAGTCCATGGGTGAGCCCATGTACGGGGAGCTTGGCCTCGCCGGCTTGAGCGCGGGGCTCACCGCACAGGAGGCGCTGACAGCACTGAACAGCGTGGACCCGCACCCGGAGCGCCGCCAGGTGGCCATGGTGGACGGGCACGGCAATGTCGCGGCCTACACCGGTGAGGCCTGTGTCGCCGCGGCCGGGCACTGCGTCGGCGACGGCTGCGCCGCACTCGGCAACCTGGTGAGCTCGCCGCGGGTGTGGACCGCGATGCTCGAAGCCTTCGAGGCGGGCTCGGGCTGGCTGCCGCGGCGTCTGCTGGATGCCCTGGACGCCGCCGAGGCCGCCGGCGGCGATATTCGCGGCCAGCGCTCGGCGGCCATCCAGGTGGTACGCGCCGAGCGCTCCGGGCGACCCTGGCACGACCATATCGTGGACCTGCGGGTGGACGACCACCCTGAGCCGCTGGTGGAGCTGCGGCGTCTGGTGGAGCACACCTGGCGCTATCACCGGACGGTCCAGGCCTTCGAGCTGACCTTGAACGGTCACACCGCGGAGGCCTTGGCGGCGCTGCCGGACGAGGAGGTCGACCCCGCGACGGACCCGGATCTCACCTGGTGGCGCGCCATCGTGCTGGCCAACGCCGGGGAGGAAACGGGGGCCGTTGGATTGTCGCAGGCGCTCATGTCCGCCGCGCCCGGGTACGTGGAAGCCGCCCGGCGCTTCGGCGCCGCCGGGCTGATGGATCAGGCACTCATCGACCGGCTGTTGCCGCGTCAGTGAGCACAGCTGCGCTCGTGACATCGCCCTGAGACCGGGCAAGTCCTGCGAGGTGGTCGAAGTGATGATCGAGGCCGGACGAGCCTGTGTGGCCCCCGAGCCAGTGCACTCGCCGGCGCGGCGGACAGCGGCGCCCCGTCATCGCCGCAGGATCGCGATCCACCGATACAGGTTCAGCAGGCTTGCCAGCGAGGCCGCGACATAGGTCAGAGCCGCCGCCGTCAGCAGCTTGCGGGCGTGGGGCAGGTGCTGCTCGGGGAGGTAGTCGCCGTCCTTCAGCGTCGGCAGGGCGCGCCCGAAGCTCGCGTCCCACTCCACCGGCAGTGTCACCAGGTGCACCAGGGTGCCGACGGCGATGCTGCCGATGCCGATGGCCAGCATGGCCGCACCGGAGACCGGCGAGCGGGTCAGCACGGCCACCACCGGCATCGCCATCAGCGCGAAGGCCCCCAGCTTCTCCGCCACCATCGCAAACCGCGCCATGGAGGTCCGCAGCATCAGTGGGGCGTAGCTGCCGGCGTGCTGCATCGCGTGGCCGACCTCGTGCGCGGCCACGGTCACCGCCGTCAACGAGTGCCCGGCGTAGTTCTCCGGCGACAGCCGCACGGTGCGTGTCGTCGGGTCGTAATGGTCCAGTCCCGACTCGCCCTCTTCCACGCACACGTCCAGGCCCAAGTCCGAGATCAGCTTCCGCGCCACCTCGGCCCCGGCGTGCGGATAGAGATCGCCGGGCGTGTGGTACCGCTGCATCACCCGCCGGACCCAGAGACCCGGCAGAAAGACAACGGCGAGCACGAGTGCGAACAGGATGACGTAGAACATCTGCGCAAAGAGAGCGGCAACCGAGTATTGGTGCCGGGGGATATGGGGGCTGAAGCGCCCATGTTCTCCCGGTACTCTCCGGGGCTGTCTCGATCAGTGCCAGCGCTGACGATGGCGGGCAAGCCCGAAGGTTTCCCCTCGGACTGCCGGCCGTGCTCCGGTCCCTGATTCGCCCGGCATACCCCCGCGCCCGGCTCTCGCCGCATGACCCGCCGCCGGACGCGCTGGAGGGCGAAGATACCGCACGTTGCGGGACGACGGGGGATGGGTCTGGTCAGCGAAACCCGGTCGACGGGGCTATTCCGCCCTCCGCTGCATCTGGCTATGCGGCTTCGACGCTCCGATGTGGGATTTGGACACAAACCGACCTCGAGGCCCCCACACCCGAGCGGCAGAGCTCGGGCAGGAGCCGACAAGCGAAAGATCCGAATCGCGGCTGGTGTGATGAGTGTTGGGTCTGCCCGATGTGCCTGAGCCGGCGGATCTGCCGAATGCAGGCCGGGATCGGGCCGGGTTCGGGCCGGGACCTAACCGGGACACTGGGGCCGCACAGCATCCAGGTCCGTCCGGTCCTGGTCGACGGCTCAGCCGACGGCGCCCTCGACGCCCCGTGGTAGCGGCGCCGCTCCCTCGGCCTGGCTGCTGATGGCCTGATCCGCCAGTTGCGCGATCTCGTCGAGCAGCCGTTTATAGTCCGGGCTCTCAGGAGCGGCGTAGTTGAAGTTCTTGAACAGGCCGGTGAGCTTGATGAAGAACTCCCGTGCGGCTTGTTTGCCGGGAAAGTCGTAGTCCCGGTGGACCAGCTCGTAGACGCGCTCGAAGGTCAGGCGCTGGCGCACGAGGGGGGCGGAGGCATCCACCTTGTCGAAGGCGTCCTGCTGCAAAAAGACCATGTCCACGAAGAGCGCCTTCTGGTAGGTCAGGTAATCGGCGACGGTGACGCCTTCCTCGCCGGTCACCTGCATCATCTGCTGCACCGCGTCGCCGCGGCGGAGCAGATCCTGGACCTGCTTGACCCGCGGGACCCAGCTCGGATCGATGTGCGCGGCATACCAGTCGGCGAGCTGATCCAGATACCGCGACCACGAAATCAGCGGATCGATGGCCGGGTAGAAGCGCTTGTAGGCCCGATCGTAAGAGAGCCCGAGAAAGGTCTTGACGGTGGCGAGCGTCGACTGGGTCACCGGCTCCTCGAAGTTGCCGCCGGCGGGGGAGACGGTGCCGATCATGGTCAGGCTACCCTCGCTGTCGTCGGCGGTGCGGAAGACGCCGGCGCGCTCGTAGACGCTTCGGATCGAGGAATCCAAATAGGCGGGGAAGGCCTCCTCGCCGGGGATCTCTTCCAGGCGGCCGGACGTCTCGCGCATGGCCTGCGCCCAGCGTGACGTGGAGTCGGCCAGCAGCAGCACGTGGTAGCCCATCTGGCGGTAGTACTCGCCGAGGGTGATGCCGGTGTAGATGGACGCCTCACGGGCCGCCACCGGCATGCTCGATGTGTTGCAGATGATGATGGTGCGGTCCATCAGCGAGCCGCCGGTCATCGGGTCCGACAGCCCGGGGAACTCGGTGATGGTCTCGACGACCTCGCCGGCGCGCTCGCCGCAGGCGACCACGAGCACGATGTCCACCGCGGAGTGCTTGGCGATGAGGTGCTGCAGCACCGTCTTGCCGGCGCCGAACGGGCCGGGGATACAGCCGGTGCCGCCGCGCGCGATGGGGAAGAAGGTGTCCACCAGCCGGATGGTGGTGATCATCGGCTCATGGGGGTACAGGCGCTCGATGACGCGATCGCGCATCATGCGCTCGGCCAGCGGGCGGCGCACCGGCCAGCGCCGGGTCAGGTCCAGCGAGCGCTCCTGGCCGCGGTCGTCGCGGATGCGCACCACCGGCGTATCCACGGTAACGCTGCCCTCGCGAATCCAGGTCACCTCCACCTCGCCGCGCTGATCGAAGGGCACCATGATCTTGTGCGTGAAGGTGCCTTCCTGGACGGTCCCGAGCACGCCGCCGGCCTTGAGCCGGGCGCCGGTCTGCACCCGCGGCGCGAAGGACCACTTTTTGCTCAAGTCCAGCGCCGGCATCTCGACCCCGCGCGGCAGGAAGGTACCGTGGCGCACGGCCAGGCTCTCGAGCGGATTCTGCAGCCCGTCGTAGACTTGCCCGAGCAAACCCGGCCCAAGCGTCACCGAGAGCAGGCTGCCGCTCTGCTCGACCGGATCGCCGATGGAGACCCCGGCGGTGTCTTCGAACACCTGGACGTCCGCGAACCGCCCCCGCACCCGCAGCACTTCGGCCTTGAGCCGCTCTTCGATGCCGCTCGCGGATTCGCGCCGCGGCAGGATGTAGACCACCTCGTTCTTGACCAGCGGCAGCGGCGCGCCGTCGGCGCTGCCGCCTTCGATGGTGACCAGGGACTCCTGCACCGCGACGACCCGGGTCGGGATCGCTTCCGGCGCCGCCTGAGTCGCGCTGGTTCCGCCACGTTCCGCGGCAGCCGCGGCCGGTGTTGTCTCTGCCACAATCGTCGTCCTCTCGGTGAGTGGTTCTTGGCCGCGATCACGCTTCGCTGCAACGCCGAGCATCGCATGGCGACGACGGCGAGGGCGGGCTCACGCGGCCGAGTCGAGATCGATGCTCGCCAACGCCGTCTCCAGCAGGGCGTCGAAGCGGGTCAGGGCGGCGTCCGCGTCGTAGCGGGTCCAGCGTGCAACCAGGTCCCAGCGCACGACATAGACGACCAGCGCCTCGAAATCGAAATAATGCTCGGCGCCGATGCGCTCGAGGTGCGTCCAGACGGTGCCGAGCAGGAGCCGCTCCAGGCCCAGCGGATCGCCGTCGTCGAGCAGTCGTTTCGCCTCGGGCAGCCAGGGATAGACCCGCTCGAGCCGAAAATGGGGCTCGCTCCAGTGTCGGGCGATGTGGGGCGCCCAGCGCCCGAAGCCCCAGCGCCGGCGGCCGGACGGCGGCCCGGCACCGGCGCGGCGCCCGCGCAGCGCGGCGAGAACGGTGCGAAGCTCCAGGCGCCAAGTGACGAGGTCGCGGGTGAAGGCGTTGTGAATCCCCGCGATGCCCCGCTCGGCCTCCCGCACCACGGCCTCGTCGTCCACGTCGAAGCGCTGATGGTGCCAGTCGGTGAGGACGGCGAGCGTTGCCAAGTCGGCGGCGTCGTCGGGCTCGAGCCACTTGAGCCGCATGTTCAGCCGCAAGCGCGACAGCGGCGTCTGCTTGGCGCCGAACAGCGGGCCGTGCGCGGGCAGGGACGCGAGCAGCGTCAGATAGCGGTCTTGCGGTCCCATGCAGTGGCTCCGGCTACAGGGCTGGGCAGGCGCTTGTCGGCGTCTGAACGGGCGGCACCGACAGGCCGCGAGAAACCGCGCGGCGAGGCCGCTCCGGCGCCGGCCGGATCACTTGACCGTACCTTCCAGAATCGCGCGAAAGCGCGGCTGCAGATGGGCGAGGATCAGCTCGGCGACCTTCGCGTCGGTGAGGTCGATCTCGACGTGCTTGTCCTTGAGGCGGATGCGGATGCCGCTCGCGTCGTCCTCCGAGACCGTGAAGTGGACCCCCTCGCCGAGGACGTCGGAGGCCACGGCCAGCACGAAGTGGGACAGCGACCCCTCGCGCAGCTCCAGCGGGTTGCGGCGCAGCTCTTCGATATCCACCAACTCCCGCGGCAGCACCACCTCCATGGCGTCGCCGGCCTCGGCCCCGGCCTCGCCGCGGGCGCGCCCGGCGACCTCGAGGATCAGCTGCCGAAGGAACGCCTCGCGCTCCATTTCCGTGCTGATCAGCCGTCGCACTTTGTCGTTGACCTCGCGTGTCAGCACCGACTTCAGCTGCAGCACGGTATCGCGCATGGCGAGCCGCAGCGCGTCCTCGCCTGCGGTCTTGAGGGCCGCCGCTTCGCGCCGGGCCTCGGCGAGCGTGCGCTCCGCTTGAGTCTGCGCGTCGCGCTGCAGGCGCGCGGCCGCCTGTATCGCCTCTTGCTCGATGCGCGCCGCCTCCTCGCGGCCCTTGGCGACGCCTTCCTCGCGCAGGCGGGTGATCAGCGTGTCGACCCCGGCTGCCGTGGGGCTCTCTTGGCTTGCGTTGCGGCGTGCCTGATTCATGGTGGCTTAACCTCAGGCCGGAATATTGCCGGCGAGCACCAGCGCGAAGACGAAGACGAAGACCGTGAAGCCTTCGACGATGGCCGCCGGGGCCAGGGACAGGCCGAAGATCTCCGGCTTGACCTTCATGGCCTGGATGGCGGAGGCACAGGCGCGTCCCTGCAGAATGCCGGCGTAGAGCAGGGCGATGCCGGCCAGCAGCCCGATGCCGAAAATGCCCGGCGCCGATGTGGCGGTGACGTCGCGCTGCAAGGTGAACATGATCACGATGCCGTAGATGACGCCGGTGGACGGCATCACCGAAACACCGAGATAGCGGCCCTGGCCGGACTCGGTATCCACCATGGCGCCGATGGCCGCCTGTCCGGCGATGGCGCAGCCGACGATGCTGCCGATGGCGCCCAATGCCAGGGCGCCGAACATGCCGGTCCAGCCGAGCGCAATAACGAACTCGTTCATTCCGTTAGCTCCGTCTTCTTGAAGGGTCGGAAGGGATAGCCCTCGCCGGACAAGGCCCAGTTATAGAACTCGATGTAGTTGAGCCGCAGGCCGTGGACGACGCCACTCACCAGGCCGAGCGCCATATTGAGACCGTGGCCGATCAGGAGCAGCAGGATCTGCAGCAGCAGGCCGAGGCCCGGCACCTGCGCGCCCACTTGTGCGGCCAAGTCGTTGAAGGTCAGCGCCAGCGACGCGGAGGCGAGCCCCAGGGCGAACAGCCGCAGGTAAGACAGGGTGTCGCCGAAGATCTTGGTGACCTGCGTCAGCGCCAGCAGGCCGTCGACGCCGCGCATCAGCACCGAGCCCGCTCCGGTGATCGGCCGCGTGCCGGCGGCGAAGAACACCAGCGCCAGGCCGATGCCGATGCCGCCGTAGCCGACGGTCTGGGCGAGCGCTGCAGCGGCGCCCTGATCCGCGGCCGCGAGGGCCAGCCAGAGCGTGAAGCCGCCGACCGCGACCAGGATCCAGCCGACCGGCACCAGCGCCTGCAATCGCGGCCAGAGATTGCCGATGCGCACCAGGTTCGCCAGCACCAAGTGCAGCACGCCGACACCCACGGACAGGCGCATCATGGTCTCGAAGTCGTTCAAATCGAGCACGTCGAGGCGCCCCGGCAGGCTGTCGGGCGGCGGCGCGAAGCCGAAATAGCTGCCGACGGCGACACCCCAGGCGAACGATGCCGCGGCGATGGCACTGCCCAGCACCAGGAACCTGCGCCCGCCGGCGGACGCGCCGAGCTTGCGCCGGAACAGCAGCAGCCCGAGCCCCAGCAGCGCGGCGTAGCCGGCGTCGGAGAGGATCATCGCGAAAAAGATCGCGAAGGAGAAGAACAGCACCCGGCTCGGGTCGAAGCTGTCGTAGGCGGGCATCTGGTAGAAGCCCACCAGGTCTTCCCCTGCACCCAGGCGCTCCGGGTTGGTCAGCAGCGTCGGCGGCGCGTCGCCGGGCGCCGGATCCTCGATCAGCAGCGCGAGACCTTCGTCTTCGGCCAGCGCCTCCACCGCCGCCACCCGCGAGACACCGACCCAGCCCTGCACCGCGAACAGGCCGTCGATGTCGCGGGTTTGGCTCTGCGCGTGGCGCAGCACGGCCTGGTCTTCGGCGCGGGCGAAGTGCTTGGTGAGCAGATATATCCAGCGGGTCAGCGCGCGCCGCTCGGCCTCGACTTCTTCCAGCGCCAGCTCGGCCGCCTCCAGTTGCTGCTCGACCTCGTGCAGGGAGAGGGCCCCGGTGTGCACGCGCGGCACAGGCAAGGCGTCCGGCGGCGGCTCCTCGGCGGCGATGACGACCAAGAAGGCCTGGCGATTGTCGCGGTGGACGATCTGCCAGGGCAGGTCCAGGGCTTGCAGCGCGCTCAGCTGACGCAACGGCAGGCAGTAGAACCAGAGCTTGCGCCCGGCCAGGGCATCCGCCGGCGGCAGCGTGAAGTCGCCCCAGGGGGCCAAGTCCTCGGCGCGCTGGGCCAGCGCATCGCGGCGGTCGAGGGTGGCGCGCATCCGGTCCTTGTTGGCGAGCACCTGCTGCACCGTGGCGGCGATATCGAAGCCTGCCCGGGCCGAGCCTTCGGGGCCTGTCCCGTCCGGGGCGCGCACCTGGCGGCGCTTCTGCGGCTCGTCGAGCAAGTAGCGCAGCGCCTTTCGGGCGTCGACCGCGTGCTCCGGCGGCAGCTTCTCGGGCTCCTGCGGCGTCGGCGCGAGGGGCACTAGGTGCAGGCAGCCGAGTTCCTGCAGGCGATCCAGTACTGCCTGCTTGCGGTGCTCGGTGCCGACCAGCGACAGGCGCTTCAGGCGTTCGATGGCCATGCTAGTCGAGCCCCTCCGCGGCGCGCTTCTTCTTCGCGATCTTGGAGCGCACCACCGCGGCGCGCTCGGCATCGGAAAGGGCGATGCGGATGCGCTTGATGTTCTCGCGTGTCCGCGGGATCAGTACCTTGTCGAACAGATTCACGCGCTGGGTCACGGTACGCACCGCCGCCTCCAGCAGCGCCACCCGCCGATCCGCGACCATGGCCTCCACGCGCAGCCGAGCACTGTCGGTCAACGCCTCGATCAGGGGCTCGAGCCAATGGGGTTTGGAAAGATAGCCGTAGGGACGGACCGCGACTTCGAGCGCACCGATCGTCGGCAGCCAGGTGCCCATGACGTTCTCGCGGCCGAGCTCGACCCGCTCGAGGCGTATCAGTCCGTCGAGGTCAAGCTCGTCGTTGGCGATCATCGGCAGAGATTCGGCAACGCGCCGGCGCGCCGCCGCCAGCCTCTCGTCGAGCGCGCGCCGCTCGGCCTGCGCCCGGGCGCGCTCGCCCATCAGCTGCTTGCGCTTCATGTCCAGAGACGGCAGGAACTGCCGGTAGCTCTTGAGCTGTTGCGTCTGCAGCGACAGAGACGACTTGTTGAGCGAGACCTTGGCCATGTCCGGCGTGCCCTGTTCAGACTAGCGTGTTGTTCAGGCTAGGGTGTTGTTCAGACAAGGGGCTGGGCGACGTCCGACGCGGGCGCCGCGGCGTCGCGCGCGTCGGGCAATTCGGAACGCGGGAAATAGCGATCGATCAGCTGCTGCTTCATCAGTAGCTCCTCCGGCTCGAAGCACTCGGCCATGGTCTGCCAGCACAGATCCAGCGCCTCCTCCAGCGGTAGGCTCACATTGATGTCCATAAATCGCTCGCGGAACAATTCGCCGAAGCGCAGCAGCTTGTGGTCGAACTCGTTCAGCTCGAAGGCCATCGCCTGCTTCTGCTGCGCATCCCTGGCGCCGGAGTAGAAGCGGATCATGGTGTTCATGACCTGGCCGTGGTCCTCGCGCGTGACCTTGCCGATGACATGCTGCTTCAGCCGCGACAGGCTGCCGAAGGGGTCGAGCACGCCATTGTGCAGATAAAATTGGCCCTCGGTGATGTAGCCGGTGTTGTCCGGCACGGGGTGGGTCACGTCGCCGCCGGGCATCGTCGTGACCGTGAGAATGGTCAGGGAGCCGCCCTCGCGGTAGTCGGCCGCTTTTTCGTAGCGGCGCGCCATCTGGGAGTAGAGGTCGCCCATGTAGCCGCGGTTGGACGGGACCGATTCCATGGCGATGCCGACCTCCTTCATCGCGTCGGCGTAGGCGGTCATGTCGGTCAGCAGCACCAGGACGCGCTTGCCTTCTTCCAGCGCGAATTTCTCGGCGACGGCCAGGGCCATGTCCGGCACCAGCAGCCGCTCCACCACCGGGTCCGCGGACAGGTTCACGAACATCACCGTGCGCGGGAAGATGCCGGCGTCCTCGAACTCGCGCCGGAAGTAGTAGTAGTCGTCGAAGATCAGGCCGAGTCCGCCGAAGACGATGATGTCGGCATCGGCCTGGATGCCGATACGGGCCAGAAGCTGGTTGTAGGGCTCGCCCGCGACGGAGAAGATCGGGATCTTCTGACTCTCGGCCAGCGAATTGAAGACGTCGATCATCGGCACGTCGGTGCGGATCATCTTCGAGGCCAGCACCCGCCGCGCCGGATTTACCGACGGGCCGCCGGTCGCGATCTTGGGCTCGTCCGCAAGCTCGGGTCCGGTGTCGAGCAGCTCGCCGTCGCCGCGGAAGACGCGGCCCAGGATGTTCGCCGAGTAGGTGGCGCGCATGGAGTGACCGAGGAACTGCACGGTGGAGGCGGTCGATACGCCCTTGGTGCCCGAGAACACCTGCAGCGCGACGGCGTCGCGGTCGATCTTGATCACCCGTGCCAATGAGCGGAAGCCGTCGACACCCTCGACAAGGGCAAGGTCGTCATAGGCGATCGCGGGTGCTTCCTGGCCGGCGGTTGCGATGCGCACCTTCAGGATATCGCCGACGATCTCGATGACGTCGGTATAGCGGGTCAGCGTCTGCGCCATACAGCCTCCTTCGCCGCGCACTGTTGAATGGACTTGCGGCGTGTCGCGCAAGTCGGCCGCGCGCAATGATCCGGGGGTTGCCGCGCCCCGTCCGGGGCGCCGCCGCGCCGGATTGGGTCGAGGGCCTGGCCGGGGATCGCCTCGGGCAATTTTTCCAGCAAACAGGGACGCTTGCCCCGGTTTTGTCGGCGAAGCGCCGTCACGAGACTATACAGCCACCCGATATCGGTCAAGACGGCACCGGCGGGTGCGCCAGGTCTTGACCGGCGCCACGCGGGACTCGATGCCCTGCATTTGGTGCACAAGCAGATCGCGGTCGTCGCGCTCCTGTTGGTGCTGATTCATCCGCTGATCCTGCTCCCCGCCGGCTACCCGTGGCAGATGCTGCTGCCGGGACCGGCGGTGCCCCCGGCCATCAGGCTCGGCATCCTCGCCGTGCTCGCGACCGTGCTGCTGATCGTGCTGTCCGTTTGGCGCAAAGGGCTGCGGATTCCTTACGAAGTCTGGCAGATCACCCATGGGATGCTCGCGATCGCGGTTCTGGCGTTGGCGGCGTTGCATATCCTCGGGGCGGGGCGCTATTCCCAGATGCTGCCCATGCGCGTCGCTGTCGTGCTCTATCTCGCCTTGTTGATTCTGTTGTTCTTCTATTTCCGCATCGCGCGGCCGCTGCGCTCGCTTTGGCGGCCATGGCGCGTCGTCGAGAATCGTGCGGAGCTCGGCCGCTCCCCGTCGGGCTCGGCGCGCGGGCCGCGCGCTAAACCGCGGCGGATGGGGCCAATCGTCGGACAATCAGCTCCTGCGTCGGATAGGCGAAGGAAACACCGGCCTCTTCGAAGCGCCGGTGAATGCCCAGATTGATCGCCTGCTGGCTATCCATGTAGATGTCGTAGTCGGGACTCAGGACGTAGTAGACGATCTCGAAGACGAGGGCGAAATCACCGTATTCGACGAAATGCGCGCGATCGAATCGCGTCCGCGGCACGGCTTCGATGGCCTCGCGCAGCATGCCCGGAATCCGTTCGAGCAAGTCCCGCGGCGTTTGATAGACCACGCTGAGACGGAAGACGACACGCCGTTCCTTGAACTGTTTGTAATTGTGAATTCGGCTATTCAGCAAGTCGCTGTTGGAGAGCACGACTTGCTCGCCGGAAAGACTGCGGATACGCGTGGTCTTTACGCCGATATGCTCGATCACTCCCAGGGTTTCGCCCGCCTTGACGAAATCGCCGACTCGGAAGGGCTTATCGAGGATGATGGCCATCGAGCTGAAGACGTCGCCGAGGATGTTCTGGACGGCGAAGGCCACCGCCAGGCTGCCGACGCCCAGCGCGCCGACCAGACCGGCGATCGGGTACCTGAAGTAAGCCAGCAACGAGACGCCGACGACGAGCCAGATGCCGACCCGGACGAAGAACATCAGCAGGCCGTAGCCGGTCACGGTCGACGGGTCGCGCATCTCCTGGCGCGTGCGCCGGCGGTTGAAGTAATCCACCATCGCCGCGTTGGCCCAGATGCCGAGCTGGGCATAGAAGGCGATCACCAGCAGCGTCCACAGCCAGCCCTCGACCGTCCGGCTCGCGAGGCCGGAGAAGGTCATAGCGACGTAGAAGGCCGCGATCAGGACGAAGATCTGGCTGGTATTGCCCGCAATGGCGGACAGCGCAAGGCGCAGATCGCCGTATTCGGTCTTCGGACTCTTCGCTTTTCGGCGCCGCAAGGCACGGCGGGCGCCCGCGCGGATCAGCGAGACCACCAGCAGGACCACGAGGAACATGGCAACGGCGGTGACCAGCTCGCGCACGCGGATGCTTTGATCGTCGATCACGACGACTTCCGCGTCCCACCAGCGCTCGAAGGTTTCCTGCGCCCGAAGCATTTTCAGGGAAATATTTTGTGCCTCGAGTTGGGTGGTGAGCTGACGGCGCATGCCCTGAAGCAACGAGATCAGATCATCCTGGCGCCCCAGCAATTCGCGCCCGTGCAGCTCTGCCAACTCTTGCGCCGCGCTGCGGACCGACATGGCCTCGCGCATATCTTCGCTCAGGCCCGGCTCGCGCGAGCGGCGAGCCTGGGCGAGTTGGATCGAGCGCAGGGCGTTCAGCCGCTCGACCAGGCTCTCTTTCTCGCGGCGCGCTTCCGACAAGCCATCGGTGACCTCTCGCAGCAGCTCCGGTAGCTCGACCGATTCCGGAGCGCTCATCAGCTGGTATCGCAGTTCCCAGAGTGTTTGCATTCGCGACAGAAGGTCCATCGCGAGTGTCAGGTTATCCACGCTGGTGCGGGCGGCGACAACCTCGGCTTGGCGGGTTGCGACCCACTCCGTCAATGCAGCCTTATCCTCAGCCGCGCCCGTGTTGGCCAGCCGGCGCTGAGCGCGAAACAACACTGCTTCCGCCCGATCGCCGCGCAGTTGCAGCGACTCGATGTCGGCCCGCATCGCTTCTTCGGTTTCCGCAAGTTGCGCGAGCTGGTCCTCCAGGGTGTCCCGGGGCAGCACGACCTGTGCTTCGACGAAGCGAATGCGCTCGGAAACGAGGCCTTGCTCGGCCTCCGCGAGATCATCTTCCGCACGCGCCAACTTCGCCGTGCGCTCCGATGCGGCCAGTTGCTGACGCATGAGCAGTTCGCGCAGCCGGGCGAGCTCCAGCTCCTCTTCCAGCGCTTCGCGATCAGCCGAAGCGTCGGCTTCGGATTCGAGGTCTTTGACTCGATTCCGCGCCGCACGGCGCTCGCGCACCGCATTGCTCAGCCCCCTCGCGACGGCATCGCGGCGTCGCTCGGCGGTTGCGATCCCTGTCTCCTGGACCGCCTCGACGGCCTGCTTCAGCACCAGCTTTGCCTGAAGCCGGTCCAACAGCGACACCGGGAAAGGAGGCTCTAGCTCGAAACCGTCGGCCTCGATCGCCTCGGCCTGCTTGCGCAGCTTCTCGCGTCTGTCCTCGGCTTCCGCCAATCGATCGCTCAGTGTCGCGTTGCGCTGCACGGCAATTCGCAGCTCTCGCAGTTTCTCGATCCGCTGCTCCAGCCGAGCCATTTTCGCCTCGAGCCGGGACGAGTCGCTTCTAGGCTCGGCACCGGCACCTTCTTGTCGTTCCGGGTCCAGCGTCCCGTTGCCTTCACCGGACGGCTCGCCTTCTTTGCTCGAATCGGCGTCCTGATCCGCTACGGCTTGGATTTCGGCTTCCGCCTCGGCAGCGGACGCGCTCGCGGCGTCGAGCATTGCGCTGCTTTCCGCGACACGCCGATCGATGAGGTCCAAGGCATTTCGGAAATCGTCGGAGGTGCGCATCGGCAGCGGAAACTCCGGCAAGCCGATGAGGGCGGGGTCAAAGGCCAGTGCCGCCTCGGGTGGGGACTGCGCGAAGCCGTTCCCGGCGGAGTCCGCCGGAGCGGGCTGCGTTGTCGCGGCGGTTTGCGGTCCGGAGCCTGCCGCTTCGTCGGCGGTAACCGTCAGCATCGCGGGTAAAAGCGCGAGCAACACAATGCGTAGGACGCCGCCTCGGGCGTGCGGGAGCAATGCCATCAAAACGCGAAGTCTCGGTTCAAGTTGCAGGAACGGCGGATGGCTGGCTGCGGCGACGAAGCACCGCCGGGTGCCCCGAGAACGGCTAGGCGGCCATCGGTGCTGCGGTCGTTGCCGGTGCGAGCGCGCTGGCCCGGGACTTCCGGTGTCCCGATAATCATCCGAGTGTCAGGTGGCAACTTACAACGAAAACCGAACGCCTGTCGCCGGGGCAGTTGCGATGGTACGCATTTCCCGCCGGCAAATCATGCAGCGACGACATCATTCTGAGCGTCGGCGGATCGTGCGCCGGTTGTCGCGAGCATGCGCTCGATCGTGTCGTCGCGCGGCGGATTCAACGCGCGCAATAAGGCGCCGAGTCCGGGCGCGTACGGCCGTATGCCGAAAAGCAGAGCAGGCCTGGCCCGGCCGGACGAAGAAGGACGCCAAGACGAATTATGTCGATCAGTGCAGTGGAGACGCCGCAAAGGCCCCAAGTACCGGGTCCGGCCGCCGTGGCGATACCGCAATCTCTTGTCCGGACGGCGAACGGCGCGGGCTTGCGCAAGCCATGCCTGTCTGTCGCTGCCTTCCATCCCGTCCCGTGGCGAGCCGATGCAGAGATTTAGCGTGTCCGGCCCGGTTCGATCTCGATGCCCGCGGGCAAAAGCGCGCCGTCGTCGAGTAGTTCCCCCGGCGCTGACCTTCCTAACGCTCATTGCATCGGCCCTGATGTGGCTCCCGGCTGGCTGGTGCTGCGCACATGGCGCTTGCGGGATGTGCGCTTCTTCGCGGTGGATGCCGACACCGGCGCAGTGCTGGCCAGCAGCGAGGCCGGGCAACGGGTTCCGATCGCGGAGCACGTCATCCATACACCCGAGGCCATCTTCCCGCTGACCCTTGCACCGAAGCAACGCGTGCTGACGGTGGTGCGCATTCAAGACAAGACCTTTCCGGTGGTCAGCGTCCGGCTGCATGATCCGGATGCCCGCGTAACCGAACAGCAGCATCGGCATGATCTCGCGGTGACGCTGCTCGGCTTCGTCCTGGCGATCGTCTTAGTTTTGCTGGTCCAAGGCGATTCGCGCTATGCGGTCGTTGCCTCATGGCTGGGAGGCACCGCGATCACGGAGCTCACTTTTTGCGCCGTGTGCGCGCATCCGAGCGAGACCGGGCGCTGCCGATTGTCCTGATCTCGGCGGCGCCCCTGGAGCGGCCCGCTGATTTGCCCGACGCGGTGGCGTTCGACGAAGTGGCTTTGAAACCGCTGTCGGCCACGGCCCTGACCGACATCCTGCAGCGGCATCTCGACCTTGTTTGGGAGTACGCCGAGGCCGACCCCGAAAGCGTCGATGCAGCCTGCGCCGACCAAGTCGGGCCCGCGTTCCTGTCCCTGCCGCCAGCGGGCTGCTGCGATCTGAAGCTCGCGCAGTTCAACGAGATGCTGTCATTGGGCGCGGTGGTCGCCATCGATCGCTGGGCCGCCGAGATGGCCGAGACATATCGGGAGTACAGCAGTCTCTGGAACGAGATCAGGCGCCGTGCCACCGGTGTCGATCTGGAGGGGCTGCGCGACCTGGCCGCACGGCTGCAAATGCAGGAATCCCGGACTGCCTCGCCGTGACCGGTGGCGATCGGTAAGTCGCGGGCCGGCACCGCCGGCCAATCGGCGCTTGCGAACGCGACCGATCAATAGTCGGGCCCAAGGTAGCCGTCCAAGACGGCGAGCCAGTCTTCGGAGCGGATGATATCGAGCAGGGCGACATTGACGGGTTCGCGGATGTCGCTGCCGCGCGGCAAAGCGACGCCGTAGTCTTGGCGGCGGAGGACGAAGGGCAGTACCCGCAGCTGCCGCGGGAATCCTGCCGAGATCTCGTGGCGCAGGATCGGGGCATCATGGACAACGGCATCGGCTTGCCCCTCGGCGAGTTGCGCGAGCGCCTCGTCGAGGTTGCCGACGGTTCGATGTCGGATCCCTTGGCCGGCCAGGAAACGCTCGCTGGTGCTTCCCTTCAAGGCCAGTACGCGCTTCATGCGCAAGTCGTCGACCCCTGCGATGGAGGCATCCAGCTCGCTCACCGTCAGGGCCGTCGTGATCGCCGCGGTAAAGGTCGAGATCACGATGAGTCCCGCAAACATCCAAACCATCCCGATTGACCGTCCGAGCAGCGTCGTCGGCGCCTTGTCGCCGTAGCCGACAGTGGTCATGGTCACCGCGGACCACCAGAGCCCCGAGCCGATCCCGGACAGGGGCGATTGCTGAAACTGCGCGTTGGCGCGCCGCTCCGCCAGCCAGATCAGTACGCCGACTGCGACCAAAAGCGCCAGCAGAGCGGCAACGATCGCCAGGAATCCGGGCGACATGACTCGCGCGAGCAGCGCAAGCGGGTCGCTGCTGCGATGGGGCACGGCGATCGCGAGCCCGGCGGTATGAAACGGGTGCGAGAAGTCGAGGAATTGCTCGCGCTCGCTGGTAATGGTCAGCGCCGCGACGGCGCCGTCGACACGGCCGGCGTTGACTGCCTCGAGCATTTCGGTGAGCTCGAGCTCGACGTAACGGAAGCCGAATCCGTTCCGCTCGGCGATCTGATTCCAGAGCTCGATCGCGATGCCCGTCCAGCCGCCGTCCGCATCCTTGTACGCGAACGGCGGCGCCTGTCGCGTCGCAATGGTCATCGCGGCCGTCGGAACGGACGTGACCGCCCCCTCCCGAGCCGCTGCTTCCGCCGCGGCGGGCTCGGCTCCCGCCTGAGCTGTCCAGCAGACGACCGCCAACAGCCAAAGCCTGCAGATACAGCGCCGCATAACCAGCTTCATGCTGTCGGCATCCGGTCGTCAGGCGCCGGCAGCGGGTGCCGACGCTTCGCCTTCGGCGGTCCGACCGCCCCGCAGTGATTCCCAGGTTACATACAGCGTCGGCATGAAGATCAGCGTCAGCAACGAGGCGACGAGCAGCCCGCCCATGATCGCGAATGCCATCGGTCCCCAGAACACTGTCGGCGCGATGGGGATCAGCCCGAGCACGGTGGAAAGCGCGGTCAGCATGATCGGGCGAAAACGCGAGCTGCTGGCATCGACGACGGCGTCCTGCATCGGCTTGCCGGTGGCGCGCTCCTGCTCGATCTGGCTGATCAGTATCACCGAGTTCTTCGCGATCATGCCCACCAGCGCCAGGATACCCAGGATGGCGACGAAGCCGAGCGGGCTGCCGGAGACCAGCAGCGCGCCGACGACGCCGATCATCCCGAGCGGCACCACACTCAGCACCATGACCAGCAACGGGAAGCTGCGCAGCTGGAACATCAGCAGCGTAATCATCAACAGCAGCATCAGCGGCACCACCGCGAGGACCGAGCCGCGCGATACGGCGCTTTCCTCGACCGTGCCGCCCACCTCGATGCGGTAGTCGGCCGGCAGCGCCGCGGCGAGCGCCGCAATGTCGGCATCGAGCTCGGTCACTACGGTCTCGGGCAATACGCCGGGGACCACGTCCGCCAGCACCGTCAACGTGGGTACCCGATTGCGGCGCCAGATCAACGGAAAGGCCTGGTCGAACTCGAACCGAGCGAACTGGTCCAGGGTCACCGTGCGGCCGTCGGGCAGCGAGATCGGCAGCGTCTGCAGGGTCGAGAACGAGAGCCGCTGGCCCTCCGCCTCGCGGGCGACCACGTCGATCAGGAAGATGTCGTCGCGAACCTGAGTCACGGTGGTGCCGGTGATGTTGGTGTTGAGCGCGGTGGCGACTGCCGCCGAGCTCAGTCCGAGGCGCCGGGCCTGATCCTGATCGATGCGGATACGGACCTCGCGCGCGGGCTGCATCCAGTCGAAGTGCACATCGCGGGCACCTTCGTTGGCGGCGACCAGGCTGCCCAGCTCCAGGGCGATCTCGCGCAACGTCTCGGGCCGGGGCCCCATCACCCGATACTGGACGGGCCAGCCGACCGGCGGCCCGAGCTCCAGCGGATAGACCCGGCCGACAACGCTCGGAAATTGCTCTGTCAGGATTGCCTCGAGGCGCACCTGCAGTCGGTCCCTTGCCTCCACGTCGTTGGCGATGATGACGGCCTGGCCATAGAAAGGATTGGGCAGCTGCACATCGAGCGGTAGATAGAAGCGCACCGCACCCTGTCCGACGTAGCTGCTCCAGCTCTCCACATCCGGGTCTTCGGCGAGGATGGCGTCGAGCCGCTCGATGGCCGCCTCCGTGGCATGAATCGAGGAGTTCTGGGGCAGGGTCATGTCGACCATGAGGTCGGAGCGGTCGGATGACGGGAAGAACTGCCGCGGCACCAGATCGAGCGCCCAGACGGAGACCGCGAACACCGCGATAGTAGTGCCTAGGGTCAGCCAGCGTAGCTTGATCGCACCCTTCAGCACCGCGCGGTAGATGCCGATCACGCCGCCGGGCGCGGCATCCTGCTCCGGCTGCTGCTTCGGCGGCACCAGCAGCAGCATCCCGAGCAGCGGCGCGAAGACCACCGCGACCACCCAGGAGACCAGCAAGGCGATGGCTACGACGGCGAAGATGGAGAAGGTGTATTCACCGGCCGCGCTCTGCGCGAAGCCCACCGGCACGAAGCCGGCGATGGTCACCAAAGTACCTGTCAGCATCGCGAACGCGAGGGTCTGATAGGCGTAGATGGCGGCCTTCTCCTTGGGCTCGCCGAGCGCGAGCCGTCGGCTCATGGCGTCCACCGTGGTGAGGGCGTCGTCTACCAGCAGGGCCAGGGCGATGATCAGCGCTCCCAGCGAGATGCGGTGCAGGTCGATGTCGGCGAGATCCATGACCGCGAAGACGATGGTCAGGGTCAGCGGAATGGCGAGTGCGACGACCGTGCCGGCACGCACGCCGAGACTGAGGAAGCTGACGGCCAGGATGATCAAGATCGCCTGCCACAACGAGGTGGTGAAGTCGTTGATGGCCTCGTCGACGGTGACCGGCTGGTCGGCCACCCGGGTCACCTCGATGCCGATCGGCAGGTCGGCGACGATGTCGGCCATGGTCTCGCGCAGGTTGTCGCCGAGGGCGAGGATGTCGCCGCCCTCGCGCATGACGATGGCGAGCCCGAGCGCCGGCTCGCCGTTGACACGAAACATCGGCTGCGGCGGGTCGGCATAGTCGCGCCGGACTTGGGCGATATCGCCGAGGCGCAGCATTCGGTCGCCGATGGCGAAGTTCACATCGAGCAGATCGGCCTCGGAGCGGAAGGCGCCGGAGACGCGCAGCGAGATCGCCTCGTCGCCGGTCTGCAGCGTGCCCGTCGGGCGCACGATGTTCTGCGCGCGCAGTGCCTCGATTAGCGCCGCGGGCTGGAAGCCGAGCCCGGCCAGTCGCGACATCTCGAACTCGACGAAGATGCGCTCGTCCTGGGCGCCGAGCACGTCCACCTTGGAGACATCCGGCACCTGCAGCAGCAGCGAGCGCACGTCCTCGACGTAGTCGCGCAGCTCGCGGTGGGTGAAGCCGTCCGCGGTGAAGCCGTAGATGATGCCGAAGGTGTCGCCGAATTCGTCGTTGAAGCCTGGCCCGACCACCCCGGCGGGCAGGGTATGGCGCATGTCGGACACCCTCTTGCGCACCTGGTACCAGGTGTCCTCGACATCCTCGGCCGAGGTGCTGCCCAGCAGGTCGACGAAGATGGTCGTGCTGCCGGCCCTGGTGAAGCTGCGCAGATTGTCGAGGTTGGGCACTTCCTGCAGGGTGCGCTCGAGGCGCTCCGTGATTTGGTCCAGCGTATCCTCGAGCGTCGCCCCGGGCCACTGCGCGCCGACCACCATGGTGCGGAATGTGAAGGCCGGGTCCTCTGCGCGGCCGAGCTTGAGGAACGCGGTCACGCCGGCGACCAGCGCCACGATCATGAAGTAGACCACCAGAGACCGGTTGTTGATGGCCCACTGGGACAGGTTGAAGCCCTTCATTCGGCGTCCCCGGTCTTATCTTGCGCGGCCGTGTCGTTTGCGCCGTCCCCGGTAGCCGCGTCAACGTCGGCTTGCGCGTCGGCAGCGGGCTCGGTGCCCGCCTCGGCCGGCACCTCGAGCTCGATCGTCGCATCGGCGGGCAGGCCGTCGGCCGCGCCCAATGGCGGCACCGCGGGCGGTGCGTCGCCCAGCAGGCGGACCTGCTGTCCGGGCCGAAGGGTCTGCACACCGGCAGTCACCACCAATTCGCCTTCGTCCAGGCCTTGGCCGATGAGCACTCTGTCCAGTTCGTAGCGCACGACCTCCACATTGCGCAGCGCCACTCGATCATCGCTGCGATCCAGCACCCAGACCGCCGGCGCGCCGTTGATCGCGGTCAGCGCGGAGGCCGGCACCTCCATACCGGGTGCGCCGCCGATCCGGACGGTGCCCGTGACGGTCGAGCCCAGCCGCATCGCCGCGGGCGGATCGGCAAGCCCGACGCGGACCTCGAAGGTCCGTGTCACCGGATCGGCTTGCGGTGACGCCTCGCGCACGCGCCCGGTGGTGCGCGCCGACGGCGCCGAGGAGAGTGCCACGGTGACCTCGTCATCGGCGCTGGCCGCCTCCATGACCCGCTCCGGCACGTCGAACACGGCATCGCGGCCGCCCTCGCGGGCGAGCTCGACGACGGGCTGACCGGCGCCGACCACCTCGCCGGGCTCGGCACGCACCGCGGTGACCACGCCGGGGCCATCGGCCCGCAGCTCGGTCCATTCGAGCTGATGCTCGGCGGTGCGCAGCTGGGCCTCGGCGGTGTCCACCATGGCCTGCGCGGCTTGCTGCGCTTCGACGGCGCGATCGAACATTTGCCGCGAGACGAAGCCGCGCTCGAGCAGCGGCTCGAAGCGCTGCACCTCATTGCGCGCCTCGGTCAAACGCGCCATGGCGGCGGCGAGGTTGGCGCGGCTCGCCTGCACCGCGTTGCGCGCGGTCTCGGCGTCCAGCCGAGCCACGACCTGACCGGTACGGACCGCGTCGCCGAGGTTGACCAGCCGCTCGATGAACTGCCCGCCGACACGGAACGACAGATTGACATTGTCTTGAGCACGTACGGTGCCGGTCAGCGTCACCGTCTCGCCGCCGGGCAGTGCCTCCACCGTGACCACCCGCACCGGTCGGATCGGATCCGGACGTGCCTCGGTCTGATCCGAGCGCTCGCATCCGGCGAGAAGGACAGCCAGCATGGCGCTGCCGACGAGGCCGGCGCCGCACCATCCGGTGATGGACCGCGATGGGCGGCGCGAAATCAGTTGCGATGGTTCCAACGGGTCTACCCTCATGTATCTGGTGTCTCAGGTCGTGATCTGTGGACAGGCGGCCCTGCAATAGCCGCGAAGCCGCGCGCGGCGCCCCGGGGCGCTGAACTCTAGGTGTGCCCCGTGCGCCTCAGCGCGGAGCCAGCACGCCGAGGCCGAGGAGCACGGCAATCAGCAGCAGTGCAATACCGGCCACCGGCCATTGCCGCAGCCGGATGTCCAGAGACTCGATGGCGGCACCGGTGGCTATCATCGTACCGCGCAGGGGCGCAAGCGCGACCAGCAGATCGCCGGCCGGCACCGGCGGCAGGCGGGCGCCCCAGCGCCACAGTGGCAGTGCGGCAACCGCGCCGAGCAGCAGGGGCCATAGCGCCTTCCAGAGCTCGGCCGGCGTCAGGGCGGCAACGAACGACGCCTGCCAGGGGCCGAGCCCGAGCACCGGCAGCAGCGTCCAGGGCAGCAGCAGCGCCGCCAGCGCCATGATCCACCATGCGAGCATTCGCTGTGCGCCGGCACGGCCGGAGGCGGTGCCCGGCGGCGTGGCGGCGAGCCGAGCCAGAAAATGCAGCATCAGCAGCGTCGAGCCGGCCGACGAGAGCGCTGCGAGCAGTGACAGCGTACCGCTGTCGAACAAGGGCTTCAGGGTCAGCTTCGCGGCCGCCCCCCCGGTGAGCGGCAGCCCGGCGATGCCGAGTCCGACCAGCGCCGCGGGCAGCAGCGCCAGCCAGCGATCCTTGGCGGTGCCGTTGGCGACGACGCCGACGCCGAGGAAAAGCGCGCCCTTAGCGAGCAGGTGATGGGCCGCGTAGACCGTCAACAGCGCGATCGCGGCAGGCTCCGCGGCCTTCAACGCCAGGCCGGTCGCGGCCGCGATCAGCCCCATCTGGCTGATGCTGGAGTAAGCCAGCACCGTCTTCGCATTGCGCTGGGTGATGCCGAGCGCCACTCCGTAAAAGGCGCTGAAGAAGCCGGCGACGATCAGCAACTCGCCCCAACCGGGGGCGCCGGCCTCGAAGGGCAGAAAGCGTATCAGCCCGATCACCCCGGCCTTGACCGCGGCCCCGCCGAGCACGGCGGCGGCCGGGAACGGCGCCGCGGTGTAGGCCAGCGGCATCCACACGTGCATCGGCACCAGTGCGATCTTGAGGGCGAAGCCGATCAACAGCAGCCCCAGGGTGATGCCGTACCAAGGCGAGCCGTCGAGCGCCGCGACCAGCACCTCGATGGCGAGTCCGGACTTGGGGGCGGCCGCCGAGAGCATCGCGAACGCGAGCAGCAGCGCGATCTCGCCGAGGATCGCAAGCAGTAGGTAGAGGCCGGTGGCGCGGCGGGCGAAGGCGGTGCCGTCGTGGGCGATCAGGCCGAAGGCGGCCAGACTGACCAGCCCATAGGCAAGGTAGAAGGTGATCAGGTCGGCGGCGACGAAAACGCCGAGGCTACCCGTCAATGTCAGCAGCCAGAACAGGATGAAGCGCCCGCGCTCGGCCGAGGCCCGCAGCATCGGGCCGGCATAGAGGCCGGCTGCCGCCCAGAGCAACGCGGCGACGCCGAGCAGGACCGCCCCGGATCGGTCGGCCACGAAACCGATGCCCAAGCCGTCGGCGTCGAACAGCAGCGTGGCCGGCGAGCCGCCGTCGGCCTGCATGGCAACCAGCTGGACCAGCGATGCCGCCAGGGCCGGCAGCGGGAGCAGCGGCAGCAGCCGCCACATCCAATCGCGCGCGGGCGCCGATAGGCACGCGAGCAGCGCGGCGACGGGCGTCGCCAGCCCGAGCGCCAGCAGGATCTCGGCGGTCTGCATTGCGGTCATCACGGCAACGGCCCCCCGGCGACCAACCCGGCCCGGCCGATCAGCAGCGGGTCGAACGAGGCCAGCGGCACCAGGCCCAGGGCGATCGAGACCAGCGCCAGTGCCAGCACCAGCCACTCGCGCCAGCGCGCGACCCGTTGCGCGAGCACCGGCGCGGCGCTACCCGCGAAGGCGGCGGAGGCGAGGACGCGATACAGGTAGGCCCCGGTGAGCACCCCGCCGGAGACGATGACCAGCGTCCACCACCATTGCCCGGTCTCCAGCGCGGCCCTCAGCAGGAGCCACTTGGCCGCAAAGCCGCCGCTCGGCGGCAAGCCCATGAGCGACATTCCGGCGAGGGCGAAGGCCAACAGCGTAATGGGAAGCACCCGTCCCAGACCGCCGAGGTCGCGGATGCGGTCGTGTCCCAGGGTGGTCGCGATGAGGCCGGCACCCATGAACATCGACGCCTTGGCGAAGGCATGGGAGACCAACTGCAGCACGCCGCCCGTCCAGGCTGCCGGTGCAGCACCGCTGGCCGCGGCCAGTGCCGTGACCGGACTTGCGACCAACGGGAAGACCAGGAACAGATAACCGAGCTGCGCCAGGGTCGAGTAGGCGATCAGCATCTTCAGGCGGGCCTGCCGAATGGCCAGGATGCCGCCGAGCAGGATGGCCGCGGCGCCGAGCACCGCCAGTCCCGGGGCGACCTGCTGCGCGGCGGTGGCGGGCATCAGGTCGATCCAGAGCCGAAAGATCAGGTAAAACGAGCCCTTGACCACCAGCGCCGAGAGCACCGCGCTGGCCGCCGCCGGGGCGCCGGCGTGGGCCGGCGGCAGCCAGAGGTGCAGCGGCACCAGCGCCGTCTTCGCGAGCAGGCCGGCGGTCATCAGTGCTGCCGCGACGATGGCGGCCGGCTCGGTGGAGGTGCGCACCGCGGCGGCGAGCTGGCCGATATCGAGCGTGCCGTAGGCGCCGTAGAAGAGGGCCGCGCCGAGCAGATAGAGCACCGAGCCGAGCAGCGCGAACAGCAGGTAGCGCAGCGCCGCCTGCAGTGTCTCGGCGCTGCCCTTGAGGCAGACCAGCGGCACCGCGGTAAATGTCAGCAGCTCGATGGCGACATAGAGGTTGAACAGGTCCTGGCCGATAAAGACCGCGTTCAGCGCTGCCCAGAGGCCGAGCAGCAGGGTCCAGAACGCCAGCGGCGCGCGTGCCTCGCCGACCTCGGCCGGTGTCGCGAAGTCGGCACGGGCGTAGAGCCCGACGGCGGCGATGACCAGTGCCGTGGTCAACAGCAGCGTTGCCGACAGCCCGTCGACGCGCAGCGCGACGCCAAGCGGGGGCGCCCAGCCACCGATGTCCAGGCCGAGCGGTGCACCTCCCGCGAACACCAGCGCCGTCACCGTGCCGGCCAGGGCTAATCCGGCGGGCAATGTCAGCAACGCAACGCGCTCGGCCCAGCGCCCACCCAAGACGAAGCCCAGCAGCATTGCCAGCACAGGCAGCACCAGCAGCATCACCAGCAACTCGTCGGACCAGGCGCCCAGCGCCGTCATCAATACGCCGCTTGAATTCACGGCCGTGGCCTCGCCGGGGCCATGTCCGAACCGGACGCGGCGCCGGTTGCCGCCGGTGCCGACGGCGGCTCGCTTGCGGCGTTCGCTCCGCACGCCGGCGCGAGGTCGCC
>JAIPFF010000003.1 GCA_021736785.1 Thiohalocapsa sp. | reverse complement strand
GACGAAATGCGTGGGCTCGTCGAGCCCACGCATTTCGTCGGCGTAACTTACACCGTTTAGGCCGACGTAGCTGTCAGATGGCGAAGTAGGGAGAATTCATGCCTTTGCTCGCCTCGGCTACCACATCGCCATCAAACAGCTTGACGCTGAGGCTGGCGTCTGCAGCCTTGGCGAAGTCGGCCAGCATGCCTTCGGCGTAGGCATGTGCGTTCTGAACAGAGTCGAACTCATAGAAACCGCCGACGGAATGGGTGTTAATACCGCTCAACCAGGTTTTGCTTCGCAGCCCCGGTACGGTATGCATGGCAGGATTGGCCTCCCGCCACACGTCCTCGGTGAAAGGTGCGGACACTTGAAACTCGGCATAGAGAAAAACGCGGCTTGGTTGGGTCATAGTAGGCTCCTTGGTTAGGTGCTGTGCATCGTAGAATAAATTTTCTCCAGTTGACAAGTACGCACCTTTTGGTAACATTTGAAGCCATGTTTGAACCTGCCAACCCTTACAACCTAAATTGCCCCTCCCGCGACCTGCTTGACCTGATCGGTGGCAAGTGGGCGATCCTGATTCTGTGCTGCCTGCAGCAGGGGCCGGTACGGACGGGTGCATTAATGCGCTCGGTTGGTGGTATATCGCAGAAGATGCTCACACAGACCTTGCGCGACCTCGAACGTGACGGTTTTGTTGAGCGTATCAGCTATCCGGAAGTGCCTCCTCGCGTCGAGTACCAGCTTACAGAGCTTGGTCGATCCTTGAGTGAATTGGCACGTGCGATGGAGCAGTGGGTAGTAGTGAACTATCCAGCTATCATGGCAAAGCGAAACCGGGCAACGAAAACCATATAAAGAAATGCCGCATAACAATTCCGTCGAGAGGGACCGCCCACAAGCGCAGCTTGTGGGTTCCCTTCGCGGCTTCGCCACTACGGCGGCCCCTCACGTCAAACGTTAGGGCTGTAAATGAACCTCGACGAACTCGCTCAAGAACTCGGCAGTATCTCAAGTGAAAAACCACTTCATGAGTTGGTGCGGTGGCTTGAGAAATGGAAGTCTGATAACCAGACCGTCAGAGACCTTGAGGAAATGGTTGAGAGGTTCTTCGGAAACACGTGGTTGGAGAGCGAGGCGGACCATTCAAAAGCGTACCTGATTACCAATGAACCTCAGCCAACTTGAGCAGGCGGTAGGGCATGGGCGGCGTCCTTACGGCGGCATAGCCGAGCCGTGGCAGCATCGCGGCGAGGTTGAAGCGGCGGTTGAACCGGTAGCAGAACTCGGCGAGATAGCGCGGCAAGTGCCGGGGACTGACCGTGTGGTAGGTGCCGTGCAGGGCGTTCTTGACGTTGCCGAGGACGGTATTGAGCCAGTGGAAGTCTTCCAGCTTCATGCTCGCCGCGCCGCCGCCGGTGACCATCGGCTGGTGCTCGACACCGGCGGCGGCCACACCGTTGAAGCAGGCGAGGCCGTCGGTGACCACGATGCTGTCGGGGTGGATGAACTTCTGCGTCCAGGCCACCAGTTCGCGCTTGCGGAAGCCCGCGACGACGCTCAGGCGCAGGGCCAGCGGACGGCCATCGAGGCTCTTGGCCAGCGCGGCAACGAAAGGGGTCTTGTTGGGCGAGCCGCGACCGCGCGTCTGCCCGTGGCACACCCCGCCCCAGTAGGCGTCGTCGATCTCGATGACGCCGCTCAGTCGGCGATCGTCGTCGCGCTCGAGCATGCTCTGCAGGAGCTTGTGCTTGACGCTCCAGGCGGTGTTGTAGGAGACGCCGAGCTGGCGCTTGAGCTCGAGCGCGGAGATGGCGTTTTTCTGCTGTGTGAGCAGATACATGGCGAGAAACCAGGTGGTCAGCGCCAGCTTGGTGGACGCGAACACGGTGCCGGCGGTCAGCGAGGTCTGGTGGCGGCAGTGCTTGCACTGCAGCAGCCCGCGCGTCTTCACCTCGGTGTAGCCCTGCGCATGCCCGCAGGCCGGACAGACGAACCCCTGCGGCCAGCGCCACCGAAACAGGGTCTCGGCGCACTGTGCCTCGGTGCCGTAGGTGGCGAAGAACTCAAACAAGCTCAGCCCCTTCTGAAACTGCACGCGGTTCTTGGGCATGGATCGGCTCCGCGGTGGTGGACACGCGGCAAGTCTGCGCCCGGCGATGGCTCAAGACGTGAGCCTGCTGAGTTTCGTGGGGAATCAGGTGACGTTATGCAGTAAAGGAGACTAGGACTCTTGCCCCGAACACCACCGCAGACTGTGAAGGAACTACTGTACTGGTCATATGCTTGCCTTGCCATGGCGCATAGCGCGGTGTCAAAGGAGCAGGAGAGATACGCGCAAGTCAATTACATCATCCGCGCGAAACTCTACAAAGGGCTTATGGATGGCACGATGGATGTCGGTTCCATCTTTCAAGATGAGAAGGTCAAGATTAGTCAAGGCGACATTTGCAGCTACTGCGGGGGCGCCGGTCCTTTGGCCCTAGATCACGTCATCCCTCGGTTTTCTGGGGGGCAAGACAGAGGCGACAACCTCATATACGCCTGTCGCAAATGCAATAGCTCAAAAGGCAAGAAAGATCTGATGGAGTGGATGCAGCAAAACAAGCGTTTTCCGTCCCTCATGGTTTTGAGGCGCTATCTGAAGCTCGCAATTGATTGGTCCGTTGAGAACGACGCAATGAACTTAAGCATCGAGAGCGCGAGAGCATCCCAGCTTCCCTTCAACGTAGATTTTGTTCCCACTCAATTCCCAACGCCCGATGCCCTTTGCCTCGTCGCACAAGCGAATGCATAACAAGCGCGCCATCGTGACGATGAGGAGAGGGCAGCCCGGTTGGCCGCGCTCAGCGTCTTTCTCGGCAGCGAAGACTTGGTCGAGCGCCGTTCCTTGTGCGGCGGAACGAGGTGCCTTGCGTCCATTGGCGCTGCTTGGCCAAGCCTCTGGGGGACCTTGCCCGCCGCGTCTTGCGCAAGGCGAGGCGATGGCTCGCGCGTTCGAAACCGACGGCTGTAGGATGCAGAAGATCGCCGAGTTTTCCAGGTTCACTAGTCGATGGTGAGCCGTGCCATGCAACGTTCGAGGGAGAACCAGCGTCCGCCCCTGCCGTGGGGGCGAAGGGCTGATTGCTTGCGTGCGAGACCTGCGCTTGGGTTCCGGCCGGGACTGGCAGTGTCACGCTGCGCGTGGCTGTCGCGACGTCGCAACCGGCTGTTTCCGATACGCGCCAATTCGCAGCCTGTCCGCGGACGTGTCGTCTGCCGGCTGAGCCGCTTATTCGGAGGCGGCCGACTGCGCCGCCCACCGCTCCGAGGTCGACGCCCCGGCTCGCCGGACTCAAACTGCAGGCCGGACTCAAACTCCCGCGCGGAGTAAAGGGGGCTTGACTAGACCGACCGGTCAACTATACTCCCCCCCATGCGTAGCGATCCGACCACCCGAACCCGTATTCTCGCGACCGCCCGTGAGCTGTTTCACGGGCGCAGCTACGCCGACGTCGGCATCAAAGAGATCTGCGACCTTGCCGGTGTCCAGAAGGGCAGCTTCTACCATTTCTTTCCGTCGAAGCAGGATCTGGCGATGGCCGTCATCGACGACATGGCGGATGACTGGGCACACGGATTCGTCGCCGAGGCGTTTGACCACCAGTTGCCGCCGCTGGAGCGCCTCGAGTACATGATCGACGCCGCTTACTACTGGCAGAAGGCCGCCAAGGACATCGAAGGGCGGATGCCGGGCTGCTTGTTCGGGAACCTGGCGCTCGAGATCAGCACTCGCGACGAGGTGCTGCGCGCCAAACTCAACGCCGTGTTCGACAAGGCCAGTGCGCGTTTCCACGAAACACTCGACGAGGCCGTCGAGCTCGGCGCGATCGCCCCGCTCGATACCGCGGCAACCGCGCAGGCGATGCTCGCGTTCTTGGAGGGCGTGATTCTGCTGGCCAAGTCCCGCAACGATCCCGAGGTGGTGCGCGTGTTGGGACCGGCCATCAAGACGATCCGCATCGAGTCCCGGCGCGAGAGCTGATGCCTTTTTTTGGGGCCAAAAACTTGACCGACCGGTCATCTAACAGTGACTGACCCAGTACCCGCGACAGAAGGAGGAAACCCATGACCGACCCAGTCCATTCCCTCGACGCCCGCCACCTGAGCTGTCCGCTTCCGATCCTGCGGACCAAGAAGGCCCTGGCAGCCCTGCAGTCGGGCGAGGTGCTCCAAGTCACCGCGACCGACCCCGGTTCGCTAAAGGATCTCGGTGCCTTCTGTGCCGAGACCGGCAACGAGATGCTGTCCAGCCGAGAAGCCGACGGCGAGTTTCACTTTCACATCCGTAAATCCTGAACAGTAGAGGATGCGCAGCCATGAATAACGCAGCGGCAAGAGCCAACCCGAATGCAACCGACCTCGACGCTTGGTTCGACCAGCGCTTCGAGGAAAAGATGGCCGAACGCGAGGCCGCCCACACACCGTCGATGACGATCATCGCGACCAAAGGCACTCTGGACATGGCCTACCCGCCGTTCATCCTGGCATCGACCGCCGCGGCGTTGGGCTGGGAGGTCTCGGTATTCTTCACCTTCTATGGACTGAGCCTGCTCAAGCGCGAAGTCGACCTCAAGGTCACCCCGTTGGGCAATCCGGCCATGCCGATGAAACTGCCGACAGGTCCGGCTTGGCTCAAGGGCCGTGAATTGCCCATCCCGACGTCGGTGATGTCGCTGCTGCCGGGCTTCGAAGGTATCGCGACCAACCTGATGCAAAAGACAATGGACCTGAAAGGCGTCGCACGTATCGAGGAACTGCGCGCGCTCTGCCTTGAGGCCGACGTCAAGCTCGTGGCCTGTCAAATGACTGTCGACCTATTCGATTACCGAAAAGACGACTTCATTCCCGAGATCGACGATTGGGTCGGGGCCGCGAGCTTCCTGCCCAGGGCACTCAAGGCCGACGTGAACCTGTTCATGTGACCCGGACACGCCGCGCTCACTCAGGCTAAGGAGGCGATAGCGGCGGCGACTGGTCCTGTCGGGGGCCGATCGCCGACCGCAGCCTGTGCGGGCGCTGCGGCCGGTGCCCGACCCCTACGTGTCAATGTCCAAGCCGACACTCGCCCGTCGGATTCTTGTATAAAGATTCCAAGGGCCAGCGCAGGAGACAACGACCGTGAGCGACTGCAACGAGGTAGTGACCGAGCCGACGCTCGAGCGACGCACGCGCCGGCGGGTAACCGGTGTCCCTACGGCGGAGCCGTCAGGGATGCAAACGGCACACAATGTGCTGAGCTTGGCACACGCAGCCGATCTCGTGGAATCCAGACAAAAACGCACTTCTCAAAGCTCAGCGAGCGGTGTCGTTTGAGGATGTGGTGTTCCACATCATGGCCGGCGACATCCTGGATACAATTGACCACCCGAATCAAGAATGTTATCCCGGTCAGCGCATTCACGTGGTTGCTATCGAGGAATATGTATACCTCGTTCCGTTTGTGGAGTCGGAAGACGAGGTCTTCTTGAAGACGATTATTCCGAGCCGCAAAGCTACCAAGCACTACAAAGGTGGCATCAAATGAACAAGCTAGATCAAGAAGAACGCGAAATCCTGGAGGCGTTTCTGTCGGGTAACGTGAAACGTTCCAAGGATGCAGCCGAAACCCAAGAACGGCACCAAGAGTATGCCCAAGCGATGTTCCGGAAGGATGCCCGGATAAATATTCGGCTGCCCTCCAAAGATCTTCGTGGTCTGCAAAAGAAAGCCCTTGCGGAAGGCATTCCATACCAAACGTTAATTGCCAGCATCCTTCACAAGTATGTTGAAGGTCGGTTGCACGAGGACGGCGGCTAATAAGCGGCTAAACTCCGGCCCAATACCGCGGCTCGAACTCGTAGATTAGGTTTGCGCAGTATTGGTCGGGAAAATAGGGACGGACCCCGAGGTATCCCCACAAATGAAAGAGCAGCCTGTTCATTGTTCGAGCAGGGCATCGTGATCGGTCGCGACCCATTGTTCGACATCGGTGATGGCGCGGGCGAGTTGCTCGAGTGTCTGGCGGTGCTGTGCGAGCACCAGCAGCAGGCGAGCGAGGAACACCTTTTGCTGTGTCTGGGGCGAATCTGGTCCGAACGAAGTCGAGGTTACCGATTATCACTAGAGGTATCGAATATCGAACCTTCCGCGGGTGCTTACGCATGGCGTCGCCATTATTGCGCAATCGCCTGCTCCATGTTCGGCGCCGCTGAACTTGGCGTTAGCTGGTCTTGTAAACGGAAGACCGATGGCCGACTTTGACGACCATCACGATGAGTTCATTGTCGCGGATTTCGTAGATAATCCGGTAGGTTCCGAGTCGCACCCGATACCGTTCTTGAGCGGACAGCTTTAAGCATCCGTCTCCGCGTGGATCTTCACGCAATGCCTCAATGCGTTTCAGAATCCGCGGGACATCCTTTTTGGGGATGCTTCGTAAGTCTTTCGCGACAGATTTCTTGAATACAAGCTCATAACTTACCATGCGACCGGAGATCTTTCAGCAGTGCTTCGTAACTCAGCGTTGCCTCCTCGGCACGCTCTTCGAATGCGCTCAAGTCTTCTGCATCTTCTCGCAGGGTTAGCCGAACCGCCTCATTCACCACCTCAGACACCGACTGGTGGGTGTTCGCGGCTTTGACGCGAAGGGCGTGATGAATCTCTGGTTCGAAGTAGATCGTTGCTCTTTTGGACATTTCACTCATATTTTGGGACCTCCGAGACTCAGGGTAACGCCATGACGTTAAAACGTCAATTCGGCTCGGGTTGCAGCTAACGTAGAAGTTTTTTCGCGGCGTGAGACCGACGACATGGAGGTCGCGGGCCGAGCGGCGCGCGCGATGGATGAATGTCGGTTGGACGAAGCAGCGTTCACGCCGAGGACGACACCCGGCAGCGGCGCAGACGCCGCGAAAGCACCCGCGCGACCTCGCCTCCGCCGAGCAGTACCGCGATGCGAGCCTGCCGGCGATCCACGCCCGCGAGCTCAACGTCGGGCGCCTGGTCGCATCGCTGTCGAGCTTCTAGCGCGTCCTGCGCGCCGATCCGCAGCGCTACCCCAACGGCGCGCCGGCGGCCAAACGATCGCCCGCCGTCATCGCGATCAATCCGAAGGACGCACTGCAGGCCGCCGAGGAGATCATGACCACCGCTCGCATCGAAACCGTCAACGAGACGCCGGTTCATCTCTCGGACGACGACAATGTTCGTTAGCAAAATCACCGGCGAGTGTCGGACTCACATTGACATGTTCCGCCCCGGCAGCAGCCCTTCGGAATCGCCTCGCACGGCGGACCCGAACGGAACCATGTCCATCCCGGACAATCTCTTGGGCGACGTTGCGGCCTCGATGACCACCGTGGCCTTCGTCCCGCAGGTCCTGCAAACCATCCGCCGAAGCCCTGGTTGAACCTTGACGGACTACATAGCGCTGTCTATGTTCAGTATTGCGGTCAGCCTAGATGTGCTGAGGTGCTTGGATGCCCGTTTTCGGCGGGCGTTGCCGCGATCTTGCGATAAGCACCTCATTTGCCACTATCTTTGGTGATGCCTATGAACCTGACCGCGCTGCCCAAGCTGGCACTTGCCGGATTTGCCTTTCTCGCCGTCCCGTCCGCGGCCAAGGCCGTCGAATGCCCGCCCGGAGCGCCGTCGATCTGCGCGCCCGCCGCCGTGATCGATGCCGTTGTACCCAGGCTGCTGGCCAGCGTCGCGCCTGGCGATGCCCCGCTGGTGCTGCGCACGACGACGCTGATCACCAACGCCTGGTTCGACGCCATCGCGCCTTACCATCCGACCGCAGTCGGCGTGTTCTCAAACCTCGGGCGCCTGACGGGGGACGACAGCGATCGAAATGTCGCGCTGCTCTTCGCAAGCCACAAGGTGCTGAACAGCCTGATGCCGCAGTTCGCAAGCGACTGGGACGGCGTACTCGCCGGCTTCGGCCTTGATCCCGGCAACGACGCGACGGACGACTCCCCCGCGGGGATCGGCAACCGGGCCGGCGCCGCGCTGGTCGCGGCGCGCGAGCACGACGGCATGAATCAGCTCGGAGACGAGGGCGGCAGCCTCTACAACCTGCGTCCCTATGCCGATACGACGGGCTATAAGCCCGTCAATAAGGGCGAGCGCTTGATTGACCCGCGACGCTGGCAGCCGGATACGCTGACCACCGGCAGCGGCATCTTCTTTTCTCAACAATTCGTGACGCCGCAGTGGGCGGTGACCGAGCCCTACAGTTACGACAAGCCGAGATTGAAGGCCCCCTTCCCTTGGAAGAGCTATGCCGTGCGGGGAAACGGCAAAAAGCCCATGCGGGCCTATAAGGCACAGGCCGACGAGGTGCTCGCCGTGCAAGCGGCACTGACCGACCGCCAGAAGCTCGTCGCCGAGTTCTTCGATGACAAGATCCACAGTCTGGGCTTCTCCACGCTGGCTGCGACGCTGGCGCTTGGCCTGGATCTTGAGCAGTTCGTGCAGCTCGACTTTCTGGTTAATGTGGCCGCGTTCGACACCGGCATTACAGTCTGGAAGAACAAGCGCCGCTACGACGCCGTGCGGCCGTTTTCGGCGATCGCCTACCTCTACCCGGACACACTGCTCACCGCTTGGGGCGGCCCGGGTGAGGGTGTCGTTGACGACATCACCGGCAAGGAGTGGCGACCGTATTTGCAGAGCGCCAACCACCCCGAGTATCCGTCCGCCAGCGCCAGCTTCTGCCGGGCGCACGCCACCTCAACCAAGCTCTATCTGGAGCGGGTTGCCGGATTCTCGCCCGCCGACGCCAACAACCTGACGTACTGGTCACCGGCCATCCCCATCGCCGGCGCGCCGCTGGCCGTGCCCGCGGGCGGCTCGCTGATCGAGCCCGGCGTCACCCCGGCGGCCGACACGGTCCTCGGCTGGGACACCTGGGACGAGTTCTCCGACGAGTGCGGCATCAGCCGGCTCTGGGCGGGGGTGCACTTCTTCGATTCGATTCCGGCCGGCCAGGCCATTGGCGAGCGGATCGGCGCCGACGCGTTCGACTGGTTGAGCGCCCGCATTGCCGGCAGGACGCACTGACCCGGCCCGGCATCCAAGTCTGTCTTCGTCAGCCCCGATCCAACTCGCCCGCGGAGTGACCATGGAAACCAAACCCCCCGTCCCCCCGTTCACCGAGGACACCGCCAGGCAGAAGGTGCGCATGGCCGAGGATGCCTGGAATACGCGCGACCCCGAGCGGGTGGTGCTGGTCTATACGGAGGACACGCGCTGGCGCAACCGTGCCGAATTCCCGGTCGGGCGCGAGGAAGTGCAGCGCTTTCTCGAGCGCAAGTGGGCGCGCGAGCTCGACTATCGTCTGATCAAAGAGCTCTGGGCCTGCGCCGGCAACCGCATCGCCGTGCGCTTTGCCTGCGAATGGCACGACGATTCGGGCCACTGGTTCCGCTCCTACGGCAACGAGAATTGGGAGTTCAACGAGCGGGGCTTCATGATGCGCCGCTACGCCAGTATCAACGACCTGCCCATCAAGGACACCGAGCGCAAGTTCTTCTGGCCGCTGGGCCGCCGGCCCGACGACCATCCGGGGCTTTCCGATTTGGGATTGTGATGCGGCGACCCTCCGGAGCACCTGTCCGGAAAGTCTGTCTTCGTGGATGCGATCAAGCGCTGCTCTTCGAGCGATCGTTCAAGAAACGCAGCAGTTCTTCATATGGCAGGGGCTTGGCGTACCAATAGCCTTGCGCCAGGTCGCAACCGACTTGCTGCAGCAGCGCCTCCTGCTCTGGCCGTTCGACGCCTTCGGCGATGATCTTCAGGCCGAGGCGCTTGGCCATGACGGCGATCGCCTGGACGATGGACTCGCCTTCCGCGGAGACGTCGGCATCGGCGACGAAAGAGCGGTCGATCTTGAGAAACTCGACCGGCAGGCGTCGCAAGAGGCTCAGCGATGAGTGGCCGGTGCCGAAGTCGTCGATCGCGGCGCTGACGCCATGCCCCTTCAGGCGCGAGAGGGTATGAACCACGTTGTCGAGGTTGCCCATGACCATGCTTTCGGTGACTTCGACGATCAGGGCCGACCCGGGCAAGTCGTTCTCCGTGAGCCTGGTCGAGATCAGCTCGGGCAGCCCCGGCATCAGCAACTGGCGGCGGGAGACATTGATGGCGATGCGCAGGTCGGGCCAGCCGGCGTTGCGCAGATCGCGGATCAGGCGAATGGCTTCGTTGATCACGAATTCGCCCAGGTCCACGATGACGCCGGATTCTTCCGCGATGGGAATGAACGCGTCCGGCCCGATCATGCCCCGCTCGGGATGGTTCCATCGCACCAAGGCTTCCAGCGAGACGACATCGCCGTTGCGCAGGTTCATCTCCGGCTGCAGGTACAGCAGGAATTCGCCGTTGGCCAGGCCGCGCGTCATGCTGGTTCGCAGCGCCACGTAGGTAGAGATCTCCTCGCCCAACGTCTTGGAGAAGAAGCGGCTGGTATTGCGGCCTTCGGATTTGGCGGCGTACATGGCGGCGTCCGCGTTCTTGGTGAGCACGTCCGGGTCGTCGCCGTCATAGGGGTAGCGGGCGACACCGATGCTTGCCCCCACGTGGAACTCCGCATCGCCGAGCAAAAAGGGGGTGCTGAATACCGTGTTGAGCTTGTCGCACACCCGTGCGATGTCCGCTTCATTGTGGGCGCCGGACACGATGACCGTGAATTCATCACCGCCGAGGCGGCAGATGGAATCGGTTTCTCGGGTGCACGAGGCGATGCGCTGCGCTGCCTCGCGCAGCAATTGATCGCCGGCGTCGTGACCGACGCTATCGTTGACGACCTTGAAGTCATCGAGATCGATGAACAGCAAGGCGAGCGCCTCGTTGTCCCGATGCGCCCTGAGGATGGCCTGCTGCAGCCTGTCCCTGAAGAGGACGCGGTTGGGGAGGTCGGTGAGGCTGTCATAATAGGCGAGCCGCTGCCACTTCTCCTCGGCGGTCTTCAACCGAGTAATGTCGGAAAACACCACGACGTAGTGGCTCGCCCTGGCGTTCTCGTCCGGCACGGTGCTGATCGACAGCCATTTCGGGAAGGGCTCACCGGACTTGCGGCGCGATGAGCATTCCCCCTGCCAGAAGCCGCGGGTCGATACACTCTCCCAAATCTGCGCCACGAAACCCTCTTCGAGGGCGCTGTTTTCACACAGCATCAACTCGGTGCCGATAATCTCTTGCTTGCCGAACCCCGTTGTTGTCGTAAACGCTTGGTTCACATCGACAATGCGCCGGTTCTGGTCGGCGATCACGACGGCTTCGCCGGAGCATTGCAGCACGCGATGGGCGAGGTAAAGATCCTTGCTGAGGACGGTGCTGAGCCGCCTCAGCTCGGCGTTCTTGCGGGCGAGCTCGCGCTCGGCGTTCACCAGCCGGTTGTTGAGCTGCAACATGTCCCGGATCATCTCGCCGGAGAATTGGTCGGGCAGATCCTCGGACGCCGGCGTCGCATCCGGCTCCGACCGGGCTTGCTTGCTCAGAGAGCGGATGCTGTTGACCTGCTCGTTGATGACGCCGCTGAGCCCGTCATAGATGCGGCTGCTGTCCTGGCCCGCGGACGAGGCAAGCAGGACAATGCGGTCGTCCACGGCCGCGGCAGAGAAAGAGAAGGGCACCGGGCGATTGCGGTAGGTCAGATTGATTTCCCAGCCGAAGGCGACGCGGTGCTCCTTGACATACAGAAACAGGGAAAGCCCCTTCTGCACGGACTTCGGATCGAAGATCGCGATGAAGTGGGACAGGCCCACCAGATCGTCGCTCAGCGCGAAATCGTCCCACAGGACTTCGATGATCAGGCCATCGAAGTTGCAGATGAGCGCGAGGCCCAAGTCGGGCTTGGCGTCGGTGCGCGTCGAAATCCCTTCGGACGACATGCTCATGCCCTCCAGCTAGCGGCCAATGCCAATGCCTGGTCGGGGTCGCTGGCCCAGCCGTCCGCGCCGACCTTCTGCCAAATGGCGCTGTCTTTGTTGAACGCGGCCCCGCCGACAAGGATCCTGATGTCCGAGCACTTCGGGCTGGCCCTGACCACTTGGATCAGTTCCTCGACATCACCGAGGTTGGAGCCCAGCGTCGCCGAAATGGCGAGGATACTCGCCTGGTGGCGGATCAGCGTGTCGATGATGGACTCCTTGGGCACGTCGGCCCCGAGAAAGACCGTATCCCAGCCATTCATCTCGAAGAGGTCGGTCACCATGCGGGCGCCGATTTCGTGAAGCTCGCCCGCGACGCAGGTGGATACGAGCCGTCCGCACTTGCGATCGTCCTCGAAGATGGCCGGAAACAGCTGCGCCATCACCATTTGAGAAATCGCGGTGCAGTAGTGCTCTTGGGCGACCGTGATCCGGTTGCTGTGCCACAGGCGTCCCAACTCGTGCAATGCCGGCGTGAGCACATCGAGGTAGACCTCGCGCACCGGGACGCCTGCTTGAACAGCCGCATGAATCATCGCCAGTGCCTGCGGACGCTGCAGTGCAAGACAGGCGTGGAGGAAGCGCTCGGCCAGTTCCCTGTGCGGGTTGCTGTCGTCGAAATACGATGCAGGCATCTCCAGGACGGCGTCCAGCTCACGCCGGGCAGCCGCAAGGTACTCCCGCGCGCGCTGCACCCAATCGCCGCGCCCGCATGCGTCGAGCTCCGCCTCGATCGCCGCGAGGCATGCCAGAAAGGGCCCGGAGCTGCGCCCGGTGCTGACGAGTAGCTGATGGGTCCAGAGCGCGTACTCCGTAAACAGGTCAATGGAGTCGCAGCGGATGGCCGAGGCCAGGAATGCCAGGTGCATTTCCAGATCGACGACCATTTTCAGTCGCTCGTTGCCGCCGAACTCAAACAACGCGGGCTCCATGCGGCATTTCGCAGACGCGGCAACCTCGCGCCGATTGCGGATCAAAGCGGTTTCGCTGTCGATCACCATGGACACACCTCGAATGCTCTTCTCCACCCCTTGCCGGCCGTCGGGTCACGCGGGTGATGCCTGCCGTGGAGCCGGTCCGTTCGGTGTCCGGTACCACGAAACAAGCTACTGATATAGAAACAACCACAGCGTTGCTCCGGTCGATGCCGCATCATAGCAGTGAGCGGTCGTCGGCGTTCGTGACGCAGTGCGCCCGGTAAGACGTGTACGTGCGTGGCTTTGCGCCGCGGGGACAGCGCGGCAGCGGGATGTGGCCCGCACGCCGTGCCGGCCTGTGATGCCGGCTGCCCCGCGCGCATCGGCGGCGGTGCGATCGCCTGCCGTGCGGATCGAAGCGCGCCGGCGTCCGTGCCGTGCCGGACACGCGCGAGAGGCAAGTACAAGCGCGGTAGTGGCTCCGTCCAGGGCACGGCGCCGGCCGGAGGACCGGGCGGGTCCGTCTTCGGCCGCCGGCCTCCGACCCCCGTCGGGGACGATATCGATAGGCGGAGTATCGTGCGCGTCGAGCCCCTACGGCGCGAGCTTGAAGGAGTCGGAGGCAATTACGCGCCGCAGCACGGCGGCGGTTCGAGGGGCGAGCGCAACGCTCCAGACGATGGCCCCCTGTGCATCGAGATACGGCTCGCCAAGGTCGATCATCACGCTGTCGCCGGCGGCGACTGGCTCGCGCAGCAGCACGATTCCGCGCTGAAACTCGCGCGCGTGGATGCCGCTGTCTTCGTCGTAGGTCCGGTCTCCAAGGGCGCGACCCAGGTCGATGTCGAAGCCGGTCCACCAGTCGCCCGGCGTGCTGCGGACCTGGCTGCCGAAGAAGTCACGTCCGTCGCTCGCCAGCAGCCAACCCGCCAGTGCGTACTCCAGCATCCGTTCTTCTTCGTCGGCGCTCGCCGCTTCGGGGGCGTGGATGTAGTGCGTGAGACGACGATTGCGCGCGTGCACGACGTCGTTCATCGCCAGGAAACTGGCGACGCCGAAGGTGCCATAGCCGGGGGTGAAGCCGTCGCCGAGGAGCCCGCGCTCGAAGTTGACGATGTCCGCGGCGTCTACCGCTCGCAGCCAGGCCTCGTCGGTGGGGTCGGAGAAATACCAGACGGGATTGATGACGATTTCCCGATGCGGGAACGCGGCTCGGATCTCCTCGAGGAAATCCGCCAAGTAGTCCTGCCAAGCCTGCGCTGTCATGACCGCGCCGGTCCGCGGATCGATCGGGTCGCCAGGCGCAGTGACCGCGTTTTTGCTCGGCCCGGGCAAGACCCGCACGACGGATCGGTTCAGGTCGAGGTTGACGTCGTCGACGAAAATACCACGGTAGCCGAAGCCCGCATCTTCGGCGGCCTCGAGGTTCTCCGCCACCGCGTCGATCCAGAACTGCCTGAACTCGGGGTTGCCGACGTCGGCGGCGTATTGCGGGCAGCCGGCGGGCTGGCACCCGGACGGCAGGTATCGCGGGGTTGACTGCCCTTGTTCGTCCTCGCCGCGCAGAATCCACTCCGGGTGCTGTTCGAGGATGTATGCGGTGCGCTCGGCGAAGTAGTCCGAGCAGGCAAATGCGCCGCAGTTGTAGATCGCGTAGAGATCCTCGTATTCCCAGGCGTTGGCATACCATGTGGTATAGGTGTCGAAATAGGGCGCATAGGCCACGCCGCGTTCGTAGCGGTCGACGATGAAGTCTTGTGTGGCCGGTGTGAGCTCCTGCAGATAGGCCAGGGCGAAGGCCGTATCGAAGACCGAGAACATGTGCACCCGGCCTTCCGGTGGCTTCACGGCAGTGAAGTCGGTCGGACCCTTCCGGGTCTTGCTGCGGCTGGCCGCTTGCGGATGCCCGGGCCGGGCCGGCGGGAGGCGGGTCTCGTGCGCCGTCGCGTATGCGGTCGGGCCCGTAAGACTTGGCTTCGGGTCGTTGCGGGCCACGGTCGGATCATTGTTGGCCGCTGCCTGGGCGGCGAGCAAGAGCAAGACGGCAAGGCAAACGGATCGTTCAGTTCCGCGAACAGCGCTCATCGAGACCTCCTCCGGTTCGGATCGGCCGGTACCCCCGGTTCTGACCCCGGCGGCAGATCGGCATTGCCGCTACCAAGCCCGCCGCCGGGCGTTCTCCCCGCGTGCCGTGGACTTGTTTGATGACGCAAGCATAGGTCCGAGTAACCGACCGAATAACCGGGAATTGCGGGCGTAGCGGTGGGTCGCATTCGATGCCGTCCGTAGGGATTTTCCGACCGGCGCCTTTGCGGGGGCGTCTTCGGGCGCCTTTCCGGGCGCCTTTGCGGGCGCCTGTCCGAGCTAAGGTCCCCGAGAGCGGCTTTCCGCCGGGCTAAGGCGAGCGGAGCCGTGACATTCCAGGCGATGCCTTCGTCACCCGCGACCGAGCGGCCGAAAGGGAAGCGTGCCGGAATGCAAGACCTGAAACCCGTTTCGGTCGTGACGCCCGTTTCGGTCGACACCCGTTTCGGTCGCGTCTTGGTCGCACCGGCATCCCTGCCTCGGTTCCGGTCTCGAATCCCTTCGAGCCGATCGGCGTTCCCTCAACGGAACCGTAAGGTATGTCCCTGGTAGTTGGTCAGCGGCTCGGCGAAGCGCAGCTTCTTGCCGTGGGTGGTGGCGTACCAGGTGGGCAGCGATTTGAAGGCGTTGTTCATGCCGTAGTCGAGCGAGATGGTGCCCGGGTCCATCGGCTCATTGCCCGGGCGGTTGACGAACCAGCGCATGAAGTCTTTGCTGCCGGTCCGGTGGTAGGCGATTCGGTCGCCTTTCGCGGACTGCTCGCAGCTGTCTCCCTGACAGGTGACCAGGGTCGGGCTGCAGGAGTCGCCCTCGCACTGGGCGGGGGAGGGCAACAGGAAGGACTCGAGGGCGTATTCCGCGGCGTTGTGGCAACTCATGCAGGAAGACATGGCGTAGCGCCCCTTGTAGGGCTTGATGCTGCCGTCCGCGTCGATCTCGGCGGCATCGATGTCCACGGCGCCGTCATTGGGGCCGGAGAGGCGCCCGCCCCAGCCCAGGGTCTCCTTGGCATACAGGGGCGCGTCGGGGTTGATCCAGGTCTGGGACAGCGGCGGGCAGGTACCGGCGATTGGGTCGCATCCCTGCGGTGAGGCGACGTCCGGGTCATCGCCCCACATGGCGCCCAGCGGGACCAGCTTGTCCCACATGTCGCCGGGGGCGTCCTTGTCGTAGACCAGGGTGGTGAAGACCCACTGGGTCTCGGGCGCGGAGGCGCTGTCTTTGACGATGATGTCGAACTGGAACAGCTGCGCGCTTTGCAGCTCGGGCTCTCCGCCGGTGCCGGCGCCGGGTTTGGCGTAAATGGGCCAGGTGTAGGCGCCCTGCATGGGCGGCCAGTTGGCGCCGTCGGCGGTGGTGAATGCGGGCTTGACGACGATGGAGCCCTCCGGGTATTGCCCCTTGCCGGACTCGATGCCGGGCAGCGGGCGTAGACCGCTGTCGCCCCAGATGCCGCTCAGGACGGCGCTTGCCACCGCGTCGTAATAGACCAGGACGTGGGTGGTCATGGGCTCCGAGAGCCCGGATCGCGGAAACATCTCTGCCGGGAAGGAGGAGCCGACGTAGGTCCCGTGGATGGGCTCGCGCACGCCGGTCAGCCAGGGGGCGTTGTACCAGCCGGCCTGCGCTGCATCCCAGTCGGCGTAGTCGAACAACAGCACGCGCATGTCGCCGGCGATGTGGTCCTTGAGCGCTTGGACGTAGGCGGCGGCGTTGTCGACGCTGATGAGATCGTCGCCGATGGCGGCACGCCAAGGCGCCTCGCTCGGAGCCGCGGGCGGCGGCAATGGATAGTCGTGGCTCATGGCGAACAACGGGCCGGTGTAGACGGCCGGCGGCGGTGGCGACGGGAGCGCCCAGGGGGCGGCGGTATCGGCGGCAAGGTCGATTCGGGCCACGCCCAATGCCAGTAGCAGTGTGGACGACCACAAGACGATGCGGGCTCGCGAGATCCTGCCGGGTCTCTCGGGGAGGTGGATCATGGTGAAGATCTCCTGTAGCCGTTGATGTCACGGAATTGCCCGTGTCGGGGCGTTCGTCGCGAGCTTGGTCGGCGGTCGACCCGCGGCCGCTGGTCGGGCAGACGGCAGCAAGTGGCTCGGGCGCTGAGTCGCCAGGCTTCAGGATGTCTGCAAGGAGGGGTGGAAGCCCGTTCCGATTAACGGTGCCGGGGGTGAATCTTCACGCGGGTTGGATAGGAATCGGAAAGCCCGTGGGCGGATCGACGATCGGCATCCGTGCCGTCTGCGGTCTTGGAATCAGCCATGGAATTACTTTGACGCCGGCGGGATCCTCGGGTCGCAATGGCCTTGATGAATTACACAAAATGTACCATACGGAGTCGTTGTCGGCACCAGTCGTGGACCGAGTGCTCGGCATCGCCCGCCGCCGCGTCGCCTCGCGGTACGTGATCGTTCTCGCGGTGCCGGCGATGGCGCTGAACAGCCTCGTGCACTGGCTTTTTGGGCGCGGGCGGCCACTGGTGGACTGTGCACAACCTGACCTTCCGGTGCGAGCTGCCGGCGCTCCGGGCGTTCGGTGTCAGCTGCACCGTAGAGGGGCGAGTGTCTGGCCTGACACTTAACGATCAGGGCACGTGTTGATTCGCGGCAAGGCTGTCGATGCGCCGCCGATGGTGATCGGGAACCGGCGCATCGATGGGGGCTTCGACGGCCCAGTCGGGGGCCGCCGCGGCGCGTCATTCCGCGGCAAACACGCCGATGTCTTCGCGCACGTGGGCGGTTTCGTCATCCCTGGACTGTTCTTCCGCCAGCTTCAGCAGGATTGCGGTGCCGGTCGGGTCGGCATAGCGCAGGACGACCGGGTCGCTGCCGTAGGTGCTGACGATGTCGGCGATGACGCTGGGGTGGCGGTGTTGCGTCGGCACCGTGAAGGGGATCGCGGTATGGCGGTCGTCGACGGATGTGAAGAAGACGTCCAGTGCGCGGCCGTCGCCGGTGCGCGCGTTGCCGGGCTGAACCGCGACCCAGCCAAGGGTCTCGTTGACGTGACCGTCCGTGTTGCTCTCCTGCTCGTCCATCGCGATTTGGAAGCCGGTTGCGTCCAGAGCGCGGATGCGGCTCGTGACGGTATCCCAGCCGTTGTCGCTCGTGACCGAGGCGAGCAGCACGGGATGCTGGGCGAAGGGCTGGCGGAAGGCGACGTTTTCCCAAAGGCCGGCGCGCGAGAGTTTGTCGGTGCGCAGCCGACCCGCTTCCACCGCAAGCCCGCCGAGGCCGTGCCGACCTGCTTCGCTGACCAGATAGAAGACGTCTTCGCGGGTATGCGAGCCGTCTAGATAGGGCCACTCTTGGTAGCGCAGGCGGGCCATGTCGGCCTGGACATCGCCGAGACGAATGACACCCGGATCCGCGCCGTGGCTGGATGCGGGCTTTGCGATGAGGATCGGATCATCGTAGGTCTTGGCGAAGGGGAGCATCTGCCAATTGTGGTCGATGCCGCGGATCAGTCCCCACTCCATGGGGGCCGCCGCCGTCGGCGGCAGCCGGCGCAGGGCAGTGGGGTCGGCGCCGCGATGGGTGACCTGCTGGGCGAAGAACTGGTTGCCCAGAGCGAGCACGTGCAGGGTTTCTTCGACGTGATCGGTCTCGGGATCGCGGGATTGCTCCTCTTCGAGCCTCAGCCGTTGACTGAGCACCGGTGTCCAGCGGTGATCCGCCGTCAAGGTTTGCAGCAGGTAGGGCACCTGCGCAGTATTCAGGTCGAGCAGGCCGCCGCCGGCGGGGCTGTGGATGGCCAAATAGCCGATCGTCTCGATGACGTGGCCGTCCATCAACGATTCCTGCTCGAACATTGCCGCCTCGAAGCCGGATGCGGTCACATTGCGGGCGCGGACCGAGGCGGCTTGCGCGCCGTTGGCGCTCTGCATGGTCAGAAACAGGTGCGGTGCCCGCGGGAAGCCGGCGGCAAAGCCGACGGACGACCAGGTGCCCGTGCCGCCGAGCTCGAAGCTGCCCGCTTCCCAGACCGAGCCGTCGCCCATGACATGCCGCCCGGCCTCGAGCAGGACGTAGGGAATGTCCTCCGCCGGATGCCAGCCGTCCCGGTAGTCCCATTCCTGGAAGCGCAGTTCGAAGCCGAGGTCGCCGACATCACGCAGCCGGACCACGCCGGGGTCCGCACCGGAGGCGCTCGGCGGGCCGGCGATGACGACCGGGTCGGCATAGAAGGCGGGGGCGCCTACGAAGGTCCATCGATGGTCGGCGCGAGCGGTGGATGCGGGTGCCCAGACCGGCGGCGCGTAGCGTCCGCAGGGACCGTCGGCGTCCCGGAACGGCAGATCCGACGGCGTCACGCGGACCGGCGTCGTGTAGATCTGGTCGCTTTCCAACGGCGTCGGAATCAGCGTGGAGCCGGCAAAGCTGAGCTCCACGCCGAAGGCGGTCCAGCCTTGCGGCGGCGGCGCGCGATAGCCGACGTACTCGCCGCTCGCCGTTTGCGTCAATTCCATGCTGGTCCAGGCCGGCCCCAGCGTTTCGAGGCGGAAATCGCGGGCGTCGGGATTGGTTGCATGCCAGAGGCGGACCCGCTCGGGCTCGTCGGCGGCCTGCACCCGAATCGCGCCGTTCGGCTCGAGTGTCCAGCTGAATTGCGGGGGGCGCGCGTCGTCGAGCACCTCGCTCAGCCACGCCACGGTGGCCGGGACGATCGATCCGAGATCCTGCGCTTGGGAGTGATCCGTATTGAACGTATAGCGCAGCTGTTTTGGCTCCGGCAGCTGATCGAAATAGAACTGCGACGAGTCCGGCAGGAAGAACTGATCGCCGGCGGAGTTCAGGACCAGTTTCGGCATCGTCAGCCGATCCCGATACTCGTGGGGATCGATGATCTGCAGCATCGCTTGGCCGGCCGGAGACAACGAACGGCACGGTATATCGAGATCCGCGTAATCGTGCACCGAGGGCGCGTAGAATCCGTAGGCGTTCCAGTGATGGATGAATTGTTCATCCATATTCAGCAAATCGATGGAAACCGGAACGATGGCCCTGACGCGCGACGCCGCACCCTTACGTGCCTCCACCGCGGCCGTGAGCCATGTTGCCCAACCCCGTTTGGAGCCGCCGAGCACGACGAAATCGTCGACGCGCGGCACTGTCGGAAAGGCGAAGTCGGCCTCCCGCGCGAACTGCTGAACCGTATCCATGGCGCGCACCACGGCTTTGGTCATCGGTAACTGAATGAGCCATTCCGGATCACCCGTGACCAAGTACTTATCCATGCCGTACGCCAGCAGCTCGTCCTCGATTCGGGTCTCGTCTTCGTCCGTGAAGGCCAGCCGCTGGTTCGGCACCTGACTGATCATGGCGGCAATCGAGCCGGTCGCGATGGCGAGCGTGCCCAGCAATTGATCGTTGTCCTCCGTCGGTGGCGCGCTGTTGGTGCCTCCGTTGACGATCAGCATCGCCGTGTTCTGATTGCCCGAATGCGTCGCCCAGGGCACCGCGACCAGGACCTCGTGCTCCCACAATGTTCGGTCCACCTCTGCGGGCGTTCGCCAGGTTTGCGACGTCATTTGGATGACGAAGACGGTGTAGCCTTCCTTGTTTCGTGTGCTCTCGAGCTCGAAGCCGTAGCTGGCATCGGGCTTCTCGACATAGTCGTCCAAGGCCGTTTTTGCCGAGGCGAGGCCCTGCGTACAGCAGAGCACGGCCAGCACGGCCAAAGTTTGGAAGCGTCTTATTGCGTGCATGGCTCGGCCTCGGCGAGGAACGCGTCGTAGCGGTTAGGCAGCGACGATCGCAGGGAGTTCTTATCTTCGGTTGTAGTCCAAATCATCGTGCGCCGCCAGCGGTCGAAAATCGAGCCCAAACGCTCGGCGGATCGCGCCGGACAAACTTGACGAACAAAGCGCGCCCCGTTCGATGCGCCTTGTCGGCCAACCTTTTTTCGGTCGCCTTGTATCGGCCACCGAGCGCCGGGAATGGCTGCAAAGGGCGGCATGAAAGGCATCGCAGCCGCGACGTCTTCGGCTTCGGGAAATCTGCTAACGTGGCCGCTTTCCACCGGGGCAGGCAGGTATCGGGGCCAACATGGGCAGACGCGGCGAGCACAGCAAGGAGGAGATCGCGCAGATGGCGCTCGGTGCCGCCATCGCGCTGCTCGAAGAGGAGGGCCCGGATCGCCTGACTACCCGCGCCGTCGCGCGGCGCATCGGCTACACCGCGGGCAGCCTCTACTTCGTCTTCCGCAACCGCGACGATTTGGTGCTGCGTGTCAACGAGCGCACCCTCGACGAGCTGCGCGCCGAGCTCGACGGGGTGCTCGACGGGCAAAAAGACTCCGACGCACGCCTCCACGCCCTCGGGCGCTGCTACCTCGCATTCGCCGAGCGGCATCCCACCCGCTGGCGGCTGGTGTTCGAGCACGATGTACTCGATGTCGACCAAGTGCCGGAGGCCATGCGGCGCAAGATCGACGCCTTTTTCCAGCTCATCGCCGCCGAGATCGCCCGCCGCTCCCCGAGCCTCGATCCCGACGCCATCCGCCGAGCGGCGCAATCCCTTTGGGGGGGCGTCCACGGAATCGCCATTCTCAGCATCACCGGAAAGCTCCGTGCCGGCGGCGAGCGGCCGGCGGAGGCGCTGGTGGAGGATCTGGTCGCGACCTACCTGCGCGGGCTCGATCGAGCCCGCTGAATTCCGCCGACGCGCACGCCGGCGCCGGCGCGCCGACCCATGCACGGACCGCATTCGCCGGGGAATAACCGACGGCACACGCCTTACGTCCTGCGGGTACCGTATGCGATGATGGGCGATGGTCGTACCGTCCGAGCACAGCGCCATGCCAATTGACAGGGACCTCATTCGCTCCGCCTCGGCTACCGGACAAAGATATGCGCGTTTCTCTGGCGGGACGGGCGTCATGATTCGTTTTGGCCGCGTGATAAGGGCCCGAACGCGGGGCAGCTTCATGCGCAAGCGCCTGCTCGGCGGTGCACGCCCGCGCTCCGCGAGCGGCTTCACGATGATCGAGTTAATGATCGTCGTCGCGATCGTGGGCATACTTGCGGCGATCGCGATTCCGCAATACCAAAGCTATACGACGCGCGCGCGGATTACCGAGGGCTTGGTGCTGCTTTCGCCGGTCAAGCTTGCGGTGGTCGAATACCATGCTACCCATGGCCGCCTGCCGGCCGCGACCAACTGGCTTGTGCTGCTGCGCGAGCTGGGCCTGCCGGTGAGCGCGTCGAGCGGTGCGGCGGCCGGCACTTACGTCAAGCGCATCTGGTGGAACAATACGGCGCAGGAGATCCGCATCCGATACGGCTTCGCGCCGATCGACGACAAGCTGCTCTACCTCCAGGCCAGCTTCAACGCCGAGGGAAGGGCCGCTTGGCGCTGTTATGCTCCGGCGGGGGCGAGCGGTGTGCCGGCAAGATATCTTCCGTCCACCTGCCGTGCCTGAGTCATGGCCGGCGGCGGCTGCCGCGCCGCAGTCCCGTAACGACGCGGTCCGCCATTGCGGGCAAGCGGGGAGTGGCGGCAGCCGGTCCCGCGGCATGCCGGCTGTCGGTTGCGATCCGCCGCATTAGGATTGCCCCGGGGCCGGGGCTGCGCGGGCAAGGGAACCTCGGAATCCGCAAAGGAGCATCCGCATGTGGCTCGAAACACTGACAGGCCTGGGTGAGGAGTCCCGCGAGGCCGTTCACGAAAACCTCGCCGTCGACGGCGAGCGGTTGCACTCCAAGATCAATGGCGCCGTATTCCGCCACGGTCGACTGGAGACGCCGACGCTGGCCGAGTTGCGCGCGCGTGCCGAGGCGTCGCGGCGGACGACCGGCGTGCTGAGCATTGCCGAGTGCGTCGCCGATGTACAGGCATTGCATGGCGATCCGGCCAACGCGGGCGCCCTGTTTCAGGTGGCCTCGCAGTTCAACCTGCTGGAGATGATCTCCCCGGACGTCACCCCCGAGGACGGCGTCGAGCGCTACGACAAAGATCCCACGCAAGGCCCCGCCTGTGCGGTGGCGGCAGGTGCCGGTACCATCTATCGCAACTACTTCGCGCCCGTGGCCGGTGCTGTCGGTCAGACCCGAAACAATCAGATCGACTGCCTGCGCGATCTCGGCGATGCGCTGGGCAACACCGGCGAGCGGCTGTGGCGGATGCAGAACGGGTATGCGTTGGCCTCTAAAGAAGGCCTGCGCGAGATCGCCGAGCGCCTGCGGCGGTGTGACGACCGGGAGCTCGATGCGCTCAGGGCGCGGCTTCGGATCGGCGTGCAATGGGACACCGAGGTGACTATCGCGCCGACGCGGCATGTCGTGACGCAGGCCTATTGCGCGGCGCTGCCGATCGGCTATTCGAGCCACGGCCCCGGAGACTGGGAGCCGTTTGCGCGGCTGGTGCTGGAGGCCACCTACGAGGCCACACTGTGCTGCGGCGTTCTCAATGCGGCATCCAGCGGCAACCACAGCGTGTATCTGACCAAAATCGGCGGCGGTGTTTTCGCCAACGACATACAGTGGATCTGCGACGCCATCGATCGCGCCGCGCGGCGGCATCGCAGCGCCGGCCTCGATGTGCGCATCGTCAGCTACGGACATTCCGATCCGCGACTCCGGCCGCTGCTTCGCCGCAAATAGGGTCCACCTTAACTGAGTCGAAATTGTGACGAATCGGTTACAATAGCAAGTGGCCTCGGCGCTTCGGGCGAAAATACTTGCAAGAACTGCTTATCCTTTTCTTTTTACTGGTGCTTTCCGGTCTTTTCTCGGGCTCGGAGACGGCACTGGTCTCGATCTCGCTGGCTCGGGCGGAGTCCCTGAGCCGTCAGGGCCGCCCCGGTGCGGCGGCCCTGTATCAACTCAAAAGCAACCCCTCGCGGATGCTGATCACCATCCTGATCGGCAACAACGTGGTCAACATCGCGGCCTCGGCCATGGCGACCGTACTGGCTACGCGCTGGTTCGGCCATCTCGGGCCGGGAATCGCGGTGGGCGTCCTGACCGTGCTTATTCTTGTGTTCGGCGAGATCACGCCGAAGAGTCTGGCAACGCGCTATTCCGAGCGCATCTCGTTGGTCATCGCGCCGCTGATGATGGGCTTCATGCGCGCCATTTTTCCGTTGGTCTGGTTGTTCAACAGCTTTACCAACTGGGTCCAGCGCATGAGCGGTGAAGAGGGTGATCCGATGGTCACCGAGGCGGAGCTCATCACCATGACGGAGCACGGCGAGGAGGAGGGCACCATCGAGGCGGACGAGCGCGAGATGATCGAGCGGGTCTTCATCCTCAACGATCTCAAGGCCGGCGACGTCATGACGCCGATGCGCCGGGTATTCGCGCTCGACGGCCGGCGGCCGATCAAAGACATCCTGCCGGAAGTGTTGGCGCGGCCCTACTCGCGTATCCCCTTGTTTCGCGAAGATACCAACGAGATCCTGAAGGTCTTGTTCCTGCGCGACCTGTTCGAGGCCCTCGCCTCGGGCAATACCGAAGGGGATGCCTTCAGCATCGCGCGCGTGCCTCTGTACGTGCCGGAGAATCAGAAAGTGGACCTGCTGCTGCCGCTGCTGCGCCGCCAGAAGCAGCATATGGCGGTCGTCGTCGACGAGACAGGCTATTTGCAGGGCGTGGTGACGCTGGAGGACTTGCTCGAAGAACTGGTCGGCGAGATCTACGACGAAATCGACGAACTACCCAATCAGCAGATGGTGCTGTCCGAAGACAGTATTCTGGTTGACGGTCACGTCGAACTGCGGGTGGTCGAGGAGTTCTTCGACACCGAGTTGCCCGGCAAACCGACGGACACGGTCAATCTGTGGATTTTGAGCCATACCGAGCGGATTCCATGCCAGGACGAGCGCTTCCTGCTGGATGGTCTGGAGATTCACGTCAAGAACGCCTCCGAGCGGCGCATCCGGCAAGTGGTTCTGACCCGCACGCCGCTGCTGCAGGTACCGGAGTCGGAAGCAAGCGATCAGCACGACTGAGCGGACCGGCCCGTGACGTCCGGGTGCGCCCGAGCGGTATTATGCAGACCGTGCGACATCCTTCGCCGGTCCGCCGATAGCAGTAACGGCGTGGCGCGCGCTCCCGCCGGCGATGCGGACCGAGCCCCGAATTCGTCTCGGATGCGGTGCAAGATTGCGCGCGTCCGCCCGCGATGCGGACCCTGCGTCTACCGCGCGGTCACTCACGAGGCGCGGTGAGCGCGGGCAGCCCGAAGGCCCGCCCGCGCCGCGGGGAGGCCGTGTTGCGGCGTCAGTCCTCGACGCCGATCTCGTCCTGAACGGTGCGCACGATGCGCCGGTCGATAGTCAGCAACTCGTCGCGACGCTCCGGATAGTCGATTTGGCTCAGCGCGAAGCGGATGGCGTTGATACGCGCCCGTCGCTTGTCGTCGGATTTGATGATGGTCCAGGGCGCATCGGCGGTGGACGTAAAGAAGAACATGTCTTCCTTGGCGCGGGTGTAGTCATGCCACTTGTCCTGTGACGCCTGATCCACCGGGCTGAGCTTCCACTGCCGCAGCGGATCATCGACGCGCTTGCGGAAGCGCCGCGCCTGCGCATCCTTGCTCACCGAGTAGTAGAACTTGAACAGGTGGATGCCGGAGCGAATCAGCATCCGCTCCAGTTCCGGAACGGAGCGCAGGAACTCCTTCACCTCGGCGCCGCCGCAGAAGCCCATCACGCGTTCCACCATCGCCCGGTTGTACCAACTGCGGTCGAAGAAGACGATTTCGCCGCCGGTGGGCAGGTGAGCGATATAGCGCTGGAAGTACCACTCGGTGCGCTCGCGGTCGCTCGGCTTGTCCAGCGCCACGACCCGGGCACCGCGGGGATTCATGTGCTCGACGAAGCGCTTGATGGTGCCGCCCTTGCCGGCGGCATCGCGCCCCTCGTTGATCACCAGGATGCGCTTGCCCGACTCTTTGACCCAGTTCTGCATTTTCAGCAGTTCCGCGTGCAGCGGCATGATCAGGTCGAGGTAGTCGGCGCTGCTGAGCCTGCCCAACTCACCTTTCAAGTCATTCGGCGGTCCTTTGCGGGTCGACTCCTTCTTCGCCTGTTTCAGCTTGAACTCTTCCGCATCCTTGCCGCTCGGCGCGATCTGCGGGGGCTCCGTGCCCTGCGTTTTGCGGCGCGCCTTGGCCGGGCTTTTCTTCCCCGAAGGCGAGGGTTTGGTATCGGCGGGTTGCTCCGCGGGCGCGACGCGCGGCGCCGGATCTTCCGGCGGTTCGATTTGCGCGGGCATCTCGGCTTGCACGGACATGTCGGCCGGGAGCGGCCTGGAGATGGTGTCGGGGACTGCGTCGTAACTGGTCATGGTGACTTTCTCCGGTGTCGGGGATGGACGCGGGCGCCGAACAGAGCGACGGCTGACTAGCTTGATCGGCGTCGCACCAACGCCGGACACCTGCCCGCGGATGGGTCGCCTCCAACAGCCGGCGACGAGGACCCCGCCCCCTGCGGATGAAATCGGGGGCGATTTATGAACGAAATATGTCTATTCTGTTACGTCATGATGACAAATAAATGACAAAAGGCAACCCACAAAGCGTCGCGAGTTGCCCTTCGGAGGAAGGAGAGAGTCCCGTCTTGCTGGCCGCATAGCGGTTTCCGGGGCCCGGCATACGCCGGTATTGCAGAGATAGATCAGCTGCTTATCAGCTGCCTCTGTCGTCGTGGAAGTAGTCGTTGTTCGTGCCTGGCTGCCGTCGTGGCCGAAGCGCGGCGGCGCGCTTGCTCGGCGGCAAACAATTCATTGCCTCGACCAGGGGACCGCCTATGGATGTACTGTCCGTGCTCGTTGTCGTCTCGGTGGGCGTCGTGCTGTTGTTCGACTACACAAACGGCTTTCACGACGCCTCCAACATCATTGCCACACCGATCGCATCGCGGGCGCTGACACCGATCCAGGCGGTGACCATTGTCGCGACGTTCGAGTTTCTCGGCCCGCTACTGGGCGGTACCGCGGTGGCGAATACCATCGGCAAGTTCGTCGATCTGAGCGACGTCGAAGCCATTCTGTCGGTCAGCATCATCCTCTGCGGACTCTCCGGAGCGATCTTCTGGAACCTGCTCACGTGGTGGTTCGGCATACCTTCGTCGTCGTCTCATGCGTTGGTCGGCGGCCTGGCCGGTGCGGTGCTGGTTGCGGTGGGTGCGGACCACGTCATCTGGGGCTTCGAGCAGCTCGCCGAGGGACATGTGACCGGCGTCACCAAGGTGCTGCTGGCACTGATCCTGTCGCCGATCATCGGCTTCTGGGTCGGCTTCGGTATTCATCGGCTGACCTTCTTTTTGATGCGCGGCGCAAAACCCGGGGTGAATCGCTTTTTCAAGCGGGTTCAGATCTTTTCCTGTGCCGGTCTGGCCTTTGCCCATGGTGCCAACGACGCCCAAAAGAGCATGGGCATCATTACGCTGGTCCTGCTCAGCGGCGGCTTTCTCAGCGAATTCGAAGTGCCGTTCTGGGTCATCCTCTCCTGTGCCATAGCCATCACGCTCGGCATCCTGTCCGGTGGATGGCGCATCGTGCGCACGGTGGGTTTCGGCATCTTCAAAGTCCGGCCGATTCACGCCTTCGATGGCCAACTCACCTCCGCCGCCGTCATCTTCGGCGCCTCCATGGTCGGCGCCCCGGTCTCGACCACGCACGTCGTGAGCTCGTCGCTGATGGGCATCGGCGCCTCGGAGCGCCCCAAGGCGGTGCGCTGGGCCAAGGCGAAAGAGATCGTCAGTACCTGGATGATCACCATCCCCGGGGCGGGGAGCGTCTCGGTGCTGACCTATGTGCTGGTCGACTTGCTGCTCGACCTGGATTGAGTGCCGCGGCCGTGCGCGGCCGATTTTCCCCCACACCCAACACATCGTTTCGGAGAGCTCTGCCATGAGTACGCAATCCACCTCGGCCGTCACGCGGCTTGTCGACCGCGTGTTTCCTCGGATGCCGGACTTCTACGGCCTGATCAACGCCCAATGCGAATTGGTTTGCGAAGCGATGGACGTGTTCGTCGCCTTCATGCAGACCGGCGACGTCGCCAAGGGGGAGCAGGTCCGCGGCATGGAGAAAGCGGGGGATGAGCTGAAGGCCAAAAACATGGAGGTGCTCAGCCGCGCTTTCGCCACACCGATGGATCGGGAGGACATCTACCGCGCCATCGTCACCATCGACGAGATACTGAATTACGCGAAAACCACCGTGCGCGAGGTGGAAGCCCTCAACATCAAGCCCGACGCCTACATGGCGGACATGGCTGCATTGCTGCGCGACGGCAGCAACGCACTTCGGGAAGGTTACGCCAAGCTGTCCTCGCACCCCGCCGCGGCGGACACCGATGCGGCCGCGGCACGCAAGGCCGAGCGCAACACCGAGAAGGTCTATCGCGCCGCGCTGGCGGAGCTGTTCGACGCCGAGGAGCATATCGCAGCGCTCGGCAAAGACGCCGACAACGCGCAGACCGAAGCCATGCGCTATGTGATCGAGATCTTCAAGCGTCGCGAGGTCTACCGCCATCTGTCGAACGCGGCGGACCGAATGGAGCATGCCGGCGGCGTGCTGCACGATATCGTGGTGCAGATCGCCTGAAGCGCCAGTCAACGGCGCCGAGTGCGTCGCCGCAGTTCGCTGCGCCGCGCGCTCGGCGCGGTCCGATCCGGGCGCGCGGCACAAGCAGCCGGGCTCCCAGGGGACGCATGGGCGGACGCATGGGCGGCCGCATCGGCGCCCGGAGCCGGCCTCGTCTGCGGATACCGACCTTGCCGCGGGCGCCGCGGCCTTGGAGAGCGCCGGTCGAACGATCGGGGCTCCGCGTGCCGGGACGCACTTGCGTTGATCGGCCTGCGATGTCACCTTGCCGCGAACAGCGATCGCTCGCTCGAGCGCGCGCGGCCGACCATTTGAGGCAGGCCCTGCGACCGGTGCGATCGGATCGCTCGATTCGGATATGTGTTTCCCGGAACGAGGTCGCGGAAGGTCAGCCGATGAGCGATTACTACTCCCACATGAATCTGCCCAAGCCGGTGGTACCGGCGTTGCCCCAACTGGAACTGCTGAAGGGGCAAACGGCCTTGGTCACGGGCGCCAACTCGGGCATCGGCCGCGCCGTGGCGCTGGCACTGGGCAAGGCCGGCGCCAATGTCGTGGTCAATTACATCAGCCGATCCGAGGACGCGGAGTCCGTAGCGGCGGAGGTCCGCGACAGCGGGCGGCGTGCCATGACTTTCCGGGCCGATGTGTCCGACGAAGAGCAGGTCGAGGCCATGTTCGCCGCGGCGATCGGCGAATTCGGCACGCTCGACATCCTGGTCAGCAATGCCGGTATCGAGAAAAACGCACCGTTTCACGAGATGACCGCGGCCCAGTGGGACGCCGTGATGAACGTCAACCTGCGCGGGGCGTTTCTCTGTGCCCGCCAGGCCGTGCGCGAGTTTCTGCGCCGTGGCGTGCGCCGCGATGTCTCGGTGGCGGCCGGCAAAATCATTTTCATCAGTTCGGTGCACGAGGTGATCCCGTGGGCCGGGCACGTGAACTACGCGGCCTCCAAGGGCGGGCTGATGCTGCTGATGAAGAGTCTGGCGCAGGAAGTGGCCGAGAAGCGCATCCGGGTCAACGCCATTGCTCCGGGGGCCATCCGCACGCCGATCAATACCGCCGCCTGGGAAACCCCCGAGGCCTACGCCGACCTGATGAAGCTGGTGCCCTACAAGCGCATCGGAGAGGTCGACGAGATCGGCCGCGCCGCGGCTTGGCTGGCATCGGACTTCACCGACTACATCGTCGGCTCGACGATCTACATGGACGGCGGCATGACGCTCTATCCCGGCTTCGAGACGGGTGGGTGAGGCCACCCGCGCCGGCGCCGCGCCGGCCCTCGTGTTGCTGGTGACCGGCGTCTCCGGCTCCGGCAAGTCGACGCTCGGGCGACGGCTCGCCGAGCGCCTGGAGCGTCGCTTTTTCGACGCGGACGATTTTCATCCCGCCGCCAACGTCGAGAAGATGCGCCGCGGCGAGCCGCTGACCGACGCGGACCGCCTGCCTTGGCTCGACATTTTGCGCAGCGACGTCGTCGCACCGAGCCTCGCCTCCGGCGAGGCTTGCGTGCTGGCCTGCTCGGCCCTCAAGCGCGCCTACCGGGAGCGTCTGGGCGCCGAGGATCCGCGCGTGCGTATCATCTACCTGCGCGGCTCCACGGCGGTGCTGCGTGCACGCCTCGCGCAACGCCGCGGGCACTTCATGACCGCGGGTATGCTCGACAGCCAGCTGCGGACGCTCGAGGAGCCCGGGGAGGCGCTGGTGGTCCAGATCGATGCGCCGCCGGATGCGGTGGTCGACGAGATTCTTCGCCGGCTCGATTAGGGCAGCCGGATCGGGCCGACGAGGTCCGGAAGGCCGCATCGGGAAGGCCGCATCGGGAAGGCCGGATCAGGATAGTCGGATCCGGATCGCCGGATCGGCATCGCTGGATCAGGGCAGCCGGATCGGGATCGCTGGATCGGCATCGCTGGATCAGGCCAGGCGGGCAGCCACCCGGCTCGCCGCCGCGCCGCCGCCGAACGCATCGGCCGAGAAGCCGCTCACCCCTGGCCGAACGGCGAACAGGTCGCCGGCATGAAAGCTGCGCTCGATCTCCGCCTCGCTCAGGCCGACGGATGCGGACGTGACGAACAGCGTCGACAGATCCGGGCCGCCGAAGGCGCAGCAGGTCGGGCGCTGTACCGGCATCGGGACTCGCAACAGCTCACGGCCGTCGGGCGCGAACCGAATCACGCACCAGCCGTCCCACATGGCGGACCAAAGACAGCCGTCGCGGTCGATGGCGAGCCCATCGGGGAAAAACGCCTCGCCGCGCAGATCCACCAGGACGCGGCGGTTCGCGAGGGTGCCGCCGCCGGGCTCGAAGTCGTAGGCGTAGATCACTTGCGCGGGCGAGTCCGTCAGGTAGAACGTGCCCCCGTCGGGGCTCCAGCCGAGGCCGTTGGAGACGGTGAGCCCGGTTTCCATTTCCGCCAGCGTGCCGTCGGCGGTGTAGCGGTAGAGCGAGGCATCGGCGCCGGCAGTCGACATCGTGCCGACCCAGAACCGGCCCCGGGCATCGCACTTGCCGTCGTTGCAGCGGATGTGTGCGCGGTGCTCGAAGGCCGGCAGCGGCGTCAGCGCACCGGTGGCGGTGTCGAGAAAGGCGAGCCGGTGGCGCAGCGCGAGCAGCAGCCGATGGTCTCCGGCCGGCGCCAGGCAGCCGACCGCATCGCCGACGTCGAACCAGCGCTCGGCGCGTGTGGCCGGGTCGTAGCGATGCACCCGATGATTGTAGATATCCACCCAGTAAAGACACGCCTCCTCGGCAATCCAGCAGGGGCCTTCGCCCAGACGCGCGCGCGTGGCGGTGACGGGCTGCGGTATGTCGTCGAGAGGGGGCATCGCGGCGGCTCCCGGGGGCAATTGACGGTAGCCCCGGACTCTATCAAAGCGCGGGCATTGGTGCGGTGGCAGAGGAGTCTCGCTCGCCCTGCCGCGACGCCGCGGTGCGCCGGGCGGCGGGCGCAGCGATGGGCCCGCGCCGCCGGCCGCTTCCGTCTGCCGCTTCCGTCTGCCGCTCCCGTCTGCCGCTCCCGTCCGTTGGCGACGGGTGGCTGCAACGCGCGCCCGCGCCTTGACTGCCGGACCGGGCCCGGCCCGCGACCGGGTGCGAAAGGGCGCTCTACCGGGCCCGCATCATCAGTGCCTCGTGCCCGTCGCTCTCGAGGCGGGCGCGCACGATGTCGGCATCGGACTTGGTATAGGCGCCGGTGCGCACGCGGTGGTAGGTCTGACCGTTTGCGATGGTCACCATCTGCACGCTGGTCTGGACGCCGAGCAGGGCGAGCTTGGCCTTGAGCTGCTCCGCATCGCTGCTCTTGCGGAATGAGCCGACCTGCAGAATGAAGGTGTCGGGCCCGCTGCTGGTCGCGGCCGGGGCCGGCGCGGCGGCGGGTGGTGCGGCCTTCGCCGTCGGGGGCGGCGCACTGTCGGGCTCGGCCGGCGGCGGCAGCGCGATCGGCTGCGGCGGCGTCTCCTTGGGCACCAGCACTTCCTCGTCCTGCAGCAGATTCGGGAAGTCGAACCGGGGCTTCTCGCGTTCGGCCGGGGCTGCAACGGTGCTCTGGTCGGCGAGCTCGGCGGCGGGTGTCTCGTCGTGGGTCATCCAGGCAAAACCGACCCCGAAGCCGCCGACCAAGGCACCCGCCAGAAACCAAAACGCACAGGTGCCGCGCCGTTCGGGACGCCGGCGCGCGCGCGGGGCGCCCTTTCGATAATCCAGCGTCATGTGACTCGTTCCCCCTTTGTCGCCTGTTGCTCTTCGGGCGTGGCTCACATGCTGTCGGGCGCGGAGACGGCGACCAGCGCCAGCCCGTTTCTCAACACCTGACGGACGGCCAGTATGAGCTTGACGCGGGCGTCGCGCAGCTTCTCGTCCTCGACCAGGAATTGGTGGGCGTTGTAATAGGTATGGAAGTCGTTGGCGAGCTCGCGCAGATAGTTGGTCAACTGGTGCGGCTCTTCGCTGAGCGCCGCGTCTTCGACGACTTCCGGATAACGCGACAGTGATTTCATCAGATCCAGCTCGCGGGATTCGGTGAGCCGATCGAGGTTCGTATCGCCGGGGCTAGGCTCCACCGGCAGGCCCTTGTCCGCCGCCTGGCGCAGCACGCTGGCCACCCGCGCGTGGGCATATTGCACGTAGTACACGGGATTGTCGGCGGACTGGCTCTTGGCCAGATCCAGATCGAAGTCCATGTGCTGCTCGCAGCGGCGCATCACGTAGAAGAAGCGCGCGGCGTCGCGCCCGACCTCTTTTCGCAGCTGCCGCAAGGTGACGAATTCGCCGGAGCGGGTGGACATCTGCACTTTCTGGCCGCCGCGGTAGAGCACCGCGAACTGCACCAGCAGCACGTCCAGACGGCTCGCGTCGTCGCCGAGGGCCGTGATCGCCGCCTTCACCCGCGGTACATAACCGTGGTGGTCGGCGCCCCAGACGTCGATGACGCGGGCGAAGCCGCGCTCGAGCTTATCGAGGTGGTAGGCGATGTCGGAGGCGAAGTAGGTGGTCTGGCCGTTCTCGCGCACGATGACGCGATCCTTTTCGTCGCCGAAGTCGGTGGAGCGGAACCAGAGTGCGCCGTTTTGCTCGTACAGGTGGCCCGCTTCGCGCAGCCGCTCGATGGCCTTGTTGACGGCGCCGCTTTCGGTCAGCGAGCGCTCGGAGTACCACGCCTGATAGTGCACGCCGAACTCGGCGAGGTCGTCGCGGATGTCGTCGAGGATGGTGTTCAGGCCCAGCTCGAAGACGAAGCGGTAGCGGTTGTCGCCGAGCAGGCGTTTGCTGTTGGCGATCAGCGCATCGATATGGGCCTCTTTGTCGCCGCCGTCGCCTTCCTCGACCTGATCCAGCGGCACGCCGGCGAAGACCCGGTCGGCGTCGACGCGGTAGTCGTCGCCGTGCTCGCGGTGCAGCGCCGCGGCGATGTCCCACACGTAGTCGCCCTTGTAGCCGTTGCTCGGGAAGCGCAGCTCCTCGCCGCAGAGCTCGAGATACCGCAGCCAGACCGAGGTGCCGAGGATGTCCATCTGCCGCCCGGCGTCGTTGACGTAGTACTCCCGGTGCACGTCGTAGCCGACGGCCTCGAGCAGGTCGGCGACCACCGCCCCGTAGGCGGCGCCGCGGCCATGGCCGACGTGCAACGGACCGGTCGGGTTGGCCGACACGAACTCCACCTGCACGCGCTTGCCGGCGCCGATGTGGCTGCGTCCGTAGCCGGACCCCGCCAGCAGGATTTCCGGGATCAAGCGACGATAGGCGTCTGCGGCGAGCCGGAAATTAATGAACCCCGGACCGGCGATCTCGACCTCGGCGACCAGCGGCGACGCCGGCAGCGCGGCCAGCAGCCGCTCTGCCAGATCGCGCGGCTTGGTGCGCGCGCGCTTCGCCAGCACCATGGCCGCGTTGCTGGAGAAATCGCCGTGGGAAGGATCGCGGGTGCGTTCGATCTGCGGCTCGGGCGGCGGCCCGTCGCCGAGTACGCCGTCGTCCGCGAGGCGCTGCAGCGCCTCGCGAACCAGTTGCTGGACCTGTTGCTTCATCGGTTGCCTGCGCAGCGGAGCGGTGCCTTGGAGATGTGATCAGGAGACATGTGATCAGCGGACATGAGATCAGGGGACACGGGATCATTAGCCGCGGGATCAAGGGGCGGCAAACGGGCACCCCGGGCTGCCCGTATCGCGGAGGCCGCGGCCCGGCGGGCATCCCCTCGCCGGCCGTACACGAACCTCCCGCGCTCGACCCGGGAAAGCAAAGAAGGATAACGGAAACCCCCGAGGTTTCGCCAGAGAAGGGGCGACAGAGAAGGGGCGAGAGAGAAGGGGCGAGAGAGAAGGGGCGAGAGAGAAGGGGGAAGATCGTCGCGCCCCGGTGCCGGCTCGGTCCGTTGCCGGTCGGCGCGCCGTCAAAGGCCCTCTTGGGGATCGACGTCGACACTCCAGCGCAGGTGCCGCGGCGTCTTCAGCGCGCGTAGCCGCGGCAGCAGCGCGCCGAGCAGCCCCTGCAGCAGGGCACGGCTCGGCGCCTGCAGCAGCAGCTGCGCCCGGATGCGTCCCGCCCGGCGCTCCATCTGCGCCGGTGCCGGCCCCCACAGCTCCACAGCCGGCGCCGCCAGCGGACGCGCGATGGCCAGCACCTCGCGCAGAAAATCCATGGCGGCCTGTTCCACCGGGCTGTCCGCACGCAACAGCGCCTGGTGGCTGAAGGGCGGCAGACCGGCCGCCTCGCGCTCGGCCAGTGCGCCGTCGGCAAAGGCGCGATAGCCGGAGCGCAGCAGCGCGGTGAGCATGGGGTGGGAGGGGTGGCGCGTCTGCACCAGCACGGTGCCGGGGCGTTGCTCGCGCCCGGCCCGTCCCGCCACCTGCACCAGCAGCTGCGCCATGCGCTCGGGCGCGCGGAAATCGCTGCCGTAGAGCCCGTGATCCAGATCCAGGATGCCCACCAGCGTGATGCCGGGCAGGTGATGACCCTTGGCCAGCATCTGGGTGCCCAGCAGGATGCGGTATTCACCGCGCTCGGCGGCCGCCAGCAGCCGCTCGAGCTCGCCCTTGCGTCGCGTGCTGTCGCGGTCGATGCGCGCCAGCGGCACACCGGCGAAACGCTGGCGCAGCGTCTGCTCGACGCGCTCGGTGCCCTGGCCGAGCGGGCGCAGATCCGGAGACTCGCAATAGGGGCAGTGCACCGGCACCGGGCGGTTGGCGCCGCAGTGATGGCAGATCAGCCGCGCGCGCCCTCGGTGCACGGTCATACGCGCGTCGCAGTGCTTACAGTCGCTGACCCAGCCGCACTCGTGACAGGTCAGCACCGGCGAGAAGCCGCGCCGGTTCAGAAACAAGAGCACCTGATTGCCGGCGTCGAGATCTGCCTCCATGCGGGTCAGCAGCGCGTGGCTGAGTCCCGTCTCCAGTGGCTGGGCGCGGATATCGGCGAGCAGGATTTTCGGGTCGACGGCGGTTCCCGCGCGACGCGGCAGGCGCAAGTGGCGATAGCGCCCGTTGCGGGCGTTGTGCAGTGTTTCGAGCGCCGGCGTCGCCGAGCCCAGCACCACCGGGCAGCCGGCGAGCTGCGCGCGGCGCACGGCCAGGTCGCGGGCCGAATAACGAAAGCCGTCCTGTTGCTTCAGCGATAGATCGTGCTCTTCGTCGACGATCACCAGGCCCAAGTCCGACAACGGCGTAAAGATGGCCGAGCGCGTGCCGAGCACCAGCCGCGCAACGCCGCCGGCGGCCCGCTGCCAGGCCAATTCGCGCTCGCGCTCGCCGAGTGCCGAGTGCAGGATCGCCATGGGCGCGTCGAGCCGGCGCCGAAAGCGCCCGGCCAACTGGGGCGTCAGGCCGATTTCGGGCACCAGTACCAGCACCTGCCGGCCGCGCTCGAGCGTCTGCGCGATGAGCCGCAGATAAACCTCGGTCTTGCCGCTGCCGGTGACGCCGTCGAGGAGAAAGCACTCGAAGCCGTCGGCGGCGGCGATCGCCTCCACCGCGGCGCGCTGGGCGTCGTTCGGAACCGGTGCGCCGCGCAGCGTGGCGGACGCGGGCTGTGCCGGGGCGGCATCGACGATCGGCACAATGCGGCAGCGCTCGGCGAGGCCTTTGCCGGCCAGCGCTCTCAGCGCGGCGGCGCAGCCGCCGAGCCGGGCGCGCAGCATATCGTCGTCGATCCCGCCCGGCGCGCTCGCGAGCAGCGCCAGCACCTCGGCTTGACGGGGGGCGCGGCCCAGCTCAGCGGCGAGGCCTGCTTCCGTTGCGCGCCAGCCCGCAGGGGCGAGCTCGAGGAGTGGCTCGGGGCGGCGCAGCCGGGCCGGCAGTGCGCTGAACAGGGCCTCGCCCGGAGGACACCGGTAGTAGGTGGCGGCCCACAGCACGAACTTCAGGTCGGCGGCGGCGAGCAGTGGGGAGGGGTCGAGCACCCGGGTCACCGCCTTGAGCTTGTCCGGCGGCTGCGCCGTTTCGGCCACCACGCGGATGACGATGCCGACGCGACTGCCGCGGGCAAACGGCACGACCACGCGCACGCCCGGCGGGATGCGCCGGGCGGGAACCGATGGCGGCGGCAAATAGTCGAACATCTCGGCGAGTGGCGCGGCCACGGCCACCCGGAGGTAGCCCTGGTCCGAGTCCCGGTCAGTTCCCCGGTCGGGCGGCATGTCGGGATCATGGCTCACCGTTCTTGACACAGCGCAACAGCGGTGAATTTAAGTGTTCAACAGAGTTTTGCACATGTCCTGTGGATAACCTGGTGGAAAATCCGTTGGAACCGCGCTCCAGGAGGCGTCGTTATTGCGGCTTTGTTGAATTGGACAAGTTTTACGCATTTTCTTAATCTCTTTTTTAAACAGCCACTTGAAGTTTTTCAGCGAGTGCTGATAAATGACCGGGATCAGTATCATTAATTTGTCCGTCAAGGGGCTGTCATTTGTGCAAAAGAAGCGTCGCCGGTAACCGTTCCTCGGCGAAAACCGACCGTCGACGATTCCCCGCCTACAAGTTGGCTCCCATCTTGCAATGACTGGTTGGCCGTGTATTATGCTCGGCAACTCCTGAGCGGTGTCGAGTCATGGTGACCTTGAGCCAACAGGTTTTGCGAACTGATCTGGCGGGCATGCCGCTGGAATGGGTGGACTATAAGTCCGCCGCGCGCCTCTACTTCCTCGGCCAGGTGGCCTACACCTGCGGCCAGCCGCTCATCTTGCTTCGGGGCGGCATCAACGCCCGCACGCGGCTGCGCAGTGCCCTGCAGATCCACTCCATCATCGCCACCCACGGCACCCATCACGCCGTCAGCAAACTGCGCGACGACTACGTACCGCCGCTCTCCAATCGCACCCTGTTCCAGCGCGACGATCATATCTGCCTCTACTGCGGCGGCCGGTTCTCCGCCAGACACCTGTCCCGCGACCACGTGCGGCCCATCAGCCTGGGCGGCGCCGATCAATGGAACAACGTCGTCACGGCCTGCGTGCGCTGCAATAACTTCAAGGCCGGGCGCACGCCGGAGGCCGCGCGCATGGAACTGCTGGCGGTGCCGTTCACGCCGACGCACGCGGAGTACATCTATCTGATGGGCCGAAACGTATTAGCGGATCAGATGCAGTTTCTGCGTGCGCACTTCCCGCGCAGCAGTCCGCTGCTGCGCCGGATGATCGATGGTTGAACGATGCCTGGCTGCCGTCTCGGGTTGCGCCGTCGCGGGACATTATGCATGGCTGCCGATGCCGCGGGGTTGATTCCCGCGCCCCGCCTGCCGCATTGTCGGGCACCATGAACGATTGGCAAGACATCGCCGCGCGCATCGCAGAGGCGTCGGGCACTCCATTCTCGCCGAAGGCGCCGCAATCCATCGGCGGCGGCTGCATCAATTCGGCCATCGTGCTGGAAGACGGCAATACGCGCTGGTTCGTCAAGCTCAACCGCGCCGCGCTGCTGCCCATGTTCGAGGCCGAGCGCGACGGCCTCTCGGCCATGGCCGAGACAGGCTCGATCCGGGTGCCGCGCCCGTTGTGCACGGGTGTTTCCGGCAGTCAGGCGTTCATCGCCATGGAGTACATCCCGCTCGGCGGGCGCAGCGCCGCGGTGCGGGCCGGCGCCGAGTTGGCCGCCATGCACCGCGCCGCGTCCGATCGTTTCGGCTGGCATCGGGACAATACCATCGGCTCGACACCGCAGCCGAACGACCGGAGCGCGGATTGGGTGGAGTTTTGGCGCCGCCACCGGCTCGGCTTTCAACTCGATCTCGCCGCCCGCAACGGCCATCGCGGCCGCCTGAGCGAGCGCGGTGCACGGCTGATGGAAAAGCTGCCCGCGCTGATCGATCACGCGCCGATGCCGTCGCTGCTGCACGGCGACCTGTGGGGCGGCAACATCGGCACCGCCGCCGACGGCGCTCCGGTTATTTTCGATCCGGCCTGCTATTACGGCGACCGCGAGGCCGACATCGCAATGACGGAGCTCTTCGGCGGCTTCGGCGCACCGTTTTACGATGCCTACAATGGCGCTTGGCCGCTCGAACCGGGGTATCGTACACGCCGCACACTCTACAACCTGTACCACATCCTGAACCATCTCAATCTGTTCGGCGGCGGTTACCGCAGCCAGGCGGAAACGATGATCGACCGCTTGCTGGCCGAGGTCGGCTAGTGTCGCGAGCCCGCCAACCCGAATCCTGTCCGCCCGGGCGCGCCCTCGAGCGCGCGCCATGACGGCAGTCTTGCGAATGACTCCGAGCCTATGACGAATTCTTTTTTGTGCTGTGCGTCCGACGCCCGCGGGCGTGCGGGCCACGGGATGCGCGCCGCTGCCCGTCGGCCGTCACGCGTGCACGCGCTTGCGGCGTCCGTGCTGCTCGCGGGCACGCTCGCGGCCTCGGCGCAGCCTGCGGTCGCCGCGGCCGATTGCGCCGACGCCTGTCTGCTGGGCGACAAAGACGGCAGCGCGGTGTGCGCGCTTTGGGATCAGTCGACGTCGTCCTGGGTCGGCGCCGTCGACGACGGCGCCGGTCATTTGCATAACCGCGCGCGCGGCTATCTGCCGTGGCTGCGCGAGCGCCTGATGCCCGCCGGCGGCGTCATGCGGGCCATTTTCACCGACGACAGTTACCGCAATGTCTTCAGCTATGGCGGCGAGCGCGATTCGGCCATCTGGACCGGCGCCTATCTCGCGGCGGAGTCGCTGCGGCTCATGGCAACGGGATCGGAGGATGCCGAGCGCCAGGTGACGTCGCTGGTCGAGACGCTCGACCGCTGGTGGCGCATCAGCGGCGACAAGGGCTACCTCGCGCGCTACGCGGCACCCGAGGATAGTGCGCAAGCCGTTCTCGACATCTTGGCCTTGGACGACCCGGAGGTCGTGTCGGCGTCATTCGAGGGCAGGCAATGGCGCTGGCGCGGCGACACCAGCCGCGATCAGTATCAGGGCGTGCTGCTCGGTTTTGCGCTGGCCTACGACGCCATCGACGACGAGCGCCTGCGCGACCTGATCCGCGCGCGGGTGGTCGAATTCGCCGAGCGCCTGATGCAGCGCGAGAAGCGCACGGTGCTGCTGCGGGTGAACGGCGGCAGCGAGGCCCGCGCGGAAATCGATATGCGGCACGTGGTCTACAGCGACGACTTCACCGATGGCGGCACGCCGCGGCTCGATATCCGCACCAGCCCGTTCGAGGTTACCGGCCACGGCATCCTGGTGTTCTGGCCGACGCCGACCGACTTCGTCCGCCAGTTGCCGGGCCTGGGCTGGCTGCCCGAGGTGCGTCTGCCGACGCAGGCCATTCAGCTGGCCGCGGCTTTTCGGGTGGCGCTGCACGTAACCGACGGCGCTCCGGATTACGCCGCGCGCCGTCAAGCGCTGCTCGCCCACTACGAGCGCCATGTCGCGGAGTGGCTCGATATCGCCTCCGAGTGGCAAAACAGAAACGACTGCGGCGCCGCCTATTTCGGCTTCAACATCGCTTATATGCCGGCGTGGAATTGGGCGCGGCTGGAGACAGACGCCGGGCGCGCCGCGATGATCCGCCGCGAGGTGCTGCGCGACGGTCTGTGGGCCGAGTCGCACGATCACAAAAACGTATTGTTCGCCTTCCTGTATGCGTCGCAGGCGCCGCCCGAAGACACGACGGATGCCGTGGTGGCGCGCCATGCGGCCCAGCTCGACCTGTTTCCCGCGGCGCCGAATCTGGATTTGCCCCGCGATCTGCGCGGCGAGTATCCCGAGGATTCGAGTTGCCGCGGGCTGTCGTCGGTCGCGATCGACGTGGATGACCGGGTGCCGAGCGCCTTTATCTGGGAGCGTGACCCCTGGCGCCTTTACAGCGCGGGCACACCGAACCGGCTTTTCCCGGGCGTCGATTATTTGCTTGCCTACTGGCTCGGACGCCACACCGGCTTGATCGCGGACGACGCGCCGGGCACCTGTTTGCGCTGGCGCGGCAAGCTGCCTCCCGAAACGGCGATCCCGGCGCCGGGGGGCTGGCGCGCGATTCTGCAGTGAGCGGCGTGCGGGGCCAACCATCAACCGGGTGCCGATGCTCATCGGCACCAGCGAAAACGAGGATAGTCATGAAGCATTCATCGAAGGCCGGACTCTGCCTGCTGTTGACGGCAATGGCCTGCCTGCCGGCCGCCGCCGTTGCCGACAAAGTCTACGTCCAGGGCCAAGTCGTCCGCGTGCTGGTATCCGCCGGCGAGGACTTCGGCGGCTGCATGGCGCAGCTGTCGCGCGATCCCGGTCGCTATTTGAACTGCGGCGCGAACTGGGTCACCTTCAGTTGTACCGGCGATTTCACCGACCCGGTGCGCGGCTATCGCATGCTGGACCAAGCGCAACTCGCGCTTGCGACCGGCAGGGCAGTCGGTGTCGAGGTGACCGACAGCAAGAAACACAACGGCTATTGTTTCGCTCAGCGTATCGACGTGATTCGATAGCGCCACAATAAAAACTGCTTTCGTGGCAGAACGGGGGAACGACGACATGAAGCATACCGTGTGGCTCGCTTTATCCCTGGCCGCCGTCGGAATCGGCGTCGGCGTCGCGGCGACATTGCGCCCCGATGCGGCTGGTTCGGCGGCGATGGCGCTGTGGGATCGCGCCGCCGCCGCGACGACATCCCGAGACACCGCCGGGACACGGCGCATGGCGGAGGCCGCCGCGGCGCCCGAGCCGACCGTCGAGGGCTCGCCGGGCGAGCTTGTCCACAAGGGGCTTGCAGTCGGCAGGGGAGCGGCCGCGGAGCCGGTGGCGCATGCACCCCCTTCGAACGCGGCGCCACTCTCGGACCACGTCGTGACGATTGCCGACACGCTCGACGGGGATGTCGTCGAGATCGGCGCGTTTCTCAGTGCCGATATTCTGGGCGGTCTCGGTGTTCGAATCGAGACCGAAGAGCCGCGCGAGCTCGGGATCGCACTGGATGCGGATCGCCCGAGGAGGCTGTCGGGCGCAGTCGGGAGGTCTGCCGAGGGCACGGCCCGATCACTCGGCGCGCCGCTGGCTGCAGAGCCGCCCTTTCTTGATTGAGCCCGGCGCCCTGGCGAAGCCGGTGCTGATCAGGCTGCCGATCGGGGCGCTGATCAGGCTGCAGAACCGGGCGACAATCGGGATGCCGCTCAGGGTGCCGGACCGGGCGACGAGGCAGGCGTCGGCGCGGCGGCGGTCGGTTGTCGTGGCCGGGGCCGGTGGTGCGCGGACATCGGCGGCTCATCGCTCCACCCGCCGCCCGTCATCCGTTGCCGCTCGGCGCGCGTTTCGCAGCGCGCCGCCGGCCGTGATTCCGATCTCGTTACGATTGTGTTAAAACCGCAGCCAAGAGTTGAACCCCGTATCGAGCGCCGCGTTGTATTACTCCGATCCGTTTGCTTATATGCCGCGTGAGCTGCTGATTCTGCGCCATGCCAAGTCCGACTGGGACAGCAAAGCGGCATCCGACTTCGATCGGCCGCTCGCCAAGCGCGGCCGCAAAGATGCACCTCGGGTCGGCGAATGGCTTTACCGCGAGGGCGTCGTGCCCGATGTGATCGTCAGCTCTCCCGCCGAACGAGCACGCGCCACCGTGCTGCGCGTCTGCAAGAGCCTCGACTACAAGAAAAAGGACATCCTCTGGGATACCGATATTTACGAGGCCGGTGTGCCCGACCTGCTCGGCGTGCTGGCCAGAGTATCGGCGACTGCACCGACCGTTCTGCTGGTCGGCCATAATCCCGGTCTCGAGGAATTGGTCCGCTATCTCACCGGGGAAGACCTGGAAGAGCCGGCCGACGGCAAGCTGCTGCCGACCGCGGCGCTGGCGAGACTGGAGATGCCCGACGACTGGTCGAATTTGGAGCGCGGCTGCGCCGGACTGGTCTCGATCGTCCGGCCTAAGCAGCTCGGTTAACGCGTCCCGCCGCGGTTATTCGCCGGACGCCTGCCGATGCAGGTGCTCGACGGCCGCCACCATGTAATCCGCCGCTCGCTGGATCTGTACATCCGATAATCGGTCGTTGCCGGCTCGCGGGGGCATCTTGTACTTGCCGTCGTCTCCCTTGATGCCGTGGATCGGGCCCTTGTAGAGCGCCGGCATGCCCTTGGCGATGCGCGGTGTCCAGTTTTCGTAGTCGGTCACCGCCGGCGCGCCGGCGACGCCGAGCAGGTGGCAGGCGCGGCAGGTGCCCATCCAGATGGAGCGGCCCTCCGCAAGTTCTTGGCTGTCGAAGCGCGGCATTTCGAAGCCGACGGACGGATCAGGCTCCGGGCCGCATCCGGAGATGGCAAGGGCCAGCGTGGCGGTCAATACGATCCGGTAGGAGCGGGACTTTGGCTGCATAATGTGTTTTCCGAATTCTTCGTGGGCGTCGACGGCTGCGCGCGGGCGCTAGGTATTCGTCGGTCCGTCATAGTACCGGGTTAGCATGTGTTGTTGGGGCCTGCCGATCCGCGGGATTCATCAAATGACGAGCCTTATTCGCCTGATCGCGAGCGCTGCAGTGCTCGCTGCGCCGCTGGCGGCGGCGGAGATGACCGCGTCAGAGGCCGACAATGCTGTGCTGACCATCGCCGCCGGCGACGTCGGCACGGACAATGCCGTGCTCTGGGTTCAGGGACAGCGAGCGGGTCCCTTGTTGCTCGAAGTCCGCCCCGAAGAGGCGGCGTCGCAGGTACATCGCCTGGAAGCCGACTTGGTCGGAACCGCGGATTTTACCGCCAAGCTGACGGTTGCGGGCTTAGCGCCGGGCACCGCCTATCGTTGGCAGGCGCGGTTTGCGGACGGGATCGGCGCGACTGCGGCCCCGGCCGCGGAAGGCCGCTTCGAGACAGCTCCTCCGCCGGACGCGCCCGCCGGCGTCCATCTGGTCTGGGGCGCGGATTTGGCCGGGCAGAACGTTTGCCGGGACGCGGCACGCGGCTTCGAGATTTTCGATCCGATCAACGCCGCGGCGCCGACCTTGTTCATCGGCCTCGGCGACATGATCTACGCCGACGGCGCCTGCCGGGCCGAAGGGCGCTATGGCAACGCCCAGATCCCGAAGGAGTTCGGCGTCGCGACCGACCTGAATGGCTTTCGTGCGCATTGGCGCTACAGTCGCGGTGATCCGGGGCTGCGCCGGCTGCTGGCGTCGACCGCCTATTACGCGGTCTGGGACGACCACGAGGTCGTCAACGACTTCGGTCCGCTCCACGATACCCGTGAGGAGCCGCCGTACCGCACCGGCGAGCATCTGCTGCCCGCCGGGCTCGCCGCGATGCTGGAGCAAAACCCGATCGCCGAGCATCCGCTGACGCCGAAAAGGCTCTATCGGGCCGTTCAATGGGGTCGACATCTGGAACTGTTGTTGCTGGACACGCGTCAGTACCGCGACGCGAACGCGGCCCCGGACTCGCCGTCTCGGCAGAAGACGATGCTCGGGCGCGAGCAGCTTACCTGGGTCGAGGATCGGCTTGAGCGCTCTGCGGCGACGCGCATCGTGATTGTCTCCAGTGTGCCGATGTCGATCCCGACGGGCTGGCCTCCGGGCCGAGGCCGGGACGGATGGGCCGACTTCGACGAGCCCAACGGCTTCGAGCTCGAGCTGCGCGAGATCCTGCGGCACGCGGTCGCGGTCGGCCGCAGAGAGCTCGTCTTCATCACCGCGGATGTACATTTCAGCGCCGCGTTCCGCTACCGCCCCTTCCCGAACGCGGATCTGACGGTGCACGAGTTCGTTGTCGGTCCGCTCAGCGCCGGCGTCGGCAGCAACGACGACTTTGACCCGAGCCTCCGGCCGGAACGTCTCTTTCTGCATGCGCCGCCGGATCCGAAGGCCTTGTCCGGCTACCAAGAGGCCAGGCGTTTCTTCGCCTTCGGCGAGTTGCGGGTCGATCCGACCGGCGTGCTGCATGCCGCGCTTCGCGGCGTCGACGGACAGGCCCTTTTCGCGTTGACGTTGCCGCCCCCCGTGCCGCCGGCACAGGCACTTGCGCAGACGCATAGCGGTAGCTATATAGGTGGGCATGACCGAATGGTTGTCCCGTAACCGAATAATCGCGCTGCTGTGCCTGCTGCTGTTTCAGCTGCAGGTTTTCGCGGCGTCTACCCTCGGCTGCGTGCACGGCGATGCCGGCTCTGCCGGCCCGATCCACTGCATACACGGCGCCGACGGCGGCAGCGCGGCGGCCACGGGATCCCCCGACCACGACGATGGCGGCGAGCGCGCCGGCGCTCCCTGCCAGAAGTGCAGCCTCGGCCATTGCGCGTCGGGCTGGCATCTGCTGCCGGATGCCGGTGTGCAATCCGCGCCTCGGCCTGCCCCGGTCCAGGCGGCCGGCAAGGCCTGCCACTACTACCATTTCACGCCCGACAGCTGGCAGAAGCCGCCGATTCCCCTCTCGAGCTGAGTCCGAGCGCCGCTGTCCGGCCGTTGCCGGACGACATTGACGCGCGCGGTCGTTGGCCGCGTCGCCCAAGCCCGAGAGCCCGATCATGCCCGAAATTTGTTTCCGCCCGCGCCGCGGCGGATCCCGCATTGCCTCCGCGATGCTGGCCGCACTGCTGCTTGGCGCCTGCAGCGACGATACACCCGCACCGTCCGAGTCGATGGCCGCCGCGGCCGACGACACCGCGCTGGAGCACGCGGCCAAGCACCTCGACCCGAAGTACGTCTGCCCGATGCATCCGCAGATCATCAAGGACGAGCCCGGCAGTTGCCCGATCTGCGGCATGGACCTGGTCGAGAAGATGATGGACCCGACGACCGGCAAGCATCCCGAAGTGCGCTTGAGCGCGGCCGTTGCGCAGAACATGGGTGTGCGCACGGCCGCGGCGGAGCGCGGCACGCTGTGGAAGTTGATCCGCACCGTCGGCCGGGTGGAGTACGACGAGACGCGGCTTGCCCATGTGCACCCGCGCGCCGACGGCTGGATCGAGTCCCTGTTGCTTCGGGCCGAGGGCGAGCCCGTGCGCGAGGGGCAGGAGCTCGCCGAGCTCTACGCGCCGGAGATCCTGAATGCCCAGGTGGACTTTCTGCTCGCGCGCGAGCCGAATGCGCAGGGACGGCGCGGCGTCAGCCCCGACAAGGCCCGCAATATCCTGCGCCTGCTCGATGTGCCGGACGAGACCATCCGCGACATCGAGCGCACCGGCGAGACCCGCAATACCGTGCCGGTGCGTGCGCCGATCGCGGGCATCGTCACGCAAATGATGGCCCGCGAGGGAATGTACGTGACCCCGTCGAGCGAGATGTTCACCATCGCGGACCTGAGCCGGGTCTGGGTCATGGTGGATGTGTTCGAGCATCAGATCGACTGGCTGGACACCGGTTTGTCGGCCGAGATCACGGTGCCGGCACGCCCCGGCCGAAGCTGGGAAGGCAAGGTCGACTATCTGTATCCCGAGCTCGACCCCAAGACCCGCACCATGAAGGTGCGGCTGGTGTTCGACAATCCGGATCTGGCGTTGAAGCCGAATATGTTCGCGGACGTGGTCATCTACGGCGGCCCCAAGCGCGACGTGCTGAAAATCCCCGACGAGGCGCTGATCGCCACCGGCGAGCGCGAGAGCGTGGTCAAGGTGCTGGGCGACGACGACGGCGGGCGGCGCTACCAACCCGTCGACGTCGTCACCGGGATGCAGCGCGAGGGCGAGGTCGAGATCCTGTCCGGTCTGGAGGCGGGCGACGAGATCGTCGTCTCCGGGCAGTTCCTGATCGACTCCGAATCGAGCCTGCAGGCGAGCTTCATGCGCATGTCCGACGACGGCGGTGAAGGCGGCGATGCGACCGGGGGAGGGAACGCCCATGCCAACCATTAACCCGCATCTGCATCGATCTCCGCCCGCGGGGCGCCGGCCGGCGGGAGATGCACGATGAAACAGGTCATCCTCTGGTCCATCAAGAACCGCTTTCTGGTGCTGCTTTCGGCGGTGCTGTTGACCGCCTGGGGTGTGCTCGCGGTCAAACAGACGCCGCTGGACGCAATCCCGGACTTGTCCGACGTGCAGGTCATCGTACGCACGAGCTTCCCCGGACAGTCGCCGCGGGTGGTCGAGGAGCAGGTGACCTACCCGATCACCACCACGATGCTGGCGGTGCCCGGGGCCAAGGACGTGCGCGGGTTCAGCTTTTTCGGCGACAGCTTCGTCTATGTCATCTTCGAGGACGGCACCGACATCTACTGGGCCCGCTCGCGGGTGCTGGAGTACCTGAACCAGGCGGCGTCGTCCCTGCCCGAGGGCGTGCAGCCCAGGCTCGGGCCGGATGCCACCGGCGTCGGCTGGATCTACAGCTATGCGCTGGTGGACCGCACCGGACAGCACGATCTCGCTCAGCTGCGCAGCCTGCAGGACTGGTTCCTGAAGCTGGAATTGCAAACGGTGCCCGGCGTTGCCGAGGTGGCCACCGTCGGCGGCATGGTGCGCCAGTATCAGATCGTGGTCGACCCGGAGAAGCTCCGTGCCTACGGCATTCCGCTGTCGCGCGTGTCCCAAGCGGTGCGCAACGCCAACCAGGAGGTCGGCGCCTCGGTGCTGGAACTGGCCGAGGCGGAGTATATGGTGCGCACCCGCGGCTTCGTCGAGAAGCTCTCGGACTTCGAGAACATTCCCATCGATGTGACCCCCGAGGGCACGCCGGTGCTGCTCGGCGACCTGGCGCGGATACAGGTAGGCCCGGAGATGCGCCGGGTGGTCGCGGACCTGGACGGGGAGGGCGAGATCACCGGCGGCATCGTCGTGATGCGCTGGGGAGAGAACGCGCTCGCCACCATCGAGCGCGTCAAGGAGAAGCTCGCGGCGCTCGAGCAAGGGCTGCCCGAGGGTGTCGAGATCGTCGAGACCTACGACCGCTCGCGGCTGATCCTGGGCGCCGTCGACAACCTGCGCACCAAACTGGTCGAGGAATTCATCGTCGTCGCGCTGGTGTGCCTGGCCTTCCTGTTCCATTTGCGCTCGGCGCTGGTGGTCATCATCAGTCTGCCGCTGGGCATCCTGGCGGCGTTCATCATCATGCAGTGGCAGGGCATCAACGCCAACATCATGTCTCTGGGCGGCATCGCCATCGCCATCGGCGCAATGGTCGATGCGGCCATCGTCATGATCGAGAACGCCCACAAGCACCTGGAGCGCGCCCACAAGGAGATCGGCGAGAAGCTCACGGGCGAGCAGCACTGGCGCGTCATCGGCGAGGCGGCGACGGAGGTCGGCCCGGCCCTGTTCTTCTCGCTGTTGATCATTACGCTGAGCTTCCTGCCCGTGTTCACGCTACAGGCCCAGGAAGGGCGGCTGTTTGCGCCGCTGGCCTATACCAAGACCTATGCGATGGCGGCGTCCGCGGGGCTCGCGGTAACGCTGGTGCCGGTGCTGATGGGCTACTTGATCCGCGGGCGTATCCCGCGCGAGGAAACCAATCCGCTGAGCCGGGTGCTGATCTGGCTCTACCGGCCCCTGCTGAGCGCGGTGCTGCGCCGACCGAAGACGACAGTGGCGCTGTCCGGCTTGATTCTGCTCAGCACGCTGATTCCGCTGGCCGGGGTCGGCGGCTTGCTGGCGCCGCTGAAGTGGCCGTTTCAGGCCGCCGGGTCGGCCATCGGCGACGGTCCGCAGCAACGCGTCGTCGCCGTCGTCGAGGATTGGCAGCAGGCCGTCAACGACGGCTGGCGCCGGGCCTTCGACGGTGTGCCGGTGCTGGAGGACTGGCATCGCGGCCTCGGCTCCGAGTTCATGCCCGAACTGTTCGAGGGCGATCTGATGTACATGCCGACGACGTTGCCCGGACTCTCCATCGGCAAGGCCCGCGAGCTGTTGCAGCAGACCGACCGGCTGATCGCGACGCTGCCGGAGGTGGAACGGGTGTTCGGCAAGGTCGGCCGTGCCGACACCGCCACCGATCCGGCTCCGCTGACCATGATCGAGACCGTGATCCAGCTCAAGCCGCAGGACCAGTGGCGCGACGGTACGACGCTGGACACCCTGATCGATGAATTGGACGCCCTGGTGGACTTCCCCGGCGTGACCAACGCCTGGGTCATGCCGATCAAGACCCGCATCGACATGCTGGCGACCGGCATCAAGACGCCGGTGGGCATCAAGATCGCCGGCCCCGATCTGGACGAGATCGAGCGCATCGGCCAGTCCGTCGAGCGCACGGTCATGCAGGTGGACGGGACGACCTCGGCCTTCTCCGAGCGCGTCGCCGGAGGGCGTTATATCGAGATCCGACCGGACCGGCTCGCCGCGGCGCGGGTCGGCCTCAACATCTCCGATATCAACCAGATCGTTGCCGCCGCGGTGGGCGGCATCAACGTCACCCGCACCGTCGAGGGGCTGGAGCGCTACCCGGTCAATATCCGCTTCCCGAGGGAGCGCCGCGACGATGTGCAGTCGCTGCGCGACCTGCCCATTGTCACGCCCGGCGGGGCGCAGATCCCGCTCGGGCAGATCGCCGAGGTCGTCATCGTCGACGGCCCGCCGATGCTGAAGAGCGAGAACGCACGGCTGAACGGATGGACTTTCGTCGATATCCGCGGCCGCGACCTCGGCAGTTGGATCGCCGAGGCCCAGCAACTGGTGCGCGACGAGGTCGAACTGCCGCCGGGCTATTCAATTACTTGGTCCGGCCAATACGAGTACATGCTGCGCGCGCAGGAGCGCCTGACCCAAGTGGTGCCGTTCACGCTGATCATCATCTACGTGCTGCTATACATGACCTTCCGCCGAACCGGCGAGGCCATGCTGGTGATGCTGACGCTGCCGTTCGCGCTGGTGGGCGGATTTTGGCTGATCTACGTGCTGGGCTACAACCTGTCGGTCGCTGTCGCGGTCGGCCTGATCGCGCTCGCGGGCGTGGCCGCGGAGTTCGGCGTCATCATGCTGGTCTATCTCGACAATACCCTGAAGACCTGGCGCGACGAGCGCCGGCTGTCGGACGAGCGCAGCCTCAAGGACGCCATTATCGAAGGCGCGGTCATGCGCGTGCGCCCGAAAGCGATGACGGTGGCGACCATTTTCGCCGGGCTGCTGCCGATCATGCTCGGCGCCGGCGTCGGCTCGGAGGTCATGCGCCGCATCGCGGCACCGATGGTGGGCGGCATGATCACCGCGCCGCTGCTGAGCCTGTTCGTGATCCCGGCGATCTATCTGATGTGGCAGCGGCGCGTGCTGGTCTCGGAGCGCGACAGCGCTCCGTCGGCCGCAGCCGACGACGCGCGACTGAGGCAACCGGCCGCGGAGCTCGAGTAACGATGCCGACCGAATGCCCGCGCACGCGGGCATTCGGAGCGAGCGCGCGGGTTCCGGATCGCTTTGGCTCGAAGGTGCTCGGCGCACGTTCGCTGCTGCACTGCCATGGCGCAAACTGTGCGCTGCCTCTGATTTTCGCCCCCGGTTTATTGCCGCTCCAAGCGTTGCGTGCTACACGATATGTAGAAGCGGTGTCGAGCGCTTCCGCGCCGGGCAACCGAATTCGCGCTGTCGCTCCGCAGGTCATCCCGCGACTCCGACCGCCCTTCGACGTCGCGGAGGGCACTCCGACAATTGCCCGTCGCCGGTCATGCGCGCGGCGGGCCCATTTCGTAGTCTCGCGTGCCAAGGATGCAACGAAATGAAACGTTTTGATCTTTATCACTTGGTGTTGGCATGGTTTTTGTGCTCGATCCCGTCGGCGGCTTTTTCCGCGCCGCCGCCCGGCAGTCAATCGACCGCCGGGGGCGCGGACGCAGAGGCAGGCAGGCGCGTCCTGCTCGTGCATAGTTATCATCAGGAGTACGAGTGGACGGCGTCCGTCACCCGCGGGGTTCGGCAGGGACTGCCCGCCCATGGCGTCGATCTGCAGCTGATGTACATGGACACGAAGCGCACGCCCGATCCCGAAGCGGCGCGCGTGCAAGGCGTGCGGGCGCTTCGCGTCGTCGAAGAGTGGAAGCCCGAAGTGGTCATCGCCGCCGACGACAACGCCCAGCAATGGTTTGCCCGCTATCTGGCGGGCATGGAGCGACCGCAACTGGTCTTTGTCGGCGTCAATGGCGAGCCGGCCGATTACGGCTATCCGGCCGCCAACGTGACCGGCGTCCTCGAGCGTCCGCACGCGGAGGCATCGGCGGAGCTGCTTCTGCAATTGGTGCCCTCTGCACGGCGCATCGCGGTGATCAATGACCGCTCCCCCACCGCCGCCCGCGCGCTCGGGCATTTGCAGGCAGGGTTGGCGCAGCGGCTCGATGTGGTGTCGCTGGAAACACCGGAGGATTTCCCCGCGTGGCAGTCCGCCGTCGGGCGTGTCCGCGGGCAGGCGGACGCGATTGCAGTCTTCACTTACCACACCGTCCGTCGCCGTGCCGGCGACACCTACAGCATGCCGGCCGCCGAGGTGATGGCCTGGACCATCGCGCATGCCGGGATGCCGGTGCTCGGGTTCCTGAGTTATGCCGTCGATGACGGGGCACTCTGTGGTGTGGTTGAACTGGGGACGGAGCAAGGCCGTGCGGCGGCCGCAATGGCCATGCGCTTGCTCGAAGGCCAGCGCGCCGAAGATATCCCGATCGAGACGCCCGACGGTGGGCAGAGCATGATCAATCTCGCGACGGCTCGCCGCTTGGGGATCGAGCCCGCGGCGGCGCTCGTCGAGGAGATCGACCTGATGGTCGGCGAGTAGCAGCGCATGGCGAGGCCCCGCGCACCGAAGCCCTTTCGCGTTGCCCTGCTTCTTGCCGCGCTGGGTTTGGCCGCGAGCATCGGCCTGTTCGGCTGGATTCATGCGATGGAGACCCGCGCCCACGCGGACCTGTTCGCCGAGGTGTTCGACAGCCAGGGCCTGGCGCTGAAGCAGCATGCGGAGCGCCATCTGGGGTTGCTGCAGAGTCTGGCGGCCGTATTTCGTGCGCAAGGCGCCATCAGCCGCGACGAGTTCAGCGAGCTGGTCGCGCCGTCGCTGGGGCTTCACCCGGATCTGCAGTTCGTACAATGGGTGCCGCGGGTGGCGGCGCAGGAGCGCACGGCACTCGAGACGGCCGCACGCCGCGACGGCTTCGAGTATTTCCGGCTGACCGAGGACGCCGAGACCGGTGGCTTGATCGGTGCCGGGCGGCGGGCGCTTTATCTACCGGGCTTCTATGTCGAGCCCTACCGGGGCAACGAGTTGATGCTCGGCTTCGACTGGCGAACGGATCCTGCGGTCCACGGCGCGCTGCAGGCGGCCTGGCAGAGCAATGCGCCGGTTGCCACGCCATTGCTTCGGCTGCGTACGGCTGACAACGCGGCGGGCCTCATCGTCGCTGTTCCGGTCTATCGTCCCGGCAGTCTCTCGTTCGTTCCCAGCGGCCGTGCGCAGGGGTTGGTCGGACTGGTCGTTGCGGGCTACCGCGCCGACCTGTTGCTGCATCGGGCATTCGCGGGTTTGAGACCTGCGCAGGCCATGCTGGTACTGCGCGACGCCGAACAGCCGGGCGGCGCCGGCTTACTTGCACAAGGGAGCGCCGCCGCCAAAGAAGTCGTGCCGACGGCCGATACTCTGCGACGGACCATCGACATCGCCGGGCGCAAATGGGTACTGGAAGGTACGCCCTCCAAAGCGTTCCGCGAGACGCTCTCCCACGCAACGTCCACCACGGTATTGGCGCTGGGCATACTCGCAACCTTGTGGCTGGCCAGTTACGGCTATCGGCGTCAGCATCGGCTGCAGCAAATCGAAGTGCTGGTGGAAGAACGCACCGCCCAGCTCACCGCCAACGATGCGCGCCTGCGGCGCAGCCTGGCCGCGAATCAGGCCATCATCGACGCCATACCGGTGGGCTTGATTACCTGCGACCGCGGGGGACGGGTGCGCCACGCCAATCCGGCCGCCTTGGCGTTGCTCGGCAAGGAACGCAGCGAGCTGCTGGGCTCGCGCTGTCGCGACAACGGGCTTTGTCCGACGTCCGACGGGCGTTGTCCGGTCCGGGACGGGCGCGGGAACCTGCGCCAGATGGAGCATGTCTTGACCGGCGCCGGCGGCATCCCGATCCCGGTGCTGAAGACCGTCGAGCCTGTGATTCTCGACGAGGAAGAACTGCTGCTCGAGACCTTCGTCGATATCAAACCGCTCAAGGACGCGCACCTGCTGCTGGCGCGTGAATCGGAGCGCAATGATGCGCTGAACCAACTGCTCGGCGCATCCCTGTCGTGCGTCAGCCCCAAGGCGCTGCTGAAGCGGGCCTTGCGGATCCTCGACGACTTGGAATTTGTCGGCAGCGAGAGCGGCGCGGCCTTCCTCACCCACCCCGAGCGGGCCGAGTTGATCCTGATCGACGAGCGCGGCCTGCCGGAGGCCCTGCATAAGACCTGCGCGTCCGTGCAATTCGGCCGTTGCTTCTGCGGCCGCGCCGCCGCCGACGGCCAACTGATCCGCGGGCGCAGTGGCGTTCCCGAGCACGAGAACGGCTATGCCGGCATGCCGGAGCGTCACTTCTACAGCATTCCGGTGCTCGGAAGCGATGGGGTCGCCGGTATGCTCGTGCTCTACCTGAGTCCCGGCGCCGTGAACGATCGGGATATGAGCGCCTTCATGCAAGCCGTATCCAATGTGTTGTCCAGTGCGATGCAGCGCTTGGGCATGGAGTCCAATCTGGAAACGGCGCGCGCCAACGCCGAGGCGGCGAGCAGGGCCAAGAGCCGCTTCCTGGCCAACATGAGCCATGAGATCCGTACGCCGCTCAATGGCGTGCTGGGTATGGCGGAATTGCTCGCCGAGAGTCCGCTGGATGCCGATCAGCGGGGCTATCTGGAGGCGATCGATACCTGCGGGCAAACCCTGCTCGAGATGATCACGCGGATACTCGACTTCTCCGAGCTCGACGGCAGCGGCGTGCAGTTGCGCTCGGAGGAGCTCGATCTTCAGGCGCTGTTGCGCCAAGCAGTCGACCATCATCGGGGCCGCGCGTCGGCGCGCGGCTTGGAACTGCTGCTCGGGATCAGCCCCGGCTGTCCGCATCGGGTCTACGGGGACGCGGCGCGCCTTCGCCAGCTGCTCGACATCCTGCTGGACAATGCCCTGAAATTCACAGAGAAAGGTACCGTGAGCGTCGAGCTGAAGGCGGCGCCCGGCGACGCCGATAGGCCGCGGCTGCGCCTGACGGTCGAAGACACCGGCATCGGTATCGCTGCCGACAGGCAGGCGCAGCTGTTCGAGCCGTTTACGCAGGCGGACGCCTCCACGACCAGGCCCCACGACGGAGCGGGTATCGGACTCGCGCTGGCCAAGCGTGTCGTCGACCTGATGGGCGGTACCATTGCCATGCACAGCGTGCCGGGACAGGGCACCCGCGTCGATATCCGCTTCGCGTTGGCGCCGGCGGAGCAAACAGCCGATCGGCCGAGCGCACTCGCCTGACAGGGCACGGGCCCCCTTATCTTGCGGCGATCATCCCGGCACCGTGGCCGGTAACCGGCGCATGAGCGGCGCCGACCGCGATCCGCACGCTTCGCCTCATCGATCGTCGTTGCGGACGTATCGGTCAAGCGGCGGAATGCGGCATTGAAAGGTCAATAGCGGTAGGATCTTCGCATCCGAGCACATCATGATTCTAGCGCCGCGCGAGCGGTGCGTTTCGCCGGCCATTGACCGGCAACGCGTCGCGGCGCGCCGGAGACGTCAATCACATGCATATCTGGGTCGATGCGGACGCCACGCCCAACACCATCAAGCAGATCCTGTTTCGCGCCGCCGAGCGCGTGCAGGTTCCGGTGACGCTGGTCGCCAACTGTCCGCTCGCGGTACCGCCGTCGCGCTGGATTCGCGCGGTGCAGGTGGCGAGCGGGTTCGACGTCGCCGATGCACATATCGTGCAGGCGGCGGCGCCGGGCGACCTCGTTGTCACGGCGGATATTCCGCTTGCCGCCGAGGTCGTCGCCAAGGGCTGCGTGGCCCTGAATCCCCGCGGGGAGCGCTATACCGAGGAAAATATTCGCCAGCGTTTGAATATGCGGGATTTTTTGGACACGCTGCGCGGCAGCGGCGTCGATACCGGCGGCCCGCCCGCGTTTAGCGCCGCCGATCGTCAAGCGTTTGCCAACCAGCTCGACCGCTTGCTTGTCAAGGTGCATGCTTCGAAGTCTTGAGCCTGGAAACCGCGATTGACTGCGGCGGATTTCGGGCGAATGATCGGGCGCCGGCTTATTGCGCCTCCTATCCGCCGCAAGCAAGCCGGGTCAGGGCCGAGGTCTGCGGCGCGCGCTTGACGTGCCCATGAAGCGCCGGTTTTCGGCTAAACGCCTGTCGGCGGCTTGGCCCGGGAGTCGGCTTCGGTTATTGCATCGACACGTGTCGCTCCAGTAGCTGCCCGGGCGATCCGCGGAGCGGCGAGTGCCTCGGAATGTCGTTCCGAGGCACCTTGAGGCGCCCCTCGATCGGCGTCTGCTTTGCCCTTGCAGAGCTTCGCCGCGGTTCACACATCGGGTAGGGACGGCCTAGACTTGCTGTATGGATATTCTCAAGGAGACCGGTATGGTCTTGGAGCCAGGGTCCGCCGACGAGCGCTGCCTGGTCGTTGTCGTCGACGACCAGAGCGCAGGACGAAAAATCCTCGAGCGCTTGGTATCCGATATCGACCCTTGCGTCGACGTGGCCACGTTCGGAGACGCTCCATCGGCCATTGACTTCATCCGCGGCAGTACGCCGGACCTGATCATTACCGATTATCTGATGCCGGAAATGGACGGCGTCGGATTTCTGCGCTGGGTGCGCCAGATTCCCGGCTGCACCGACGTGCCCATCATCGTCATCACCGTCTCCAGCGACGTTGCCGTTCGCTACCAGGCCCTCGATGCCGGTGCGACGGATTTTCTGGGGCGGCCCATCGATCCGCACGAGTGCCAGACCCGCTGCCGCAACCTGCTGACCATGCGCCGTCAGCAGAAGGCCTTGAGCTCCCGCGCCCGCGCGCTGGCCGAAAGCGAGCGACGGTTCCGCATCATGGCCGACGAGTTGCCCCTGATGATCTGGGTGCACGACGAGTCCAGTTCGCTGGCCTTCGTCAATCGAACCTGCGCGACCTACTTCGGCGTGCTCGAGCAGGAGCTCGTGGGACGGCATTGGCACGGGCTGGTGCACCCCGACGACCGCGAGGCCTATTTGCGCGATTTTGCGGCCAGCTGCGATGCCCGTGTGCCGTTTCACGGCGAATGCCGTTTCCGCCGCGCAGACGGCGAATGGCGGGTTTTGGAATCCTTCGGGCGACCGTTCTACAGCGGCAGCGGCCGCTTCGGCGGCATCGTCGGCACCAGCCTGGACATCACCGAGCGCAAGTGCGCCGAGGAGGCGCTGCGGGTTTCCCACCAAGAGCTTCAGCGGCACGCGGAGCAGCTCAGCCATCTGACCTCGCAGCTCGCGCTGACCGAGCAGCGCGAGCGCGAGCGGCTGGCAAAAGTCCTGCACGATCACCTGCAACAGCTGCTGGTCGGGGCCGCCTTCGGGCTGGAGCGGCTGAGTCGGCGCCTCAACGAGTCGCCGCCGGCCGCCGGTGTCTCGGAGTCCTTGGCCGACGTCGGCAATCTGTTGCAGCAGGCCATCGCGGCAGGGCGCGATCTCGTGGCGGACCTGACGCCGCCGATCTTGCATGAGGCCGGATTGGCCGAGGCGCTGGAGTGGCTCGCACGCGCGGTGCGCGACAATTACGGTCTGCAAGTGACGCTGAATCTCGACCCCGCATTGTCGCCGGCACGCGACGACGTGCGCAGCGTACTCTTCGAGTCCGTGCGCGAGGCCTTGTTCAACGTCGTCAAGCACGCCGCCTGCGACACCTGTGAATTGGCGATGACCCGCGCCGACAACGATCGGCTGGCGCTTGTGGTCAGCGACCGTGGACGGGGCTTCGACCCCGAACGACTGACGAGCGGGCCCGCCGGCACCGGCTTCGGCCTGCTGTCGATGCGCGAGCGGCTGCGTTTTCTCGGCGGCTCGGTGCGTATCGAGAGCGCGCCCGGCGAAGGCACCAGCGTGACGCTATGGGCACCGCTCGGCGGCGAGTCGATCGCCCTCGATTCGCCGACGCCGAGCCCCCCCCGGCTCGAAGCCGACGGCGAGCTCGATGACGCGCCGGTCCGCGACAGCGGGAGTCGGCTGCGCCTTCTGCTGGTGGACGACCATGCGATGATGCGCCAAGGCCTTCTGTCCATGCTCTGCGACGAGCCGGATCTGGATGTCGTTGGCGAGGCATCGAACGGCCACGAGGCCATCGGACAAGTGGAGCGCCTGCGCCCGGATATCGTGCTGATGGACTACTCCATGCCGGGTATGGACGGCGTCGAGGCTACACGTCTGATCGCCGAGCGGTGGAAAGACGTGCGTGTCATCGGTCTTTCTATGTACGAAGAGGAAGACCGCGCCAGTGCGATGCTCGAGGCCGGCGCCGTCAGCTATCTGGTGAAAACCGGCGATGCGGATGCGCTGCTGGCGGCGATCCGTGCGCTGCGCGAGCGCCCGGAGCAGCGCCCGTCGGCGTCGGTCTGATCAGTCCTTCCATTGCGCGGCGAAGCCGCGTTCGTGGTTTCGGTTGCCCCGCGGTGCGCCCCTTGCGCGGGGCTTGTCCCGCGCCCAACTCCCCGGGAGTGGCCGCGGGCAATGTGCTCGGGCCAGCCGAGGTCTTATTGCAATGCTTCGACGACTTGCCCTGCTGCTGCTCATGACAACACCCCTCGCTCAATTTGCCGGTGCCGGCTTGCCGGATCTGATCCCTCGCGAGGTGCTCTTCGGTAACCCGACACGCACCCAAGCGCAAATTGCGCCCGACGGCTCGCACCTGAGCTGGCTGGCGCCGTCCGACGCCGGCGTGCTCAACGTCTGGGTTCAGCCCGTCGACCGGACGACGCCGCCGCGGCAGATCACCGAAGACCGCGTGCGCGGCATTCGACGCTACGGTTGGACGCAGGACGGCACGCGCATCTTGTACCTTCAGGACCAAGGCGGTGACGAGAACTGGCATCTTTACGCCGTCGACTTGGACACCGGCAAGGCGCGGGATCTGACGCCGTTCGAGGGCGTGCGCGCGGAGAATCTGATCACGGACCCCGAGTATCCCGGCGAGGTGCTGGTGGGCCTCAATAAGCGCGATCAGAGCGTCTTCGACATGTACCGCATCGATCTTGCGAGCGGCCATGTCAAACTCGATACCGAAAATCCGGGCGACGTGGTCGGCTGGCTGACCGACGCGGATTTCGTCATTCGCGCCGCCGAGGCCGCCGATCCCGAGAACGGCGACACGATGATCCGCGTGCGCGACGATGCCGATGCGCCGTGGCGGGAACTGATTCGCTTCCCGTTCGGTGAAAACGGCGGCGCGTACACCTTCGATAAGGACGGCGATCGGCTTATCGCGTCCAGTTCGCTGCAGTCCGACACCACGCGGCTGGTCGCACTCGACGTCAAGACCGGTAATGTGGCCGAGGTGCTGGCCCGGCATGCCAAGAGCGATGTCGGCAGCGTGATGGTGCACCCCACCGACTACCGCGTGCAGGCCGTCGAATTCGATTATTTGAAGCCGCAGTGGGAGATCGTCGACGACAGCATCGCGGCGGACTTCGGCTATTTGCGCGATCTCGCCGAGGGCTCTCTCGCCGTCGTGGATCGCACGCTGGCCGATGACCGCTGGATCGTCGCGTTCCAGCCCGACGACGGCCCGACCGCCTATTATCTGTATCGCCGCGAGCCGCGCGAATCCGAGCGGCTCTTCGTCACGCGTCCCGAACTGGAAAACCATACCCTGGCCGAGATGCGCCCGGTCGTCATTCCGGCCCGCGATGGGCTCGAACTGCCCGCCTACCTGACACTGCCGCCGGGGCTCGAGGCGGACAAGCTGCCGACGGTGCTGCTGGTGCACGGCGGTCCCTGGGCCCGCGACGACTGGGGCTTCGATCCCAACGCCCAATGGCTCGCGAACCGCGGCTATGCGGTACTGCAGGTCAATTTCCGCGGCTCCACGGGTTTCGGCAAGGCCTTCCTCAATGCGGGCAACGAGGAATGGGGCGTCGGCGACATGCAGCACGACCTGACCGACTCGGTGAAATGGGCGGTGGAGCAGGGCATTGCCGATCCCGAGCGGGTTTGCATCTACGGCGGCTCCTATGGCGGCTATGCGACGCTGGCCGGTCTGGCCTTTACCCCGGATCTCTACACCTGCGGCGTCGACATTGTCGGGCCTTCGCACATCAAGACGCTGTTTCAGTCGATTCCGCCCTACTGGGCGCCGGCCAAGCGGGAGTTGGTGCTGCGTGTCGGGGATGCCGAGAACGACGAGGCGCTCAACCGGCGCATCTCGCCGTTTTTCCACGCGGACAAGATCAAGGCCCCGCTGATGGTGCTGCAGGGCGCCAACGATCCGCGCGTGAAAATCGCCGAATCGGATCAGATCGTCGCCGCCATGCGCGAAAACGACCTGCCGGTGACCTACCTGGTGTTTCCGGACGAAGGCCACGGCTTCGCCCGCCCCGAGAACCGCCTCGCCGCCAATGCCCGCATCGAGGCTTTCTTGGCCGAGCACCTGGGCGGGCGCGCGGAGCCGGTGAAGCCCATCGAGGGCAGTCGCGTCGAGGTGCGCTGAAGCCGTGCGGCGCTCGCGGGGCGTCAGCCTCCGGTGCGCTCCCAACGGAAGACCCGCATCGGCGGGAAGTTGAGGAGCTCGGTGTCGACCCGCGGTACGCCCAGATGCGGTTGGCACAACTCCGCCACTCGGGCGCTGGCCTGATAGGCGACGAAACGCCCGTCGGGAGCCAGTGCGTCGGCAACCGCCGCGGCGATGCGCTCGCCCAGCGCGCGGTCCATGGTCGAGAACGGAATGCCCGAGACCACCGCATCGGCCCGCTCGAAGCCGTACCGAGCCATGATCGCCGGCAGATCGCAGGCGCTGCCGCGGTGCGCGATGAGGCGCTCGTCGGCGATGGACGATACCGCTCGATGCAGGTCCGGATTGACCTCGATTGCGAGCAGTCTGCCGTGCGCCGGCAGCGCCTCCAACAGCGCCCGGGTCGTGCCGCCGGTGCCGGGACCGAGCTCGACCATCAGTCCCGCCTGCTCGCCGGCCGCGGCCGCCACGATCCGCCGCATCAGGAACCGCGAGCTCGGCACCGCCGAGGCGACTTGCATCGGGTGCTGCAGAAATTGGCGGAAAAACAGCGTCTGAACGTCCATCCCGTTTCGGGCTTGCCGATCAGCCATCGGCGCGCTCCGCATGCCGCCCGTTGCTCGCCCCGTTCTTCGCCGCGCTCCTCTGCGCCCCGGCGGCCGCTGCCGAGGCGTGGCGGACTGCAAGGGGCCGATCGGGGAGGCGCGCGGCGCAGGTGCTGCGCGCCGGCCATCGGGCCGCTGCTGCGCCGTCGGCGCGGATCGGCTGCGCAAACGGTGACGCTCGTGAGCTCGGGGGAGGGCCGATGCCCGTGGTGGCGTGACTGCGAACCGAGCGGTTCGGAGCCAGTGAGCTTGAGGGGGTGCTTGCGTGGGCGCGGCGAGTGCCTTGCATAGATCGAGCTCGATTCTTGTCCGTTGCTTCCCCATAAGGCTTGGGGTCGTTTTGCGCTCGGGTCAAGTCCGTGGAGACAACTTCGGAGACCCCGGACAAGCTCAAGGCCGCACCATGCCGAGGCCGCTATGTCAGCCGGCGCAGCCATGCTTCGATCTGATCCGGCGGTAACGGTTTGCTGAAACTGCTGTGCCGACAGATTCACGGCCACGGGCAGCAAGTGCAGGCCGGCTTGTGCCCGGGCCTGCAGCTGTCCGACGGCCGCCCGCAGCACCCAGGCGTCCAAGTCGAGGATGAGACCGCTGCGCTCGGCCAGCGGAATGAATGCGTGCGCCCCCCAAATGCGCACCGGTGCATCGGGCGCCCGGCCGTTAATCAAGCTTGGGATGACCTGTCGAGCGAGTACCTGGAAGGCTTCCGTATCCCGAAAAAACTGCGTCACGCCGATGAGTAATTCCTTGGCGAGCAATTTGGCCTCATGCGGGTCTTGCTATGCTGGCGTCGACGCCACGTTTAAACATTCCGGTGCCGCACCGGACGTTGCCACGGCCTGCGCTTCGGATGCGGCGCAAAGGTCGTCGCGCCGCAGGTGGCCATCGGGGAGCATTGCCTGCTGTAGATCGGGCCGGCGCTCGGTCAGCATCCATCGGCAAAGATGCGCGATCTGATAGGAGATCAGCGGCGGGACCGCATCGCCGATATGGCGATAGAGATTCGACAGCGCGGCGTCGGCGAAGAGGAAATCATTCGGGAATCCCTGCAGCATCGCCATCTCACGCACCGAGCAGAGCCGGTCTTGCTCGGGATGGGCATAGCGTCCGTTGCCGAGATGGGCGCATTCACGCTTGATGGTGGGTGCCGGCTTGTCCCAGGCCATGCGGCCGTAGACGTCGGGGTAGGAGCCGAAGCGCCCTTCGGCGGCGATGCGCCGCATCGCCGGCGTCAGCAGACTGTCCGCATCCGGGTGCGCGAGCAGGTCGATCCACGAGCCGCCGTCTTTGGGGATGGCCTTCAGGCGCAGCAAAACGCGGGGCGACGCGATGCCCGGATAGTCCGTCGCCCGCGTTGCGTCGGGTGCGATGCCGGCGAAAGCGCGCCGCACCGTGATTGCGTCGGCGCGGATGTGCCGGCCCTGCCAGAGCTCCGGCAGGGTGCGAAGCCGGAGTGTGCGCTTGCAGGCGATGACGAGCGCGCGCTCGCGGATCTGCGGCAGGCCGAAGCGGGTCAGCACATGGCTATGCCCGGCGACTCGGTAGCCAAGTGCCTCGAGGTCTCGACAAAGATCCCGGTAGTGGTGGGAGAAGTTGCCGCGAATGAGCTCGCGGGCGTTTTCCATGACCAGGATGGACGGCTGCAGCACGGCGGCGAACTCGGCGCAACGGCGCACCAGACTATTGCGGCCGTCGTCTCGGAGATGGTTGCTCGGGATGGCTCGGCTGAAGCCCGTGCACGGCGGGCAGGCACTCAGCACGTCGACACGCGCGGAGGGAGAAAGCCCCAGCGCGCGGCGCAAGTCTTGCGGGGCGATGGCTCCGAGGTCGATGCGCGCTGGCGCGATGCCGATGTTGAGCGCGTAGGTGGCGTTGCACTGCAGGTTCGTGCCAGTGCTCGGTTTGCCGATCTGAGCATCGGCGGCGGCGATGACCCTGAAGCTGCCATGGCGGTGGAAGCCGAAGCTCATGCCGCCGGCACCGGAAAACAGGTCGACTACGTTGGCGCGGGCGCGCACCGGATTCAACGTTTGCTCATTCGTCGTATGTCTCGCTTTTTTCGCTGTCCAGCGGCTTTGGTCCGAGACGGTAGCGCCGCTTGCGCTCGGCAATGCCCAATACCGCATGCCGTTCCAAGTCCGCCAATCGATGATGATAGCCAAGGCCGGTGCCGGCGGGTTGTCCGGTGAGTTGTCCGACGATCCGGCCGACGGCCGCAACCGGATCGCGGTACAAGTCGCACTCCCAAACTACGATGACTCGCCACCCGAGCGCGGTCAAGGCGTCTTGATTTCGACGGTCGCGGGCGACGTTGGCGTCGAGCTTCTGCTGCCAGAACGAGGCATTGGTTTTCGGCAGCGATGCGCGCTTGCAGTCGGCGTGGGCATGCCAGAAGCAGCCGTGCACGAAGAGGGCGGCACGGTACTTGGGCAACACCAAGTCCGGTCGTCCGGGCAGTTCGGCACCGCCCAAGCGATAGCGGAAGCCGAGCCGGTGCAGCGTCGAGCGCACGATCCACTCCGGCTTGGTGTCGCGGCCGGTGACGCGGGACATCAGCCGCGAGCGCCGACCGGGCGAGAGCTTATCGGTCATAGTTCGTCGCGTAACGTCGCTCGGTCGGCGGCCGGCACCGAGCCGCCCGCCGGACCGCGGCGCGGTCTTGCCGCGGGACGTCTCGGCAACGGCACAAAGGCTCAGCGGCTCGAAGCAACCGGTCGCAAGGCCGCGGCCGTGCGCCGCTGCTGGTCCGTTTTCTTGACGATTCGGCGCGCCACATAGTCGGCAAAGGCCTCGACGTTGGTGTAGTCCATCTCGACGGCCAGTTCGGCGAGTATCGCGATGGCGTCCCGGGTGCGTGCGATCTCCTCGTGGGAGCGCCCGCAGCCTTGGCAGTGGCTGCCGCCGTCGGTACAGGCGTCCTTGCCGGCACAGGGTTTGAATACGGTCATTGATGCTCGACCCGTCTCGCTGCAAGTGGGTGTTTAAAATCGCGACGCCGCCATCGATACCCGCGCGGCGATTCGCCGGTCGGGCAGGAGGATCGCACGGGTTGGAGTCGACAGGCGCCGCCGCGCTCAGAACTGCTTTACTTTGATGTTCAAGGTCTGGATGCGGTAAGCGATCTGGCGCGGCGTCATGTTGAGCAGGCGCGCGGCCTTGGCCTGGACCCAGCCGGCCTGTTCCAACGCCGCGATGACGCGCTCGCGCTCATCGATATCGGGGTCGTTGAGATCGATGTTGTCCGCCACCGGCGGCGTCATCGGCGGTTCGGGCAGTGCGCCGACGTCGAGTCCGGTCAAGTTGATGACGTCGCGGTCGATGACGCCGTGCTCGCTCATGACCGCGGCGCGCTCCATGCAGTTTTCCAATTCGCGCACATTACCTGGCCAGCCGTGGCGCATCAGGACCCGCAGTGCACTGTCGGTGACGCTGAGCTCGCGGCCCTGGCTCTTGGCGATTTTCTGCACCAGGAAGCGGGCGAGATCGGGCACATCCTCGATGCGCTCGCGCAGGGCCGGCATCATGATGGGCATTACGTTGAGCCGGTAATACAGGTCTTCCCGGAAGATGCCTTCCTGGACTTCCTGCTCCAGGTTTCGGTTGGTGGCGGCGATGACGCGCACATCGACCTTGATGGTGCGGGAGCCGCCGACGCGCTCGAATTCGCCCTCCTGCAATACGCGCAGCAGTTTGGCCTGGAAAGCCGGGGTGATTTCGCCGATCTCGTCGAGGAACAGCGTGCCGCCGTCGGCCTGCTCGAAGCGGCCCTTGCGTTGGGTGACGGCGCCGGTGAAGGCGCCTTTCTCGTGGCCGAAGAGCTCGCTTTCGAGCAAGTTGTCCGGTAGCGCGGCGCAGTTCAGCTTGACGAACGAACCGCGGGCGCGCGGCGAGTTGTAGTGAATGGCGTTGGCGATCAGCTCTTTGCCGGTGCCGGACTCGCCGCGCAGCAGCACCGTGGTATTCCACTTGGCCACTTGCCGCACTTGGTCGAAGACCATGCGCATGCGCTGCGTATGGCCGATGATGTTGTCGAAGCCGTGGCTTCCCTTCATCTGCCGGCGCAGCGTGTCGCGCTCCTCGCGCAGCGCGCGGCGCTCGGCCTCGACGGAGCGCGACAGCCGCACCGCCTGGCCGATGACATTGGCCACCATCTCGGCGAAGCGCGCGCGCTGTATCAGCAGGCCGTCGTTGACCGGCGGCTGCACCGCGAACACGCCCACCGCGCCCTCGTCGCCGATACGGATCGGCACACCGACGAAGGGCAGGGACGGGTCGAACAGGTTCAGGCGGTCGAGAAAGGCCGGCTCGTCACCCAGGCGCGGCAGCGTCCATGGCTCGTCGGACTCGAGGATGCGGCCGATCACGCCTTCGCCGGGCCGGTAGCGCAGCTTATCGAACGGTGCGGCGTCCTCGTCGTTCAGGGCGCTGATGAGCAGATCGCCGGTTTCGGGATCGAGCAGGCTCACCATACCGAGACGGAGCCGGCCGTGCTCATGCAAGGTCTTCAGGACTTCGCGAAGCGTTTCGCGCAGCTCTAGAGAACGGCTGAGCACGCAGCTGACGTCGAACAGCGCCGCCAGCTGGGATTCCAACAGGGCCAGGCGCTCCGGGTCGACGCTGCCGGCAGCGAGGGAGAGTTCGGCTTGGGACATCGCGTCTCTTCGGACCGTCATTCCAAGGATTCGACGTCGCCGAGGGTGACGCGCACACGGCAGCCTGTCTTGCATTCGGGGTCGATCTCGATGCAGCCGCCATGCTGGTTGACGATCTCCTGCGCCAACGCCAGCCCCATGCCCGCGCGGCCGAATTTGCGCCGCCAGCCGATATAGAACGGCTCGAAGACCTTGAAGTGGGCCTCCGCGGGTACGCCGGGACCGTTGTCCTCGACGATCACCTCCACCGCGTCTTCGAGCGCGCGGGTGACCAGGCGCATCTCGCGATGGGCACGGCCGCTTTCCTGCATCGCCTGCAGGGCGTTATCGATCAGGTGCTTGAACAGCGAGCGCAGCTGGTTCTTGTGTCCGGAGAGCTCCGGCAGCACCAATGCCGGCTGCCAGTCGACGACGACGCCGGCGGCCAGCAGGCGGTCGGTCTCGAGCGCGAGCACGTGGCGCAGCAGCTCGTTGACGTTCACGCTGACGCCGGGCTCCGGAATGTCGGCGGGCAATGCGGCCTGCAGTGTCTTCAGCGCCGTCTCTCCGGCGGTGCTGATCTGGCCGAGCATCTCGGCGAAGACCTCCACGTTGCCGCCGCCGGACTTGAACATGCCGCTGGCGGCGCGAATCAGGTTCAGCGGTACTTGAATCTGATAGCTGGCGGCGGTCAGCGCCTCGCGCATGCCCTGGCCCAACTGCTGCTCGGCAAGCCGTGCACGCAGGTTCTCCAAGTGGGCGCGCTCGATTTCCCGGCGGCGGGCGGTGACGTCGCTGGCCAGCAGCAATAAGCGCAGGTCACCGGCGTTGCCTCGCACGAAATAGCCGCTGAGGCTGCTGTCGGACTCGTTGACCGCGGTGCCCGAGCAGGAGAACCAGCGCGGCCCGCTGCCGCCGGGCACTTCGATGCTGATTTCGACGTCGCGAAAGCCCTGGCCGCTCTCGGCGCGCTCCAGCGGATCGAATCCGGCCTGCTCGCGCAGGGCCTCGCGCAGCAGGTTCACGGGCTCGCGTCCGCGCAGGTCCCCGAGCAGCTTTTTGTACTCCATGTTGTCGAGGATGATACGTCCGTCCTTGTCCATCAGCACCACCAAGACCGGCGCGGCGTCGAGCACCGTCTCGATACGGGTTTTCTGCTGGCGCAGCGCCACGGTCAACTCATGCTCGCGGGTCACGTCGCGGTGCATGCCGAGGAAGTAGCGGATGCGCCCGGCGGTGTCGAGCACCGGCGAGATCACCAACTCGGCCAAGTAATCCCCCCCGTCTTTGCGCCGGTTCACCAGCGTGCCTGTCCACGGGCGCTTACGCTGGATGGTGCGCCAGAGCTGCTGGTAGATCGACTCCGGCGTCGCGTTGCTGGAGAGGATGGATTCGTTCTTGCCGATGACTTCGCTGCGACTGTAGCCGCTCAGGGCTTCGAAGGCCGCGTTGGCGTAGAGAATGTTGGCCTTGGCATCCGTCACCGAGATCGCTACCGGTGCTTGCTCGACGCTCTCGAAGTACAGCCGGGGAGGCAGCGGATCGTCCGGATTGCCCGCCATCAATGTCAATGCCTCGACCACCTCGGGCGGCGTCCCCTCCGGCGGGCTGCGCAGGAATTCACCGAGAGCGCTGGCGATACCCTGCTGCTGCTCTTCCGGCGGCTGCTCCGTCTGCTTGGACTCCGTCGACGTCGAATTGCGAACCGTCACGACATACTCCTCGAGGGGAAACCGATCAGCTGTACCTTCCACACAAGATGCAGGTTGTATGCCATGCAACCTCCAGCGCAACCGGGCCGGCGGCGGCGACCGCAAAGGCACGCGGACCGCGCCGTGAGCGGTCGGCGCAGCGGCTCGCGTCCGATATGCGCCCGCGGCGCGGTCGCCGCGCCGCGCCTGCCCGACCTCGGGCTCTGTCGGAAACACGACAATCGTGCTGCACCGCAGCAAGACCAATGTGTCGTCCGTGACATCGGCGGCCCTGTCGCGCAGGCCGCGCATCATGCGTGCATCCGCGCGGCGATGCCTTGAAATCGCGCATTGAGCGGCGCGTTTGCCCGCATTCGATGCGTCCGGGGAAACCGCGCCCGAGGCGGCCGCATCGGCTGGCACCGCTTTTGCTTTCGGCTCCAGCAAGTCCAACGACTGCACCCGACGAGCCGCCCATGACCGAGCCTTTGATGCTGATCCTTGCCACCGCGCTGGTCAATAACGTGGTGCTCGTGAAGTTCCTCGGGCTGTGTCCCTTCATGGGCGTGTCGAACAAGCTCGACACGGCACTCGGCATGGGGCTCGCGACCACCTTCGTTCTGACACTGGCGGCCGCGGCAAGCTGGCTGCTGCAGCACTTCGTCCTGCAGCCGCTGGACATCGGCTTCCTGCGCATCCTGACGTTCATCCTGGTCATCGCCGCCGTCGTGCAGTTCACCGAAATGGCGGTGCGCAAGCTCTCGCCGACGCTGTATCAGGTGCTCGGCATCTTCCTGCCGCTGATCACGACCAACTGTGCCGTGCTGGGCGTCGCCCTGCTCAACGTTCAGGAGCAGCACAGCTTCTTCGAGAGCCTGATCTACGGCTTCGGATCGGCGTTGGGATTCACGCTGGTGATGGTGCTGTTCGCGGGACTGCGCGAGCGGCTGGCGCTGGCGCAGGTGCCGGCGCCGTTCGCCGGCGCCCCCATCGCGTTCGTGGTCGCCGGGCTGTTGTCGCTGGCCTTTATGGGCTTCGCAGGGCTGGCGTGACCCGCCGACTCGACAACCCGAGCCCGTGCGCGCGACCCCGCGCAGGTGCGTACGCGGCGCCGGCGGCGCCGACAGACCGGTCGGGGACGGCGAGGCGCCGTTGCCTGCCCGCATCGCCTCGCGCGTCCCGCGCATCGGCATCCTTATGACTTACTCGATCGGAGATGCGCACCCGTGATTGCCGCGATCTTCAGCTTGACCTTTCTTGGACTCGGCCTCGGTGCGCTGCTCGGTGTTGCCGCGCGCTTTCTCAAGGTCGAGGAGAGCCCCCTGACCGGCGAGATCGAGGCAATGCTGCCCGGCTCCCAGTGCGGTCAGTGCGGTTACCCGGGCTGCTCGCCGGCCGCGGCCGCGCTGGCCTCCGGCGAGGCGCCGCCGACCCTGTGTCCGCCGGGCGGTCGGGCGCTGGCCGAGGAGTTGGCCGCGCTGCTCGGCGTCAGTGTCGATCTTTCCGGCGTCGACGATAAGCCGCCGATGGTCGCATTCATCCACGAGCGCCTCTGCATCGGCTGCACCAAGTGCATGAAGCGATGCCCGACGGACGCGATTATCGGCGCCAACGATCAGATTCACTCCGTGTTCGAGGATGCCTGCACGGGCTGCGAGAAATGCTGGGACGTCTGCCCGACCGAGTGCATCGAGATGCGCCCGGCGACGCAGACGGTTCAAAACTGGGTCTGGCCGAATCCGGCGGTGGTGCTCTGATGCGTCTGTTCAAGATCCGCGGCGGCGTCCATCCGGACGACCGCAAATCCTTGGCCGCCGCGCGGCCTATCGAAGACCTGCCGATGCCGGCGCTGTTGCACATTCCGCTGCAGCAGCACATCGGCGCGGCGGCGAACCCGGTGGTACAGCGCCGTGAGCACGTGGCCAAGGGGCAACTGATCGCCCGCGCGCAGGGGGCGGTGTCGGCGCCGATTCATGCACCCACATCCGGGCGCATCGCGGGTCTCGGCTTCTATCCGGCGAATCATCCGTCCGGACTGTCGGTGCGCAGCATCACGCTGCAGCCGGACGGCGAAGACCGCTGGCACGAAGACATTCACGGTGTCGATAACCCGTTTGCGCTGACGCCCGAGGAGATCGCCGCGCGCGTGGCCCAGGCCGGCGTCGTCGGCATGGGCGGCGCTACTTTCCCGTCCGCCGTGAAGCTGAACCTGCGCAGTCGCTACCGGCTGCACACGCTCGTCATCAACGGCTCGGAATGCGAGCCCTACCTGACCTGCGACGATCGCCTGATGCGTGAGCAGGCGGACGCCGTCGTCGACGGCATTCGCATCATGGCTCGCGCGCTGGGCGTGCCGCGGGTGATGGTCGGCATCGAAGGCAATAAGCCCGAGGCCTTGGCCGCTATGCGCCGAGCGGCGGCGCCCGTCGACGGCGCCGCCGGATTCGCTACCGGATTCGCTACCGGCACCGCGGCGGACGCCCCGGACAGCGAGCGGACAGCCGAGATCACGGTGGTGCGGTTGCCGAACCGTTATCCGATGGGGTCGGAGAAGCACTTGGTGCAGACGCTGATCGGCCTGGAGACGCCGGCGCGCGGACTCACCGCCGATATCGGTGTCGTCGTTCACAATCCGGCGACGGCGTTCGCCGTGCACGAGGCGCTGCGCTTCGGTCGTCCGCTGATTTCGCGGGTGGTCACGGTGACCGGCGCGGCGGTGAGCCGCCCGCGCAACCTGCGGGTGCCGATCGGCACCAAGGTGCAGGATCTGGTCGACTACTGCGGCGGCTTCGCCGAGCCGCCGGCGCGGCTGATCAGCGGCGGTCCGATGATGGGCCAGCCGCTGCCGGAGCTGCGGGTGCCGATCATGAAGGGCACCAACGGCGTGCTCGCCCTGACGGCGGCGGAAACCAGCCGCCGCGAGCCGTCCGCCTGTATCCGCTGCGGAAGCTGCGTCGATGCCTGCCCCTGCGGTCTGGTGCCGCTGCAAATGGCCGCGCACACCCGCGCCGGCGATCTGGAGGGCGCGGTCTCCAACGGGCTGATGGACTGCATCGGCTGCGGGTCCTGTGCCTACGTCTGCCCGGCCCACATCCCGCTGGTGCAGTTTTTCAATCATGCCAAGGGCGAGATGGCCGCGCGCGGCCGGGCCAAGCAAAAGCAGGCGGAGACCAAACGCCTGGCCGAGCAGCGCGCGGCGCGCATGGAGGCGCAGAAACAGGCCAAGCGCGAGGCCATGGCCAAGCGCAAGCGCGAGGCAGAAGCGAAGAAAAAGGCCGAGGCGGCAGCGGCCGAGAAAGCCGCGGCCACGGTATCGGATTGATTCGCCCGGCGCGGTTCGCGCTGCCGCGCACCGCAGCGAAGCAAAGCGAACGGGCGCCGAGGGGCGCGGGCGAGTGCCGATACGGTCGAATGAGATTGCAGGTTAGTTAAAAATGAATCAATCACTTGCCGCAAGTCCGCATGCCCATGCGCCGGTCAGCGTCGGGCGGACGATGGCGCTGGTTATGGTCGCACTGGTGCCGGCGACGCTGTTCGGGCTGTACCAGTTCGGCTGGCCGGCGATTTTTGTCTTCACGGTCACGCTCGGCTCGACGGCTGCCTTCGAGGCATTGTCCCTGCTGATTGCGGGACGCGCGGTTCGCCCCGCCTTGATGGACGGCTCTGCCCTGCTCACCGGCTGGCTGCTGGCACTGACGCTGCCGCCTTGGGCGCCCTGGTGGGTCGGGGTCATCGGCGGCCTGCTCGCGGTCGTGCTGGGCAAGCAGGTTTTCGGCGGCATCGGACAGAATCTCTTCAATCCGGCGATGATCGCGCGGGTGGCGCTGCTGATCTCGTTCCCGGTGGAAATGACGCGCTTCCTGCAGCCGCAGCCTCTGTTTTCCGCCGAGGCGCCCGGCTTCATGGAGGGGCTCGCCATCACCTTCGGCGGGCAGACCTACGATGCGATAACCGGTGCCTCGCTGCTCGGCCACGTGCGCACGGAGCTCGGCGAAGGGGCGACGATCGGGGAGATCCTGCCCCAGGTCTTCGATCCGCTGGCCGCGCTGCTCGGAACGGTACCCGGCGCCCTCGGCGAGACATCGGCCCTGCTGCTGGGACTCGGCGGCTTGTTCCTGCTCTACAAGCGCGTCATCGCCTGGCAGATACCGGCGGCGATGCTGGGGACCATCGTGCTGCTGGCGACGTTGATGAGCCTGATCGCTCCGGACCATTACCCGGGGGCGCTCTATCACGTTCTCAGCGGTGCCACCGTGCTGTGCGCGTTCTTCATCGCCACCGATCCGGTGACATCCCCGGTCTCGCTGCGGGGCCAGCTGCTGTTCGGTGCCGGCGTCGGCCTGTTGGTTTACGTGATCCGCACCTGGGGCGGATACCCGGAGGGCATCGGCTTCGCGGTGCTCCTGATGAACGCCTGCACGCCGATGATCGACCACTACCTCAAGCCCCGCATCTACGGCCGCGACCGCCGCGGACGCCCCCTCGACTATGGCGAGCAAGCCGTGAATGCCGCCCCGGAGAAGAACCGATGAGCACGGTCGCCAACCCCACCTATCGCCGACGGGTCGGCTATCAGTCGGGCCTGCTCGGCGGATTCGCGCTGGTCGCGGCGGCGCTGTTGGTAATGGGCGACATCGCCACCCGCGACGCCATTGCCGAGCGCGAGGCGGAGGATCTGCTGGCGTCGCTGCAGCAGGTGCTGCCGGAGGATCTGCACGACAACGATCTGCTGGCCAACACCATCCAACTGCCGGCGACGGCGGCCGTCGTCCCGGAGGGCAGCGTCACTGTTTATCGGGCACTGCAAGGGCTCGACGTGACCGCGGTGGCGTTCGATGTCACCGGGCAGGGGTATGCCGGGCCGATCCATGTGCTGCTCGGCATCGGCGTCGACGGCCGCGTCCTCGGCGCACGCGTGCTGGCCCATGCAGAGACGCCGGGCCTGGGCGACAAGATCGAAATCGGCCGCGATGACTGGATTCTGTCTTTCGACGGCCGCTCTCTGGATGACCCGCAGCCGGCGCGCTGGGCGGTGGAGAAAGACGGCGGCATCTTCGATCAGTTCAGCGGCGCGACCATCACGCCGCGCGCCGTCGTGCGCGCCGTCAAGGGCGGGCTCGAGCTGTTCGAGGCCAATCGCGACGCGCTGACCGCCTCGGCGGTGCTGACGACCGACGCGGCGCGCGAAGACTAACCACGGGCGGTTGCGAAGAGGGCGTCGATCGGAAGCGGGCCTCCCGCGACACGCATCGCGCCCGTGCGTGCCCCGATCGAGCGAATCAGCGCTCCGAGCACCTTCAACGCTTACTTGATCCGACACGGCCAACGCCATGAGCAAGACCGAGACAGAAACCCCGAAGACCGACTGGGGCCGTATCGCGAAGGACGGCACCTGGGACAACAATGTCGTATTCGCGCAGTCGCTGGCACTGTGCCCGCTGCTGGCGGTCACCGGCACCGCCACCAACGGCCTCGGCCTCGGACTCGCGAGCACCTTCGTGCTGGTCATGTCCGGGCTGATGGTGTCGCTGTTGCGCGGCATCATCACGCCGGAAGTGCGCATCCCGGTGTTCGTGCTGATCATCGCGACGCTGGTGACGCTCGTCGACCTCGGCATGAATGCCTGGATGCACGACCTGCACAAGGTGCTCGGTCTGTTTATTCCGCTGATCGTGACCAATTGCGCCATCCTCGGACGGGCGGAATCATTCGCGTCGCGCAACGGGGTCATGGCGTCCGGTTTCGACGGCCTGATGATGGGGGCGGGCTTCACGATGGTGCTTGTGGGCCTCGGCGCCGTGCGCGAGATCATCGGCTCCGGCACGCTGTTCGCCGACGCCTCGATGCTGCTGGGGGAGGGCGTGCATTTCCTGGAACTGACGCTGATTCCCGACTACCGCGGCTTCCTGCTGATGATCCTGCCGCCCGGCGGCTTTATCGCCCTGGGTTTCCTGCTGGCGGGGAAGCGGCTGCTCGATGCGCGGCAGAGCACGCGCATGCGCCTGCGTGCCGCGCCCGCGGCGGCGGAGGGTTGAGCCATGCATATCGGTGTCGCCTATGCGGATAAGTTCAAGCGCACATGGCTCAAGCTCGACGTGCCCGACGGCAGCACGGTTCGCGACGCCATCGAGCGCGCCGGACTCCTGCAGCAGTATCCGGATATCGACCTGGAGACACAGCGCATCGGCATCTTCGGCAAGTTCACGAAGCTCGACGCGCGCGTGAAGGAGGGGGATCGGGTGGAGATCTACCGTCCGATCACCGCGGATCCGGAGACGGTGCAGCGGCGCGACCGGGAGCCCGACGCGGAGGAGTGATCGCAGTCGCGGCGAGCCATCGGCGCAAACCGGGAAACCGGGCTGCGGCGATGCCCGGGCAGTGTCGCGACTGGGCCGTCGCGCGCCGGACACCGGCAGCGCAGCCCGCGACGCCGGGGCAACCCGCCCGCGAGCGGCCGCGCAGGCGCTCGCGGGTGCGGCACGCGGGTGCGTTACTCCGAGTAGCCGCCGAAGCCCGACGTGGTGCGGGCGAAGACATTCGCTTGTCCCGACGGGATCACCGTGACCCCGCCCTCCGAGACCTTGTACAGCTTGCTGTCGGCTTCGCGATCGTAGCCGATGGTGCTGCCCGCCTCGATGACGTTGTGACGGTCGACGATGCAGCGGCGCAGCCGGGCGCCGCGGCAGACGCGGACGTAGTCCATCACGATGCAGTCCTCGAGCACGACGTCCTCTTCGATGACGGCCTCGCGGCGGATGATCGAGTTCGTCAGCAAACTGTTGTCGTGGATCACTGTCGCGGCGCCGAGCAGCGTGTTGTCGAGCCGCCCTCCCAGCACCCGCGCCACCGGACCTTGGTAGTTGCTGGAGTAGATCGGCCACTCGGGGTTGAACGCGTCGAAGACCGGCTCGGCACCGAGGACATCCTTGTGGGCGTTGAAATAGGCGTCGATGTTACCGACATCGCGCCAGTAGACCTGCGCCTCGTAGGGCTTGATGCCGGGGATCTGATTGCCGGCGAAGTCGTAAGCGTAAAGGCGGCTGCCGCCCGCCAGCAGCCGGGGCAGTACGTGGTTGCCGAAATCGGTTTCGCCGGCGTTTTGGGCATCCTGCAGGGCCTGCAGCAGCACTTTGGTGCTGAACACGTAGTTGCCCATGGATGCGAATGCGCTGGACGGATCGTCGGGGAGCGGCCGCGGGTTGGCCGGCTTTTCCTGGAAGGCTTCGATACGGCCCTCGGCGTCGGCGGCGATGACCCCGAACTCCTTTGCTTCTTCGATGGGTACCGGCAGCGCGGCGATGCTGACGTCGGCGTCGCGCTCCTTGTGGAATTCCACCATCTGGCGGATATCCATCCGGTAGATGTGGTCGGCGCCGAAGACGACGACAAAGTCGGGCCCGTGCTCCTCGACCAGATTGATGTTCTGCTGCACGGCGTCGGCCGTGCCCTGGAACCAGGACGAGCCGACGCGCATCTGCGGCGGCACCACGGTCACGAATTGATCCTGCAGCAGCGGCGAGATGGTCCAGGCCTTGCGCACATGCTCGATCAGCGACTGCGATTTGTATTGAACCAGCAGATAGATCGTGCGGATCTGGGAGTTGACCAGATTGCTGAGAACGAAGTCGACCAGGCGGTAGCGGGAGCCGAAGGGAACCGACGGTTTTGATCGGGCGGCGGTCAGCGGCTGCAGTCGCGAGCCTTGGCCACCGGCCATGACGAAAGCAATGATTCTGTCGGGCATCTGTCCTCCGGCGCCGCGTCGCGGGCGCGTCTGTGTCGTCAACGTAATCCTGGCGGGCAAGAGCTCGCGCGCCCTGCGACCGCGGGAAACTGCGCCGTGCCGGGCAGATCGGATCCTTCCGGCCCGCGGGTCGCGGCCGTTCGACCGGCTGGCCGCGGCTATCGTGCAGCCACGGGAATCATGCCGGGCACTGCGCCGTCGCTCGAGCACCGATACCGACCTGCATCCTGCCGGCCTTCGGGCCCGTCGTCTCCCGGACGCATTCGGGCGTACGCACTGCATGGCGATGAGCCCGGAAGCCGCCGGCCTTGGGGCCGATTTCCGAGCGATGGCGCATTGCTCGTGACCGAGTTCGCTAAGATACTTCAATTCGGCCTTTGCGTGCAGACGGTGGGACCCCCGATTCGGGTGCGCTCGCCGAAACGCCGCCGTCGGTTTGCGGATTCTCCGGCGTGGTCCGGGAGAATGGCGCGCGCACACAGGTTCCGGTCTATTCGATTCCGAGCCCGGCCAGCGCCGAGGAGCTTCGATGTCAGTCTTGCAACGAGTGAGCTGCCGGCGGCCGGCCGGCTCCGGTATCCTCCGCCGCGCGGCCGGTCTAGCCGCCGCCGGGCTGCTGATGTCGCATGCCGCGGCGAACGCCGAGGGCGGGCCGTCGGTGGGCGAATTGCTGGCGGTCTGCGAGCGGGCCGCCGCCGCCGGGCATCGCGGCGTCGACGCGGCGACCTGCGAGTGGTTTGCCGTGCCCTGCGATTGCAAGCTGCTGCGCGGCGAGGACGATGCCGAGCGCTGGTGCATGCCGGCGCAGGAAGGCATCGATACCGCTACGCTGAAGGTCGTGGCCGCGCTGCGGCGGGCGTTGGCGCGCGATGCGTCACTCGCGGCCGCGGACACGCGCTCACTCGTGCCCGGCATCATGGCCGGACTCTATCCCTGCGCCGACTGAATCGGCGCCGAATGTCGGCGGCGCTCAGTGTTTCGGGCGCGTCCGCGCTACAATGGGGCCAGAAACCCACTCGAATGCGGGAGAGAAGACAGATGGGCAAGGGATTCGATGTACCGCGCCGTCCGGTGGTGCTGATTATCCTGGACGGGTTCGGGGCCAACCCGGGCAAAGCCAACAACGCCATTGCGATTGCCGAAACGCCGAACTTCGACCGACTCTTCGCGAACAATGCGCACACCGTGCTGCAGGCATCCGCGCGCTCCGTCGGTCTGCCGGACGGGCAGATGGGCAATTCGGAGGTCGGCCACATGACGTTGGGCTCGGGCTGCATCGTGCGTCAGGATTTGGTCCTGATCGACGATGCCGTCGCCGACGGCAGCTTCTTCGACAACGCGGTGCTGCGCGAGGCCGCTCGGGTCGCGGCGCAAGAGCAGCGTCCGCTGCACATCATGGGGCTCGTTTCGGATGGCGGTGTGCACAGCCATGTCCGGCATCTGATCGCGTTGATCGAACTGGCCAGCGCCGCCGGCGCCAAGCCCGTGGTGCACATGATCACCGACGGCCGCGACACGGCGCCGCGCTCGGCCCTGAGCTACTTGGAGGCCGTCGAGGAGGCGCTGGCCGATGCCGGCGGCGCCATCGCAAGCGTCAGCGGTCGATACTACGCCATGGACCGCGATCAGCGCTGGGACCGCACCAAGCTCGCCTTCGACGCCTTCGTGCATGGCGAGGGCCGCCATGCCGGCTCCGCGCGCGAGGCCATCGAGCAGGCCTATGCCGCCGGCGAAGACGACGAGTTCATCCGTCCGACCATCGTCGACCATGGTGAGCGCATCGCCGACGGCGACAGTCTGGTGTTCTTCAACTTCCGCAAGGATCGCCCGCGGCAAATCGTCTCGGCGCTGTTCCTGCCGGAATTCGACGCCTTCGAGCGAGGTGATTTCCGCGCCGCTCGAATCACCTGCATGATGGAGTACGACCACCGCTACGGGCTGCCCCATGCATTCGACCACGAGATGCCGCCGGTGACGCTGGGCCAAGTGCTCAGCGACGCGGGGCTGGCCCAGTTCCATTGCGCCGAGACGGAGAAGTACGCGCACGTCACCTTCTTCTTCAACGGCGGCCGCGGCGAGCCGTATCCGGGCGAAGAGCGGCGGCTGATTCCCTCGCCGAAAGTGGCGACCTATGACCTGATGCCGGAGATGAGCGCCCGCGAAGTGGCCGACGCCGTCATCGAGGCCATCGAAAGCCGCAAGTATCCGTTCATCGTCGTCAACTTCGCCAACGGCGACATGGTGGGGCATACAGCGGTGCGCGAGGCCGTGATCGAGGCCGTTCGCGTGCTTGACCGCGAGGTGGGGCGGGTCATCGACGCCGCCGCCGAGGCCGATTTCTCGGTGCTGCTGACCGCCGACCACGGCAACTGCGACGAGATGGTCGATCCCCTGACCGGCGAGCCCCATACCAGGCACACCGTCTATCCGGTGCCTTGCGTCCTCGTCGACGCCGACGATTGGACGCTCGCCATCGGCCGCGGCATCGAGGACATCGCCCCGACGGTGCTTGGCCTGATGGGACTGCCGCAGCCCGAGCAGATGCATGGGCGCTCGCTGTTGCTTGCGCCGGTGAGCGGCTGAGACCGCCCGCGGCCGCCGACATGCATCAGTATCTGGAACTGCTCCGCGACGTGAAGGACAACGGCTGCGACAAGGCCGATCGCACCGGCGTCGGCACCCGCTCGGTATTCGGCCGTCAGGTGCGCTTCGATCTGCAGGCCGGCTTTCCGCTCGTCACCACCAAGCGCATTCATCTGCGCAGCGTGGTTCAGGAGCTGTTGTGGTTCTTGTCCGGCTCCACCGACAACCGCTGGCTCAACGACCGCGGCGTGACGATCTGGGACGACTGGGCCGCGCCGGACGGCGATCTCGGGCCGATCTACGGCGCCCAATGGCGCAGCTGGCGGGCGCCCGACGGCGCCGTGATCGACCAGATCGGTCAATTGCTGGAGACCATCCGCAGCGATCCCGATTCCCGCCGGCTTGTGGTCTCGGCTTGGAACCCGGCGGAGTTGCCGCTGCCGGGCAAATCCCCGGCCGAGAACGCCGCGGCCGGCCGCATGGCGCTGGCGCCCTGCCATTGCCTCTTCCAGTTTTACGTACAAAACGGCACACTGTCGTGTCAGCTGTATCAGCGCAGTGCCGATCTGTTTCTCGGCGTGCCGTTCAATATTGCGAGCTATGCCCTGCTGACGCATATGATCGCGCAGCAGTGCGACCTCACGCCGGGGGATTTCGTGCACAGCTTCGGAGACTTGCATCTCTATCGCAATCATCTGACCGACGACATCGTGCTCGAGCAACTTCGCCGCGAGCCTCGACCGCTGCCGCGCCTGGAAATCCGCCGCCGCCCGCCGTCGCTGTTCGACTATGTGCTGGACGATTTCGCATTCGTCGGTTACGACCCCCATCCCGCGATCCGCGCGCCGATCGCGGTCTGAGCGCCGCGGCGCGCCCTGTCCGCGGCCCGATCCTCGCCGGAGCATCCCGCTTTGACCGACGCCTTGATCGAATACGGCCTCTTCGCGGCCAAATCGCTGACCGTCATCGCCTTCGTCGGCTTATTGCTGATTGCACTCTCGCGCGCGCGCGGCTCGCTGAAGAGCAACGCCGAGGAGGACGGCAGCCGGCTCGAGGTCTTCAGCCTGAACGACCGCTACGCCAACATGGCCGACATCATTCGCGCCGCAACGTTGCCGGGGAAGCTCTACAAGAAGACAGCGAAGGAAGAACGCAAGGCGAGCAAGCAGCGGGAGAAGGCCGATACGCTCGAGCGCCCGCGCATGTTCGTGATCGACTTCGAAGGCGACATCATGGCCAGCGAGGTCTCGGGGCTGCGCGAGATGATCTCTGCGCTGCTGGCGGAGTCGCGTCCCGGTGACCAAGTTTTGGTGCGGCTCGACAATGCCGGCGGCGCGGTGCACGAGCACGGCCTCGCCGCCTCGCAGTTGATGCGAATCAAGGCCCGCGGCATCCCGCTGACCCTGGCCGTCGACAAGGTGGCCGCGAGCGGCGGCTACCTGATGGCCTGTGTCGCCGACCGCATTATCGCGGCGCCGTTTGCGATCATCGGCTCCATCGGCGTGCTGGCGGAACTGCCCAACTTCCACCGCCTGCTCGAGCGCAGCGGGGTCGACTTCGAACTGCACACGGCCGGCGAATACAAGCGCACTTTGACGCTGTTCGGCGAGAACACCGACGAGGGCCGCCAGAAGCTGCGCGAGCAACTCGAGCAGACCCATGCGCTGTTCAAGGCGTTTATCGCTACGAATCGCCCGGATGTGAATTTGGCCCGGGTGGCAACCGGCGAGTACTGGTACGGCGAGCAGGCGCTCGAACTGGGACTCGTCGACGAACTGAAAACGAGCGATGATTACTTATTGGAAGCACGGCAATCCGCCGAGCTCTATCATCTACGTTACAAGGCGCGCAAACGGCCGCTGGAGCGGTTGCTCGGGGCGATGCGATCAACGCTCGCCCGTATAGTCGGGCGGGCAACCGATGTACTCGCCTGACCCGTTGCCCGCAACATAAGCAGACGCTATGGACGCAGACGCCCGCTTTACTGCCCGGTCAGCCGTCATCAAGACGCGACCAGTCCAAAGCCCGCCGGACGGCAGCAGTTGCGCGCGCGTGCGCTTAAGGCGCCGCATGCCGCCGGGCGCGTCGCCGCCGTTATTTCCCGGAGGCCACCGAGCACGCTCGCCGCGCCGATGAACGCCATCGGCTCCGGGCGCGCCGGATACGGCGAGCCCGGCCCTTACGCAAGAAGTGAACGACGGATAGACAGCCTTATCCGGCGACTTATGCGGGTCCGGCTCAGAGGCCACCGCTCGCGGGAGGGCTATCAGGGGCACCTGCTCCCCGCCGGTTTCGTGCCGCCGCGGCTGCCACCCGCTCGCCGAGCACGGGCCACAAGCAGTTACCAGTATGTGTGCGATACCGTCATGATGTCAGTCCATACACTCACTCGCCGCACTGTGCCGCGGACTCGCGTGCCGCTTCTGCCGCTCGCTGCCGCGCTGATGTCGGTGACTTTGCTTTGCGCCGTCGCGCCGGCCAGTGCGAGCACTGCCGAGGGCGCGGTTCAACTCCTCGAAGAGCGCTTCGCCGAGCTCGACGCCGCCTGCAATGCGCTGAAGGAGGAGCGCCGGGAACTGGTCCGCCAGGGCGCGGAGCTCGCCGAGCGGCTGCGTACCTGCCAGGGCGGCAGCGAGATGCTCAATCAGCTGACCGAGCAGTCGGCGCTGCTGACGCGGCTCGCCGAGCGTCTCGATTCGCACATCGGCGGCATCGAGTCCATGCTGGCCCGAGGCGTCAACAGCAACGGCGAGAAAGGCACCGGGCAGCATCCGCTCGCCGACGAGAATGCGCGCTTGCAAGTTCGCCTCGAAGAGGCGGAGCGCCGTTTGAGCCTCCTGATGTCCCAATTCGTCGAAGCGCACAAGCTGCGCTTGCAACAGGCGGCCGACGCCGCCGCGGCACGCGACGAGGCGGCGAAGTTGCATGCCCGCTTGCAGCAGCAAGCTCAGAAGGTGCAAGAGGCGCAGTTGCGCGCGGACAAGGCGGAGAAGTTGTACGCGGCGCTCGAAGAAGCGCATGCGCGCGTCACCACCGAGAACGAACGCTTGACGTTGGAGCTCAGCGCGGCACGCGAGCGCCAAGCCGAGTCGATGCAGCGCGTGGTGGAGCTCAACGAGCGAGTCGCCGCCGCGGAGGCCCGTGCCGCCGGTTCCGGCCAGACTCCCGAGGCGGCGTCCCCCGGCATGCCGGCGACGGTCCCGGCCAACAACGGCGATCCCGCGGTCAGCGGCACCGCCGTGTATCGCGTGCGCGCGCAGGATACGCTCTCGAGCATCGCCGGCAAGGTCTACGGTGATCCCGGTCTCTGGGAGCGGCTGCTCGATGCCAACCGGGACTTGCTCGATAGCCCTGCCGATCTTGCGCCGGGCATGATGCTGATCGTTCCCTAAGCGGACCGCGGAGCTCGAGCCGGTACGACGATGACGCATAAAGACCCCGGCGACCTGCCGCCGACGCCTTCGCTGAAGGCGTTGACGGATCAGTACGACGGCATTCTCATCGACGCCTATGGCGTGCTTGTCGACAAGAGCGGCGCGCTGCCCGGTGCCGCGGAATTGTTGGCACGGCTCGACACCGAGGGCGTCCCCTGGCTGGTCGTGACCAACTCCGCAAGCCGGCTGCCGGAAACCCTGGCTGCCGAGCTCGCGGCGCTGGGCGTGCCGGTGCCGGCCGGGCGGTTGGTCACCTCGGGCGGGCTGTTGCCGGAGCATTTCGCCGAGCGCGGCCTGGATGGCTGCCGGTGCGTGGTGATGGGGCCGGCGGAGTCCACCGTCTACGTGGAGCGGGCCGGCGGCATCGCGGTAATGCTCGACGACCACACCGATGCCGATGCGCTGGTTATCGCCGACCAAAAGGACGTCCGCTGCCTGGAGGATCTGGACCGCGCCGTGAGCCTGATGCTGCGCCGCTTCGATGCCGGCAAGCGGCTCGAGCTGCTGCTGTGCAATCCGGATTTGCTTTACCCGGTGGCGCCCGGGCGCTTCGGCTTTACCGCGGGCGGATTGGCGGCGATGCTGGAGGCGGTGCTGCGCGAGCGCTATCCGCGGCGTGATCTGGGTTTTCTGCGGCTCGGCAAGCCGAACCGGCCGATTTTCGACGCCGCGCTGCGCCGTCTCGGCAGCGCACGCGCGGTGATGATCGGCGATCAGCTCGGTACGGATATCGCCGGCGCTGTCGGCTGCGGGCTCGACTCGGTGCTGGTGGGCACCGGCGTGGCACCGGCCCCCGGGGAGCCCTGGCCGGTGCGCCCGACCTGGTATCTGCGCTCGTTGACGCAGATGCTCGATGCGGGCGCGTAGCCATCGCGCGCCGTCGCTGTCCGAGCCGAGGTGTGTTGCGCGACGCCGTCTAGCCGGCGAAGCTGCCGATCCGACCGATCAGGCGATGTCGTTGCTCTCCGCGCGCGATTCCGTGCGGTCGCGCGGCCCGGCGGCCGTCGACCAACTGGCCCAAGCCATTTGCCAGACGGAGTCTGCCAGCCAGCGGCTGAAATCGAGCGCGCGATCGGTGCCGTCGATCCAGTCGCGCTGCATCCAGCTCATGACGGTTTCCAAATCCAGCACCGCGGTCGCGGGTGCAGCGGCGGCGGGTGCGGCGTCGGCCTGCCCGGCGCCCGCCGCCGGCGCCGCCGGTGCCGTGCGCGGGCTTGGCTCCAACGTCAGCGTATAACGGATCGAGCCATCTCCGAGCCAGTCGGCAGCGGCACCGAGGCGCTCGGCGATGCCGCGCATGCCATGATTGTCGGCGAGCACCTCCAACTCCAGGCGGCGAATGCCCTGGGCCGCGGCGGTCTCCGTCAATTGCTCGATCAAGGCGCTTCCCAGACCCAGTCCTTGCGCGTCGTCGGCGATGGCGATGGCGAGCTCCGCACTGTCGCCGCCGGGGGCGAGGCGCAGACACCGAGCCATGCCGAGCATCCGCTGCTCGCCGCCGTCCGCGTCCAGCGCCAGTGCCGCGACGGCGATATGGTCGCGTCCGTCCGTCAGCGTCAGGAAATCGAGCTCGCGGTCGGTCAAGGTCTGCTTTGCCGCGAAAAAGCGCAGTCGCCGCGAGCGCTGCGATAACCGCTCGAAGCAAGCGAGCACTTGCCCACGATCGGCTGCATCCGGCGCACGCAGCCGCGATAGCGTTCCGTCGCGCAGCGTCACCACCTGCTCCCGCGGCGAATGAATCGGTGTTTTCAGTTGCATGTCGGACCTCGACTGCCAATCGACGTGGCGGCGGGTGTGTACGCCATGCCAACGCGCTGTTTGTCCTCTATAAGATATTCGACAACAACTTTCAGCATTTTGCTGCAGTGCACAATATCGACGACGGGAGGGTCGCCGGCGGCAGGCAGCGTCGAGGGATGCGCTACAGCGCACGCAATCTCGGGCCCTCCCGGGCCCGATGCCGGGCCCGGGACGCGGGCGCGTGGATCTCAGCGCCGCGGCTTGTCAGGTCTTACTGGCCAGCCGGTGCTCGAAGTGACTGAGAAGCCGCGAGCGTAGATTCTTCTCGCGATGCTTGGCCGCCGCGGCCAGTCGCTTGTCGGCGACGCCGATCAGGGTTTCTTGGGCGCCCTTGGCGGTTTCGTCTTCGGGCATGCGCTGGACGTAGGAACCGTCCGGCTGCATATCCCAGGCCGATCGCGTATCGGCGAACTGGACGTCCATGATCAGGCGCAGTTCCTCGCGCAGCTCCGGGTTCTCGACCGGTGCATGCACTTCGACGCGGCTCTCGAGGTTGCGGCGCATCATATCGGCGGAACCGATGTAGTATTCCTCGTCGCCTCCGTTCCTGAAGTAGAGGATGCGGGCGTGCTCCAGGAAGCGCCCGACGATGCTGACCACGCGCCCGGTCTCGGACAGGCCGGGGATGCCTGGCCGGTAACGGCAGGTGTCGCGCACGATGAGGTCAACGCGCACGCCGGCGCGGCTCGCCTTGTACAGCCCGCGAACGATGTCCGGATCCTCCAGCGCGTTCATCTTCATGCGGATCAATCCGTTGCCGTCGCGCCCGTGGAGGTCGATCTCGCGCTGGATCTTGTCCAGGATGGCCCGCTTCAAGTTGTACGGGGCGGCGAGGATCTTGCGGTAGCTCGGCGGCGGCGAATAGCCGGTCAAGTAGTTGAACAGCTCGGTCAGGTCTTGGCCGATGTCCTCGTCGCAGCCGAGCATGCCGAGGTCGGTATAGAGCTTGGCCGTGCCGCCGTGGTAGTTGCCGGTGCCGATATGGTAATAACGGCGCAACTGGGAATAGTCCCGGCGCACGACGAAGATCAGCTTGCTGTGGGTCTTCAGGCCCATGACACCGTACGTGACATGAATACCCTCGGCCTCGAGCCGCCGCGCCCAGCCGATGTTCGCCGCCTCGTCGAAGCGGGCTTTGAGCTCCACCAGCACCGCCACCTGCTTGCCGTTGCGCGCCGCCTTGATCAGCGCGTCGAGGATGGCGCCGCCGGAGGTGCGGTACAGCGTCATCTTGATGGCCAGCACCTTCGGGTCTTTCGCGGCCGTGGTCAGGAATCGCTCCACCGTCGTCGAAAAAGACTCGTAAGGATGCTGCAGCAGCAGCGGACCGTTTTCGCGGATGATATGAAAAATGTTGCGCCGATCATTGCCGAGCAGCGGATGGTCGCCCGGGCGGTGCGGTTTGTCGTGTAACTGCGGAAAGTCCAGCGACGCGAGCTCGAACAGGTCGCGCTTGCCTATCAGGCCGCTGACCTCGTAGACGTCTTCGGCCTCGTTCAGGCCGAGCTCGGCCGCGAGCATGCCACGGTGCACCGGGTCCATGCCGGCCTGCACCTGTAACCGGACGATGGGTGCGAAATGGCGCTCCCGCAGTTCGGTTTCGATCATCTCCAGCAGGTCGTTGGCGGCCTCCGTCTCGGGCTCGACGATGGCGTTGCGCGTCACCCGGAACAGCTCGCAGCTGGCGATCTCCATGCCGGGGAACAGCATGTCGAGGTTGTTCACGATCAGGTCGTCGAGCGTGACGAAGGTGTTGATGCCGTCCACCTGGATCAGGCGCTTGGAGACATCTTTGCTGACCGGGACTTTGACGCGGGCCATGCAGGTTTCGCCGCCGCCCGGGTAGCGCAGCTTCACCAGCAGGTTCAGCGCCAGGTTGGAGATGAAGGGGAAGGGATGCGCCGGATCCATCGCCAGCGGCGTGATCATCGGGAAAATATCGGTGCGGAAGTGCTCGCGCAGGCGCTCGCGGACGTCCCGTGGCAGCGCATCGATGCTGACCAGGCGGATGTCGTGGGTCTCGAGCTCGAGCATCAGCTCGCGGTAGATGCGCTGTTGGTCGGCCTGGATCTCGGCAATCGCCTCGCGGCATTGCGCGAGCTGTTGGCCGGGCGTTCGGCCGTCGACCGTAGCCATATGCACGCCGGCGGCGATCTGCTGCTTGAGCCCACCGATGCGCTTCATGAAGAATTCGTCGAGATTGCTGCTGACGATTGCTAGAAACTTAACGCGCTCGAGCAGCGGCGTGCGCGCGTCGTCGGCCTCGTTCAGCACGCGACGGTTGAAAGCCAGCCAAGTCAGCTCCCGGTTGAGATAAAGTTCGGCAGCGTCGAGATCGACATCTTCCCGCGGCTCCTGCCGTTCTTTGTCGACCGTCTCGATCTCGGTCTCGTCGTCGAGGATGACTCTGGCGTTGATATCGTTCATCTGCTGACTCCCGCTGTATCCGCGGCTTCGGTGGCTCAACCTTTAATCCTACAATGGCTGTGGGGCGGTGTTAGATGTTTTTTCAACGACGTTGCGCGGTGCCCGAAGCGCCCCGTGAGCCCCGGAGGGGAACCGCGCCGTGAGCGGCGATCGGCGCGATCGACTTTTCGCGGGCGACGACGCGCCCGAGTCCGACTTCGTTTTCGACGAGCGTGTCGCCCGTGTGTTCCCGGACATGCTCGAGCGCTCCGTGCCCTGCTACCGCGAGCTCGTGCGCCTGATCGGTATCGTCGCCGCGCGGCTCGCCGGCCCGCATGCGCTGGTCTATGACCTGGGCTGCTCGCTCGGCGCCTGCAGCGCCAGCATGCTGGCCCGCATCGGCGATCCGCATTTGCGCATCATCGCTGTCGACAACGCGCCGGCGATGGTCGAAGGGCTCCGCGCACGCCTGCCCGATGCCATCGTCGCGGGGCGGATCGAGGCCCGCTGCGCCGATATCGCCGACGTGGAGATCGAAAACGCTCGCCTGGTGCTGCTCAATTTGACACTGCAATTCCTTCCGCCGGCGCGCCGTCTTGCCGAGCTGCGCCGCATCCGCGCGGGCCTGCTGCCCGGCGGGGCGCTGCTGCTGGTGGAGAAAGTCGTCTGGCCGGACCCCGGGCACGACGCATTGATGAGCGAGCTGTTCGCCGACTTCAAGCGTGCCAACGGTTACAGCGAGCTCGAGATCGGCCGCAAGCGCGCCGCATTGGAACGGGTCCTGATCCCGGATAGCATCGAGGTGCACGAGGCGCGCCTGCGCGAGGCCGGGTTCGTGCGTATCGAGCGCTGGTTCCAGTGCCTGAATTTTATCGGCTGGCTTGCATGCTGATCGATCGATTCGAGCCGTTCTTCGAGACCCTCTCCTCTACCTCGCTGGCGCCTTGGGTGCCCGCGCTGCGGGTGCCGAGTGCCGCGCGGCTTCGTCAGGATGCGCACGGAGACCTGTCCGACTGGCTAGCGGCGCTCGATGCGCTGCCGCCGATTGCGCCGTCGCGGATCCGACTCGATTGCGACTGTGTCACGGTCGGCGACCCGCTGCCGGAGAATCGGCAAGCGCTGTTGCGCGCACACCTCGATCGCCTGCATCCCTGGCGCAAGGGGCCGTTCTGCGTGCACGGCGTCGAGATCGACGCGGAATGGCGCTCGGACCGGAAATGGCAGCGCCTCGTTCGCGGTGGTGTCATGTTGCAAGACCGGCTGGTGCTGGACGTCGGCTGCGGTAACGGCTACTACGGCTACCGTGCCCTCGGCGCCGGCGCACGGCTGGTGCTCGGCATCGATCCGACGCTGCGCTTCGTGCTGCAATTCTTGGCCATCGATCACTTCCTGCGCGATCCGCGTTTGGCGGTGCTGCCGCTGGCCGACGTGGACCTCCCGCCCCAACTGAGCGGCTTCGATCTGGTTCTGTCGATGGGCGTGCTCTATCACCGCCGCGAGCCATCGGCTCACCTGCGCCTGCTGCGCGAGCTGCTGCATCCCGACGGCCAGCTGCTGCTGGAGACGCTGGTGCTGGACGAGCCGGGATCGCGCATCCTGCGCCCCGCCGGCCGCTACGCGAAGATGCGCAATCTGTACGCGATTCCGACGGTCACGGTACTGCGGCAATGGCTGGCGGAGGCCGGATTTGCGCGCGCTCGGGTGATCGACGTCACCCGCACCGCCGTCGACGAGCAGCGCGCGACACCCTGGATGCGGTTTCAGTCCCTTGCGGACTTCCTGGATCCCGACGATCCGACCCGCACCGTGGAAGGCCATCCGGCGCCTTGCCGTGCCATGTTGCTCGCCGAGCGCGGCTGACGGGCGCACGGGCCTGTCGAGCGTGCAGGCCATACGCCGGCGATGCTGCAAGCATCCGGCGTCGGTTTGCGGCCACGCCGTTGTCGGGGAGCTTTTGGTCTAGAATCGCAGCGAAGCAACAACCGCAGCGGGGTAATCGTCCCAGTGCCCCGCAGTCGCCGCGACCCCCACACGAGGCCGATTACCGTGCCGAACCTGCATGCCCGCTGCCTACCCCTCCTGTTGACGACCCTTGGCGTTTTGCCCTTCGCGACCTCCGCCTTCGGCGCGGGGACGGGCGCCCTGCTGATTTATACGCTGCCGGGCGGCGCCGAACTATCGATCGACGGCGAGCGCAAAGGCTACTCGCCTGAATCGTCGGGCGAGACGTTCTTGATTCGACTGCCGGTCGGTCTCTACCAGGTGCGCGCGATCAAGGACGGGTTCGACGCGGTGGATCGCAGCGTGTTCATCGGCGCCGACACGGAGCATACCATCAAGCTCGCACTGGCCCCCGAAATCGCAATGGCGGCCATCCCCGGCGGCTGCTTTCTGATGGGCAGTCCCGACGACGAGGCCGAGCGCGATTACGACGAGGGCCCGCGCCACGAGGTTTGCCTGGAAGACTTCGAGATCGGCCGCTACGAAGTCACATTCGCCGACTGGGACGCCTGCGTCGCCGACGGCGGCTGCCGCGAGCGTCCGGACGACGAAGGCTGGGGCCGCGGGCGCCATCCGGTCATCAACGTGTCCTGGCAGGACGTGGGCGACTACATCCGCTGGCTCAACCGAACCGGCGACAAGGGTTATCGGCTGCCGACCGAAGCGGAATGGGAATACGCCGCGCGGGCGGGCACGACGACGCCGTTCTCCACCGGCGAGTGCATCAATACCGAGCAGGCCAATTTCGACGGCACCTTCGAGTACGGCAAATGCCCCGAGCCGACGAATATCGACTTGCACAAAACCGTTCCGGTCGGCAGCTACCCGCCGAACCCCTGGGGTTTGTACGACGTGCACGGTAACGTAAACGAGTTCGTGCAGGACTGTTGGAACGAGGGCTACGAGGGTGCACCTGCCGACGGCAGTGCCCGGGAAACCGGCAACTGCGCCCGCCGCGTGGTCCGCGGCGGCTCTTGGCACGGCTATCCGGGCTATCTGCGCTCCGCATATCGCTGCCGGACCGGCCCCGCGTTCGGCCATCGCACACTGGGTTTCAGGCTCGCGCGAACACCCGACGGCGATGTCCGCGCCGGCGCAAGCCGCTGACGCCCGAGCGGCACGCGCCGCCGCCGGGCCGCACCATCAGTGCCCGCGCAACATATCGACGTAGCCGTTCAGCACCAGCGCGGCCAAGATCAGCCCGATGACGATGAGCCAGCCGGTGATCTTGCGTCCCGAGCGCTTGGCACGCTCGGACGGGGGCTTGACCAGGTATTTCTCCAAATCCCCGCTCGCGAGCAGCCGCTCGTACTCCAAGCGGTGCTCGTGCTTGAATTCCGACAGGGGCACCGCGCCGGTGGCCATGACGATATCCATCGGGAACTTGTCCGGACGGAAGTGCACGTTGAAGTAGTGCACCGTAAATAGGAATACGGCGGCCAAAATGGCCTCTTCCGCGTGCACGATCGTCGCGATGTTGAAGATCCAGCCGGGCAGTACCTGCGCCGTCTGTGCCGGGAACCAGAGCATCAGCCCGCTCAAGCCGATCACGAACATGCCCCAAAACGGCGCCCAGTAGTCGAATTTCTCCCAATAAGTCCAGCGGTCGAAGCTCGGTCGAGGCGCCAGGCCGAAGAACCACTTGAACATGCGCCCGATGTCTTTGACGTCTTGCCGGTTCGGGACCATCGAATTCGGTCCTAGCCACCGAAAGCGGCCGCCGGCGCGCCAGATGTTCCAGGCGACCACGGCGAGGTGGCCGAAGAAGACGGTGATGAAGGTCACCGCGGCCACCCGGTGCGCGACTGCCGCCACCTTGGGACCGCCCATCAGGTGCAACACGTACTGGGCCCATGCCTGTCCCGAAAACAGCACCGCGGTGCCGGTGAGGACCAACACCATCACGGCAACGGCCAGGACGACATGGGCGATGCGCCAGCCGAGGCCGAAGCGGCGGAAGTAGACCTGCTCGCCGTCGGGCGGCGGCGTGTAGCCCTTGCCCTGGCGACGTTCGCGCCATTCGCGGTAGATCCACAGCAGCATATGCGTCCAGAAGAACAGGAACACGCCGATGATCAGCAGTTCCATAAAACGCTTGGTGACGAACATTTCCGGATAGTTGCGGAAATCCGTCGCATCGCCGTGGGCGTGGAAGCCGAGGAAGTTCTCGGGGGCGTTTTCGTGGCACTGCCGGCAGGTGGCGAGCCGATTGTCGGGGTGAACTTTGGAGGCAGGGTCGTCGACGTCCATGACGCCGTGGCCGCCGTGGCAGTCGTAACACTTGGCGGTGTGCGTATAGCCGGCGCGAATGACCTGACCATGATAAGAGGCCTGGTATGTTCGGACCTGCTTTTCGTGGCAGGTGCCGCAACTGTCCGTGATCATCAACTTGACCGGGTCTTTTTCCGGTGAGTCGATGTTGTGGGGTGTATGGCAGTCGGAGCAGACGGCCGCGGTCGTTGTGTCCTCGCCGTCGCTTGCCGCCTGTGCCGCATGTGCCGCCGAAATGATGCCGTGTCCTCCGGTTTCCGCCCCGGCACCGCCGGCCGCGCCATCGGCGCCCGCGGCGGCCGTCGGCTCGGGGACCGCACCGACGGCCCCGTCGGCCCTATGCCGGCGGCCGTGGATCGAGCCCAGATAAGCCTCTTTCTGTTCCGCGTGGCACTTGCCGCACACCTCGGGGTTGCGCTGGCGATGATCGGCCCGCGTCGCGCTGCCCACCGTGCCGATGTTGTGTGCCTCGTGGCAGTCGTAACAGGTGGCATTGGTCTTGGATTGATCGAGCAGGTTGGGGCGCGCGTGGACCGAGCGCATATAGCGCTCGATCTGAGCGACGACCACGTCGATGCGCTCGTATTCGGGCTCGTCGGTGCCCTGCTGTGCCTGCCATGTCTTCAGATGGCATTCCACGCAGCCGATGCTCTTGGGCAGGGGCTTTTCGTGCTTGGCCTTCTTGATGCTGTTGTGGCAGCCCATGCAGGACTGCTCGCCGTGGACGCTGTGCGCAAACCGTTTCGCGTCGATGTAGATATTGACGACGGTCCCGTCGTCGCGCTCTGCGGTTTTGTCTTCGTCGTCGTTATGGCATTTCAGGCAGCGGCGGTTCGGAATGATCTTGACCGGCTCTTCGGCGGCCTTGGCGCCGGGCGCCGCCAGCACGGGCTCGATGCCGAGCAGTGTCAGCGAGAGCGCGGCGAGCAGCAGCCCGCAGAGGACGGTCGGGCGCAGTAGAGGGCATCTGTGGAGAAGCATCGTGGGCCTCGGCGATTACGCTGGAGCGAACGACGACGGCCGTCGTTCGTCTGGCCGGGGCAGTGATGCTGCGTGCGCCCCAGAGGCGGGGTCGAATTCGTCTGACTCGCCTCTATCTGTGAGGTATATAGCACCGTTGGGGACACGGCGACAGCGTAGCGCCGTGCTCGGGACAGCTCCGCCTGCCGGTTTATTGCTCCGCGTCAGCACGATGCCGAGCCGGTGGTGACGAGCCTCGGCTGCTTCGAGGACGGCTCGATGCCGGCCGCCGTGCACTCGGCGCGTCCCTGCATGTGCATCGACAGCAAAGCTTCTTGGCCGTCGCGGGAACCGCGGCGCTCGGGCGAGGTCAGCAATGCGGAGCCTGCAAGCCCGTCTTCGATGCTTGGTTTCCCTGACGCTTGTCGTTGTCATCGTGTCCGTTCGGCCCGACACTAGGGCCACGCTGAGTGAGCGGCACTTCCGGGTGGCATTTCCGGGCGGCAATCGGCACGGAAAGCGCTTTTTTCGCAAAGGCCGGGCGATTTCCGCTCTCCCTATCGCAATCGTTCGGGCGTTCGGAATCAACATGGCACGCCGACCCGCACGGTCTGCGCCGGCGGCGCTGGGTGCGTCCCCGGGTATTCCCGGGGGGGGCGGCATCCGGGGCAGATCCGGCCGCGCCTGCAATCGCCGCCCGCGACGGTCCGCCCCGAGCCTTGGCCAACAGAGCAATAACGGTTTCCCGAGTGCGCAAAGTCTTTAAGATCCTCTTACCCGTCCTGATCGTCGCCGTCGCCTTCGGCGCGTTCCGGGTGTTGAAGTCCACCAAGCCGGAGCAAGAGCCGCCGCTGGTGCAGGAGCGCGTCTGGCGCGTCGAGGTCGAGCCGGCGGAGCCGCGCGCGCTGGCGCCGGCGCTGGATCTTTACGGGCGCGTGGAAACGCCGGAGTTGCTGCGCGCCACGGCCTCGGCCGCCGCTTGGGTAACGGAAGTGGCCGTGCGCGACGGCGACCGCGTCGCTAAAGACCAAGTCCTGGTCCGGCTCGACGAGCGGGACTTCCTGCCCCGGATCGCCCAGGCCGAGGCACGAATTGCCGAGCTCCGCGCCGAGATCGGCAGCGAGCGCAACCGGTACGAGACCGACAAGCGCGCCCTCGAGCAGGAGAAGCGCCTGCTCGAAATCGCCGGCGCCGCGGTCGACCGTCAGCAGCGGCTGAAGACGCAGAAGGTCGGCGCCGAGCAGGCCCTGGACGAGGCCGAGCAGGCGCAGGCGTTGCAGGCGCTCGCCGTCAGCAACCGCGAAATGAGCATCGGCGACCACCCCGGGCGTCTGCAGGCGCTGGAGGCGAGGCTGCGCAGCGCCGAGGCGCAGCGCGACGAGCTGGCGCTGGAGTACGAGCGGGCCGTCGTTCGTGCCCCCTATGAAGGCATTGTCACCGGGGTCGAGGTCACCGAGGGCGATCAGGTGTCGAAGGGCGCCGTACTGGCGCGGATGTACGCGCTCGACGAGCTCGAGGTGCGTGCGCGTATTCCGGCGCCTTATCAGGCCGAGCTAGTGGGCGTGCTGCGCGCCGACGAGCCATTGGAGGCCGAGGCCGCCATCGGCACCGAGACGGTAGGACTGGAGCTTGAGCGTCTCGCCGGCGAGGCCCAACCGAGCGGTGTCGACGGCCTGTTTCGTATCACCGGCGATCCGGCGCTGCTGCGTCTGGGCCAGATGCTGACCCTGCGCCTGGATCGTCCCGTTCGGGTGGAAAGCATCGCCGTGCCCTTCGGGGCCGTGTACGGCGGCGGTCGGCTGTACAAGGTCGAAGACGGGCGCATGCGCGGCGTCGAAGTGGAGACATTGGGCGCCTACCGCGGCAAGACCGGCAACGAGCGGTTGCTGGTGCGCTCGCCCGATATCGAGGCGGGGGATCTGATCGTCACCACACACATGCCCAACGCCATCGAGGGCCTTCGGGTGGAGGCCGTCGGCGAGCACGCCGTGGCCAACGCTGCCGCCGCGACCCCGCGCCCGCCCGCGGCGCCGCCCGCGCAGACAGTGCAGTAGCGAAAAGCCGATGACACCCGCTCCCATGAAACACCGCAGCGACATCATCGGGCTGTTCGCCCATCATAAAGTCGCCGCCAACCTGCTGATGGTCATCATGCTGCTGGCGGGCGCCTTCGCGCTCGACCGGCTGAACGTGCAGTTCTTCCCCACCTTCGAGTTGGAAGTGGTGTCCGTGCGGGTGGTCTGGACCGGTGCCAGCGCCGAGGACATCGAGGACGGTATCACCAATCCCCTGGAGCAGCGCCTTCGTACCGCCGATAACCTCGACAAGATGACCTCGACCTCCAGTCAGGGCATCTCGGCGATCACCATGGAGTTCGAAGAGGGCACCGATCCGCTGCTGGCGCTGGACCAGGTGCGCCGCTTCGTCGACGAGTTCCGCAATTTCCCGCAAGACGCCGAGAAGCCTCAGGTTGCCCTGGTGACGCGTTACGAGCAGGTCGCGCGGCTGCTGATCAGCGGTCTCGAAGACCCCGCCGAGATGCGCCGGCTGGCGCGGCGTTTCGAGCTCGAGCTGCTCGACCGCGGCATCGACAAAGTCCAGATCAATGGCCTGCCCAAGGAGGAAATCTCGATCCAGGTCGACAACGCCCGGCTCGAGCAATTGGATTTGGGGCTGCGCGATATCGGCCAGCGCGTCGCCGACTTCAGTCGGGATCTGCCCGCCGGCGCCGTGGGCCGCGGCGAGGGCGCGCGCGAGCTGCGCAGTCTGGACAAGCGCCGAACCGAGCTGGAGTTCGCCGACCTGCCCATCAAGACCGAGGACGAACTGCGCGTCGAGCTCGGAGATATCGCCGAGATCGAGCGGGGGCCCAGCGACAACACCGTAAGCTTGAGCGTCGACGGCAGGCCCGCGGTCGAGATGGTGCTGCAGCGTGCCGAGCAGGGCGATACCCTGAAGGCGGCGAAGGTTCTCGATCAGTGGCTGTCCGATACCCGCGGGACGCTGCCGCCCGGCGTCGAGATCACCGTCTACGACGCCTCCTGGGAATTGGTGCGCGATCGCATCATGCTGCTGGTGCGAAACGGCCTCGGCGGCCTGGTGCTGGTGGTCGCGATCCTCTACCTGTTCCTGACCGGGCGTGTGGCCTTCTGGGTGGCCTGGGGCATCCCTGTGTCCTTCGCCGCGACGTTGTTCATCCTCTATTTGAGCGGCGGCAGCATCAATATGCTGAGCCTGTTTGCGCTGATCATGGCGCTTGGAATTATCGTCGACGACGCCATCGTTGTCGGCGAGGACGCGATGGCGCACTACCAGATGGGCGAGGAACCGCTGCTGGCCGCCGAGGGCGGCGCCCGGCGCATGCTGGCGCCGGTGATCGCCTCTTCGCTGACCACCATTGCCGCGTTTCTGCCGCTGATGCTGGTGGGCGGGCGTATCGGCAATATTCTGGGCGCCATTCCGCTGGTGATCATTTGCGTGATTCTGGCCTCGCTGGTGGAGAGCTTCCTGGTCCTGCCCGGCCATCTGCGCAATGCCTTCGTTCACTCGCACAAAGTGCAGCCCGATTCGCTCCGCGCCCGGCTCGACCGTGGCTTCGCGCGCTTTCGCGACGGGTTCTTCCGACCCCTCGCAACGGTGGCGATCCGCAACCGCTTCACCACCGTCGCGGCGGCCGTGGGCATGCTGGTTCTGGCGATCGGGTTGATCGCCGGCGGCCGGCTGGGGTTCGTGTTCTTCCCGACACCCGAATCGCAGATTATCAACGCCAACGTCACCTTCGTCGCCGGTACGCCGCGCTCGACCGTGGACGCGTTCCTGGAGCACTTGAAGGAGACCCTTGCCCGAACCGAGGAAGAACTGGGGCAAGGCAAGCTGATCAACGTTGTCTTGGCGTACCACGGCTCCAAGAGCGGCGGCGGCGGAGGCGGAGCCGCGGCGGATCAGTTGGGCTCGCTGCAGATCGAATTGACCGAGCCCGATTCGCGCGAGGTGCGCAACAACGAGCTGATTCGGGCCTGGCGCGAGCGCATCGTGATGCCCGCTGGTCTGGAGGGCTTGAACATCACCTCGCGCCGGGTGGGCCCGCCGGGCCGTGACCTGACCGTGCGGCTGACCGGCGCCGATGCGGAGCGGTTGAAGACCGCGGCTATCGATCTCGTGGAGACGCTGGGCGGCATCGACGGCGTGCTCGAGGTCGAGGACGACATGGCTTACGGGCGCGAGCAGTTGATTTACTCGCTGACGCCGGCGGGCCATGCCCTGGGGCTGACGGTGGCCGACCTCGGGCAGCAACTGCGCAGCGCGTTCGACGGCCAGCTGGTTCAGATCTTCCAGGACGGACCGGATGAAGTGGAAGTTCGGGTGAAGCTGCCCGAGGCCGAGCGTGACTCCCTGAGCAGCCTCTATCGCCTCAATATTCGCACGCCGCAGGGTGAATCGGTGCCGCTGACGGCAGTTGCCGAATGGCGCTCGCAACGCGGCTTCGAGGTGCTGCGCCACGCCGAAGGCCGGCTCGCGGTGGAGGTGACCGCCGATGTGGATCCGGCCGCCAACAATGCCGACCGTATCATTGCCGCACTGGAGGAAGGGCCGTTGCAGGCCCTGCAGCGCGAGTATGGCATCGACCACTCGTTCGAGGGCCGCTCCGCGGATCAGCGCGACACGCTCTCCGATATGCGCAAGGGGCTGATCCTGGGCCTGATCCTGATTTACCTGATCCTGACCTGGGTGTTCTCCTCCTACGGCTGGCCGTTGGTGGTCATGGCCATCATCCCGTTCGGCCTGACCGGCGCCTTGTTCGGCCATTGGGTGATGGGCATCGACATGACGATTCTGTCGCTGTTCGGCATGTTCGGGCTGTCGGGCATCGTGGTCAACGACTCCATTATCCTGGTGACCTTCTATCGCCACCTGCGCGAGGAAGGGCTGGCCACCACGGAGGCGCTGATCGAGGCCGCCTGCCAGCGTCTGCGCGCCGTACTACTGACGTCCATGACGACCGTTGCGGGTCTGACGCCACTGCTGTTCGAGAAGTCCTTCCAGGCCCAATTCCTGATTCCCATGGCGACATCGATCGCCTTCGGCCTGGCCTTCGCCACGGTACTGGTGCTGTTGGTCGTGCCCTCCCTGCTATCGATGCACGAGAGCGCCCATGGGCGCTTGCAGCGGCTGTTCGCGAAGCCGTCCGCCGTGCCCGCGCCCTGATCGACGCGGCCGGCGGCCGTTGCGGGGGCGGTAGACCCCGCGATTGGATGTATCGGGCGTACACAAAAGGTTTTGGCCCGGCTTCTCTGCCCGTAGCCCCCTTTTCTCGGCCCGGCCGCCCGGTCGCGCCCATGACCGGCGACGCCGGCATTGCACGCTCACGCTCGTTTGTGAACAATGCAACGAGGTGTCGCCGCTTCGGCGACGATCGCCCACTTTAGGTCCGAGACGCGGTTCGGCCCATTGTCGGGAGCCCATTGTCGGGAGCCCATTGTCGGGAGCCCATTTTGGGGAGCCCATTTTGGGGAGCCCATTTTGGGGAGCCCATTTTGGGGAGCAGGGAGCAATCCGAGCGTGCCTCATCGCGCGGCAAAATCGCAGTTAAAGGGCTTTGCCGGGACCGGAGGCGATGGCCCTCGCATGCCTCCCGAGCCGCCGTTCTCGGCATCTTCCCGCGGGCTGGACACCCGGTTGCCGGGGGCGATGCTGGCCCGCGCACGAGCGCTGGGCCGACGTCCTGCCGAGTGCATCGCCTTGGCCCGCCCGAGGCTTGCGCTGGATTTTTACCGCACCTTGAATGCGGCCGAGCAGGCCTATGCACGCCCGACGCATCCGGTCTGGTGCGACAGCATCGATGCGCACATGCCGCGCGCGGCGACCGTCGCCGACCTCGGCTCGGCATTGCCGCAGCCGGAGGCGGCTTTGGCGCAGGTGCGGCGCGACGGCGTCTCGCGGGCGGCGTGCATGGATCCCGCGGCGGCGCTGCGCTTGCAGGCCCTCTGCGATACCGAAGTCTCCGGCGAGCTTGTCTACGACACGGTTTCGGGGCGCGTCGGCGCATTCGTCACGCGCGGTTGCCGCGGCGGCGTCATGTCCGATCTGCTGTTCTATTTCTGGTTCTCGCCGCGATACGTCGTTTTGCCGGTGTTCCACACGCATCCGGGCTATCTGTCGGATCTGGGCTACAAGCTCCCGTCCACGGCGGACTACCGGGTGATGCGTGTCGTGCGCGATCGGCTCGACGGCGCGGCCGCGGGAGAGCGCGTCTATTTCGCGGACGGCAGTTGGACCGAGTACGGCTTCACCGCCGCCGATCGCGCCTTCTTTCGTCGTCAAGGCGATGCGATACGGGTATTGCCGCCGGCCTGTCTCCATGCCTTCTGAGCCGGCCCCGACCCCGACCCCGACCCCGACCCCGACCCCGGCCGCGGTCCGCGCGCGGGCGCGGCGGCTGGCGGCACCGAGCGAATCGGCCGATCGGCTCGGTCAGTTGGCCGCCGCGGCGATGTTGATCAGTTTCGCCGCGATGGCGCTGCTGATGCTGCTGGCGGTCCTTCGCGAGTCGCCCGACGCCTGGCGCCGCGGCGGCCCGGCGTCCGCCATGATCGTGCTGATGCACCACGGCTTTTATCCGCTGCTGGGCGCGCAAACGCTGCTGTTGTTACTGCTGACGGTGGCGCCCCGGCTGGCGGATGCCGCCGGGCACTGGCGAGTCCCGGACTGGCTCTATGCCGGCACCGTTTTGCTCTGGCTGCTCTACTCGGCGGTATTGGCCGCCGCGGGAGCGGACAATGTCGCGAATCTGCTGGCGGGGCGGCCCTTTTTCGACCATTGACGGCGCATTGCCGCCGCGATAACCGGTGGCCGGCCGCGGTGATCTTGCTTCGGCAGCGCCGCGCCGTCGATAGCTCCTAAACCTCCGTGCCTTCGTCGGATTCCGCGAAAACGCGGTCGCGTCCGCCGCGCTTGGCCCGGTACAGCGCTTCGTCGGCGCGCTTGAGCAGCGCCTCGAGGTCTTCGCCCGGTCGATAGCGCGCGATGCCGAAGCTCGCTGTCAGCGCGCCGACAACGCCGAAATCGAAGCATCGTATACGCTCCGCGAGCTTGTCGGCGAGCCGGACCGTGCCGTCGAGGTCGGTGTCGGCACAGAGAATGACGAATTCCTCGCCGCCCCAGCGCACCAGCAGATCGATCTTGCGCGTGCCTTCATGCAACAGACGCGAGAACTGCATGAGTACCCTGTCGCCGACGGCGTGGCCGTGGGCGTCGTTGATGCGTTTGAAATGATCGATATCGACCAGGATCAGCGCCAGCGGCTTGTCTTCGCGGTCCGCCCGCGCCAACTCGCGCTCGCCGAGTCGGTCGAACAGCCTTCGGTTATACAGGCCGGTCAATTGATCGGTGACCGCCAGGCGCTCGAACTGCTCGTTCAGGCCGCGAAGCCGCCGATTGTGGCGCGCCTCGATGCGATACCGGTAACCGACCAGGCCTCCGGCGACGGCAAATACGCCGAGCATCTTCCACAGCAGCATATAATCGAAGGTCGCGACTTCCGGGGCGACGCTCCACTTGGTGATCGCTTCTTCGATAGCGTCATCGGAAATGCCGGCGAGTGCCTTTTCGTAGATGTCCAGCAGGAGCGGGTTTCCGGGGTGTACGCCGACGGAGACGGCGTAGCGCTGCTCGAGCTTACCGCCGATTTTGAGGTCGAGGAACGCATGCCCGCGCAGCACATGGCCGATCGAGCCCGCGGTACCGATGAAGCCGAACGCCTCGCCGCGGCTCACGGCCTCGAGCCCGGCGCGGGTATTGTCGACTTCGAGCAGGTCGACGGTCGGATATTCCAGCCGCAGCAACTCGCTCACCGCATGCTTGCGGACCACCGCGAAGCGTCGGTCCAGCAAACTGCCGATATGGTCGACGAACGACTCGTCCGTGCGCGTGGCGATGACCAGCGGCAGATCCAGGTACGGCGTGCTGAAGCTCAGGTAAGGGCGGCGTTCCGGTGTTGCGACGGCGCCGGCGACGATGTCGCAGCGCCCCTCTCTGGCCGCCGTCATGCTCTCGGCCCAGGTGCGGGTGCGCACGATCCGCATCTCCACCCCGAGCCGCTTCGCCAGCGAGCGCTGCATATCGGCGATCACGCCGAGGTAGCGTCCCTCGGCATCGAGCCGCTCGTAGGGCATCCAGTCCGGGTCGATACAGATGTCGACGACGCGCTTGCCGTGCAGATAGGCCCTCTCTTGCGGCGACAGTGTCAGGGCCTCGGGTGCGGCCTTTAGTTCCTCGCCGCCGAAGAGATACCATTTGCGCTGGATCTGTAGCCGCTCGCCCTCGTCGATTGCCGCGAGGCCCTTGTTCAGGATGTCGACCGCTTCCGGCCAGTCGTTGCGGACCGCGAAGACCAGATCCAGCGGCGTATTCAGATTGAAGCCGATCTCGAGGTAAGGCAGTCCGAGCTTCTGCGCGTAAAACAGTGTCGAGCCGTTGTCGAAGCTTGCATCGGCGTCGCCGTCGACCAGCGCTTCGATGACTTCGTCGACGCTGCCCAGGCGCAGAATCGTCGACCTCGGAAACTCCAGGGCGAGTTTCTCGTCGGTTCGGTTTCCGCTGTGGATCGCAATCCGCTTGCCGTCGAGATCGGCACGCGAGCGGATCTGCCGCGGATTGCCCTGGCGGACCAGCAGGAGCTTTTGCAATGACAAGTAGACGTCGGAGAAGCGCAGGTACTCGCTGCGCTCTTCATGGACGGCACCGGTACTGAGGCCGCCGATGCGCCGTTCACGGGCCGCCTCGATCATGTCCACCCAGTCGCCGACGACGAGTTGGAAATTCGCACCCGTGACTGTATTGATTCGCGACAGAATCTCGGCGTCGTAGCCCGCGATACGGCCGTCCTCGCCGACGAGGACATAGGGCGCCCAGCTCCGCTCCGTGCCGAGTACGATACGTGGATGCGCTTCGAGAAAAGCCGTTTCCTCGGGTGAAAGCGTCACGGGTCGGCTCGCACTTGCCTGTGCGAGCGACACCCAGCAGCCAAGGGTCAATGCAGCGGCGATGAGCCCGCGGTGCCAGCCCTTGTTTGTCGTTTCCAAGAGAATCATAGACATACTCGCGACATCCGATCGCTACCTGTCATCTATGTCGCCGTGAACCGCTTAAGGTTAGCAATACACCCGCCCGCGCCACTGCGACGAACGTCCTGTTTTGAGTACACCGAATCCCTACGCCCCGGGTCCGCCGCCCCGGGGCGTAGAGTGGCCGGTCATTCTTTCCATGGGGTGCCTTCGCGCGCGTCTTCAGGCGCGCTGCTCCGCCGTATGGATTGCCCATGCGGCGTTGATGAGCCCGATGTGGCTGAAGGCCTGAGGGAAGTTGCCGAGGTGCTCGCCGCTGTCGGGATCGATTTGCTCGGAGAGCAGGCCGACGTCGTTGACGCAAGCGGCCGCGCGCTCGAACAGGGCGCGGGCACGATCGACCTGGCCCGCCATCGCTCTCGCTTGCGCGAGCCAAAAGGTGCAGAGCACGAAAGTGCCCTCGGCGCCCTCGAGTCCGTCCTCGTTGGCATAGCGGTAGACGAAGCCTCTGCTGTCGGACAGGCGTTGCTCGATGGCGTCCATGGTCGAGCACATGCGCGGATCATCCGCGGGCAACAGGCCCATGATGGGGATCATCAGGCTGGACGCGTCCAGGACATCGCTGCCGAAGGACTGCGTGAAGGCGCCCGCGGCGTCGCTCCAGCCTCTGGTCAAGATAGCGTCGCGGATATGATCCCTGGTATGGCGCCAGTCGGGCACACGGTGCTCGGCTTCGAGGAGCTCGGCGAGCTTGATGCCTCGATCGAGCGCCGTCCAGCACATCAACTTGGAGTGCAAGTAATCGCGGGGCTCCGTGCGCATCTCCCAAATACCTTGATCCTTCTGCTGCCAACGCTCCGCGGCGGCCTGCACCGCATCGGCAAGGAAGCGCCGCGCCGGCGGGTCGAGCGCCGTCAGCTGGTCGCGCAGCCGGTCGGCGGCTGCCAGCAGCTCGCCGTAAACGTCGAGCTGGCGCTGGCGCCAGGCGTCGTTACCGACCCGCACCGGCGCGCTGTTGCGCCAACCGGCGAGATGGGGCAGCTGCCGCTCGCTGAGGTCATGCTCGCCTTCGATACCGAACATGATCTGCAGGTCGCCGTGCTCGCGCATCTGGATCAGCGCCGTCGCCGCCAGGAAGTCGAAGAACCAGTGCGCCTCGTCCGGACAGGCCGCGACCCAGAGCGCATCCAGCGTCAGGGAGGCATCACGAACCCAGGTGTAGCGATAGTCCCAGTTGCGACCGCCGCCGACCGTTTCCGGCAGCGATGTCGTCGGCGCGGCGATCACCGCATGGGTCGGCTGGTAGCTGAGTCCCTGCAGGACGCGGCCGCTGTGATGCACCAGCGAGGCCCAGGGGCCCTCGTAGCGCTGATGCATCCGTGACCAGCTCCGCCAAGCCTCTATCGTGTCGTCGATGCGCTCGATGATCTGCGCCGGTGTCCAGTGGCGCGGGGGCTCGGCGCCGGTGCTGCGGTGCTCGAGCGCAAAGACCAGGCGTTCGCCGTCGCGCAACCGCAGACGTGCGCGCGCGCTCGCGCCCTCGATGGCCAGCGAGGCATCGGTGGAGAGCATGAGCACGGCAGGCCCGCCGCGGGCGAGCACGCCGCCGTCGACCGGGCGCAGCAGCGGCTGAACCAGGCCATACTCCGGGCGCGGCGCGAAGCTCACCTCGATGTCCGTCGTGCCGGCGGTGCAGCGCAGTTCGCGCAGCAGTGTGTGGGGCGCACTGCGGCCGAGATCATGGCCGTGCTCGTCGGCACCGGCAGCGAGGGCGTCGCGCAGCACCGCTTGGCCGGTATCGGTGCGAAATGTCGTTTCCAGCACCAGCGACTGCGGCAGGTAGCGACGACGGATGTCGGCGGCACCGGCGGGGCCGACACGGAAATGCCCGCCGTTCGGGTCCAGCAGACCGGCGAGCAGCGCCGGCGCGTCGAACCGGGGCAGGCAAAGCCAGTCGACACTGCCGTCACGTCTGACCAGCGCAGACCCGCGGCAGTCCGACAAAAGCGCATAGTCGGCGATGGGGTGATCACTCATGGGAGACTCCGGTCGAACGAGCACATCACCGCAAAGCAGGTTCCGCGCCCGGTGCTCGGCGGCGGGGCGGATGCCGGCGCCGGCCGAATCCGGTGTATTTGCCGGCAAGCCGGGGGATATCAGCCGGTTTGACGCGGCTCTGCGCCGCTAGCGCGCGCCGACCGCCGCCCGTAACGTCGGCAGATCGTCCAGCGCTCGGGACGGCAACGGCGCACTGTCGTAGTCGTCCCGACCGATGCGGCAGCTCATCTCCGGCAGCCCGTCCGTGGCGGTCAGTCCGGGGCAGCCCATCCGGGGCAGCCCGTCCGGGGCAGGCAGTCTGGCTCAGCCCATCCGCGGCAGCAGATCGCCCCGGGCGGGGTGCTCGATGCCCTCGGTAACCGCATTGCCGGGTTATCGGCGCTCGCGGTTGCGCAGAGCGCGGCCCCAGATCTCGTTGCTGTCCGCTACCGCATCGCCTCGCTCGATGCGCCAGCAATGGTGAATCTGCGGGCTGCGGGCGAAGTCGCGCGGAATGGTTTGCGCACCGATATCGGCGACGTCGAGATCGGACAGGGCCTCGTCGTCGAGGCGAAAGCGGCGCAGGTTGTTGGAGAAAATCAGGATGCCGTCCGGGGCGAGCAGGTCCACGGCCGAGCGGATCAGGGCGGCGTGATCGCGCTGGACGTCGAACGTGCCCTGCATGCGCTTGGAGGTCGAGAACGACGGGGGGTCGAGGAAGATCAGCCCGAAGTGGCCGTGATAGGCGCGGGCCTTGGTCAGCCAGTCCAGGCAGTCGGCCTGGATCAACTCGTGATCGCGGCCGCTGAAGCCGTTCAGCGCGAGGTTGCGCCGCGACCAGTCGATGTAGGTACGCGACATATCGACGGTGGTGGTCGAGCGGGCGCCGCCGGCCGCCGCATGCACGCTGGCGCTGCCGGTATAGCCGAACAGGTTGAGGAAGCGCCGTTGCGGGGCGAGGCGCCGCAGCAGCCGCCGAGTGTCGCGATGGTCGAGGAAAAGGCCGGTGTCCAGATAGTCCTCGAAATTGACCAGCAGCCGCAGGCCGTCTTCCTCGATCTCGAAGAAGCGCCCGGTGTCGGCGAGGCGCTCGTACTGCGCCTTACCCCTCTGCGGTTGCCGGATCTTCAGGTAAAGGTCCTGCTCGGCGATCTGCAGAGTGTCGGCGATGACGCCGAGCGCCTCGCGCAGGCGACGGCGCGCGTCGCGCGGATCGATGCTCGCCGGTGCCGCATACTCCTGCACATGCGCGACGGTACGGCTCTCGCCGCGCGGCTCGCGCGCCTGATAGACGTCGATCGCCAACGCGTATTCGGGCAGATCGGCGTCATAGAGCCGGTAGCAGCTGATTTGCTGCTCGCGCAGCCACTTGTTCAACTGTTTTTGGTTTTTTTTCAGTCGATTGGCGAGCATCTCGGCACCGGGGCCGCGTGCCTCCGCCGGCAGCGGGACAGGGCGATCGGAGACATGCGCCTCGCGCGCCACGTCGAAATGCAGCAGGCGGCATTCGATCGGGCCGTTGTAGAGCGTATGGAAGGCGCGGGCGCGCAGGCCCATGCGCTTGCCCAGCTCCGGATTGCCGGTGAGCATCGCGGCGTGCCAGCCGTCGAAATGCTCGCGCAGCATACGCCCGATGTTGGCGTAGAGCAGCGGCAGGCCGCCCTCGACGCCGATGCGCTCGCCATAGGGGGGGTTCATGATCACCAGGCCCCGCTCCGCGGGACTCGCGGGGCGGCAATCGACGAGCTCGCGGCGCTCGATCTGCACGTGGGCGAGCAGATCGGCGCTGGCGACATTGCTCGATGAGCTGCGCACCGCGGCAAGATCGCTATCGTAGCCGCGAATCCGCTTGCCGTGCCGCGACAACCGCAGCAGGCCTGCCTGTCTGCGCTCGCGGGCCTCCGCCAGCAATGCCGTCCAGGCGGGTGCATCGTGACCGAGCCAGCCGGTGAACCCCCAATAGTCGCGCATCAGGCCGGGCGCGATGTCCGCGGCCATCAGTGCCCCTTCGATCACCAGCGTTGCGCTGCCGCACATGGGGTCGATCAGCGAGCCGCCGCCGGCGGCGATCCCGGGCCACCCGGCGCGCAGCAGCATCGCGGCTGCCAGGGTCTCCTTCAAAGGGGCCGCGACGCCCTCGATCCGGTAGCCGCGCCGGTGCAGCGAGTCGCCGGACAGGTCGAGGCTCAGTACCGCGCGGTCGCGGAACAAGCGGCAATGGATCGCGAGGTCGGGCCGATGGGTATCCACGGCGGGGCGTGTGCCGGTGGCCTCGCGAAACTGATCCACAATGGCGTCCTTGATCTTCAGCGCCCCGAAGCGGCTGTGGTCGATGCCCGAGCGCGCCGTGTCCATATGGACGGCGAGTGTCCGGGTCGCGTCCATATGCGCCGACCAGTCGATATCGCGGATACGCGCGTAGAGCGTATCGGCGTGCGGTGCGTCGAATTCCGCCAGCGGCAGCAGCACCCGGTTGGCGATGCGCGACCAGAGGCAGACCCGGTAGGCATCGGCGAGCGGACCCGAGAAGCGCACGCCGCCGCGTGTCTCCCGGGCATCGGCGATGCCGAGGCTGCGCAGCTCTTCGGCGAGCAGCGTCTCCAGGTTGCGGGCCGCGGTGGCGAAGAAGGTATGTTGTTCCATGGGCGTGCCGGCGTCGGTTTCAGGGGGACGCAACGGGGCGCACCGTATTGGGCAACTGGCCGCGAATGACCTCGATGACGGCTTCCAGCGCGCTGCGACGCGGGAAACTGCGGCGGAAGACCAGAGAAATGCGCCGAAAGGCGTCGTCGAGCTCCAACGGCCTCGCGATGATGCCGCTATCGGTCATCCAGCCGCCGCGGATCGCGAGTGCCGGCACCAGGGTGCAGCCGAAGCCCGCGCCGACCAACTGCAACAGCGTCTCCAGGCTCGCCGCGCGCAGGTCGGCCATGTCGCCGGCGCGCTGGCGGTCCGCCAGACGGCAGACGTCCATGACCTGATGGGTCAGGCAGTGCCCTTCCGACAGCAGCAACAGCTCGATGTTCTCGAGGTCCGCCTCCGTGATCTGGTCCTTGTCGTACAAGGGATGGCCACGCGGGTGCGCGAGCCAGAATGGCTCGTCGAACAGCGCAATGCTGTCCAGGTCCGGGTGGTCGTTGACCGGCGTCGCCAGCAGCGCGCCGTCTAGCTCGTGCTGATCCAGGCGGCGCAGCAGCGAGTCGGTGATCTCCTCGAACAGCACCAAACGCAGCTGCGGGTAGCGCTGTTTCAGCGGCATCAGGATCAGCGGCATCAGGTAGGGGCTGAGTGTGGGGATGGCGCCGATGCGCAGCGGGCCGGCGAGGGGATCCTGGTGTGCTCGGGCCACTTGCTCGATGGCGTCGGCCTGCTCCATCAGCAGCCGCGCATGGGACAGAATGTCGTGGCCGATGGGCGTCACCTCCACCGACCGGTTGGTGCGCTCGAAGATGGTCACGCCGAGCTCGTCCTCGAGCTTCTTGATTTGCCCGCTCAGCGTCGGCTGGCTGACGAAGCAGCGTTCGGCGGCGCGTCCGAAGTGTCGTGTCTCGGCGACGGCGAGGATGTACTTCAGGTCTCGCAGGTTCATGGTCGGGCCGGTGTCCTGTCGGCAGCGCTGTTGGAATGCGGCCATTATCGCAGCAATGGCATCTAACCGGCGGCGCGATCGGATGCCGCCGCACCCGCTCCGCCGATGCCGGCGATGGATTCGGGTGGATCTCCGGCGCCCAAGCCGGCGACCGATGCCGGCGACCGATGCCGATGCGGCGCCGGTGCGGTACCGGCGCCGCCCCGCTACAGCGCGCTCGAGGACGCCGCCGCCGGTCGTGCCGAGGGCGGAGGGGCGCGCGGGGACCGCGCGGCCCCGGACAACCTCCGCGCGCTATCGCGCGGACGCCGGCTGAACGCCGGCCGTCGCGGTCTCCGGCAGCCGAGCACCGTCGTAGACCCAGCGCAGCACATCGTGATGCACGGCGTGGCCGCGCCAGGCCTGCAGCGACTGGCCGGGAATTGCGTTGACCAAGACCACGAGTGCCCAGCGCCGGCCCTCGGCGTCGAGGACGTAGCCGGCGATGCAGCTCGCGTCGCGCAGCGTGCCGCTTTTCAAGTGGGCTTTGCCTACGATCGGCTCGTGCCGCATGCGTTTGGCGAGAGTGCCGTCGACGCCTACGACGGCGAGCGAGGCAAGTAATTCGGGCATGAAGGGCTGCCGGTAGGCCCAGACCAGCAGTTCGCCGAGACCGCGGGCGCTGATGCGCGTCTCGCGCGAGAGGCCGGAGCCGTTGTCGATGACCAGCTGCGGCAGTCGCAATTCGTTCTCGTCCAGCCACGCCTGCAGCGCGCGGCGGGATTTTGCGGTGCTGCCGGGCGCGCCCGCGGCTTCGATGCCCAGGGCGAGAAAGAGCATGCGCGCCATCAGATTGTCGCTCTGTTTATTGATATCGCGGATCACTTCGCCGAGCGGACGCGAGATCGCTTCGTGGAACGGTGCCGCCTGCTCGGGTCGTCGGCCCAGCAGGACGCGTCCGCCGATGCTGCCGCCGTACTGGCGCCATAGCGCGTCGAAGGCTGCGGCGGCGTGCTGCTCCGGGCTCAGCACCAGGCGCGCAATGCGCTCGTCGGGGCATTCGCCGGCGAAGCTGCCGGCCACCCGCAGCGACGGGCGGCTCTCGGGCGGCGTCTCCACGGTGACGCGCAGCCGGTGAAAGCGGCCTTTGCAGGGGGCTTCGACGATGCTGGCCTCGTTGACGATGTCGACCGCGGTCAATGGCGGGTCGGTGTAGACGCCGACACGCCGGCGCGACCGGTCGTGGTAGACGTGGACATGGGTCACCTGGCGGTTGACGCTCAGCGCCGACGGCAGCGCGTTGTAGCTTCGGTGGGGTGCGCCGTCGAAATCGGCGCGGTCGGCCTCGGCGGGCATGATCTGGCTGTCGTCGAAGATCAGGTCGCCGTCGATGTGCTCGATGCCCTTGGCACGAACGGCGCGGATCAAGGCCGCGTAGGCCTCGGTGCCGAGGTAGGGGTCGCCGAAGCCTTTGATGATCAAGTCGCCGATCAGGTGTCCGTCGCGTACTTGGCCATGAATGTAGGCGGTGGTGTGCCAGCGGTAATCGGACCCGAGCATGCCGAGCCCGGCGATGGTGCTGACGAGTTTGATGACGGACGCCGGCACCCTGGACGCATCGGCGTCGACGGCCAATAGCGGCGCGTCGGCGTCGAGGCGGTGCAGGTAGACGCTGACTTGGCTCGCGTCCAGCGCCAGCGCCGAGAGCCGGGCATCGATTGCGGGCGGCAGGTCTTGCGCATAGGTCGCCCCGATGGGCGCCGCGCCGGCACTTGGGCCAGCGTCGGCAACCGTTTGTTCGGAGACGTCTCGCGCGAGGGCAGCGGCTGCCTCGATGGCCTGTTTCGATGCCGCGGCAGGCGCCGTCGCCTGCGCTTGCACCGGTGCCGGTACCGCCGCCCACGGGACGGCGAGTAGCAGGCCGGCAGCGACAGCCGCGAATCGCACGGCCATCCCTCGCGGCCGGTCGTCAGCCGGCGTCGACGGTTTCCGGCGACTCGCCCGCGTCGGCGCTGCCGCTCCCGACCGGCTCCGCGGCGGCCTTGGACTTGGCCGTTTGCTCGTCGGTGAGCGCCGGCTCGGACTTGGGCTCCGACTCCGGCTCCGGCTCCGACTCCGGCTCCGACTCCAGCACCATGATGACGCCGGCCAGCGGCGGCAGTGCCATCGGGATCGAGTACGGACGACCCATCCATTCGATGGGCTCGGCCTCCACGCCGCCGCGGTTACCCACGTTGCTGCCGCCGTAGAGCCCGGCGTCGGAGTTGATCGCCTCCCGATAGAAACCGGCCTTCGGCACGCCGATGCGATAGTTGTCGCGGGGGACGGGGGTGAAGTTGAACGCGCAGGCGACGGTATTTTTGCCGTCCTTGGACTTACGCAGATAGCTCAGCACCGACTGGCTGCTGTCGTGGCAGTCGATCCACTCGAACCCGGCGCTGTCGAAGTCGATCTCGTGCAGGGCGGGGAGCTCTTTGTAGACGCGGTTCAGGTCTGCCACCACCTGCTTGATGCCCAGGTGCTGTTCGCGCTCGAGCAGATACCAGTCGGCCTCGGCATCGAAGTTCCATTCCTGCCCCTGGGCGAACTCGCAGCCCTGGAACAGCAGTTTCTTGCCGGGGTAGCTGAACATGAAGGTATAGAGCAGCCGAAGCGACGCGAATTTCTGCCAGGCGTCGCCCGGCATTTTGTCCAGCATCGACTGCTTGCCGTGCACGACCTCGTCATGGGAGAACGGCAGCACGAAATTTTCGGTGAATGCGTACAGCAGCCCGAAGGTCAGCAGATCGTGGTGGTAGTGGCGGTAGATCGGATCCTTCTCCATGTACGCCAGCGTGTCGTGCATCCAGCCCATGTTCCATTTCATGCTGAAGCCCAGTCCGCCCAGGTAGGTGGGTCGGGACACTTGCGGCCAGGCGGTGGATTCCTCCGCGATCATCAGCGAGCCGGGATGCTGCTCGTGGGTGACGGTGTTGAGCTGGCGCAGGAAGTCGACCGCGTCCAGGTTTTCGTTGCCGCCGTATTTGTTCGGGATCCACTCGCCGTCCTCGCGCGAATAGTCGAGGTAGATCATCGATGCGACCGCGTCCACGCGCAGGCCGTCGATATGGAACTCGCTGAGCCAGTACAGCGCGCTCGAGAGCAGGAAGTTCTTCACCTCGTGGCGGCCGTAGTTGAAGATCAGCGTGCCCCAGTCGCGATGCTCGCCCTGGCGCGGATCGGCGTGCTCGTAGAGTGCGGTGCCGTCATAGCGGGCCAGCGCCGTCGTGTCGCGCGGAAAATGGGCCGGGACCCAGTCCAGCAGCACGCCGATGCCGCGGCTGTGCATGTGGTCGACGAAATAGCGGAAGTCGTCCGGCGTGCCGAAACGGGCACTGGGCGCGAAATAGCCCGTGGTCTGATAACCCCAGGAGGCATCGAGGGGATGCTCGGTGATGGGCAGCAGCTCCACGTGCGTGAAGCCCAGGTCGAGGCAGTGCTCGGCCAGTTGCTCCGCCAAGTCGCGATAGCCGAGAAAGCCGCCGTCGGCATCGCGCCGCCAAGAGCCGAGATGCACCTCGTAGATGGACATCGCGCTCTGCTGCCAATTGCTCTCGGCGCGGCGGCGCAGCCAATCGTCGTCCGTCCACTGATATCGCGTGGGCGTCTGCAAGATGCAGGCCGTCTCGGGACGCTCTTGGAAGGCGTTGCCGTAAGGGTCGATCTTGACCGTGACGTTGCCGCCCTGATCGCGCACCTCGAACTTGTAGAGGGTCCCGGCCTCGAGCTCCGGGATGAACAGTTCCCAAACACCGGATCCGCTGCGCACGCGCATCGGATTCACGCGCCCGTCCCAGCCGTTGAACTCGCCGACCACGCTGACCCGGCTTGCACTCGGAGCCCAAACCGAGAACAGGAAGCCCGCGACGCCTTCGACGGTGCGCTCGTGTGCGCCGAGGAAGCGGTAGGCATGCCAATGCCGGCCCTCGCCGAACAAATGCAGGTCGAAATCCCCCAACTGGGCCGGGAAAAGATAAGGGTCGTACTGGGTATGGACGTTGCCCTGTTTGTCGTACCAGTTGATCCGGTAGTTGCCCTTGACCTGCTCCGCGGGGCCCTCCCAGACGAACATGTCGCTGCCCTCGATGCGCGAGAGCTCGATGCCGCCTTCGTTGATCCTGACCCGCTCGGCGCGCGGCAGGAACACGCGCACGACGGCGGAGCCGTCGCCCTTGTCGTGGCGGCCGAGCACCGAGAACGGGTCGTGATGGCGCGCCTCGGCGATTTTCAGAATGGGCTCCGGTAAAGTAGACGACTTGGCGTGACCGATAGGCATGATGCTGGGTTTCCCGATAAAACGAATAGGTTTTGCGGCATCGTGCGATAGCGCGACGGCGGCATGGGCATTGGCCCTGCGCCCAGCGCGGCAGGGTCGCATCGGGGCTGCGGGCGTTGGCTCCGGGCGGGACGGAATGCCGGTTGACGGGCAGTGCTGGCTTCCGAACTGCCGGCAACGCCAAGGGTCGCGCCGACCGCTTGCTCGCTGTCGCTGGATCTGTGCCGTCGTCGTCGGCCGCGTGTCTCCGGTGGCACCGAAGGCGAGACCTCGAAGGCCGCGACGCGTGCCGACGATGCATGATCCAATGATGGTACCATACGACCGGATTGCACGATCCCGGTCGCATCGGCGGCGGGCCTCGTCAACGCATCGAGAGGGGAGCCATCGTGCCCTGCCTCCCGCACCATTCACCGCGCCGAGCACGGAGCCGCGCGCCCCGGCCGCGGCGCGGGCCGGTAAGCTGCCGGAGGACGCGGCGCCGGCGCAGATGCCGCAAAGGGTAGAACATGCCGGATTCCAGTCCGCGTTTCGTTAGTCGCCTCACGCGCAACACCCTTGCGCTGATTCTTGCCGGCGGGCGCGGCTCGCGGCTTCGCCATTTGACCCAGTGGCGCTCGAAGCCGGCGGTGCCGTTCGGCGGCAAGTTCCGCATCGTCGACTTTCCACTGTCCAATTGCATCAACTCGGGTATCCGACGCATCGGCGTGCTGACCCAGTACAAGGCGCATTCCCTGATTCTGCATATCCAGAAGGGCTGGGGCTTTCTGCGCGGGGAATTCGGCGAGTTCGTCGAGCTGTGGCCCGCGCAGCAGCGGGTCGCCGAGACGGCTTGGTACGCGGGTACCGCGGATGCGGTGTTTCAAAACCTCGACATCATCCGCAATCACGATCCGGAGTACGTGCTGATCTTGGCCGGCGATCACATCTACAAGATGGATTACGGCACCATGATCGCGCGCCATGTCGAGTCCGGCGCCGACATGACGGTGGGTTGTATCGAAGTCGACTTGGAGCGGGCCAAGGAGTTCGGCGTCATGGACGTCGACAGCGAGGGCAATGTACTTAGCTTCGTCGAGAAGCCGAGCGATCCTCCGACCATCCCGGGACGTTCGGATCAGGCGCTGGCGTCTATGGGCATCTACGTTTTCAACCGCGATTTCCTGTTCGAGCAGTTGATCCGGGATGCAGACACATCGGGCTCCAGTCACGACTTCGGCAAGGACATCATTCCGAACGTCATCGGCCGCTATCGGATCATGGCCTATCCGTTCCGCGATCCGAAGAGCGGCGAGCAGGCCTATTGGCGTGACGTCGGCACCGTCGATGCGTTCTGGGAGGCAAACCTGGAGCTCATCGGCGTGACGCCGCCGCTGAGCCTGTATGACGATAATTGGCCGATCTGGACCTATCAGGAGCAACTGCCGCCGGCAAAGTTCGTCTTCGACGACGACGAGCGTCGCGGCATGGCGGTGGACTCGATGGTGTCCGGCGGCTGCATCATCTCGGGCGCCACGGTGCGCCATTCGCTGCTGTTCTCGAGCGTGCGCGTGAATTCCTTCTCCTACGTGGCCGATTCGGTGGTGCTGCCCAACGTCGAGATCGGGCGCAACTGCCGCATCAGCCGCGCCGTCATCGACCGCTGGTGCATCATCCATGAAGGGATGGAGATCGGCTACGATCGGGAAGCGGACGAAGCCGCCGGCTATCACGTCACCCCGAACGGCATCACCCTCGTCACGCCCGACATGCTGGGACAGCAGATCAACCGGCTGCGCTGAGCGCGACGCTCCGCGGCACCTGTCGCCGCGTCGACGCCTCCGTCGCGCGAGCGGCCGGGGCGGGTCGCGGGGCCGGCTCCGGCGGTCCCGGCTTAGCCGCCCGACGCGGCGCCGCGGCTGCCGAAGGCGCGGCGATGACCTCTTCTTCGTACATTCCTTCAAGATCGAATCGCATCGACCCGTATGGATCATTCCGCCACGCTAACGAGCCTCGACCAACGCCGTGCCGGCGTTTTATTGCACCTGACCTCGCTGCCCGGCGACGGGCCCTGCGGCGATCTGGGCTGGGAGGCCTTCAATTTCGTCAATTTCCTTGCCGACTGCGGCGTGACCATCTGGCAGATGCTGCCGGTCGGTCCACCGCAGCTCGGCGATTCCCCTTACCAGACCAGTTCCGCCCATGCCGGCAGCGCCAGGCTCATCGGGCTCGAGCCGCTGGCGCAGTGGGGCTGGCTCGACGATGCTCCCGAGGGTGACTACACCGAGGCGCAGAAGCTCTCCGCCCTCGGCCGCGCCCATGCGCTGTTCCGCCGGCGTGCCGGTCAGGACGACCGCGCCGCGCTGGACGAATTTTGCGCCGAGCAGGGCTATTGGCTGGATGACTATGCCCTGTTTCGGGCGATCCGCGAGGAGCGCAAGCTGCCTTGGTGGCAGTGGCCGAAGGGGTTACGCGGTCGCGACGGCAAGGCACTAGCCCAGGCCCGCGCGCGCCTCGCCGCCGACATCGACTACATCCGCTGGGAACAGTACGTCTTCTTCCGGCAATGGCGCGCGCTGCGCGAGCACGCCGCCGACCGCGGCGTGATGCTGTTCGGCGACATGCCCATTTTCGTCGCCCACGACAGCGCCGAGGTCTGGGCGAGCCCCGAGGATTTCGATCTCAATGACGACGGCACCACGCGCGTCGTTGCCGGCGTGCCGCCGGACTATTTCTCCGCCACCGGGCAGCGCTGGGGTAACCCGCTGTACCGCTGGGACCGGCTCGCCGCGAGCGGCTACCGGTTCTGGATCGATCGCATCCACACGCAGCTCGCGTTGTTTCACATTGTCCGTATCGACCATTTCCGCGGCTTCGAGGCCTATTGGGAGATCCCCGGGGAGGACGAGACCGCGATCAACGGCCGCTGGGTCGAGGCCGACGGCGATGGTCTGTTCGCGCGCCTGGAGCAGGAGTTCGGGCGGCTGCCGCTGGTTGCCGAAGATCTCGGCGTGATCACCGATGAGGTCACGGCGCTGCGCAAACGCTATCTCATGCCGGGCATGCAGGTGCTGCAGTTCGCGTTCGAAGGCGGCTCGTCCAATCCCTATCTGCCCTACAAGCACAGCCGGGATTCCGTGGTCTACACCGGGACGCACGACAACGACACCACGCTCGGTTGGTATCGATCCATCGGCGAAGAGGCGCGCGCCCGCGTCGACGACTACCTCGGTCATTCCGAAGAACCGATGCCCTGGCCGCTGATTCGAAGCGCATTGGCCTCCAGGGCCAATCTGGCCATCGTGCCGATGCAGGATCTGCTCGCCCTCGACAGCGCCCACCGCATGAACGTTCCAGGTGTGGCGGAAGGCAACTGGCGTTGGCGCTTCGATTGGGACCAGGTCGAGGCGGAACTGCCGGCGCGCCTGACCCACTTGGTGCAGCTCTACGGCCGTTCGCCGAGCGACTGGGACTGAAGTCCGCGGGTCCTCTGCCTCGTCATCCGGCCCGCTCCGCAACGAGACCGTCTTCTGACCGCCATCCGCAGGTCACGAGCGACCGCTATGCTGCGGCGATTTATTCGCCCACAGAAGATCGTCCCCGGATGGCGCAAACTCTCAAACAAACGTTTTCGGATCGGTTCGATCAGAAGGTCTTCGACGCGGTCTGCTCGCGGTCCTTGGTCTACAACACCTGCTGGGAGGACCCCGCGGTCGACCGCCTGGTGCTCGACATCGGCCCGAGCGACCGCATGCTGGTCATCACCAGCGCCGGCTGCAACGTGCTCGACTATGCATTGCTCGGCCCGTCTCGTATTCACGCGGTGGATGCCAACCCGCGCCAGAATGCCTTGCTCGAGCTCAAGCTCGCCGGAATCCGCCGACTCGAATTCGACGACTTCTTCGCGCTTTTCGGCCTCGGGCACCACCCGGGCTTCGAGCGCCTTTACAGGACATCGCTGCGCGCGGACTTGTCGGCATTCGCGCGGGAGTTCTGGGACAAACGTATTCGCTGGTTCGAGAATCCGCGTCAGGGTTTCTATTTTCACGGCCTGTCGGGCACCGTCGCGCGCACTTTCCACGGCTATCTGCGGTTTCGCCCGCGGTTGGCCGCCGGCATCGCCGACCTGTTCGCGGCGCGCTCGCTGGAGGATCAGCGCCATGTCTACGATACCCGCGTCGAGCCGCTGATCTGGACCAAAGCGGTCAACTGGACGCTGTCCCGCCAGGTGACGATGAGTATGCTCGGTGTACCCCATCCCCAGCGCAAGGAGGTACAGCGCCAGCACACCTACGGCGTCGCGGGCTTCATTCGCGAGTCCGTGGAGTATGTTTTTCGGCAACTGCCGCTCTGGACCAATTACTTCTGGATGCTCTATGTCCAGGGCCATTATGCCGAGCACTGCTGCCCCGAATACCTGAAGGCGGACAATTTCGAGCGCCTGAAACAGGGCGGTGCCGATTGCATCAGCCTGCATACCGAGACGGTTTCGGAGTTCTTGCTCAGTCACGACGCGCAGATCTCGAAATACGTCTTGCTCGATCACATGGACTGGATGAGCTCCTACCATCCCGCGGCCCTGCGCGAGGAATGGGATTTGATCCTGCGGCGCGCACGCGCCGACGCCCGGATTATTTTCCGCAGTGCCCATGCGTCGCCCGCATACCTCGATACGCTGGAGATCGGCCCCGAGCGCGCCCGGCTCCGCGACCTGGTGCGCTTTCAGCCGGAGCTGACCGCGCGTCTGCAGCCGCTGGACCGGGTACATACGTATAGCGGCTTCCATGTCGCGGACGTGGCCGCGTAGCGTGGCACTGAAGACCCTTGCCGGGGATGCCGGCGTGCTGCTGGCCCTGCTTCGCGGACAGCCCGCGGAGGGCACCCACGCCGAGCGACTGGCCGCCTTCTACGGACCCCAAGCGGGTCGCTACGACGACTTCCGCGAGCGCTTGTTGCACGGTCGTGCCGAGTTGATCGAGCGCCTCGCCGTACCCGAAGGCGGGAGCGTCATCGAGCTCGGCGGCGGCACGGGGCGCAATCTGCTGTTTTTCGGCGACCGGCTCGCGCGGCTCGGGTCCGTCGAAGTCGTCGATTTGTGCCGCCCGCTGCTCGAGCGCGCGAGGATGCGAACCGCGGGCATGGAGAATGTGCGCGTGGTGGAAGCGGACGCCTGCAGCTATCGGCCGCGCATGCCCGCCGATGCCGTCTATTTCTCCTATGCGCTGACGATGATTCCCGACTGGCGTGCCGCCATCGACAACGCGCTGGCGATGTTGAAGCCGGGCGGGATGCTCGGCGTCGTCGACTTCTACGTCTCCGATGCCGACCCGCCGCCCGGGCTCGTCACCCACCCGCGTGCGACACGTGCGTTCTGGCCATGGTGGTTCTCGCGCGACGGCGTCCGTCCGAGCCCCGATCATCTTGCGCTGCTGCGCGCTCGACTGCCGGAGCATGGGCTATGGGAGCGTCGTGCGCCGGTACCTTATCTGCCGCTGGTGCGCGTGCCCTACTATGTGTTTTGGGGTCGAAAAGCTGGTCTCGGCGCGGCCGGCCAACCCTGCACTTCAGGTTGAAATTTCCTTCCGGCGCGTCATTCTGAATGCAGCGCATGGCGCTTCGCCGCCCATGCAGTGGCCATTACCGCCGCCGCCGGCGTTGCCTCGCGCAGGCCGGACGCTGCCCTGATTCGCGCCCCTGATTGCGCCTTCCAGGCCGCCGTCGGAGCCCGTCCGGCGCCTTGCCGCGCTGGAAATCAGGCGCCGTGGCCTTATCGTCACAGCAGGCGGGATCGGTGCCACACGACGCGGCGGCCCGCCAAGTACAAGATAAAACAACGAAGAGAACCGCTGATCGGGCCCTGCCGCCCGTCCATTGCGATGCGGGTGGCCTCGGAAGCCGCCGCACTCCGCCGTATCTAAAACCCGTCCGGCCGGCCAATGCCGCCCGCCCTCGGGAAGGCCGGCCCGCTGAAACAACCGGGCCCGCGCGCACGCAACAATAAGCCATCAACTAGACGAGGTCTTCATGCAGTCACAGGCCGTTCAGGAAGCCAACGACGACCGGCAGCGCCAGTCGCTCCTCGAAGCCTACCGGCGCGTGCGCGCCCGCAGCGAGCAGCTATGCGAGCCGCTGGAAACCGAGGACTACGTGCTGCAGACCGCCATCGAGACCAGTCCCCCGAAATGGCATCTGGCGCATGTGTCCTGGTTCTTCGAGACGTTTCTGTTGCTGCCGTTTTTGCCTGGCTACAAGACCTTTCACCCCCGCTTCGACTACCTCTTCAACTCCTATTACGAGCAAACCGGCGCCGGCTATTGGCCGCGCCCGGAGCGGGGGCTGCTGTCGCGGCCCACGGTGCAGGAGGTCTACGACTACCGCCGACATGTGGACGCGGGCATGGAGGCCTTGATCGCCGACTGCGCGGCCGCCGCGTGGCCCTCCGTGGCCGAGCGGCTCGGGGTCGGTCTCAACCACGAGCAGCAGCATCAGGAACTGCTGGTCACCGATATCAAGTACAACCTGGCCTACAACCCGCTGTACCCGCCGTATCGGGCCGACCTGCCCGAGGCCGCGGCCGTCGAGCCGGTGCCGCTGACCTTCACCGAGCACGAAGGCGGCATCGTCGGTATCGGTGCCGGGCCGGAGGATTTCGCCTACGACAACGAACGGCCTCGCCATCGGGTGCTGTTGGAGCCGTTTCGTCTCGCCGACCGACTGGTGACGAATGTGGAGTATCTCGCCTTCGTCGAGGACGGCGGCTACCGCGATCCCGCGCTTTGGCTATCGGACGGCTGGGCACGCATCCGAAGCGAGGGCTGGCAGGCGCCGCTGTACTGGCGGCGCATGGACGGCGGCTGGCACCAAGTCACGCTGGGCGGATTGCGGGCGCTGAATCCGGCCGAGCCGGTCTGTCACGTCAGCTACTATGAGGCGGATGCCTACGCCCGCTGGGCCGGCCGGCGCTTGCCGACCGAGGCGCAGTGGGAGCACGCGGCCGCGCAGCTGCCGGTGGCAGGCAACTTTATCGAGTCCGGCCGGCTGCATCCGGCGCCGGCTGCGTCGGGCAGCCTGCAGCAGCTCTTCGGCGATTGCTGGGAATGGACCGCCTCGGCCTATTTGCCCTATCCCGGCTACCGGGCGGCGGAAGGTGCGCTCGGCGAGTACAACGGCAAGTTCATGTGCGGGCAGATGGTGCTGCGCGGCGGCTCGTGCGCGACACCGGACGACCATGTGCGTCCCGGCTATCGGAATTTCTTCTATCCCCACGAGCGCTGGCAGTTCAAGGGAATCCGGCTGGCGGAGGAGCTCTGATGCGTGCAAACAAGGCGGCGATCGATAGGGACACGGGCGATGCGCGGGTCCATTTCCACGATTTCCACCCGGCGCCGGCGGATCTGCGGGCAGAGGTGCTCTCGGGGCTGGCGCTGAAGCAGAAGCGTCTGTCGCCGAAGCTGTTCTACGACGCCCGCGGCTCGAAGCTGTTCGACCGCATCTGCGAGCTGCCGGAGTACTATCCGACCCGCACCGAGATCGGCATCCTCGAGCGCGACGGCGCCGAAATGGCGGCGCTGCTCGGGCGCGATGCGCTGCTGCTCGAGCTCGGCAGCGGCAGCAGCAAGAAGATCCGCGTGCTGCTCTCGGCGCTGCGCCCCGCGGTCTATATGCCGGTGGACATTTCCCGCGAGCACCTGCTCGAGTCCGCCGAGTCGTTGGCGGCGGCCTTTCCCGACCTCGACGTGCACGCCGTCTGCGCCGACTATTCGGTGCCGTTCGAGCTGCCCGTGGACGACCACGATCATCCGCGGGCGGCCTTTTTCCCGGGGTCGTCCATCGGCAACTTCGAGCCGGCGGAGGCGGAGCGTTTCCTGAAACGGGTCGCCGGAATCCTGGGGCCGGGCGCGCGCCTGTTGATCGGCGTCGACTTGGTCAAAGAGCGGCGCACGCTGGAGGCCGCCTACAACGACGCGGCCGGCGTGACCGCCGCGTTCAACCTCAATCTGCTCGAGCGCGTCAACCGCGAGCTGGGCGGTACTTTCGATCTCGACGGTTTCCGCCACGAGGCCTTCTTCAACGAGACCGACAGCCGCATCGAGATGCATCTGATGAGCACGCGGGCGCAAACGGTCGAAGTGGCCGGCGAGCGCTTTGCCTTCGCCGAGGGCGAGTCCATCCATACCGAGTGCTCGTACAAATACAGCATCGAGCGCTTCCAAGCGCTCGCGGGTCGCGCCGGGTACGAGCCGGAGCGGGTTTGGACCGACCCGCGCTCGCTGTTCAGCGTCCACTGCCTGGTCTTCGCCGGCTAGCTCGCCCCGGCTTGTTCGCCCGTCACTTGTCAGTCGTCGCCCTCCATCGCGCCGCGGGCATCTATGCTTATGCATAAAGGCCCTTGATTTGCGGGAGGCTCCTATGGACCACGATCACGCACTCCAGGCGCGCCATCACGGCGACCTGACCGAGGCCATCATCAAAACCGCCGAAGACGCCAACGGGTGGCGGCTGATCCTCGTCACCCGTGAAGGCGAGCACCTGACGCATACCGCGCCGGGCGGAGCGGACCGCATTTATCACTCGCTCGATGCCGCGACCGGCGCCGCGCGCGAGATCGGCTTCGACGATATCCGCGTGGAAGAGGATTTCTGAACGGGATCGAAGCCTCGGATGGAACGCGGGAAAGGGCTCCGGCCCGTTGCTCGGCGTTGCGTCCATGGCGCCAGCGCGACACCGGGTGGAGGTGGGGGCCGCCAAACTGCGGTTCGGCATCGGCCGGGCGCAGCGTCACTCACCGGTGCGCGCGGAGCAGACCATGATGCACATCTTCGTCGTCGGGCTCGACGACTTTCATCTCAAGCAGCTGAAGACGCTGCCGGATGCCGACCGCTTGGTCTTTCACCCCCTATTCAGCCGCGCCGAGCTGAAGCAGGGCGACGGCTTCCCGGTGGCGGCGCTGCTGGACGAGGGGGTGCGCAGGCTGCGGCAATCGCCGGAGCCGGTGCATGCCGTGGTCGGCTATTGGGACTTTCCGGTCAGCACCGTGCTGCCGATTCTGAGACGGGAGCTCGGGCTGCCGGGGCCCTCGCTCGAGGCGGTGCTGCGCTGCGAGCACAAGTATTGGAGCCGACTGTGTCAGAAGGACGCCGTGCCGGAGCATGTCCCGGAGTTCTGCTGCATCGATCCCTTCCGCGACGACCCGGCGAAACAGCTGACGCTGGACTATCCGTTCTGGCTGAAGCCGGTCAAGGCCGTGCTATCGGAGTTGGGATTTCGGGTCCGCGGCGAAGAGGAGCTGATGTCGGCCATCGCCAAGATCCGACAGGACATCGGCCGCTACGCGGAGCCGTTCAACCTGATCCTGGCCCGGGCCGACTTGCCGGCCTCCATCGCAGGCATCGACGGGCATCGCTGTATCGCCGAGGACATCATCTCCGCCGGCCGGCAATGTACCCAGGAGGGCTATGTCTTCGACGGCGAGACAACGGTCTACGGGGTCGTCGACTCGTTGCGCAGCGGCCCGGCCGGGTCATCGTTCAGCCGCTATCAATATCCGTCGAAGCTGCCCGAGCCGGTGCTCGAGCGCATGGCCGCGATCAGCGCCCGGCTGATGCGCCACATCGGCTACGACACGGGCCCGTTCAATATCGAGTACTTCTGGGACGAGGGAAGCGATCGCATCTGGCTGCTGGAGATCAATCCGCGCATCTCCAAGTCCCACGCGCCCTTGTTTCGACTGGTCGACGGTCAGTTCCATCATCGGGTAATGGTCGATTTGGGACTCGGGCGCCGGCCGCGGTTCACGACCGGTCAAGGCGAGTACGCGCTGGCCGCGAAGTTCATGCTGCGCCGCTATGCCGACGCGCGGGTCACGCGGGTTCCCGACGACGACGAGATCGCTGCCGTCGAGGCCGCCGTGCCGGGTACGCAGGTCCTGATCGATGTCCAAGCCGGCATGCGCTTGTCGCAGCTGCGCAATCAGGACAGCTACAGCTACGAAGTCGCGACGATTTTCATCGGTGCCGCCGATCGCGCGGAGCTACAGGCCAAGTATCGCGCCTGCCTGGCGAGGCTGCCGCTGCGCTTCGAGAAAACCGCCGCCTGATCCATCCGTCGAATGAGTCCGCCGGCGGCCCGATCGCCGGTCCGCCGCGCCCGCGGGCGGCGAGGAGCCGAATGATGCATAGCACCGATAGTGTTCGAGCCCGGGTCGAAGTGATCGAGACGGTGTGGATTCCGGTGGGGCGCGGATTGCGGCTGGCGGCGCGGGTTTGGCTGCCGGAGACGGCGCGCTCAAGCCCGGTGCCTGCGATCCTCGAATACATTCCCTACCGGCGTCGCGACTCGACGCGGCTGCGCGACGATGTCATGCACGGCTACTTCGCCGCTCACGGGTATGCCTGCGTGCGTGTCGATCTGCGCGGCAGCGGCGACTCCGACGGGGTACTGGAAGACGAGTACCTGCAGAGCGAGCTCGACGACGGTGCCGCTGTCATCGACTGGATCGCGCGCCGGCCCTGGTGCGACGGCAACGTCGGCATGATCGGCATCTCCTGGGGCGGCTTCAATGGCCTGCAGATCGCGGCCATGCGCCCGTCGGCGCTGAAGGCCGTGGTCTCCGTTTGCTCTACCGACGACCGCTATGCCGACGACGTGCATTTCATGGGCGGCTGCCTGCTCGGCGACAATCTGTCCTGGGCGTCGACCATGTTTGCCTACAACTCGCTGCCGCCGGATCCCGATGTCGTCGGCGAGGGCTGGCGCGATACATGGCTCCGGCGCCTGCGCGGCAGCGGGCTATGGCTCGATACCTGGCTGCGCCACCAGCGCCGCGATGCCTATTGGCGCCATGGCTCGATCTGCGAGGATTGGTCGGCCGTGCAGTGCCCGGTATTGGCCGTGAGCGGCTGGGCCGACGGCTACTCCAATGCCGTGTTCCGACTACTTGCGAACCTGCCGGGTCCGCGGCTCGGACTGATCGGCCCCTGGAGCCACAAGTACCCGCATCAGGGGGTGCCCGGGCCTGCGATCGGCTTCCTGCAGGAATGCCTGCGCTGGTGGGATCACTGGCTGAAGGGCATCGAGACCGGCATTCTGCGCGAGCCCATGCTGCGCGCGTGGATGCAAAAGAGCGTGCCGCCGACCACGCGCTACGACGCCCGACCCGGCCGTTGGGTCGGCGAGCCCGGCTGGCCATCCGCGAATGTCCGCGCGAGCAGCTATACGTTGCAGTGGCCGGGCGTGCTCGACGACGGCGGCTCGGAGCGTGCGGGGCAGGTGATGTCGGTGCAGTCGCCGCTGAGCGTCGGCCTGTTCGCCGGCAAGTGGTGCTCCTATGCGGCAACGCCCGACCTGCCCCATGACCAGCGCGAAGAGGACGGCGGTGCCCTGGTGTTCACCGGCACGCCGCTGCGCGCGCCCCTCGAGATCCTGGGCGCGCCGATCGTCGAGCTGGCGCTGAGTGCGAACCGACCGGTGGCGATGGTCGCGGTGCGGCTGTCCGACGTACGCCCGGACGATCAGGCCACGCGGATTACCTACGGCCTGCTGAACCTGGCGCATCGCGACGGCAGTGCGCGGCCCCGGCCGCTGGAGCCGGGACGGCGCTATCGGGTGCGGGTGAAGCTCAACGACGTCGCCCAGGCGTTTCCGGCCGGTCACCGGCTGCGCCTGTCCATCTCGACGTCTTACTGGCCGCTGGCATGGCCGCCCCCGGAGCCGGTCTGCCTCGACATCGAGACCGGCTCGAGCCGGCTGATCCTCCCCCGACGCGACCCTTCGCCGGCGGATGACGACATCGTGTTCCTGCCGCCGGAAGGTGCCGAGCCCGGGGTCAAGCGCCAGCTGACGACACCTCACCACAATTGGCGCGTGATCCGCGATTTGGCCGCCGACGAGTCGACGCTGGAGGTCATCAACGACGACGGCACGGTGTATCTGCCGGATCTTAAGCTGGAACTGCAACGAAAGGCGCTGGAATGGTATCGCTACCGCGGCATCGATTTCGGCTCCGTACGCGGCGAAACCCGATGGGAGCGCGGTCTGCGGCGTGGCGATTGGGATGTGCGCACCGTGACCAAGACAGTCCTCACGTCCACCGCGACACACTTCCTGCTGCACGCCGAGATCGACGCCTACGAATCCGAGCGCCGCGTGTTCGCCGACACCTGGACCGAGCGCATCGAGCGCGACCTGGTTTGATCGGGAGTGCGATCCGAGCGGGCGATCCGGTCTTTTCGGATGATGCGAAAAGGCTCCGGCCATTTTGAGGATGCGTCGGGGCGACCCCACATGCCGGGGCAGGGGGCCGGCTCGCGGCGGCCACGGCGTTTGCGGCGATCGATGTGACCGCGGGGACGAGTATGCGTTTTTTGCTGTTGGCGTCGCTGTTGCTGTTTAGCTCGCAGGCGGCACGGGCTCAAACGGATTGGGGGCAGAGCCACAATCTGCTGCTCACCGCCAAGATCAGCGGTGATTGGTTCATCATCTCGCGCTCGAACCTTGCCTCCCGTGACGATTTCTCGGACTACTTCTTCGGCTACACCGGCGCGGGCCTCGGCTATCGCCTGAGCCCCCGCTGGAGCCTGCGGGCCGGCTATCGGCGCGCCTGGATTCGCCCGCGGGATGATTGGCTCGACGAACATCGCTGGTACGCGGAGACCTATTTCGCCGATCGACTGCGCGGCTTTCGGATCACCAACCGCAGCCGGGTAGAATTCAGGACCTTCGACTACCGGGCCGACGATGTGCGGTTGCGCAACGAAATCACCGTCGAAGCGCCTTGGACACTGACGAGCCTGAAGTTGAAGCCCTATCTGGAAGAGGAAGCCTTCTACAGCACCCGCGACGGGCAGTTCGAGGCCAATTGGCTCGGTGCCGGGCTTGCCTGGCGGCCCGCGGACGGCGTCAAGTTGAAGCTCGGCTACCGGTGGAATCATTTCCGCGTCGGCGACGCCTGGAATGACCGCAATGTGATCGTGACCGGCGTGAACCTCTTCTTCTGATTGCCGGATGCCGGATGCCGGATGCCGGGCCGTCAGTCGTCGTAGTCCGCGGCCCGCCGCGGGTCGCCGCGGACCTTCTCGGCCGGGTAACGCTGCTCGTTGATCGCCATCTTCTCGTCGGCGGCGGCCAGCAGATCGATATCGAGCCGCTCGGCCAGGCGCACCAGATAGTTCAGGATGTCGGCCAGCTCATGGGCCACGGCCCGTTTCTTCTCCGGGCTCAGAGTCTGGCTCTGGGCCTCGGTGAGCCACTGGAAGTGCTCCAGCAGTTCGCCGGCTTCTCCTGCAAGGGCCATGGCCAGGTTCTTCGGCGACTGGAATTGCTCCCAATCGCGCTCGCGGGCGAATCGCAGCAGGCGCTCGTTGAGCTGATCGAGGCTGTCTTGCGTCATGCGGGCATCACGTCAGTCCTGGCCACGCCGGCACTGCAGGTCTAGGCGCGCGCGCGCGATGGCGGCGCGGACCTGCTCCGGGGCGGTGCCGCCGATGTGATTGCGGGCGGCAACGGAGCCCTCGAGCGTCAGCACGTCGAAAACGTCGGTGCCGATGGCGGGGGAGAACCGGCGCAGTTCCTCGATGTCGAGCTCGGCCAGGTCGCGGCCCTCGCGCACACCGAACGCCACGGCCTTACCGACCACCTCGTGGGCATCGCGGAACGGGATGCCTTTGCCGACCAGGTAGTCCGCCAGATCGGTCGCGGTGGAGAAGCCCTGCTTGGCGCTCTCGCGCATGCGCTCGCGATTGCAGCCGACGTGGCCCATCATGTCGGCGAACACCTTCAGCGACCCGCGGATGTTGTCCGCCGTATCGAATAGCGGCTCCTTGTCTTCCTGGTTGTCCTTGTTGTACGCCAGCGGCTGGCCCTTCATCAGCGTCAGCAGCGCCATCAGGTGGCCGAAGATGCGCCCGGCCTTGCCGCGCACCAGCTCCGGGACGTCGGGGTTCTTCTTCTGCGGCATGATGGAGGAGCCGGTGCAGAACGCGTCGGACAGCTCGATGAAGCCGAACTGCGCCGACGACCAGAGGATCAACTCTTCCGAGAAGCGCGACAGGTGCATCATCAGGATCGACGCGGCGGCCGCGAACTCGACCGCGAAGTCGCGATCGGAGACCGCGTCGAGGGAGTTCTCGGCCGGGCGTCCAAACCCGAGCAACTCGCAGGTGTAGGCTCGATCGATGGGATAGGTGGTGCCTGCCAGTGCCGCGGCCCCCAGCGGCATCACGTCGGCGCGCCGGCGGCAGTCGGCGAAGCGCCCGGCGTCGCGATCGAGCATCGCGTACCAAGCCATCATGTGGTGGCCGAAGGTGATGGGCTGGGCCACCTGCAGGTGCGTAAAGCCCGGCATGATGGTTGCCGCTTCTCGCTCGGCCAGGTCGAGCAGGGCGGTTTGCAGGCGTGTGATCTCGGTCTCGACGGTCCCGATCTCCTCTCGCAGCCAGAGCCGGATGTCGGTTGCGACCTGGTCGTTGCGCGAGCGCCCGGTGTGCAGCCGCTTGCCGGCATCGCCGATCTCGGCGGTCAGCGCGTGCTCGATGTTCATATGCACGTCTTCCAGGGACACCGACCACGCGAAGCCGCCGGTTTCGATGCGCTCGCGGATCCGCCCCAGGCCGTCGATGATGGCATCGCATTCGCCGTCGCTCAGAATCCCTTGTCGGGCCAGCATGCGCGCGTGGGCAATCGAGCCTTGGATATCGTGTTTGTACAGCCGCCGATCGAAGCCGACGGAGGCGGTGAAGGCCTCGACGAAGGCGTCGGTGGGCTCGTCGAAGCGTCCGGACCAAGGCTTGTCCGCGTTCTTGGGTGCATTCATGGTCTTGTGCGAGCTGCTAGATTCAAGTAAACCGCTTCGGGCTCCGGGTCGCATGCCGAGCCGGGGAACGCCGCGCCTCGACTGCGGTCGAGCGCGGGGGCGCCGACGCGCAAAGGCCGCGAGCGGGCTGCCGCGGCGGCGCGGTGTTTCCGGCGGCTGACGCCGCGGTCGCGGGGGTTTTGCCCGGAGTTTACACGCAAGCCGCTTGGAGCATCATGTCGCCTGCAATCGCTGTTTCGCCGCCGAGGGAGGCCGATACCGGCTTCAGTGCGCTGCTGCCCGGATTTTGCCGGCCGTCGGTCGTGTTCGGCGCAATCCTCTTCGGTGAGCTGCTCGCCGTCATCGTGGTGCTGGCCTCCCCGTATCCGCTATCGTTGTCGTGGCCGCGCTTCGGGCTGCTGTCGCTGCTGATCGTGGCCATCGCGTCGGGCAGCGCAGCCGTGCTCTGCCTGCTCCGGCACTGGCTGGCCCGGCGCAAGGGTCGGGTGCTGGTGCTGTCGGCCTGGCTGCTGGTGGTGGGCACCTCGCTGCTGGTCACTGCCGCCGGCGTCTGGCTGCTGAATGGCTCCCATGCCGACCTGTTGCCCGATGGCGCCGCGAGCCTCTCGATCCGGGTCGGGCTGATCTCCGCCATCGTCGCGGCGCTGATGTTGCGGTACCTTTACCTGCATCATCAATGGCGCGCACAGGTCGAGGCGGTGGCCAATGCGCGCTACCAGACATTGCAGGCCCGAATTCGCCCGCACTTTCTTTTCAACAGCATGAATACGATCGCGAGCCTGACACAGACCGACCCGCGCATGGCCGAGGAAGTGGTCGAGGATCTGGCCGATCTCTTCCGTGCGTCGCTCGCAACCGACAGCACCGAGACCACGCTGGCGCAGGAGCTCGAACTGGCCCGACGCTACTTGAATATCGAGTCACATCGGCTCGGCGATCGCATGCGGGTGCGCTGGGAGATGTCGGAAGTCCCCGGCGACGCCGTGGTGCCGCCGCTGATCCTGCAGCCGCTGATGGAGAACGCCGTCTATCATGGTATCCAGCCCTCGGCGCAGGGCGGCGACATTCATATCGCCGGGTGTCGGCGCAATGGCTATGTCGAAGTAGGCATTCGCAACAGCCTGCCGGCGCCGAGCGACACATCCGGCGGAGCCCGCCGGGGAAACCACATCGCGCTGCAGAACGTCTCGCAGCGCATGGATGCGATGTTCAACGGCGCGGCCAGCGTCACCCAATCCCGTGTCGATGGCGACTATCTGGTGACCCTGGCGTTTCCTTATCCTTGGAGGCTGTCATGAGAATCCTGCTGGTCGACGACGAGGCGCCCGCACGCCGGCGGCTGCGGCGTATGATCGAGGAGCTGAATGATGGCCACGAGGTGGTCGGCGAATCCGCCGGCGGCGAGCACGTCGTCTCCAAGTGTATGGAGTCCGAGGCGGATCTGGTGCTGCTGGATGTACGCATGCCGGGGCCGGACGGTCTGGAGCTGGCGGGTGCGCTGGCCAAGCTGGACCCGCCGCCGGCCGTGGTGCTGGTGACGGCGTACCCGGAATATGCGGTCGATGCGTTCGAGCGCAGCGTCGCCGACTATCTGGTCAAACCCGTGCGCCGCGAGCGCCTGGAAGCCGCTCTGCGCCGCTTGCCGGTCACCACCCGGCCGCAGCGCGTGGCCGCGGAGGACAACGGAAACCGGCATCGCCGCCACCTCAGCGCCCACTACCGAGGCGGCGTGCAGACCGTCGCCGTCGAGGAAGTGTTCTATCTGCTCGCGGAGCAGAAGTACGTTACCGTTCGCCACCCCGGCGGGCGGATGCTGATCGACGAATCTCTGAAGGCATTGGAAGAGGAGTTCCCCGACCGTTTCATGCGCATCCACCGCAATGCCCTGGTGGCCAGCGGACGCCTGATTGGCCTGGAAAAAGGCATCGAGGGTGCCAGTGTCGCCGTGCTCGACGGCTGCGATGAGCGTCTGCCCGTCAGCCGCCGCCACCTGCCGGATGTCCGCCGCTTCCTACGCCGCAACTGAACCGCGCGGCGACGCGCCAGCGCCCGGCGGCGCCGACGCCGCGGGCTTTGTCATCCCATCCCATCCTGGAAAATCCTGAATGACCGAAACCATTCGTATCGCTACCCGCAAGTCACCGCTCGCCATGTGGCAGGCCGAGCACGTCGCGGCTGCGCTGCAGACGCTGCACCCGGGCCTGTCCGTGGAGATCGTCGGCATGACCACGCGCGGCGACAAGCTGCTGGACGCACCGCTGGCGAAAGTCGGCGGCAAGGGCCTGTTCGTCAAAGAACTGGAGCAGGGCATGCTTGCCGGAGATGCCGACATCGCCGTGCACTCCATGAAGGACGTGCCGGTGGACTTCCCCGAGGGCCTGCACCTCGCCGTCATCATGGATCGCGAAGACCCGCTGGATGCCTTCGTCTCCAACCGCTTCGAGAACCTCGAGGCGTTGCCGCAGGGCGCCTGCGTCGGCACCTCCAGCCTGCGGCGCGAGTGCCAGCTGACGGCGCGCCGGCCGGACCTGCGCATCGAGCCGCTGCGGGGCAACGTCAACACCCGACTGCGCAAGCTCGACGACGGCGAGTACGACGCCATCATCCTGGCCGCGGCCGGGCTGAAGCGTCTCGGCTTCGCAGAGCGGATCCGCACCCGCATCGACGTGACCGACAGCCTGCCCGCCATCGGCCAAGGTGCGATCGGCATCGAATGCCGGAGCGACGACGAGCGCGTGCATGCCTTGATCGAGCCGCTGCATCACGCCGCCACCGCCGAGCGCGTCATGGCCGAGCGGGCGATGAACGCGCGCTTGAACGGCGGCTGCCAGGTGCCCATTGCCGGTCACGCCGTGCACGAGGCCGACGGTGGACTGTACCTGCGCGGTTTGGTCGGTACGCCCGACGGTCGGCGCGTGCTGCGCGCCGAGCGCCGCGGTGCCGGCAGCGAGGCCATGGCCATGGGTACCGCGGTCGCCGAGGATTTGCTCGCGCAAGGGGCCCAAGAGATCCTGGCGGCGCTGCAAGCGGAATGAGCAGTTACTGCAGGCTCGAGGGTCGCGGCGTACTCGTGACCCGTCCGGCGGCCCAGGCCGACGGGCTCTGCCGGCTGATCGAGGCCGCGGGCGGGCGGCCGATCTCGTTTCCGACGGTCGAGATTCAACCCGCCGGCGACAGCGAGCGGGCGCGGGCGCTGCTTTCCGAGTCCTGGGATATCGTCCTTTTCGTCAGCCGCAACGCGGTCGACCAGGCGCTGGCGCTGGCCGGCGACGCGTCGGCGCTGCGCCTTGCGCGGCTCGGCGCGGTCGGGCGCGCAACGGCCGCCTGCATGGAGCAATCCGGCATCGCGCCGCAGTTGGTCCCGCCGTCGGGCTTCGACAGCGAGTCGTTGCTGGCGTTGCCGGCGCTGACCGACGTCGCTGGCCGCAGGGTTTTGATCGTGCGCGGTGAAGGCGGCCGGGCGATGCTCGGCGACACCTTGACCGAGCGCGGCGCCGAGGTCGCCTTCGCCGAGGTCTATCGGCGTGCGCTGCCGCAGATCGATGCCGGCGTGCTGATTCCGCAGTGGCAGCAGTCGCTCGGGTATGTCACCGCCTCCAGCGACGAGGTGCTGGCCAATCTGCTGGCGTTGATTCCGTCGAGCGCCCATCCCTGGCTGCGCGGACTGCCGCTGGCCGTGCTCAGCGAGCGCAACGCGGCATCGGCGATGGAGAATGGCTTTCGTGTCGTCGCCGTGGCCGCCGAGGCCAGCGACGCCGGACTCTGCGATGCGGTCTGCCGCCTGTCCATGGCCGCCGCCGAGGCACGCTGATGACGGCGCGGGCGCCGCGGGCGCGCGGCGGCCTGCCGCGCTCCGCGCTCCTGATCGGCATCTTGCTCTCGCTGCTCGCGCTGGCCGGGGTCGCCATCGCGCATCTCTACTGGAGCGGTCTCGAGAGCAGGCTCGCGCAGATGCGCGAATCCGTCGACGACGCCCGCGAGCGTCAGCAATTGCTGACTCGGCAGGTGCGCGAGGCCCAAGCCGCGCTACAGGCGCGCCGTGCCGAGTCCGAGCGTCGACAGTCGCAGACGACGGCACCCGGCGCCGGCAAAGCGGCCTCCGCCGCGCGGCCGCCTGCCGCTGCATCGCGGCAAGGCGTCTACGGGGCGCCGCCCGGGGCGCGCGGCGCCGGCGTCGAAGCCGACATTGCCTACGACTGGCCGCGATTGGGGGCGCGGGTCGAGATGCTGGTGCGCGAATCCGGGCGGCTGCCGAGCGTGCGCCCGCCGCGCGCGCTCGCGCAGTCGGGCTCGCGCCCCGGGGAGTCGCGCGTCATTCCCAATCGGCTGCTGCGCGGCCAGCTTCAGGTGGCGGAGACCGCGGTGATGTTGCGCGATCCGTTCCTGCTCGACACCGCCGCGGCGGCGGCGCAGCGGCTGCTTGTCGTGCTCTACGGCCCGCGGGACCGCGGCTTCGCCGAGTTGGCCGGCGGACTGGATGCGGTGCGTGCCGCGCTGCGCCCTGCCGGCCCGCCGGGCGGCTTCGGCCAGAGCGGGTTCGAGCAGAGCGGGTCTGGGCAGAGCACGTCTGGGCCGGTTGCGCCGGCGGATCGGCGCCAGCGCTGAAGCACCGCGCGGGCGAGCAGCCGGCCGCGGCTGTTTCCCTATCCGGGCGTTCGCGGCCGGCTGCTCGGTCCCTATCGGTCGCCGTCTCTCAAGTGCCTTTGCGAGGGCTGTCCGCCGCGTATTCGAAGGCATCCGAGAAGATGTGATCCATGCCGAGGCCGCGTGCCTCGAAGGCGCTGCGGGCGGCCTCCACCATGACCGGCGGGCCGCTGACGTAGACGTCGTAGTCGGCAACGTCCGGGTGGTCTTCGAGCACGGCTTCGTGGACATAGCCGGTGCGCCCCGACCAGTCCGCATCGGGCTCCGAGAGCACCGGCACATAGCGAAAACCGGGATGCTCGCGCGCCCAGCGCTCCGGCAGCTCCGGCAGATACAGGTCGCGGCGCGAGCGCACGCCCCAGTACAGGGTCATCGGCCGCTCGATGCCGACGTGGAAGGCGTGCTCCAACAGGCCCTTGATGGGCGCAAAGCCGGTTCCGCCGCCGATGAAGATCATCGGCCGTTCGGATGCCTCGCGCAGCACGAACGTCCCCAGGGGACCGTGCACCCGCAGAATGCTGCGCTCGGGCATCTCGTCGAACACGTAATCGGTGAACTCTCCGCCCGGGACGCGGCGCAGGTGCAGTTCCATCAGCGCATCGTCGTGCGGGGCGTTGGCGATGGAGAACGCCCGCCGCCGCCCGTCGCGCAGCAGGAACTCCATATATTGGCCGGCGAAGAACTGCAGCCGCTGGCCCTCGGGCAATTTCAGGCGCAGGCGAATCACGTCATGGTTGAGAACGGTTTTCTCGGCGACCCGGCAGGGCAGGGTGCGCACTTCGATTTCCGCCGCACGCTCGACCTCGGCGACGCCCAGCACCAGGTCCGTTTCGGGCACCGCCTGACAGGTGAGGCAGGCGGTTTCCGGCTGGCCCTCCAGGGCCTGCGTCTTTCCGTCGGGATAGGCCACGGTGCCCGCCAGCAGCTCGGCGGTGCAGCTGCCGCACTTGCCGTCACGGCAGCCGTAGGGGAGGCCGATGCCCTGGCGCAGGGCCGCGCCGAGCACGGTCTCTCCGGCCTCGACGGTGAAAGACTTTCCGGCCGGCTCCGTTCGGATCTTGAAACTCATGACTATCCAGGTGGTCTGCTCTGCGGGTATGGGTTGCGTGCTCGCCGGTCGCTTGCGCGATCGCGGCATGACCTTACCATGTGACGACACGGGCGCCGACTACAACCGGGCCGAGAGATCGAAGCGCGGCGCCGCCAAGGCGCCGGGCGGCCGCGGCATGCGCTACCAGCAACGGGGGATAGTTTCATGATCATCATCGGCTGCGGCTACCTGGGCAGACTGGTGGCGAGCGAGAGCGCCTCGCGCGGCAAGCCCGCGGTCGGCGTTGTCCGCAGCGCCGCCAGCGCCGAAGCGGCGCGCGCGCGCGGCGCGCAACCGCTGGTCCTCGACCTGGAGCGGGACGCGCTCGACGCGCTCGACTGCGCCGGCCGGGATCTGTTTCATTTCGCGCCGCCGCCCTCCTCGGGCCTCGAAGACACGCTGACCGCGCGGCTGATCTCCGCGTTCGAGCAATACGGACATCCGCGGCGGCTGGTGTACATCGGCACCACCGGCATCTACGGTGATTGCGAAGGCGCCTGGGTGGACGAAACTTGGCCGGCACGGCCCACCGCCGAGCGGGCGATGCGGCGCTGGGATGCGGAGCAGCGCCTGCGGGAATGGCAACGCGCCTCGGGCGCCGAGTTGGTGATTTTGCGCGTCGCCGGCATTTATGCCTGCGACCGGCTGCCGCTCGAGCGCATTCGCAGCGCTCAGCCGATCGTCGCCGTCGACGAGGCGCCGTGGTCGAACCGAATCCACGCGCAGGATTTGGCCGCGGTGTGCCTGTCGGCCATGGAGCGGGCGCCCGACGGCGCCGTCTACAATGTGTGCGACGGCAATCCCAGCAGCATGAGCGACTATTTCTGCCGCGTTGCCGATGCCGCCGGCCTGCCGCGCCCGCCGCAGATCGCACTCGCCGCGGCCCCCGGCAAGGTCTCCGCCGGGATGCTGTCCTACCTGCGGGAATCCCGCCGTCTCAGCAATCGCAAGCTGCTCGACGAGCTCGGCGTGACGCTGCGCTTCCCGACTTTGTCGGACGGGCTGGCCGACTGTTTCGGCCGCTCTTGACGGCTAGCACGGCGCTCGGCAGCGAGGGTTACTGTCCGCTGTTGCGCCAACCCTCCGGCACATCCTCGCGGTCGCGGGTTTCGTCGCTCTCGCGCACCCCCGGCTTGTTGACGATCTGAACGCTGCTGGCCTGGGGTCCGGCCTCGCCGGCCTCGGGCGCGAAGCGCACTTCGGTGCCGACCGCGAGCCGCTCGAAGTCATCGTGCAGCACGCTGTTGCGGTGAAAATAGTGCTCCTCGCCGTCGAGACTGCGCAGAAAACCGTAGCCTTCATCGGGAAAGAGTCGGACCACCAGCCCGCGCGGCTCCTCCGTCGACGGCGTCAGCGCGTCGCGCCGGCGTTCCTCGCCGGCGGACTCGAGGCGTCGCTCCATGGCCGAGAAGGCGTCGGTGATCACCGTACGCAGGTTCGATTCCTGTTCCACCACGGCGGGCTCTTCGCTGACCATCAGGCGGCGGTTTCGGGGTAAGCGCACTTCGATGCCGACGCGATAGGGGCTGCCCTTGTGCTGATGTTTGTGCGGCCTGGAGACGATGACCGTGCAGGAGACAATGTCGTCGCGGTAGCGCTCCAAGCGGGCAACGCGGTCGCGGATGAGCTCTTCGCTCCATGGCGAGCGCGGCAAATCGTGATAGTTGAGCTCTAGCGGTGTCTGCATCCCGTGCCTCCGGTCATCGGACGTTTCGGTTGTGTAGGCGGGCGACGGGGACGATGGGTCACGGCGCCGCTGCACCTGTCCGAGAAATTCCCGTCGCTGCATGAATCGCCCCCGTTTCGATGTTCGGTATCCGGTAGCCGGCAAGCTCCGGGCCAATCGGCGGGTATGGCGAGGAGCGGCCCCGTCCGGGCGCAAGGCGGCTCGCGGCGACAATGGCGGTGGAGATGCACCGCGCGATGGTTGCTTTCGCCCTTTCCGGGCGGCGCGATCGGACGCGGCGCGGGCAGAGATGGCCCGGGTCCTGCTCAATGCCCGGGGCTCGGCGCCGGGCGCGCGGATCGCGAACAGGTCAATCGCCGCCGCGAGGGTGTCGATGCCGGCGTGACCGAACGGTGTCCGCAATGAAGTACGGGGCGTAGAGGATCAGGAACGACAACAGCGCCAAACCGATCAGCGGCAGCCAATACCAGGGCCAGGGTCCCAGCCAGTCCATCAGCGAGGCTTCCGCCGGCTTCTGCATCAGGTAAAGGAAATTGGTGCCCAAGACCACGTTCACCGCCAAAATCCCGGTCGCAAGCGCCAGGGTGATCAGTGCGACACGCAGAATGGATGCGGGAGAGGGGCGCAGCCGGTAAACAAGTGCGCCGTAGACTATGCCGACGATGACCAGACCGTGGCCCGCAAAGAACAGCAGGAACTCCGGCGCCGGGAATCCGCGCGCCAGGTCCGGTGTCGCCAGTGCCTGGGTGGTGCCGCCGAGCCCCCAGAAGTAGACGATCTCGTAGACGCGCGGCGAGCGCGTCACCAGCATCCAGGCGCTCAGATAGACGGCGAGGGTGCACAGGTGCAGCGGCAGCAACTGCACGCTCGGCCCTTGGGTAGCCAATACAAAGGCAACGTGCGCGGCTTCCTGCGCCAGCAGCGCGACGGCCAAAGCCGCACCCACCGCCGAAGCCGCATGCGGTGCCCGGCTGCGTACCGCCATGGGCAACAGCAGCGCAACGGCGGCGATCGAGGCCAGCGCCGCGAGATGGGGCGAACCGAACAGCTGAAACGCATTTGCCGTCGTCATTTTTTGCAAATGGACCCGTGCCGGCGCAACGCAAGCGGCCTCCGTGGTCTGCCGTGCGCGCCCGCCCGAGTTGAGCTCGCCTGAGCCGAAGGTGAGGACGCGGGTCGGGTTCGCGGTCCGGCGTCGGCGGTCCGCCGTTGCCGCTCCGGCTTTATCGGCGGCACGCGCTAGGCCTCGCGGAGGCGTCGTGCCTCGCCGGGCGTGCTCGCGCCGGCGGGTTCCCGGCTCGACTTACGCGGCCGATCTACGTAACCTTCCTGCGCCGATAGCGTGCGCTCCGCCGGTGTCGTGGTCCGACCCATGGCAGCCGCCGCGCCCGCAACCCCCTTGCCGGGCAGCCTGTGCGGCACGCAGCCAACGCCGCGATCTTTATGAACACAAAACTCCTGTCTTCGCTGTTTCTTGCGGTTTTGTTGTCGGGTACCGCCGGCGCCGCACTCGCCGAGCGACTCACTATCTCGTGCGGGCGGTTTCCGGCGGAGCACGCCCTCTGCCGCGAGGCGTCGGAGCGCTGGGCCGAGGCACGGGGGCACGAGGTTCGTGTCCTGGCCGCCCCCGCCCTGGCCGAGGAGCGCCTGGCGGTCTATCGGGAATTGCTCGCGGTGGAAGCCCGGCGGCTCGATGTTTTGGAGATCGATATCGTCTGGCCCGGCATGCTGGCGGCGCACCTGATCGATCTGCGCCCCTATCTGGAGCAGCAGGAGGAGCAGGCTTTTTTCCCCTCGCTGATCGCCAACAACAGCATTCACGGGCGCCTGGTCGCGCTGCCCTGGTTCATGGATCTGGGCCTGCTGTTCTACCGCCGCGATCTACTCGAGGCCGCGGGCCTCGACGTGCCGCGTACGTGGCGTCAGCTTGCCGACGCGGCCGTCATTATCCAAGACGGCAAGCGCGCCAACGGCGATAGCCGTTTCTGGGGCTTCGTCTGGCAGGGCTGGCGCTACGAGGGGCTGACCTGCAATGCCATGGAATGGCTTGCCAGCTGGGGCGGCGGCAGTGTCGTCGAGCCCGATGGGCGGGTCAGCGTCGATAATCCGCATGCCCGGTTCGCTCTGCAGCGGGCCGGCGACTGGATCGACATTATTTCTCCGAGCGCGGTACTGACCCAGACCGAGCGCGAATCGCTGCAGCAGTTTGCCGCCGGCAATGCGGCCTTCATGCGTAACTGGCCCTATGCGTGGGCCGAGCTGAGCGCCGACGACTCATCCGTGCGCGGCAAGGTCGGCGTGGCGCTGCTGCCGAAGGGCGGCGTCCGGGGCGTCCACCCCGCGACGCTGGGCGGCTGGCAGCTCGCCGTCTCGAAGCACTCCGAGCACCCGGAACTGGCGGCGGATTTGGTGCGCTATCTGACCGGCAGCGAGATCCAGCGCGAGCGTGCCCTGCGAGGCGGCTATATCCCCTCGCGCCCGGCGCTGGCTGCCGAGCCGGCCCTGCGCGAACTGCACCCTTACTTGGCGCTGATTGATCGCGAGGACCTAGCGCTGGTGGCCCGGCCGTCGACCGTTGCCGGCGCGCGCTACGAAACGCTCAGCGAGTTGTTCCAAGTCACCGTCCAAGACATCCTCGCCGGCAGTGCGGACGCGGAGACGGCGCTCTCTGCCTTGGCCGACGATTTGCAGCGCCTCGGCCATGACCGCCGTGCCCGTTGAGGCGCCATGATCTTGCATCTCTCTTTAGCGGCAGACGGTTATTGAAAGCATGATGCGCATCGTTTCACGCCTGCGCCGTAAAACGGCATCTGGTCTGCTTGTGCTGGTGCTGGCCGGGAGTCCGGCCGCGGCGGATCTGCGGGTCGGCGTGTTCGGGCAGGACCCGCCAATGAGCTTCGTCGATGCGCAAGGCCAGTTGGTCGGCTTCGATATCGACATCGCGCGGGCCTTGTGCGAGGCCGTCAAGTTCGAGTGCGAACTGGTGCAGACCGATTGGTCGGCGTTGCTGCCCGGGCTTGTCGAGCGCAGGCTCGACGTTGTCGTGGCTTCGGTGGCGGTGACCGACGCCCGCCGCGCGCTGGTGGCCTTCACGCGCCCCTACTACAGTTCGGCGGCGCGTTTCGTGGTGCGCCGGGACAGCTTCGATGCGATCGATCCCGAGGCGCTGGCCGGAAAGCGTATCGGCGTGTGGCGCGATACAACGTTCGATCGCTATCTCGAGGACAATTATGCCGCGAATTCGCAGATCGTTCGCTACAGCACCCAGCCGGGCGCGCTGCTCGACCTGCTCGTCGGGCGCATCGACGCCGTTCTAGCCGACGAAGTCACGCTTCAGATCACTTTTCTCGGTACAGACTACGGTGCAGAGTTCGAGCTCGTCGGGCCGCCCGTCGATGATCCGCGCTGGCTCGGTTATGGAAACGCGGTCGCGGTGGGCAAGGAGAACGAGGGCTTGCGCAGGCTGTTCGATCGTGCGGTTGCCGATATCCACATCAATGGTGTCTTCGAGCGCATCCGGCGCAAGTGGCTGGGCGAGCATGCGGCCTTGATCCGCCGTTACTGAGCGTGGCCGTTGGTCGCGGCCTCGCGTCGGCGGCCGGTCTGGCGATCGGCGCTGCACAGATGTTCATTCAATCCCTTGCACCATGCGCAACAGGTCCGTGCCGCGTCTCCGGGCCGGGGCATCCTGCCCCGCGCGTGAAGCGCTGACTAGTTCCGCGCCTCCCTAGGCCGGCTTCTCCGCAAACATCGGCGGATCATCCCGCTCCACATGCATGGTGATGTCGCGCTGCGGGTAAGGAATGCGGATCGCGCGCTCGCGGAAGCGTTTACCGATGGCGAGCAGCACCTCGGAGCGAATGACGAGCCCGCCCGGGCCTTCGTTCATGCGGAAGCAGTACTGCACCCGCAGATTCACCGACGAGTCCGCATACTCCCACAGGAAGACGCCCGGCGCCGGGTCCGCGAGCACATGCGGGTGGGCGCGCAGGACACCCTCGATAATCCGGATGGCAAGCTCGATGTCGTCGTCGTAATGCACGCCGATGTAGTGCACGTTGCGCAATAGGTCATCGCTTCGGGTCCAGTTGGTGAACTCTCCGCTGATCACCGAGCCGTTCGGGATGATCACTTCCTGCTTGTCCAGCGTGCGCATCGTCAACGAGCGGATGCCGATGCGCGTGACGTTGCCCAAATTGTTGCCGATGCTGACGAAATCACCGACGCGCAGCGGTCGCTCCGCCAGCAGCAGGATCCCCGAGACGAAGTTGTTGATGATGTTCTGCAGCCCGAAGCCGATGCCGACGCCGAGACTCGCCGCGAACACCGTCAAGGTCGTCAAATCGAAGCCGATAATCTTCAGTGCCAGCAGCACGCCGGCGACAATGACGACGTATTGGGTGAAGGTCGCCAGCGCCTGGCGCAAACCGGCGTCGCGCACCCCGCGGTAAGCGAGGTTGTAACTCACCTGTTGGCTCCAGCCGCCGATATAGAACACGCTGCCCACGAGTACGACGGCGAGCAGGATGTCGGCGATTGCGAAACTGGACTCGCCTAGCTCGAACAGACCGGTATTGACCACCCCGAGGAACCAGCGCACGACCGGCGTGTCGCGGTGCCAGTCCCAGAGATAGAGCAGTAGCCAGCCGGCCGCGAACAACGACAACAGCACGCCGAGCCGATAGCCCGGCTCGACGAAATGGGTCCGCCAGAAGTCGGCCATGCCGTTCGCCGGGCGCGGCGGCGGCTCGGCATCCGCGGCATCGGCCTGCTCATCCGGCAGCGTCTCGTCGTCCGCGTGCGCCGCGCTTTGCAGCGGCACGGCCGCGGCGTCCTGCGGCGGCTCCGGCGTCGTCAGCTGCTGCACGAAGTGGTCGCGGACATCCGATAGCAGACCGATGACGAACAGCAGCAAAAGGCCCACGACCACGGCCCACGCGAGATAAGTCAGCAGCGCCCAGGCGAGGTTGATGAAGCCCGCCAGACCGAGCAGACCGACACCGAGCAGGAAGGCCGGGAGCAGTCGGGACATGGGCGCCATGACGGCAGCCCAGCGGCGGTGCCGGTCGTGAAGCGCGAAGCGCCGGAACAGACTTCGCAGCGCGAACGCCGAAATGGCCAGCGCCAGCACACCGAGCATGGCGAGCCGGTCGATGAGGTCGGCGAGGATCGGCGCCACCGGCAGCGTCCGTGCAAGGATATACAGCGCGGCAACGGCCGTGGCCAGCAGCAGCCCAAGGCGCAGCCTGCGGTAGAACCGCTCGGGACCGCCGGTCACGAAATGCGGCAGTCGCGTCTGCGCCTGTGCGGGGGCATCTGCATCGCCCGGGGCGTCTGCCCGATCCGCTGTCCGCGACAACGCATCGGGCGACGGCAGGGGCGCCGGAGACTTGCTTGCCGACGTTGCTTCCCGCACGGGCGTTTCGGGATCGCCGCCGCCGTCGTCGGCAGCTGCCGCCGGCGGCGATGTCGGCGCCGTCTCCGCGGCGAAAAGCAGCTCGCGCGCCAGCGACAGCGCGAAAACCAAAGCAGGTAGCAGCAGGAGCAGCATCTCGACGGTGCCTACCTGCGCGCCGGAGACGCCGAACAGCAATCCGCCAAGCATCCAGAGTGCCGCCGGGATGGCAGCGGGCAGTGTCTTGGCGAGCACGCGTCCGAACAGCGCCAGCTTACTGTCGTTCGGCTGCCGAGCGGACCAGCGTCGCAGCGCGTAGGCGCCCCAGGCAAAAAGCACCAGCACCAAGACCGCACCGCCGACGGCGAGCCCTTGCAGGAAGTTGCCCGCGTTTTGCGCGGCGGTGCCGAGCTGGCTGCCGACGGCGCCCAGCTCTGCCCCGAGCAGGCGCGGCAACTGTGCGGCGTTGTCCGTCAGGCGCTGCCATGCAGCGGCCGTATCCGGCAGTCGGCGGTGCTGGCGCAGCGAGGCGGCATGCCGCTCGCTGATGACCCGCGCATAAACGTCCTGCTCGGTGCGCAGACGTTCGCCCAAGGCGTCGATGTCGGCTTGCTGGAATCCCACCGCGATGTTCAGATCGTCGAGGAAGGTCAGCGCCAGCTCGGCCCCGGTTGGCTGCTTTTCCAGCGCGGTGCGCTTGGACTGCAACACGCGGCGCTGGGCGTCCAGCGAGGACTGGAGCCGGCTCAGCCCGTCGGCAAGTTCGGCGATCTGCGCCTTGGCTCCTTCCAGGACGTGCAACGGCATCAAATCGTCTCGTCGCAGGGCCACGAAGTCATCGAGGGCATTCTCGGTCAGCAGCAGTTCCAAATCGTTCTGACGCAGCACGCTGCGCACCAGCGCGTCGTCGGCACGCGCCGCAAGCTCGGGCCGCCGGGCCTGTAGCGTCTCGTCTGCGCCGGCGTCCGCATCGAGCCGGGTGCGCAGTTGCACCGCACGCTGCAAGTGGTCGGTGATCACCGACTCCAGCATCGATATGCGTGGGTCGGGCGTGAACAGTCCGGCGGTCTCCAGGGTGTCCAGCTCAAGACGGCTCTGCAGCAGGCGCAAGCGTGCGCGCAGTAGCGCGCGATTGCTCTCGCCAACCCGCATGGCCTGTTTGTAGGCGCCGATGACGCTTTGGGTCAGTGCCAGCTGGCTCGTGAGCAGGTCCCGGGCGACCTCGTTGCGCAGGTCGTCGATATCGCCGTCCGCGTCTGCGATAACGCGCTCGAGCCGGTCGATCTGCTTGCGGATCCGCTCGGTTGCCAGCAGTCGTTGCTCGATCCGCCCCTCGACCACCGCCAATGCCGACTCGACGGCGTCGAGCTCCAAGCGCGCCTCGCGCAACGTCTCCGCGGAGATGTCGCTGCTCGACAGGTTGAGCTCTTCGTGCGCGAGCTGTTCCGCGAGCCTTTGGTGCCGTGCCTCGCGGCGCACCTGCCCGGCCTCGACTTGCTCGATCAGTCGTTCCAGCCGGGTGTTCTCGCGCTCGATGTCGCGCAGATCCGGGACCGTCACATCGGCGGACACCGTCGAGACGGCCAAAAGCAGGGCCGCCGACAGCATATGGCCGAGTGTCGGATGGGCCCGAGCGGCGCGGCGCCTCGCCACGGTGGCTGCAGATCGCAAAAGAAACATCAGTGCAAATGAAGGGACTCGTATTCAATCACGCTCGGGGAGTCTAACGGACAACGATTATCGGGTCGAAGCGCAGCGGGAATTTCTCATCACGACGAGCGCGCATGGCCGATGGAGGCAGCGGTGTTTCAGGCGTTGCACGCCGACGCCGGCGACTGTCGCGAAGACCGGCGCCGAGGTACGATCAAGCGCTATGGCACAGGAAAATGATTTTCGCTCCCGGCTCATCCGTAGCGAGCTTCGCCGGGTCGACCATCGCGACCCGGCGCTCGACCCATCCTGCACAAAACACCGCAAAATGGCTGAGGATCCGTTTCGCTTTCTGCGCGGGTCTGCGCAGCTCTACTACACCGACATCGCCCAAGGCACGCTGGCGCTGCCGCGCGCGCTGCTGGAGCTGCCGCCGCCGACGACGCTGATGGGCGACTGCCACATGGCCAATTTCGGCTTCATCACCGAGCAAGGCTCCTTCGGCGATCGCGTCGTCTTCTGCCCGAACGATTACGATGATGCCTGCGTGGGCCCGGCGGTCTGGGACTTGGCCCGGTTCGTGTTGAGCCTCATGCTGGCCGCCGAGTATGGCCGCGGCATCCTCGCAGGGCGCTACGACGGCGACGACATCCCCGACAAGGCCGAATTGAAGGCGGCATCGCCGGCGGATGCCGAGCGGGCTGCCGAGGCCTTCCTGTGCGCCTACGCCCTGACCTGCAAAGCCTGCGTCGGCGACCCCGAGCGGCGCTCGAAACCCCTGCGCGGCTTCAAAAAGCGGCATGTACTCGGGCGCGCGTTTCGCAAGGCACGCCGGCGCGCGGCAGGCGGACGCGAGTTCGAGACCAAGAGCACGTTGGCGAAAGAGGTGGACACGCAGGCGCAGCGGCCGCACTTCCGCGAGCGCCCGGATCGCTTCGCGCGGCTCGACCCGGAGCGTGCCGAAGCCGTTCGCCATGCGTTCCGGCCTTATGTGGACGATGACGTGTTGGACGTGGTGCGCCGCCTCGGTGAACCTGGAGCGCTTCTACTTGCTCGTCGGTCCCGAGGACTTCGCAGGTCCCGCCGACCTGCCGCTATGCCACGTCGTCGAGGTCAAGCTGCAGCGTCCGGCCTCGGCCCTGTTCCGGTTTCCGGACATCAGCCCCGTGAATCGCCTCAATCCGGCCCACCTCACCGTGGATTGCCAGCGCTTGATGCAGCGCTGCCCCGACCTCGTGCTGGACGAGGCGCTGTGGGAGGGAAGGCATTGGCTGGTGCGCTCGCGCCATCATGCCCGGGCCGCGCTTGATCCGCAGGACGTGGTGCTGGCGCGCAAACACCCCGGCCGGCGCCTCGCCGAGTATGCGGCGGCCTGCGGCGAGGCGCTGGCGCTTGCCCATGCGCGGGGCGACCGGCGATCGGCTCGTTTCGAGAAAGCGATGGCCGCGCGGTTGCAGACGCACGCCAATGCCTTGATCGCCGTCGCGTCCGGCTATGCGCAGCGGGTTATCGACGACATGACTTTGCTTCGCCGGCTGCTCGATCAAGGGCAGAGCGCCGCGCAGATGCGCGACGACGCTTAGTGCGGCGTGCGGGCGTCCTCGGTTCGGCGGTGATTGCAGTGGCCGTGCGGCGGCGCATGCGCCGCGAGCGAACATCGCTCGCGCAGGCGACGGGGTTGCTAGAATCAGTGCGGGAAGCGGGCGATTGTCCGGGTTTCTACGACAGGGCGGCAAGCGCCGCCTTTGCATGACACAACGACGAGGAGTTTCCGATGCCTGCCACGCGTGCCTTTTCCGCGAGGATGCTGATTGCCGCGCTCGGTTTCACGGTCTGCGCCGCGGCCGTCGCCGTCGAGGACGAAGACTTCAACTTCGACACGACCGAGGATCTCTATCAGGTCTGCTCGATCTCGGCCGATGCGCCGACTTACCTGACCGCGTTGATCGCCTGCCGGGCATTCATCGAGGCGACGGTGCAATACCACGATGCCGTCAGCGACCGGAAGAAAATGAAGCGGTTGATCTGCTATCCGGACAATGCCACGGTCGAGCAAGGGCGGATCGCTTTTGTCGCTTGGGCGCAAGCCAATGCCGGCAATGCCGAGGCGATGGCGGAAATGCCCGTGGTCGGATTGGTGCGGGCGCTCGCCGCCAAATATCCTTGCCGATAAAGGGCCCGCTGCGGACAGCCCGGTTCAGGCGTGGCGTCCGTACGGATGTCCTTCGATTCAATATGCGGAGTGATTCCATGAAGAAGTACGCGATTGCGATGATGATCGTTGCGAGCCTCGCTGCCGCGGGCTGCGGAACGACGACCGGTCAGCGCTCGGGCAGCGGCGCGGCGATGGGGGCGGCCGGCGGCGCCTTGATCGGCTCGCTGAGCGCCAATGCGGGCAAGGGCGCGCTGATCGGCGCCGGTGTCGGTGCGCTCGGCGGCTTTCTGGTCGATCAGCACGAGAAAGGAAATATCGACTGACCGCGGCGTCGCGGCTCCCCGGCGCGGCTGCCTTCGCATCCGCGTACGCGGTCCCGCTGCGGCCCGGCGCCATCACCGCGCCGGGCCGCCCGGCCATCTGCTCCATCGGCCGACGGCGGCGACCACCCTTGTCGCCGTGCAGTTGATCGCGGCCGCATCTCTGACGTAGTCTCCCGATTGTTCCTGCGCCACCCCTGCTGCGGATCCTGCCGCGATGGCGATGGTCGAAAACGATACCGTCGAGGCCCATGTCCTCTGGACTGCGCCGCGGCTTCGACCCGCTTCAGGATGCCATTATGATCGAGCTGTATCTCAACGAGCTCTGGCGGATTCTGCTCGAGCTCTCACCTTCGTTGTTGCTCGGGCTGTTTATCGCCGGGCTGATGTATGTCTACTTGCCGCCGGACCTCATCCGGCGCGGACTGAATCGCCCGGATATGCGAAGCGTGGCGCGGGCCTCGCTGTTCGGCGTTCCGCTGCCACTGTGCTCCTGCGGCGTGATTCCGACCGCGCTCGGTCTGCGCAAGCAGGGCGCATCGCCGGGCGCAACGACGGCCTTCATGATCAGCACGCCGCAAACCGGCGTCGACTCGATACTGGTCAATGCGGCCTTCCTTGGCTGGCCCTTCGTGGCGTTCAAAGTGACCGCCGCGTTCGTCAGCGGGCTCGTGGGCGGCGCGCTGGTGAACCGCTTCGGCGATTCGCGCACGGCCCCGGAGCGGGGATCCGAGCCCGCGTCGGACGAGGCGGCGGTCCCGGCCGCGGGCTGCGGCGGCAATGCCCCGAGCGAGGGCCGCGGCGGGTTGCTCGGCGCCGTGCGCTACGCGGTCTTCGACCTGCTGGCCGCGATCGATCTCTGGCTCATCGCCGGCGTGCTGGCGGCGGCCCTGGTGACGACGCTGACGCCGCCCGACTATTTCGCCGACCGGGTTTGGAGTCAGGGGCTGGTGGGGATGCTGGTGGTGCTGGCGATTTCCCTGCCGCTGTATGTCTGCACCACCGCCTCCGTGCCGATCGCGGCCTCGCTGATCGCGGCGGGCATGCCGGCGGGCTCGGCGTTGGTCTTTCTGATGGCCGGGCCTGCCACCAACGTCGCCACCATCGGCGCCGTGTACCGGGTCATGGGCGGCCGGGTACTGAGCCTCTACCTCGGCACGGTTGTCTTCATGAGCCTGGCGTTCGGGTTGTTGTTCGAGAACGTGGTCGGCACCGCCGGCGGGGCCGCAGTTGCCCACGAGCACGGCGCGCCGTGGTGGTCCGTGCTCTCGGCATTGGTACTGGTCGCACTGTTGGGCTGGCTAGGCTGGCGGCGGGTGCAGGCGCGGCGCGCGGCATCCGCAGCGCCGCCGCCGTCCGGCGATATGCTGCTGCAGGTGGAGGGCATGACTTGCCAGCACTGCGTTGCGAGCGTCAAGCGCTCGCTGGAGTCCGTTGCCGCGGTGGACGAAGCGACCCCGGATCTCGCCTCCGGCGAAGTGCGCATTCGCGGCGGAAGGCTTGACGCCTCCGCACTCGCACGCGTCGTCGAAGAAGCGGGCTTTCAGGTGAAAGGGGTGGAAAAGGGCTGAGGGTTTTCTCGGTCGGCGAGCCGGGGACGCGAGCGTCTGGTGCTCTCGCCTTGCGGCCCCCACTCTCGCACTGAAGATGAAGGCGCTCGATGAGGGCCGGGGACCGCTAAACACTCGTTTGGGCTTGTGCCGTCTTGCGGTCCCCGGGGCTCTCAACCCCCTTGCTGCGGCACTCGCTGAAGCTTCTTCGGATCGTAGCCGACGCTTGCGATGAAGTCGCGCATACGCTGCATTTCGTCGTCGCTGAATTGGGGCTCGCGCGACATGACCCAGACGTAGTCGCGCTTGCTGCGGCCGATGACCGTGAGGCGATAGTCGTCGTCGAGGTAGATCACCCGGTAGTCGGCCTTGATCGGCCAGATGAATTGCATGCCCCAACGGGCGTTGGTCTTGTGGTCCAGGACGAAGCCCTTGGGGTGATAAGTTTTGAGCTCGCCGTCGAAGGCGTCTTTATTGAAGGTGAAGGTGGTGGCGATGGACCCGTCATCGTTCAGCGCGTAGGACTCGACGGCATTGTGCGCCCCTTTTTCGACGAACGTCGGGATGTTGGCGACCACGTACCAGTCGCCCATGAATCGATCGAGGTCCACGTAGGGAACGGTTTGCATCGGGTCTCCACCTGTTTCTTCACAGCCCGTCGTCAGCAAAGCGACAGTCGCGAGGACTGCCAAGGTCAAAGTCGAGGTCAAGCGCTTGGTCATTGAACGTTGCACTAGATGCGGCGATAGATGAGTCGCCGGCCTTTGCCCACATCGCTGGCGAGGCCGACCCAACCGAGGTCGTCGTTGTACCAGAGATCGATGCTGAGCTCATCGGTATCGAGCGCGTAGCGGATCGCCTGTACTTCGCGATCGCCCAGCGAAAACCGCTCCGGGCCTTGTCGGCGGACCTTGACCGGCTCGAGCTCGCCGGTTTGCGGGTTCAATAGCCGGCCGCGCTGGAGCAGCTCCGGGTCCCAGTAGGCGAAGGTGGCGATGCAGCCGTCCGCGCGCTCGGTGGCTTCGTCGCGGCTGAGCCGGAAGCCGTCGCCGGTGGCGCTGCCGCTGATACTGTAACGCTCGCCGTTGTCGTCGGTGCTGGCGAGGATGCGCTCGAGACAATCGCCGCGGAACGTCTCGTTGCTGCGGTGGCGGTAGCGGTAGGCATTGATGAACAGGAAATCCACGTCGAAGGCGGCACGGCTGGAGACATGCTTGGTGTCACCGTCACGGTCGATGCGGTAGGTATGCTCTCCGATCGGTTTATCGTTCAGGTAGACCTGAAAGCGCAGCAATTCGTCCTTGCCCGTTGCCTGCGCGGACAGCGACAGCAACAGGCCCGCGATGGCGCCGGCGGCGGCGAGGAATGGCGTGCTCATGAAATGTATCTCGCTATGGTTCGGGTCGGGGCCGCATAGCGGTCGCGACGGGTAATCGGGAACATATTCGCGCTAGCCCTGCCCCCGCGGCGGCCAGGGCACGAATGCGCTGGTGCGCTCGGTATAGCCGCGATAGGCTGGCCGCCGCTCGCCGATGTCCTTCTCCAGCAGTGCGACGCCCGAGACCCGCAGCAGTAGTAAGGTCATCAGCAGCGGCCCCGGGATGCTCCACCAGGCACCGGCCGCCACCGCGAACAAGTAATAGGCCCACCAGATGCAGGCTTCGCCGAAATAGTTCGGATGGCGCGTGTAACGCCATAGCCCGCTGTCGAGCACTTTGCCCTTGTTGGCCGGGTCGGCCTTGAAGCTGGCCAGTTGTTGGTCGCCGACGGCCTCGAAGCCAAAGCCGACCAGCCACAGCGCCACGGCCGCAAAGTCGAGCCATCCGATTTGTGTGCCGCCCAGCACGGCGCCAAGCAGGGGCAGGGAGATGATCCACGCCAACACGGCTTGCAGCCCGAAGATGAGGTACAGGCTCTTCATCGGGAACCCGGGCTCGTTGTCGGCGCGCATCTTCCGATAGCGTCTGTCTTCGGGCTCGCCGAAGTTGCGCAGCGTGATGAAGACCGTCAGCCTGACCGCCCACAGCGTGACCAGGAACAGCACGAGGTAGGCGCGCTCGACGACAGCCGGCGCCATGGCCAGATACGTCAACAGCATTGCCAGGAAGTAGAGCGACCACAGCGAGTCGACGATACTGACATCGCGTCTCGGGATGCTGATCAGCCAGCCGGCGACGGCCAGCGCCATTGCGACGCTGAGCCCGCCGGCGTAGCTGGTCAGGTCAAACATGCTGTTCGACCTCCGATAGGGTTTTGCCGTCTCCCCGAGCGATGGCGGACGTCGCGGCGAAACCGTCCAAGCGCATCGCCAACGCCACAAGCATCGGCGTGATCAGCGCCCAGCCCACGGCGAGGGCGGACAGGGCGATGACCGGGTCGCTGAATGTCACGCCACCGAGGCGGGTGCCGGCCCAGTACGCCAAGGGGCCACCCATGCCACCGAAGGCCGCCGCCAGCGCGAATCGACCGTGCAGCCAGCGCAGGGAGACGTTCAGCGTGGTCGCGAACGAGACCCACATCGCAATGATCCAGGTCGGGGCGAGCCATTGATGGAACATCCCCGACGGATAAATCAGCCAGCCATAGCCCGCGAGCTGACCGTCCCACAACATGCCGATCACTGCCGCCGCGAGCAGTAGCATCCCTTCTCGCAACGGCAGCCGTGCGTTGCGCAGATGATAGGTCGCCGCGGCGGCAACCGCGGCAATGCCGAGGATCGGCATGCCGCCGGCGCCCGACATCACGCAGGCGAGCCAGCAGGCTTGAAAGATCACGAAATTCAATACGACCGGTTTCCACCCGCGCTCGGCCGTGTCGTGTCGATTGGGCGCGGTGGACATGGTTGTCCGGGTTTTGAACATGCTTGACTCACATAGTGTCTGTACGTGGAAAGATTGAGGAAGCGATCGAGTTTCACAAGTGCCCCCGGCGGCGGTGATAGCATTGCCGCGGCCCGTCGAACGGCAGCGCGGGGGCGACCCTCGTCCTGCGTTCGACATTCGTCAACTAAGCAAGAGAATGATTCGATGCGATTTCACTCACTGCCCAAGCCCTTGCTCGGCGTCGCCATCGCCGCGTCGCTGGTCGGCTGCGCCTCGACCGACGAATACGGCGCGCCGCGCCAAGCGACCGAGACCGAAAAGGGCGTCGGCATCGGTGCCGCGGCCGGCGCCGCTGCCGGTGCGCTGATCGGCTCGAGGAGTGCCGATGCCGGCAAAGGGGCGGCGATCGGCGCCGTCGGCGGTGCCATCATCGGCGGACTGGTGGGCAACTACATGGAACAGCAGCGCAAAGACTTCGAGCGCGTGCTCGCCGATGAGATCGCGCGCGGCGACATTCGCGTCGAGAAACTGCCCGAGGACCGGCTGCTGGTGGGCATGACCAGCGCGACCACGTTCGACGTGGATTCCTCCAGCATCAAGCCCGGCTTCTACAGCACCATGGACAAGATCGCCGGCGTCGTGAACAAATACGGCAAGACCGAGTTGCTGATCGCGGGCTACACCGACGATACCGGCAGCGCCGAGTACAATCAGGGGCTCTCCGAACGGCGGGCGCAGGCGGTTGAGTCGTATCTGCTGGCGGACGGCATCGCGCCGCAGCGCCTGAGCAGCTTTGGATACGGCGAGGCGCAGCCCATCGCAAGCAACGAGACCGATTACGGCCGCACGCTGAACCGGCGCGTGGAAATTACGATCGAGCCGATCGTCGCGGGCGAAGCGACTTGACCTGAGGCGTCCGGTCCGGTGCATGCCGGGCGTAACCGTGCCGCGTCGGCGCGTGCGCCGGCAAGGCGCGGTCCGGCGAGCGCCGCGTGGATCACCGGCGGTCGGGGATCACCGGCGGTGAGAAGGATCAGTAGCGCCGCACGTCGATGCGGCAAACCGGTGTCAAACGAATCCAGTAGCGCTGGCCTGACTCGACCTCGATGCGCTCGCGGCAATGATTGAAGCCGAGATCGTAACCGAGGTTATGCAAACCGGGATCGAGCCGCAGCGAGAAGCTCTGCCCCAGCCGAAGGCCCCAGACGCGCTGACCGTCGACGGTGACCAGCATGGTGGCCGGCGCGCCGAGCAGGGAGTTGCTTCGGACCACGGTGACTTCGGCAGCGGCGCCGGGGGATTTCAACACGGGCATCGGCCCCAAGCGTCCGCCGGCACAGCCGGCGAGCATGAGGGCGGCAACCAGCAGGGCCGGTGGCGCGAGGGTCAGTGGGCGGTGGCGCAACGGTGATTCTCCGACAGGACCGCAGCGGCAAGCCGCGCTCGGGCGTATTCGCGTCGGCGACCGGCCGAGCGAGGCCGCTCGCGCGCGCCGGCGTATAGTCGCCGAGCCTCGACGCGAGCGTCAAGCAGCCGCGGTACTCGCGCGGCCTCGACGTCGGCCGGCCCGGGCCGGCGCGGGCGCGTTACTGGTTGTCGAGATGCACGTGTGTGTGGTCGTGTCCATGCTCGTGCGGTGCGGCCGGCGGCAGGGGCCGACCGGCGGCGACGGCATCGACGGCCGCGGCGATGTCGGTTTCGCCGGTGGCGAGAACAGCGATGCCCTGGCGGGCCATGCGCTGCACGAAGTGCTCGCCGGCACCGCCGGTAATGATTGCATCGAGCGATAGGCGATACAGCGGATGATCCTCGCCATGGTACTCGTGCAAGGACATGTCCTTGGGCAAATCCAGGCGCTCGATTTCGGCTGGCTTGCTTCCTTCCTGCCATTCGAAGATGACGAAACGGCGGCTCTTGCCGGCGTGACCGGTGATGGAGCGGAAATTCTGACTGGTAACGGCGACGCGCATGCAGGCGTTCCTCGGTTTCGGGTGGCGGTTGATTGAAAGCGGTCGGTCGGCTTGGAAGGCGCTGCGGCGACGCGCTCTGGATCGATCGGCGCCGCCGCAGTACCTGCGTGCGGCGGCGACTGTTCGGGTGTTCCTAAAGGGGCTGCTGGATCGGGTTGCGCAGACCCTCGGCCCAATCCTCCATTGCGGCGTTGGCAATGGGCATCGGCGCTTCCATGAAGGTCACGACGAAGCCTTGCGAGGTTTCCGCGACGCCGATCGAGCGCGGTCGCACGGCCAGCACCTGCGGACTCGGCAGCGCGATACCGAAGCAGAAGATGACGTTCTTCGCGGCGAGGATGTTCGCTGCGACGTCGCCTTCCGGGAGCCCGCAGGTGTGGGCGTAGTGATCGAAGATGGCGATGAAATGCCCGCAGCGATGGTGCTCGATGCGCTCGCGGAAGTAGGCGCAGATCTCGTCGACGGAGCCGAACGGGGTTTCTTCGCGCGACAGCTCCATCACGAACAGCGGGTATTTTTCGTGCAGCAGGGTCTGTTTCATCGGAAGGGTGATCCTCGGTCGCTTGGGTTACATGTGCGGCACGCAAATACTGCGACTGCCCACTGCCTGCGCGGTCCGAAAGAGCAGGAAGACGACGACGAGCGTCACCAGGCTGAGCAGGAGCCAGCCGATGATCGCGAACGTCCGAAGACCTGTCAGTTCGTACATGATCAGGGTTGCGATGGTGATCGCAGCCAACGGGAACGAATAGGCCCACCACGACAGGTAGAAGTGCAGCCGCACGAAACGGCCCAGTTGCGTCAATAGCAACAGCGTCAGAAACAGCCCGCTGTAGTAGAGCACCCTGGCAAAGGCATCCGGCTCACCCGCCTGCAGCAGGCCCGCGAGTTGGGCGTAGGCGATGAAACCCACCGCCGGCGGGGCGATCAAAATGAAGAAGGTCGGCATCAGCCGGTCCGGCAGGGGATGGTGGAACAGCATCCGGTAGACGATGATCGTAAACAGGATCAGCCAGAACACGATGCCGATGCTGAAAAAGAACCAGGACAGTTCCACATAGCCGAGCGGCACGCCTGCAATGGGCACCAGCACATTGCCGACGATCGGGATGAACCAGGCCGGATTGATATGCTGGATCTCGAAGTGCTCGTGGTGGATCCAGACCCCCATGACGTACAGCGTAAACAGCAGATGCAGCGCGGTGCCGACGATCCAAAGCACCGCGGCGGTGCCGGGAAACGACTGCAGCAGCGCGATGCCGAGCAGGATCATGCTGATGGAGATGGTGGGAAAGAAATTGAGCTGAATCGGGTGCGCCAACTCCTCGGCAACCGCTTTGCGGAAGCGCGCGAGCTTATAGAGATACAGCGCCGAGAACACCGCGAACAGCGCGACGGAGAGCCAGCGCAGCGCCGATGCCGCGTCCAGCGGCATTCCGAACACCGCCTGCGCCTTGTGCCAAGCGATGGAGACGCCCGTGAGGCCCATCACGATGGCAAAAAAAGCGACCGGGAAGTTGCTGATGCGCTGCTTGTTGTCTGCGTCTCCCGGGGGTTCCGGGGATGCGATGGTGGTCATGGTGGCAAGGCCTCTTGACAAGGTGAGCAGCTTAGGACCGAGACAAAGTCCCAAGCATTGAAAACAGTCAATAGGGTGTTGTTCGGTCAGTATCGAAGCAGTCCGCGGGCGCAACGCCGCGGCGCTTCGGCGACTGCCCGGCGGCGCGGCGGCGGCATGCAGTCGCACGGCAAAAGTGGCTGGTTCGGCGTGCTGGCTGCTGCCGGTGCCGATGTGCCGGCAGCATGGCCTCTGCCGAGCAGGTGCGCGGTGCGACAGGAGCGCCGCGGCGACGCGGTGAGCACGCGCCGTTGCGGAAACGCTCAGTCCTCGGCGATACGGCGCAGGTTCGGGATGTCCAGCAGGAAGCTGTTGGGGCGCGATTCCACCAACAGGCTCTCGCGCTTGAAACCGGCAATGGTGCGGCTCGCGGTCTCGGTGGTGATGCCGAGCATCGCGCCCATATCCTCGCGGCTGAACAACTCGCACTCGCTGGTTTCGCGATCCCGCACCAAGCGCAGCAGAAGTCGCGCGACCCGCTGGCGGGCCGACCCGGTGGAAAGCTCCGTCAGCCAGGCGTCGGCCTCCTGCAGCGCCCGCTGCCAGCGGCTCATCAGTTCCTGATGCAGCTTCGGGCTCTCGCGGCCCAACTCCTTGACGACGCGGGTGGGAAAACGGCAGACCTCGCAGCGCTGCAGTGCGACCGCATCGTGCTGATAGGTCTCGCCGAGCAGGGCCTCGAGACCGAGCACATCGGTGCCGCGTGCGATACGCACGATGCGCTGGCTGCCGTCCGGCAGGTACTGCACCAGCTTCAGCGATCCGCTGCGCACGGTGTACATATAGTCTCCGTGATCGCCTGCTTGGTACAGCGGCGTGCCCGGCTTGAGGTTGAACTGATCGATGGGATCATGGATTCGATCGAAGTCCTCCGCCTCGAGGCCGGCAAACAATACGGTGGTGCGCAGTGCGCAATTGCGGCAATCTGCTTCCCCCGACCAGGCCTCGCGCAACGTCACGGTCTTGGCCATAGGATGTCTCGATCTCCGAATCTGAGTGTCAATGATGACAGTCTCCGAAGTTTACTCGATTCGCCGTTGCGTTGTCGGCAGCCGCTCGCGGCAGCCGATGCAGTGCCGCGCGCCGGGAGACCGGGCGCACCCGGTCCCGGCACCATGCCGCCGCCGTCGCATTCGCGGCGATTGATTCCCGTCACTATTCCTTCCGAGGTTCTTTGCATTGTCGTTGCTGAGTCTGCGTTCGATACAGCTTTCATATGGCGCCCCGGCGCTGTTGGACCACGTCGATCTCGACATCGAAGCCGGCGAGCGTGTGTGCCTGCTCGGGCGCAACGGTGCCGGCAAGTCGACGCTCATGCGCGTGATCGACGGCGCGGTGCAGCCAGATGCCGGCGAGGTGCGCCTGGCTCAGGGTGCCCGCGTTGCCCGGCTCGCACAGGAAGCGCCGGAGGGCGACGCCGAGCGCGTCTTGGATGTCGTCGCCGGAGGGCTTGGCGAGCTCGGCCGGCTAGTCGGTGAATACTACCGGCTGGGCCACGGTCTGGGCGCACGGGCCGACGAGCGCGCGCTGGCGCGTCTGGCCGCCATCCAGCAACGGCTCGAGGCCGAAGGCGGCTGGGATATCGAGCAGCGCGCCGAGCGGGTCATCTCCCGACTCGGACTCGATGCCGATGCCGTTTATGCCGAGCTCTCCGGCGGGTTGCGCCGGCGCGTCATGTTGGCACGCGCGCTGATCACGGAGCCGGACCTGCTGCTGCTCGACGAGCCCACCAACCACCTCGATATCGGCACCATCGAATGGCTCGAAGAGTTCCTGCTCGGTTTTCGCGCCAGCATTCTCTTCATCACTCACGATCGGCGTTTCCTGCGGCGGCTCGCCACGCGCATCCTCGAGCTCGATCGCGGGCGCCTTACCGACTGGCCCGGCGACTACGAGAATTACCTGCGCCGGCGCGAAGAGCGCCTGCACGCGGAGGCGAAGGAGCGCGAGCGCTTCGATAAGAGACTGGCGGAAGAGGAGGTCTGGATCCGCCAGGGCATCAAGGCCCGCCGCACCCGCAACGAAGGCCGTGTGCGCGCGCTGCAGGCCATGCGCAGCGAGCGGCTGCAACGGCGCGAGGGCCCCGGGCAGGCCCGCATCCGTGTCGATAGCGGCGAGCGCAGCGGCAAGTTGGTTGTCGAGGCCGAACAGGTCTGTTTCGCTTGGGACGGCGCGGCGGGGGCGACCCCCGTCATCGACGGGCTCGATACCGTGATTTTGCGCGGGGATCGGGTCGGTATCGTCGGACCCAACGGCGCCGGCAAGAGCACGCTGCTGAAGCTATTGCTCGGCCAGCTCGAGCCCCGGTCCGGACAGATCAGGCGCGGCACCAATCTCTCCGTGGCCTATTTCGACCAATTGCGCGCCCGGCTCGATCCGAGCAAGAGCGTGCGCGACAACGTCGCCGGCGGCAGCGACAAGGTCGAGATCGGCGGCACGGCGAAACATGTGCTGTCTTACCTCAAGGACTTCCTGTTTACGCCGGAGCGTGCGCAGCAACCGGTTTCGGCGTTGTCCGGCGGCGAGCGCAACCGCCTGCTGTTGGCGAAGCTGTTCACGCAGCCGGCGAACCTGCTGGTGCTCGACGAGCCCACCAACGACCTCGATGCCGAGACGCTGGAGCTGCTCGAGGAGCTCCTGGTCGACTTCGACGGCACGCTGTTGCTGGTCAGCCACGACCGCGATCTGCTCGATCATGTCGTCACCTCCTGCCTGGTGCTCGAGGGCGACGGGCGTGTCGGCGAATATGTCGGCGGTTACTCGGATTGGCTTCGCCAACGCCCGGCGCCGCGCGATCAGGCGAAGGACGACAAATCGTCCGGAAAATCCGCGGCGCAATCACCGTCGCGTGCGCCGGTGCACAGTGACAGGCCCGCGGCCAAACTAAGCTATCGCGACAAGCGTGAGCTGGAGGAGTTGCCCGCCCGCATCGAGACGCTGGAGGGCGAGCAGGCGGCCGTCCACGCACGGCTGGCCGACCCGGCTCTGTATCGCGGCGACGGCGCCGAGGTGGCCACGCTGAAGGAACGCCTGGCCGAGATCGAGACGGAGCTCGACGCCTGTTATCGGCAGTGGGAGGCGTTGGAGTCCAAGCAAGAGGCAGCAATGCAGCAACAAAAGGACAGGAGCGGTTGATGAAGGTGTTTTGCGTCGGTTTATCCAACACCGGCACGACAAGCTTGACCGTCGCGCTTCGCACGCTGGGCTTCGACGCCGTGCACTGGCACGTGACCCGGCACGCCTTGCGCTACGGCGGCAGCGGCATCGACATCAATTGGCCGTTGCTGGAGCGCCACGACGCGTTTGCCGATACACCGATGGCACGCATCTTCAGGGAACTGGATGCGGGCTATTCCGATGCCCGCTTCATCCTCAGCGTTCGCGATCCGCGGCGCTGGCTGAGCTCGTTCGAGGCCCGCTTCGGCATCGGCGGCCTGGATGGATTCTCGGCGCGCCTGCACCGCGACCTCTACGGGACCGACCGCTGTGATCGGGAGCGCTGTATCGCGGCCTTCGAAGCGCATACGGCCGCCGTACGGGCACACTTCGCCGATCGCCCGCAGCGTCTGCTGGAGATCGATATCGACGCGGGCGATGCCTGGCAACCGTTGTGCGCCTTCCTGTCGCTGCCGGTGCCGGCGCAGCGCTTTCCGCGGCATCTCGATCGCGCCGAGCTCGACGAGGGGCTCGGCTATCGCATCGCGCGCATGCCGGGACAGCTGATTCGGCGCCTTCGGGCCGCAACGTCGTAATCCGGGCCGGCCGCCGTTCGGCCGAGCATCGATCAATCCCCTCTTGACGCATCGCGGCCGATCGCCGATCCGCCCGGGCGCGCGGGCGCGGACCTTCCCTGGCGGGTCGGCGCCGCGATGTCTTATGATCCCCGAGACCCCGCCCGCCGCGGGGTCTCGCCGTTTCCGGCCGACCATTGCTCGGAGTGCCTGTTGTGCTATTGACCGTCGAGGAGTTCCGCAATTGGAACAACCGCAACGTGACGCTGCTCGGTATGTCCGGCGTCGGCAAGACCTACTTGTCCGGCGTGCTGCGCCGTCAGGACTGGTTCCACTATTCCGGTGATTACCGGATCGGCACGCGTTATCTCTACGAGCCGATCCTGGATCTGGTCAAGTCGAAAGCGATGGAAGTCCCGTTCCTGCGGGATCTGCTCCGGCGCGACTGGATCTCCATCGCCAATAAGATCGAGGTGGACAATCTCGGCCCGGTGCTGAGCTTCGTCGGCCAGCTCGGCGATCCCGAAAAGAACGGGCTGTCGCTGCCGGAATTCAACCGCCGCCAGGCCATGTATCGCCAGGCAGAGATCCAGGCCATGCGGGACGTGCCGGCGTTCATCGACAAGGCGCGGCGCATCTACGGCTACCAGCATTTCGTCAATGACGTCGGCGGCAGCCTGTGCGAGCTGGACGAGCCGTCCGTCATCGACTCGCTGGCCAGGCACACGCTGATCCTGTACATCCGCGTGCCCGAAGCGGATGAGATCAAGCTCATCGAGCGGGCCCAAGCCGACCCGAAGCCGCTGTACTTCCGGCCCGAGTTCCTGAAGTCCGCCGTCAAGGACTATCTGATCGAGGAGGGGCTCGACTATGTTGCCGACATCGACCCAAACAGTTTCACGCGCTGGGTTTTCCCGCGCCTATTCCATTCGAGGGTGCCGCGCTACGAGGCCATCGCGCGTCCGCACGGCTATACGGTGGAGTCCACCGAGGTGGCCGCGGTCCGCGACGAGCGGGATTTTCTTGCACTGATCGAGGCCGCGATCGCGCGCAAGCCGCTGTCGGCGGCGCCTTCCGAGAACGACTGACCGTAGTACCCGAGCCCATGCCCATCGTCGCCCACAATGATCTTCCGACCTTCGAGCGGCTGCGCGCCGAGGGTCAGAACATCCTCGAATCCCGCAAAGCCCTGCATCAGGATATTCGCGAGCTTCACATCGGCTTGCTGAACATGATGCCCGACGCCGCGCTGGCCGCTACCGAGCGGCAGTTCTTCCGGCTGGTCGGCCAAAGCAACCAGATCGCGCAGTTTTACGTGCATCCGTTCACGCTCGACGTGCTGCCGCGCTCGGACAAGGCACGCGCCCATGTGGCGCGCTACTACCAAACCTTCGAGCAAATCCGCTCGCAGGGGCTCGATGCGCTGATCATCACCGGCGCCAATGTCGCCGGCAGCGATCTCGCGGCGCAGCCATTCTGGGAGCCGTTGATCGAAGTGGTCGACTGGGCCTGGGAGAATGTCACCTCGACGCTGTGCTCGTGCTTGGCGACCCATGCAGTGATGCAGTTCCGCTACGGCCATTTACGGCGGCCGTTGCCGGCCAAGCGCTGGGGCGTCTACGCCCATCGCGTCGTCGACCGCGGCCATCCGCTGGTCAGCAGCGTCAATACGCTGTTCGACGTGCCGCACTCGCGTTTCAACGACGTCTCGCGGGCTCAGTTCGAGGCCGCGGGCGCCCAGGTGCTTGCCGAGAGCGAGTCCGCCGGCGTGCACTTGGCGGTCAGCCCGGACGGCTTTCGTCAGGTGATGTTCCAGGGGCATCCGGAGTACGACACCATTTCGCTACTGAAGGAGTACAAGCGCGAGGTCAATCGCTACATCGGTGGCGAGCGCGAGGACTATCCGCCGTTTCCCGAGAATATCTTCGGACTCAAGACGCGTGCGCTGCTCGATGAGCACCGGCACATGGCGCAGCGCGCGCTCGACCGCGGCCGCACGCCGCCCGAACTGCCCGAGGCGCGCATTGCCGCCAGCCTGGACAACACGTGGCGGGATACGGCAGAAGGGGTTGTCGGGAATTGGATGGGCTTGATCTATCGAATCACCCATAACGAGCGTTCCGTCCCATTTATGGAAGGCATCGATCCGAACGACCCGCTGGGGTTGCACGGTCAGTCGAAGACGCCTGATCTGCCGGATTTTCGTCGATAAGGCAACAAGCTGTTGTTGTTTTGTCCGGCTGCTGCGACAAAATTTGCACATTTGCTGCACTTTGGCCACGGGTACACCGAAAAATCTACATCCTTCAGGACTTGTTCTGTCTCAAACGTTGGTTGGAATTCGGCTTGTCAAGTTTGGAAAGCGGCCCTACACTTTGTTGTAAGAGACCGTTTTCAGCGTTTTTGCGACATGAGCGGTTTCGACATTTGGGTAAACCCTAATGTCGGGGCAGGAGCCACCCCCCGCACCCGACCTTAAGACTCAGCGCAGGGCGCTAGAAGGTCACAATGTTCGACGAGCAAGATCAGGTCATCAGATACAAGTGGGACGCCTGGACGGGATCAGGCTATCGGCTGCGGTACGACGCGGCCGGCATCGAGCATGCCTACCATGTCGAAGATTGGAACAACCACGTCGTCGTCGACGACTACGGATGTGCCGATATCGACGAGGCACTCGGCGTGCTGAATCGCTTCTTCGATATCGACGTCGCCGCTGAGCGCTCCCGAATCGCAGCTTGGCTGCCGGGGCGCCTGCAGTAGCACGAGAAGGCCGGTGCCGGGCGTCTTTGCACGCCGCGCACCGAAGGCGTTCCGCCGCCGGCCCGAAGCGATTGCCGGCACCCACGGCTATCGAGCCGCAGGTGCCTGCAGAGCGCGCCGCCGGGGCACGGCATGCATGCACAGAGGGCCGCGATCAGCGGCCCTTTGTCGTTCCCGGCATCCAGACGGGCATTGCGCCTTTATCCGGGCCGGGCTCCGCTGATCCGTACGGCGCATCGTCGGCGGGTCAGGGCGCCAGTTCGAGCACCTCGCGCTCGCGCATCCCCAGCAAATACAGAATCCCGTCGAGTCCGACGTTGGCAATGGAATGGCGCGCCCGCTCCTTGACCAGCGGCTTGGCCTGGAAGGCAATGCCGAGTCCGGCGATGGAGAGCATCGGCAGGTCGTTGGCGCCGTCGCCGACGGCGATGACCTGCTCCAAGCGGATCCCCTCGGCGACGGCGATCTCGCGCAGCAACTCCGCCTTGCGCGCGCCGTCCACGATCGGGCCGCTGACGCGCCCGGTCAGCCGGCCGTTATCGAACTCCAGCCGGTTGGCGTGAACATAGTCGATGCCCAGACGCCGCTGCAGGTGCTCGGCGAAATAGGTGAAGCCGCCGGATAGGATTGCGATCTTGTAGCCGAGCTGCTTGAGTGTCGCGATCAGCCGCTCGGCGCCGTCGGTGATGGGCAAGCGCTCGGCAATGTCGGCCAGCACCGATTCCTCCATCCCCGTCAGCAGCGCCATGCGTCGGCGGAAACTCTCCGAGAAATCGATCTCGCCCTGCATGGCCGCCTCGGTAATGGCGGCCACCTGCTCGCGCACGCCGGCGGCGGCGGCCAGTTCGTCGATGACCTCGGTCTGGATCAGCGTCGAATCCATGTCGAAGCACACGAGGCGGCGGTTGCGGCGGAAAATGTCGTCTTCCTGGATGGCGATGTCCACGTCCATGCCGCTGCCGAGCTCGAGGAAGCTTGCGTGCAGCGCGCTGATGTCCGCCACCGGGCCCTTGATCCAGAGCTGAACGCTGGCGGGCCGTCCGGCCTCCCGGCCGCTGCGGGAGATGCGGCCCGACAAGCGCGAAATCTGCTCGATGTTCAGGCCGTTGCCGCTAACGACCGCGGCAACACGGGCGATATGCCGGGCGCTGATTTCACGCCCGAGCAGGGTCACGATATGGCGGGGCTGTCCCTGCTCGCGTACCCAGGCCTCGTAGGCGGCGGGCTCGATGGGCGTGAAGCGGGCATCGAGGCCGAGGCGGTGGGCCGCGAACAGCAGCTCCTTGAAGACCGGGCAGGCACCGGCATCGTCGGGTAACTCCACCAGCAGGCCGAGCGCCAGCGTGTTGTGGATGACGGACTGGCCGATATCGAGGACGGTGACGTCGTAGCGGGCCAGCACTTCGGTCAGTGCGACGGTGATACCGGGCCGGTCGCGCCCGGAGATGTCGATCAAAACGATTTCGCGCATCGTTGTCCGGATGGGTTGCAATGGGCAGCGCAGGATGACGTGCCGGCCGTACCTGTGCAACGGCGCCGGCGAACGGCCGCGAACGGATCAACCGCGGGCACGGAAACCTCAGCCGGTGTCGGCGTCGGGGCGCCCGCTATCCCGCGGATTGTCGCTCGGGTTGCAGCTGCCGTGCGGGCGCGCGAGCGACGCAGCGTTGTTGCCGGCCGCCGCGCCGGCGGTGTCCTCGGGCGCCCAATTCCGCCCAAGCTCCGGCCCAAGCTCCGCCCCGGGCCCGAGACCGAGCCGCGACAGCACGCAGGCAATCATCGGCTCTACCGCCGCACGGGCGGTGTCGCTCAGCTCGTAGCTCGTGTAACCCCACTCGGCGCCGCCGGCGGAGACGAGCCAGGCCTCGGGGGCCTCGCCGTAGAGTGCCTCGCACCAGGCAAGCAGTTCCCGCGGGTCATGGAAGTGCGCCATCGTCGACATGGCGGTGGCATCCGGCTGCAGCCGGCGGCAGCGGACTTCGCCGGGCGGCGTGTCGGCGGCGGCGTCGATGAAGATGACGCGGGAAACGCGGTGCAGGTCGTCCACCAGCTCTGCCGTCAGGATGTGCCTGGCCTGGACTTCGATGCCGTGGGGCAGCGCCATCTCGGCGAGGCGGTCCGCCACCAGCGGCCCGATGGCGTCGTCGCCGCGGATCGGACTGCCGTAGCCGACGATCAGTGCATGCTGTTGCATTGGTTGTTCTCCGTCGGCCGGTCGGGATCGTGCCGCGGGTAGGCGGTATGGCAAGGAGCCGCGGCGCGGTCGATGCCCGGAAGCGGGATCGACAAAGTCGTTCGCCCGGGGCCGGGCGTGCACTGGGCGCGCACCGCTTCCGCGCTCACTCCCGCACCAGGCGGTCGACGACTTGTCCGGAGGCGTCCTTCAGCTCGATGGCCAGCGGCATCTGGCCGAACGCATGGGATGCGCAGGACAGGCAGGGATCGTAGCAGCGGATCACCGCCTCGACCCGGTTCAGCATGCCTTCTTGGAGGTTGTTGCCTTCCACATAGGCGTCGGCCACCTCCTTGATGCTGCGGTTCATCGCCAGGTTATTGTGGCCCGTGGCGATAATCAGGTCGACCCAGTCGATCAGGCCTTCGTCGTCGATCTTGTAATGGTGCATCAGCGTGCCGCGCGGCGCCTCGGCTACACCGATTCCCTCGTAACGGTTGCCGCGGGCCCGGGCGCGTACGCGCTTGTCGAGGATATCTTCGCCCTTCAGCAGGCGCTGCATGGCCTCCAGCGCGTAGATGATCTCCACCAGGCGGGCATAGTGGTAATGGAAGCTCGATGTGACAGGGCCGGTGTCGTCCTGCAGCGTGCGGAACTCGGCCAGCGCCACGTCGGCAAACGGCGTCCCGCAGGCCTCCGCGTTGTTGAGCCGCGCCAGCGGCCCGACGCGGTAGATGCCGCGCGGGTAGCCCTGGGGCTTGTAGTAGGGGAACTTCATGTACGAGAAGTCTTCGACCGCCTCGCCGATGATGCGCCGGTAGTCGCGCGGCGGCACCATGTCCTCGACAATTCGGCCTTGTGCATCCTTGATGCGCAGCAGGCCGTCGTAGTGCTCGAGATTACCCTTCGGCGTCACCAGGCTCAGGAACATGGTCGGCGCGGTGCCGAAGTGGCTGGCCTCGTCCTTGAATTTGGGCACCAGGTTCTTGAAGAAGGCATAGGTGTCCTTGGCGATGCGCAGGCCCTCGGGCAGCATCGCCAGCATCACGTCGCGCTTGTCCTCGGGCAGCGGCTCGTTGACGCCGCCGGGAACGACCCAGGTGGGGTGGATCTTCTTGCCGCCCAGGGTCTCGATAATGCTCTGGCCGATCTGGCGCAGCCTGATGCCGCTCTTCGCGAGCTCCGGGTCTTGGCGCATGACGCCGAAAATGTTTCGGGTGGCCGGGTCCGAGTCCCAGCCCAGCAGCAAATCCGGCGACGACAAGTGGAAGAACGACAGCGCGTGGGATTGCACCAACTGCGCCAGGTTCATCACCCGCCGCAGTTTCTCCGCCGTGGGCGGGATGGTCACCGCGAGCAGGTCGTCGCAGGCCTTGTTCGAGGCCAGCAGGTGGCTGACCGGGCAGATGCCGCAGGTGCGCGCCGTCAGCGCCGGCATCTCTCGGTATGGCCGGCCCTCGCAGAACTTCTCGAAACCGCGAAACTGGGTGAGATGGAACTTGGCGTCCTCCACCTCGCCCGTGTCCGCCAGTTGCAGCGTGATGCGGGCGTGACCCTCGATGCGGGTGACCGGTTCGATGCTGATGGTGCGGCTCATGGTCGTAGTCCCGTGGCAAGCGTAACGATGTGGAAGAAGAGTTGTCGTCGTCGAACCGAAGCCGCGGCGCTGCGGGCGCCTGGAGGCCGCGCGTCGCTGTTGCGCGCGCCGCGCACGCCGACTTCAAGGCAGTCGCGGTCGTGCGCCTCGCGTCCCCTCACTGCTCGCCGGGAGCAGTCCGTCCGACCAGCAATTGCCCGGCGGCCGCGGCCAGCGCCGGGTCGAAGGTCGCGCGCACGTGCAGGTGCGCTCCCGGCTCGACCCGCGTCGCACGCATCAGCGCAAAGGCCGCGTAACCTTCGACGCCGTCCGCCGCGCGCAGTGTGACGCCGATCGGCAGCGCCGTACCGGCTGAAGACCAGGCCGCTTTGTCCGCAAGCGGCGCGGTGACCCGCAGCAGCAGATCCACGGTTCCGCGGGCCTCGTCGAGCGCGTGATGGGTGACTTTGAACGGCGTGTCGTCGATGTAACTGTCGAATGTCCAAACCGGCCCGCCACCCGCGTTGACGGGCTGCGCGGGGTCGGATGCCCCGGTGCGCTGCTCGAGGATGGCGATCCGCCGGCTCAGGGCCTGCAGCCGGCGCTCGAGCTCGAGAAAACGTTCATCATCGGCGACCGCGGGTAGGGTTGCCGGATTTGCCTGCGTCTCGGCGGCGCTCGCCCCGCCCGAGGGCGTCTGCGCGCGCGCCGGCATGACGGGCGCAGTTACCGCGCCGAGCGCGAGCGCCGCACCGAGCGCGGCGACGACGGCGCGTCGTTGCACGCTCGCGGAAACTCGGGTGCGATCGCGATGCCGGTGAGCGCGCATCAGGCGCCGAACCGCGTGACTTGGCTCGGGTCCGGCGTCCGGCCGCCGATCAACTCGCTCAGGATGTAGTAAATGGTGTCCGCGTGCGGCGGGCAGCCCGGCACGAAGACGTCCACCTGCACCACGCCGTGAATCGGGCGTACCGTCTTGAACAGCGACGGAACCCCTTCGGTCGGGATCTGCGGCTGGGTATCGACGTTGTCGCGATAGGAGCGCTCGAAGACGGCATCCAGCTTGAACGGATTGCGCATCGCGGGCACGTTGCCGTTGACCGCGCAGTCGCCCAAGCTGACCAGCAGTTTGCAGTGACGGCGGAATTCCTGCGCCTTGTGCAGATCCTCCTCGTTGCTGATGGAGCCTTCCAGGATGCCGACATCCACCTGCTCGGGCAGTGTTTTGCTGTCGACCAGCGGGCTATAGACGATGTCGATCTTGTCGGCCAACTCGACCAAGCGCTCGTCCATGTCGAGGAACGACATGTGGCATCCCGAGCAGCCGTCCAGCCAAGCCGTGGCCACCGTCACTCTATTGCCGCTCATCGGATATGCCTCCTGCGGGCCAGAATGGGCAAGAACTGCTGGTCTTTGACCATTTCGCCCACCGAAGTGCCCTGCTTGACCAGTGCGCCTGTCGGGCAGACCTGGACGCACTTACCGCAACTGGTACAGGTGTCGCTGTCACCCCAGGGCCGGGCCAGGTCGGTGATGACTTTGCAGTCGCTGCCCCGGCCCATGACGTCCCAGGTGTGCGCGCCCTCGATCTCGTCGCAGACCCGCACGCAGCGGGTGCAGAGCACGCAGCGATTGTGGTCGACGCGGAACATTTCGTGCGAGCTGTCGACGTCATAGGCGTGGTTGCGGTACGGCATGCGCACATGGTCCACGCCGCAGGTCTGCGCCAGCCACTGCAATTCGCAGTGGCCGTTGGAGACACAGACGGAACAGACATGGTTGCGCTCGGCGAACAGCATTTCCACCAGCGTGCGCCGGTAGCGCTGCAGCCGCTCCGAGTTGGTCGTGATCTGCATCCCCTCCGCGACCCGCGTCGAACAGGCTGCGGACAAGCGGGGACTGCCGGCCATCTCGACGACGCACAGGCGGCAGGCGCCGACGATGGAGAGGCCGTCCATCCAGCACAGACTCGGGATCGGGATTTTGTTCTCTCGGCAGACCTCGATGATGGTCTCGTCCTCGCGCGCCGACAAAGCCTGCCCGTCGATCGTCAGCGTGACGACGCGGACCTGGGTCGCTGGTGGGGTGCGGGGCATTGTGTGCTCCTGGTGACGTTCGTCGAAACGGAACCGGTTGCCGCGCCGCGCGGGCCGCGGCGCGGTCTTGTCGGATCACCGGCTGCCTGCCAGCTTCTCTTCGTATTCTTCGCGGAAATAGCGCAGTGTGCTCAGGACCGGATTCGGCGCTGTCTGTCCGAGGCCGCACAGACTCGTCGCCTGCACCACCTCGCACAGTTCCTCGAGCAGTGCCAAGTCCGCATGGGTCGCGTCGGCGCGGGCGATCTTGTCGAGCAGCCCGTGCATTTGATAAGTCCCTGTGCGGCAGGGTACACACTTTCCGCAAGACTCTGTCATGCAGAATTCCATGAAATAGCGCGCCACATCGACCATGCTCGAGGTTTCGTCCATCACGATCATGCCGCCGGAGCCCATCATGGTGCCCAGCGTCTTCAGGCTGTCGTAGTCGACGCCGATGTCCAGATGTGCGTCGGGTACGCAACCGCCGGACGGTCCGCCGGTCTGCACCGCCTTGAACGCCTTTCCTTCGGGGATGCCGCCGCCGATGTCGAAGATGATTTCCCGCAGCGTCATGCCCATGTCCACTTCGATGAGGCCGCCGTTGAGGATGTTCCCGGCAAGCGCAAACACCTTGGTTCCCTTGGATTTCTCGGTGCCGATGCCGGCGAACCAGGCGCCGCCGTTGCTGACGATGGGCGCGATATTGGCGAAGGTCTCGACATTGTTGATCAGCGTCGGCCGGCCCCACAGTCCGGACTCGGCCGGGTAGGGCGGACGCGGGGTCGGATGGCCGCGTCCGCCCTCGACGGAGGCCATCAGCGCCGTCTCCTCGCCGCAGACGAAGGCGCCGGCGCCGAGCCGGATCTCGATATCGAAATTGAACTGGGTCTCGCAGATATGGTTACCCAAAAATCCGGAGCGCTTCGCTTTGCGGATAGCCGTCTTGAGCCGCTCGACCGCGAGCGGGTACTCGGCGCGGATGTAGATGTAGCCCTTGTTGGCGCCGATGGCATAGGCCGCAATCGCCATCCCCTCCAGCACCCGGTGGGGGTCCGACTCCAAGATAGCCCGATCCATGAACGCGCCGGGATCGCCCTCGTCCGCATTGCAGATGACGTATTTCTGCTCGGCGGGCATCTTCGCCACGGTGGACCATTTCAGACCGGTGGGATAGCCACCGCCGCCGCGCCCGCGCAGACCGCTGGTGCTGATCTCGTTGATGACTTCCTGCGGTGTCATCTCCGACAACGCCTGAACCATGGCCGCGTAGCCGCCGACGGCGACATAGCCCCTGAAGCTGTCCGGGTCGACGATGCCGGAGTTCTCGCGCACGATCCAGCGCTGGCGTGTGAAGAACGGCATATCGTTCGGGCAGTGCAAGCGCTCGACGGTGGCATCGTCGGTGCTGCGGGCGCTGGCCATGATTTCGGCGGCGTCGTCCGCCGTCACGGATTTGTACAAGTCGGACTCGCGCAGGTCCGCGCCCGGCTCCGCCACCGCGACCATCGGGCCGACGGAGCAAAGCCCCATGCAGCCGACGCCCTTGACCTTGCAGCGACGTGCGCCGTCGGCGGCCGGCTCGGCGCCGGCGGCTTCGAGCGCTTCGATGACGGCCGGCGCACCGGAGGAATGGCAGGCGGTGGCGACGCAGACCCGAACTTCACGGTCGGTCTCGCCCTGTTCTTCGCGATACTTGACCGCCAACTCTTCAAGGTCATCCAGGTTCATTCGGCAATCTCCCGGCTAATGCGCTCGATCAATTGCTCGGCGCCGAGCTTACCGACGAGGCTGCCGTCCAGCACCACCGCCGGCGCCAAGCCGCAGGCGCCGACGCAGCGCGCGGTCAGCACCGACAGCGCCTTGTCTTCCGTGGTCTCGCCCGGGGCGACATCGAAGTGCTGCCGGATGCCGTCGATCAGGCCTCCCGCCCCTTTGATGTAACAGGCGGTGCCGGTGCAGACCACGCAGGCATGGCGGCCCTGGGGCTTGAGCATGAACAAGTGGTAGAAGGTAGCGACGCCGTAGACCTTGCTCAGGGGCAGATCAAGGGAGTCGGCCACGAAGGTCATGGCTTCCTCGTCGAGGAAACCGAAGGCGTCCTGGACGCTGTGCAGCGCCTCGATCAGTGCATGCTCGGCATAGCCGTTGCGCCGCATCGTGGCGTTCACCAGCTTCCATCGCTTGTCGTTGCTCGGCAGGTCGGGTCGCTGTCGCTGCATATACTGGCCCCTTTGGTGTACCGTGTCCCCGCTGGGCGACGGTCGTGCGCGCTCATTTAAACGCGCTCGGCCGCGAAGTCAAAATAAAGATTTCATGACCCTGTCATGGTGCAGCAACGTCTCCGATCGGGTCGGATTGCACTTCTTTTGTGCGATGGCGGGGGACTATACTGGGGCTTATGTCAGACCCAGACGACACACCCCGCAACAGCATGGCAGGTGCTCGGCCAGAGTCGAAAGCCAATCGCGCACGGGGCATCTATCTGCTCCCGAACCTGTTCACGACGGCAGCGCTGTTCGCCGGTTTCTACGGCATTCTCGCAGCCAATGCCGGGCGCTTCGAGGCGGCGGCGCTCGGTATTTTCGCCGCGATGATTCTCGACGGCTTCGACGGGCGCGTTGCCCGCATGACCAACACCCAGAGCGACTTCGGCGCCGAGTACGACAGTCTGTCGGACATGGTGGCCTTCGGCGTCGCCCCGGCGCTGATCGCCTACGAATGGGCGCTGGCGAGCCTCGGCAAACTGGGATGGCTGGCGGCCTTTATTTACACCGCCGGCGCGGCGCTGCGCCTGGCGCGCTTCAACACGCAGATCGGCATCGCCGACAAGCGCTATTTCCAGGGGCTGCCCAGCCCGTCCGCCGCGGCCATCATCGCCGGTGCGATCTGGATCGGTGCCGACAACGCCATCGAGGGCTCCGATGTCAGCCTGATCATCGCCCTGCTGACGGCGGCCGGCGGGCTGCTGATGGTCAGCAATTTCCGCTATCACAGCTTCAAGGAACTGGATCTGCACGGTCGTGTGCCGTTCATGTTTATCGTCGTCGTCATGCTCGGCTTCGCGCTGGTGGTGCTCGACCCGCCCATCGTGCTGTTCCTGCTGTTCATGGCCTACGCAGTGTCCGGACCCGTTTTCACCGTCGGCAGTCTGCGTCGGCGCCGCGGGCAGCGCCGCCGCGAGCCTCGGGAGCGCACGCGCGCGCCCTGACACCCCTTGGCCGGAGATGTGGGTCGATCGGCTCTGCCGGCCACGAATCGACATGAAAAATCAGTGCTTCGCACGCGCGGACCGAGCGCCCTGTTTTGCCGATGCCGGCAGGTTGGTCCGCGAGGACTTTTCCGCTGCGCACGGGCAGCGCGGATACTTTCGGCGCATGCCCCCGGCAGCGCGCGTATCCGGCTTGGCCCGGCGTCGCCGGTGTCCGGGAGCGGAGGTCGTTGCGGTAAGTCATTACTTCCGCCGATCGATGCGACTAGTTTGAAACTCGGCAGCGCCCGCCTGTCTCTAACTCAACCGGAAAGCAGGTAGACCGCAACCATGAGCAACCGCTATTCGTGCCCCGATCCGAGTCGCCCGGCAGCGGACGCGGCAATCCGCCGCCCGGCCGCCGGTCTCGCGGTCTTCGCCCTGCTCGTGCTCTGGCTCGCCGTTCCCGCCGTCTCGGGGGCAGCGCCCGGGGACGCGGCGAAAGCCCTCGAGCCGGCCGGCGAAACCGCCGAGGAAGTGCCCGGCATCGAGCGCGACGACAGTCCCGAGTGTATGCGTTGCCATTGGATGGAAACCATGGCCTACCGCGATCGGGACACTCGCAAGATCGTCGATCTGTCCATCGATCGGGACGTCTACAGGCATTCCGTGCACGCGGACCTCGCCTGCCGGGACTGCCACGCGCGCGGCTACAAGCATTACCCGCACCGAACCAGCAGCGCCGACGAGGCCCTGCACTGCGTCGGCTGCCACGCCGAGCGCGGCGACGACGGCGCGCCGGATCTGACCGACATCTCGCTGGAGTTCCAGGAGAGCGTGCACGCAATCGAGGCGTCCCGCCCCTTCGATTGTTTCTCCTGCCACAACCCGCATACGTTCCGACCTGTCGAGGACGGCGCCCCCGTGGAGGCCGTCGTCGCGACGACCAACCGCCTCTGCCTCGACTGCCACACCAAGCTCGACACGCCTGTACCGAAGGGGCACGAATGGCTGCCGAAGCCGCGCGAGCACTGGGCTTCGGTGCGCTGCATCGAGTGCCATACGCCGGTCGAGGGGCGCGATATGTACCAGCCTTCGCATGCGCTGCTCGGCGCCCCGGAGAGCAACCGCAACTGTGTCGAATGCCATACGCAAGGCTCGGAGCTGCTGAGCCAACTCTACAATTACCGCGCCGCCGAGCAGCGCGAGCAAGAGGGCTTCTTCGCGCAGGCTCTCTATAACGACGCCTACATCGTCGGCATGAGCCGAAGCCCGCTGATCGACAGGATCGGACTGGCATTGGCGGCGCTGATGGTCCTCGGCGTCATCGCGCACGGCTTCGGCCGTTATCTGGCCTACCGCAAGCAGAGGGCATCGCGATGACTGAGCTCTACCTCTATCCCGTCTGGCTGCGGGCCTGGCACTGGCTGAACGCGCTGATCTTCCTTGTGTCTCTGGTCACCGGCATCAGCATGCACTTCAGCCTCGGTTGGCTGATTCCGTTCGAAGTCGCCGTGCCGGTGCACAACGCCTCCGGCATCGTGCTGACGGTGTCCTGGGTGGCGTTCATCATCGGTAACTGGGTCAGCGGAAACGGCAAGCATTACCTGATCAACCTGCGCTCGCTGCCGATGGATCTGTTCCGCCAGACCCGCTATTACGTCTACGGGATATTCGTCAACGCCCCGCACCCGTTTCACGTCAGCGAAGAGCACAAGCTCAATGCGCTGCAGACCATGAGCTACGTCGGCGTCATGTATGTGCTGATGCCGCTGCTGATCCTGAGCGGCTGGGCGTTCCTGTTGTCGCCGTCTCTGCCGGAGACCGTGCTCGGCATCGGCACTATCTGGATCGTCGCCATGACACACCTGGTGCTGAGCTGGATGCTGCTTTTGTTCTTGATCGTTCATGTCTACATCATCACCACCGGCGAGACGGTGATGACCAACATGAGGGCGATGCTGACCGGGTGGCATCGCGAGCGCGGCCCGCAGCCGGAGCGCGCCGGCGACGATGCGGGGTGACCCGGGCCAGCCATGTCTTGCCAGGTCCGGCGGGCAGCACGCTCCGCCTGCCGGCCGTCGCCGATAGACGCGGCATTCGGGAACGGCCGGGCGGTTCGCCGGCCGACCCGGCCCGCGCCACGAGCGAATCACAGCGGATAAAGCCATGACCCAACAGAAGCAACCCAAACCCGACAAGCCCTTGCGCTCCAAAACGGCCAAGCGCGTGGCCATCGTGCTCGCAGTGCTGCTGGTGCCGGCGCTGCTGTATACCGTGGTCTACCCGGTGGTGTTCGACGCCTACACTGGTGTGCGAAACGCGCCGCTGACCTACGAGTCGAGCCGAAAACTCACCGATGCCGAGTTCGAGCAACTTGCGTTGGAGCTCACGGAGGAGGACCGCTACCGACAGGCCGCTGCCGTGGTGGACGAGGATCAGGACAGCTTCGCGCGCGACCTGAAGATCGAGATGTTGATGAACACGCGCTCGGTCATCGCCGACGGCGGCTACGATCACATCAAGTATTTCCGGGACGCCGGCATCCGCCGCTACGAGGGCCCGGAGACCTGTCTGCAATGCCACGCGACCATCGACGTCACCCACGCCGACGGCACAGTGACCACCGTCGACACGCTCGAGGACATCGTCAACACGGTGCATTTCAAGTTCCAGAGCAATACCGGCGGGTTCTCCACCTTCGGTTACGACGGCCGGCGCGTGAACGCGGAGGACAGCCGCAAGATTCCGGTCGGCAAGATCAACCGCGCCTGCGGCATCCCCGGCAGTTTCTCCTGGACCGGCTGGGCCGCGTTGGTCGAGACGCACCCGGAGGGTGACGGATCGCACGAACGTATCGAGACCTTGGACCGAACGGGCCCGGTCTCCGAGGCGCCCATCGAGCATGCGGCGCTCGCCGGCGAGGACGGCGTCCTGCTGCGCAGCGAGGGCTGCGGGCAGTGCCATATCGGCGGCAATTACCATCCGGCCACCGAGAAGATGATGCCGGTCGGCGACGTGCCCGATACCGCGAAGGAGGGCATCGACTGTCTGATCTGTCATTCTGACCAATACGACATGAACCAGCGCTACGTCATTCGCGACGAAGTCGGCCTGCGCTGGAATCAGGACCGGAGCATGCGCGCTGCCATGGCGGTGGGGCGCACGTCGAACGAGAACTGCCTCAACTGCCACCAGCACAACATGGGCGGCGACGCCTATGTGCACAACATGGCCGCCAAGAGCCTCGGCGAGAAGCACCCGAGGCTGCTGCACACCGGCGCCAAGCGGGGCAATCCGTTCAGTCCGCAGAACGATGCCCACGCCGCCGCCGATATCCAATGCACCGACTGCCATGTCCCCGAAGGGCACAAGATCCCGCGCGGCTTGAAGGGCGTCGACTTGGTCGCCAACGATCTGCCCGGCAAGGAAGTCGCCTGCGAGGGCTGCCATTCCAAGGCGCCGCATACGGCCTCCGAGCATCGGGCCATCCTGAACGGGCATATCGCCCGCATGGCCTGCGAGACCTGCCACATCCCGAGCCTGGAAGACAACAACGTCGTCCTGCGCGACTGGGTGCACCCGACCTGGGACGCGGAAGAGGGCCTCTGGGAGCCGACCGACATCTATCGCTCCGGCGAGCCCGGCAAGGGGCTAATCTATCTTTGGTTCAACGGCAACGGCACCTTCCTGGCCAATGCGCTGGGCGATAATCCGGAAGGCGACGGCAGCTACGATCCGCTGATGCAGCAGATCGCCGAGATCACCGACCCGGAGGTCATCGCCGCGGTGCGCGCCCGTGCAGAGCGGCTCAAAGAGCAGTATCCCGACATCGACGTGGACGCCTACGTGAAGGCCGCCACGCAGCCCCTCTCGCAGCTCTCGCCGGAAATGCTCGAGAAGCGCCGCGCAATGATCGACGCCAACCTGAAGCAGGCCATGGCCGACGGCGAGAGCCGCATCTATCCATTCAAGCCCTTCAACGCCATGATGTACGAGGACATGGCCAACCAGGGCCCGTTCGGGGCCATGATCCTGCCCTACGACTACGCCACTTATTACGAGACCGGCGACAGTCTGGCGGCGATGAAGACGGCCATCCAGGATCCCATCGTCAAGCGCATGTACCAAGAGCCGTTCAAGCTCTACATGATGGACGAATTCATGGCCTACTTCGGCGTCGAGGGGGGCTGGAAGACCGAGTATCCCATTGCCGACGACGGCTCGCTGCGTAACGTGGAGGCGAACTGGATGCGCCAAATGGGCACGCTGATGGTCAACCACGGTATACAGCGCGAGGGGCACGACTGCACCGCCTGCCATTCGCCCGACGGCATCCTCGACTTCGACGCCCTGGGCTATCCGCCGGAGCGGGTCGCAGAGCTCGAGTCCATGGACATCGTCGAGGAGATCACCGACTGAGCCGCGACAGCGGGCGCCTTTGGTCGTCCGCGATCGCGCGTCGGTTCATGTCGATGCGGCCTGCGAGCCGGAGAAAAGCCGGTCGCAATCGCGACAGGCGCTGCGCAGGCGGCGGCGAGCGCGCCTGCCGCCGGCCGGCGCGCTCAGTCTCCGCTTCCCACGGGGCCGCGCAGCCGCTTGGTGCGGGCGCGCTGTTTTTTGTCGTCCACCCGCCGCGCCTTTGCCGAGCGGGACGGTCGCGTGGGCACGCGTGCCTTCGGTATTCGGCTTGCTTGGAGGATCAACTCCGCCAGGCGCTTGCGGGCGTCGGCGCGGTTGCGTTCCCTGGTACGGTGGCGGTGCGCGTGGATGGTCATGACGCCTTCGCTGTCGACGCGGCTGCCGCCGAGCTTGAACAGCCGGCTGCGCACCGCCGGCGGCAGCGACGGGGAGCGTCGGATATCGAAGCGCAGTTGGACCGCCGTCTCGACCTTATTGACGTTCTGGCCGCCGGGGCCCGGAGAGCGCACGAAACGCTCCTCCAACTCATCTTCGTCGATTTGGATGTCGGGTGTGATCTTGAGCATGGCCGCGTACTGCTGATCCGCGCGGGCGCACCTGCCGGTGGCCGACGACCGCGTGAGCGGGCAGTCAATCGCATGTCGCCGTCCTTGTCTACCCGCATGCCGCGTATCGGGATGCCGATACGCTTGCCCCGCGGGCCGTGAGTCGCCGCGATGCCGCCGAGCGCCGATCCGGTTAAGCCACCGACACCTTACATTGCATGCGCCTTCCAATGACCCCTTTACCTTTATGCCGCGCCGCGGCGCTCGTCCCGGCGCTCTTGCTGCTGGTTGTGCTGTTCTGCGCCGGTTGCGATCGGCAGCGGGGCGCGAATGCGCTGATGCTGAGCGGCGCGACGATGGGCACCACCTATAGCGTGACCATCACCCGGCTGCCCGACGGCGGCGATGAGGGCGAAGTGCTGCAGCAACGCATCGACGCGGTGCTCGACGAGGTCAACGCGCTGATGTCCACCTATCGGGAGGACTCGGAGCTCTCCCGCTTCAATGCATCCGCATCGGTCGACTGGATCGGCGTCTCCGAGGATCTGGCGCGGGTGGTCGCCGCGGCCAGAGAGATCAGCGCGCTCAGTGATGGCGCCTTCGACGTCACCGTCGGGCCGGTGGTGAACCTATGGGGATTCGGGCCGGACATCACCGCCGACCAGTTGCCGACGCAGATCGACATCGACGCCGCGCGCGCCCGCGTGGGCTGGAAAAAGTTGCACCTGCGCGATGATCCGGCGGCTCTGCGAAAGTCGGCGCCGGACATTTATGTCGACCTCTCCGCCATTGCCAAAGGCTACGGTGCCGACCGCGTCGCCACACTGCTGGAGCAGGAAGGGATCTCGGATTACTTGGTCGAGGTCGGCGGCGAGCTGCGCGGGCGCGGCAGCAGCCCGCGGGGCGACGCCTGGCGCATTGCCATCGAGCGCCCGGAGGCCTCGCGGCGCAGCGTCTTTCGCGTCGTCGAGCTGCACGATATCGGCATGGCGACCTCCGGGGACTACCGCAATTTCTTCGAGCTCGACGGTCAGCGCTATTCCCACAGCATCGACCCGATCACCGGCAGGCCGGTCACCCACGAACTGGCGTCGGTGACGGTGCTGGCCCCGTCGACGATGTGGGCCGACGGCTGGGCCACCGCGCTGCTGGTGCTCGGACCGGAGCGGGGCTTCGCGCTGGCGCAGTCGCAGGGGCTGGCCGCGCTGTTTATCGTGCGCGGCGAGGATGGCTACGAGGCAAAGGCGACTGCCGCATTCGAGGCCGCGACCGCGGCCGAGTGAGCGTTTGACGCCACCGGCAACGCCGTCGCGGCATCGCGGAAGGTCTTCGAGGGAGGGGCCGACCGGGGGCCGGTTCCGGTGCCGCTTGTCCGGCGCACCGGTTCGGGGGCTCAGGGGTCCGGGATTCCGGGGCTCGGGATTCCGCAGTTGCGGGTTCGGGGTTCCGGGCTCGGGGCTCGAGGCTCCGGGCTCGGGGCCGGCTCGGGCGCAAAGCCGGCCGAGGCCGGCTTTGCAGGCGGGTCAGTCGTCGGCGGCGCGCTGGAACGCGTCGCTCAACTGCTTTTGGATATTGCCCGGCACCGCCGAGTAATGACTCAGCTCGATGGAGTAGGTGCCCTCGCCGCCGGTGATGGACTTCAGCCGCGACTCGTAACCCTCCAGCTCCGCCAGCGGCACCTCGCCATCGATGGCGATGCGTCCGCGGCTCTTGGACTCGCTGCCGAGGATGCGGCCGCGCCGGGACGAGAGGTCGCCGGCGAGATCGCCCATGGCGCTGTCCTGGGAGACGATGCGGATCTTGACGACAGGCTCCAGCACCACCGGCTTGGCCTTCTCCACGGCCTCGAGGAAGGCCTTCTTGCCCGCCGTCGCGAAGGCGATGTCCTTGGAGTCCACCGGGTGGAACTTGCCGTCGTACACCGTCACTCGCACGTCCTGCAGCGGATAGCCGGCGACGGCACCTTCCTGCAGCACCTGACGCACGCCTTTCTCGATCGACGGGATGAACTGCCCGGGAATCGAGCCGCCGACCGTGGCATCGACGAAATCGAATCCGCCGCCATAGGGCAGGGGCTCGATACGCAGGTAGACCTCGCCGAATTGACCGGCGCCGCCGGTCTGCTTCTTGTGGCGATGATGCCCTTCCGCCGGCGCGGTAATGGTCTCGCGATAGGGGATGCTCGGCGGGTGCGTCTCGATATCGACGTGAAACTGCTCGGACAATCGGCGCATCAGCACTTTCAGGTGTAACTCGCCGAGGCCGCGCATGACGGTTTCGTTGGCGCTGGCGTTGTGCTCGACATGGAAGCAGGGGTCTTCGGACTCCAGCTTATGCAGCGCGTCGGTCAGCTTCTGCTCGTCGCCGCGCTTGGCGACGTTGACGGCAAGCCCGAATAGCGGCATCGGGCACTCGATGCTGTTGAGGTGAAAGTGATCTTCGTCGTGGGAGTCGTGCAGCACCGCATCGAAGTGGATGTCGTCGACACGCGAGACGGCCAGGATATCGCCGGGCACGCCTTCGTTCACCTCGGTCATCTCGCTGCCGTGCACCCGGAACAGGTGGTTGACCTTGAACGGTTTGCGGGCATCGCCGATGAAGAGCTGGGTGTTCGGTGTGATGCGCCCCTGATGGATGCGGAAAATGCTGATCTTGCCCCGAAATGGGTCATTGATGATCTTGAAGACGTGTGCGATGGCGTGCTTCGACGGGTCGGGCGAGACCTGCACCGGTTTTACATCGGCGCCTTCGCCGAAAAGGAACGGCGGCGGATTGCCCTCCGCCGGGTTCGGCATCAGGCGCACCAGCACCTCCATCAACTCGGGGATGCCGGCGCCGGTTTCGGCGGAGCAGTAGCAGATGGGAATCAGGTGCGCCTCGCGCAGGGCTTCCTCGAAAGCATCGTGCAGTTGCTCGGGCTTGAGCTCCTGGCCTTGTTCGAGGTAGAGCTCCATCAGCGCCTCGTCCACTTCGACCACCTGGTCGATAATTTGGCTGTGGGCCTCTTCGACCGACGAGAAGTCCGCACCCTCGCCGGACGGATTGAAGAAACAATCGATGACCCGCTCGCCGCCGTCGGCCGGCAGGTTGATGGGCAGACACTCGCTGCCGAAGGCTTCGCGGATCTGCTCGGTCAGTGCACCGAGATCGGCCTCGTTGGAGTCGATGCGGTTAACGACGATGATGCGGCAGAGGTTGCGGTTGTCGGCCGACTTCCACATCCGCTGCGTCACCGGCTCGATGCCGCTGTCCGCGTTGATCACGATCGCCGCCGTTTCGACCGCGCTCAGTACCGAGATGGCGCGGCCGAGGAAATCGGGGAAGCCCGGGGTGTCGATCAGATTGACGTGCTTTCCGTGGCCGGTGAAACCGGTAATGGCCACGTCGAGCGAATGCTGCAGCTCTTTTTCGAGGTCGTCGTTGTCGCACACGGTCGTGCCCTTGATCACGCTGCCGGGCTCCTTGACGGAGCCCGCGAGGGCGAGCAAGGCCTCGACGAGCGTGGTCTTGCCTGCTCCGGCGTGGCCGACGAGGGCGATGTTACGGACGTCCTCGGCATTGTAGTCAGACATGAATCGACCCTTTATCTCTTGCGTTTTCAGGTGTGTCGCCGCGGCGGGAGCTGCGGTTTTGACGACGGCCCCGAGTATACCGTAACCCCTCGTTAATGCGCTGGGGGCGCCCGCTGCAATTGGCCTGCCCTGTGCTTTGGATCAACTGTGCTTTGGATCAACCGCGCCGGTACCATAACGGGCCGCGCCACGGCCCCGGGCGGCATCGCCCGGGGTACGGATAGACAACAACGAACAGGGGCTGCTTCTTATGCTCGACGCCATCAGCTGGATCGCGCTCGCCTTCGCGCTGGGGGTCGTCGCTCGCCAGGTCGGTCTGCCGCCGCTGGTCGGCTACCTGCTCGCGGGCTTCGTGCTGCACGCGTTCGGCGTGCAGGAGACCGCGCTGATCACGACCCTGTCGGACCTCGGCGTCACGCTGCTGCTGTTCAGTATCGGCCTGAAGTTGAAGTTGAAGAGTCTCGCCGCACCGCATGTGTGGGGCGTTGCGAGCCTGCACATGATCGCGATCGTGGCCATCTTCACGCCGCTGCTGCTGTCTCTGGGCGATCTCGGCTTTCCCTACCTCGGCAACTTGGAGTACGGCTCGGCGCTGGTGGTTGCGTTCGCACTGACCTTCTCGAGCACCGTCTTCGCCGTCAAGGTGCTCGAGGAAAAGGGCGAAATGGGCTCCCTGTACGGCACCATCGCCATCGGCATTCTGATCATCCAGGATCTTGCAGCGGTGATTTTTCTCGGCATTTCGGCCGGTAAGGTCCCGACCCCTTGGGCACTGTTGCTGTTGCTGCTGATCCCCGCGAAGCCCTATATCTTTCGGTTGCTGGAGCGGGCCGGGCACGGCGAGCTGCTGCTGCTGTTCGGGCTGACCGTCGGGCTTGGCGGGGCGGAGCTGTTCGAGCTCGTGCATATGAAGGGCGATCTGGGCGCGCTGCTGCTCGGCGTGCTGATCGCCTCGCATCCGAAGGCGGGTGAATTGTCGAAGTCGCTGCTCGACTTGAAAGATCTGTTCCTGGTCGGCTTCTTCCTCAGCATCGGACTCAAGGGCGCACCTGATTTGGATATGGTGCCGTTGGTGCTGCTGCTGGTGGTCGGTCTGGTGTTCAAGGGCTTTCTGTTCGAGCAGCTGCTGCTGGCCTTCAGGCTGCGCGCGCGCACCGCTTTCCTGGGCAGCCTGACGCTTGCCAATTACAGCGAGTTCGGCCTGATCGTTGCCGCGATCGCCGCGACCAACGGCTGGCTCGAGGTCGAATGGCTGGTGATCATCGCCATGGTGATGGCGCTGTCGTTCGTCGTCGCCTCGCCACTGAATGCGCGCTCGCATGCGCTCTACGAATTCTTCAGTCCGCGGCTGCGCCGCCAGGAGCGCAAAAGGCGCATCATCGAGGAGCGCGAGATCGATCCCGGCGAAGCGGATGCGATGGTGGTGGGCATGGGGCGCGTCGGTACCGGCGCCTTCGACACGCTGCGCCTGGACAAGGGGCGAAACCCGGTGGGCATCGACGCCGACCCCGATGCCGTCGCCCAGCACGTCGCCCACGGCCGCCACGTCGTCCAGGGCAGCGCCACCGATGCCGATTTCTGGCACCGGCTGCATCTCGACGACGGGCACATCAAGCTTGTGCTGCTGGCCATGCCTCAGGTCTCCGAGAACGTGTTCGCGGCGGAGCATCTCGCCAAGGAGGGCTTCACGGGGGCCATCGGAGCGATCGCCAAATTTCCGGAGGACGAAGAGGCGCTGCGCCGCGCCGGCGTGCACCAGGTGTTCAACCTGTACGCGGAAGCGGGCGCCGGCTTCGCCCAGCACGTCTGTTCCGGCGTCACCGGCAGCGTGTCGTCGTGAGCACGCGCGGGCCTGTCGGCGACGAAGCGGCGTCGGGTTCGCGCGGGGTGTTGCTCTGCTCCGCGGCATGTGGTGACGCGGTCAGGCGTCGGCCGGCGCCGAGTGACCGAGGGGCGTGTGGGGATCGGCCTGCCCGGCCGCGGTAAGGCGAGCGCGGGAACGGGGCGGGAATCGGGCAAGCACTGGACGGAAACCGGCCGATAACCGGTCGGAAACCAAGCGACAAATGGGCAACGCGAAAAAAAAAGCGGCCACATGGGGCCGCCAAAGGACGCACAGCTAGGGATCTTTATCTGCCGCGTCGGCCGTGACCGCCGCAGCCGAGTTCGGGAGCAATGGCTCAACCGCCACCTTTGTAGAGAATAATAAAAAGTTTACGGGGTTGCAAGGTGACGGGCGTTCGATGACGGGGCTCCGGCGGCAGCGCTGCAAGGACCTGTGTCGGCCGTGTCGAGGCTACAGACCCGCCTTATCCGACCCGGCTCGTCCGAGTCCGATGAGGGGGCGGATTAGGCGGGTCGGCCGGCATGCGGGCCACCGCGGCTGCATGCGGTTCGACGCGGTGGGCTCTATTTCCGTCGGGACCGGTCGATTCCGGTCGGGGCGGGCGATGCGCGCCGGCATCAGGTGAGGTCACGCCCGGGGTCGGGGTGAGTGGCACGGTGTCGGCACGGCAGAAGCGGTTCGGCCCAAGCCGTGCCGGCGCCGAGGAGTGCGGGAGCGTCGTCGGCCGGGTGCGGCGATCAAGCCGGCCGGCGGCTGTCCGCGACGGAGCCGGCCTGCAGATCCGGGTGCCGTGCCCGGAGGTCCGACTCGGAAGCTTGGACGGACTGCGCCGAGATCGGCTGCAACGCGGACGATTCGTCCACACGAAGGAATTCGCGGCCCATCAGTAACGGCATCAACAGAAACGGTGCGGCGGCGGCAAGGCCCGCCAGCGTGAGGCTGTCGAAGATCATACAGGCGCTCCGGATCGGTTTCCGATCTGGTGTTTCGGTTTGCGGGAATATTACCGAACACTGATATTCAGATCAATCGCGCAAGCACTCGGTTTTCGGGATGCGCCCCCGGGCATCGATTGGCCCTGCCCGGAGACGACGTCCGCGGCAATGACTCGGGGGCGCTCCGCCGCGCGCGGCTTTGCGCACCGGCTTGTCGTTGCCGCTGGCTTGGACTAGCTTCAATAGCAGTACCGAGGCCTTGCCGAGCGTCGACCCCTCGGCGCCGCCGGCGATTGTTGCGGTGCACGCGCTGCCGCTCGATCTCTGCCGGCCGAGCGCCGATCGCTGCGGGGCCGTTTCCCGCAACGACGAGCGCCAGGGCAACCGGATGGACAGCGCCCAGCATCGACCGGAGCACTCCGGGTCGGCCGCCACCGGCCTCGCCGGGCGCATCGCCCGAACATTCATCAATACCCCCGTCACGCCGATGCTGCTGATCGGCGCGCTCTGCGTCGGCCTGCTCGGCCTGCTGTTCACCCCCCGCCAGGAAGATCCGAAGATCTCGGTGCCGATGATCGACGTCTTCATCGAGTACCCCGGTGCGTCGGCCCGACAGGTGGAGAGCCTGGTCACCGAGCCCCTCGAGCGGCTGATGATGGAGATTCCCGGCGTGCGCCATGTCTACTCGGCGACCCGCCGCGGCGAAGCCATCGTCACGGTGCGCTTCCTGGTCGGGCAGGAGATGGGCGCCTCCATCGTCAAGGTGCACGACAAGCTGCAGTCGAACATGGATCGCGTGCCGCCGGACGTGAAGCCGCCGCTGGTACGACCCGTCAGCGTCGACGACGTGCCCATCGTCACGCTGACGCTGTGGTCGGACGAGGTCGAGGACGCCCAATTGCGCACGCTGGCCCTGGACGTCCTGCAGGAGCTCGGCGCCGTGCCCGACACCGGCGAGGGCTTCATCGTCGGCGGGCGGGAAGAGCAGATCCGCGTCGAGGTGATGATGGAGCGCCTCGCCGGCTACGGCATCACGCTCGATCGCATCGCGGAGACCATCCGCGGCGCCAACGCCGAGATGTCGACCGGCGAAGTGGAAGGGGGCGGGCAGGCCTACAACGTCTACTCGGGTTCTTTCCTGGAGGACGCCGACGACATCGGCCGGCTGGTCGTCGGCAGCCAGGGCGGCCTGCCGATCTATGTGCGCGACGTGGCGCGCGTGCTGCGGATGCCGGAGGAGACCAGCCAGCTGGTCACCCATTTCACCGGCCCGGCCCATAGCGATGGGCCGCAGGCCCGCGGCGCTCAGGCAGTGACGCTGGCCATCGCGAAGAAGGAGGGCGCCAACGGCGTCACCGTGGCCGAGGCCGTGCTGGCCAAGCTCGACACCCTCGAGCAGCGCATGATCCCGAGCAATGTCGAGGTGATGGTCACGCGCAACTATGGCCGGACCGCCAACGACAAGGTCAACGAGCTGCTGCAGGCCATGTTCGAGGCAGCAGCCATCGTCTCGCTGCTGTGCCTGATCGGGCTCGGGCTGCGCGCGGCTGTGGTCGTGATTTCGGTGATCCCGGTGGTCATCCTGCTGACCATCTGGTGGGCCTGGATGGTCGACTACAGCATCGACCGGGTCAGCCTGTTCGCGCTGATCTTCGCCATCGGCATACTCGTCGACGACGCCACGGTGGTGGTCGAGAACATCTTCCGGCATTGGCTCGAGATCGGCCAGACGTCGATCTCCGAGGCGGTGGCCGCCGTCGACGAGGTGGGCAATCCCACCATCCTCGCCACCTTCACCATCATCGCGGCGCTGCTGCCGATGGGCTGGGTCAGCGGCCTGATGGGGCCTTACATGCGCCCGATCCCGGTGTTGGGCTCATCGGCCATGTTCTTCTCGCTGGTCGCGGCCTTCGTCTTCACCCCCTGGTTCGCGCTGCGGGTGCGCCCGCGGCTGAAGGCGCTGGAGCGCGCCGAGCGCCGCGAGGAAGTGACCCGCCGGGTGGTCGGGCGCATCTACCGGCCGCTGGTGATGCCGCTGATCCGCAACCGCAGCCTGGGCATCCTGTTCCTGGTCGGCACCATCGCGGCCACGGCGCTGGTCTGCACTTTGTTCTATTTCAAGGTGGTGCCGGTGAAGATGCTGCCCTTCGACAACAAGCCGGAGTTCAGCGTCGTCGTCGACATGCCCGAGGGCACGGCCCTGCCGGAGACGGCCAATGTGGTGCGCCAGCTTGCCGAGAAGCTGCGCGAGCTACCCGAGGTGGTCGCGGTCCAGACCTACGCCGGCACCGCCCAGCCGTTCAACTTCAACGGCCTGGTGCGCCACTACTACCTGCGCGACCGCCCGTGGCAGGGCGACCTGCTGGTGATCCTCAAGGACAAGAACGAGCGCGAGCGCGGCAGTCATGCGCTGGCGGTGGCCGCCCGCGAGCTGCTGGCGCCGCTCGCGCAGCGGCTCGGCGCCACCATCGCCGTCGTCGAGATGCCGCCCGGGCCGCCGGTGCTGCAGACCGTCGTCGCCGAGGTCTACGGGCCGACCGCTGAGATCCGCCGCGAGGTCGCCGCCGACCTGACCGAGATGTTCGAGCGCACCGAGGGCATTGTCGACGTCGACAACTACATGATCGAGCCCCATTCCGACTGGCGCTTCGAGGTCGACACCGAGAAGGCCGTGCGGCAGGGGATCTCGGTGGACGTCATCAACCGCAATATCGCCATGGCAATGGGCGGCTACAAGATCGGCGACGTCAAGCGCGGCACCGTGCAGGAGCCGACCTATATCGTCATCCAAGTGCCGCTGTCCTACCGCTCCGAGATCGCCACGCTGGGCAGCCTGCCGCTGCAGTCGCCGAGCGGGCAGATGGTGCCGCTGGCGGAGGTCGGGCGCTTCGTGCGGCAGCCCGCCGATCACATCATCTATCACAAGGACCTGCGGCCGATGGAATACGTCGTCGGCGAAATGGAAGGGCGCCTGGGCGCACCGATCTACGGCATGCTCGGCGTCGAAGATCGACTCGAAGACTACGACCCGCCGGGGCCGGGCGAGTCCATGAGCGGCATGCCCGACGGCCTCATCGGCCCGCCGAAGACCGAGGCGGTTGCCGATTTCGAATGGACCGGCGAGTGGACCGTCACCTACGAGACCTTCCGCGACATGGGCCTCGCCTTCATGGCGGCGCTGGTCCTGATTTACGGGCTGATCGTCTGGGAGTTCCGCAACTTTGCGGTGGCCGGGCTCATCATGTCGCCGATCCCGCTGACGCTGATCGGCATCATCCCGGGCCACCTGATCATGGGGGCGGAGTTCACGGCGACGTCCATGATCGGCCTGATCGCGCTGGGCGGCATCATCGTGCGTCAATCGATCCTGATCGTCGAGTTCGTCAAGCTCGAAGTGGCCAAGGGCAAGCCCGTGCACGAAGCGGCCGTCGCCGGCGCAGAGATTCGCATGCGCCCCATCCTGATCACCTCGCTGACCCTGATGGCCGGCGCCTGGGCCATCATCCAGGATCCGATCTTCCAGGGCATGGCCGTCAGCCTGCTGTTCGGAGCCGGCGTGGCGACGCTGATGGCCGTTATCGTCATTCCGCTGGGCTGCATTTCGCTGCGCAAGCAGTTCTATCTCATCGAGACCGACACCGGCGAAATCGTCCTGTCCGACCGCTACGGAGAAATCGAAGGGGACGGAAAGCAGGGGGGCGACGACGGCGACGGCGGCGAGAACAATGGGGGCGGGGACGAGGACGGGGCAGGGGGCAGCAGGCGTGCCGGTCCGCCGGGGCCGCCGGCGGGCAGCCCGGCGCCGGCAGCACCGCCGAGCGGGGCAGCCGCGAATCAGGTCGCCGACCGGCGAGCGACCGACGAGCATCCCGTCAAGGCCAATGCCAACGCCAACGCAACTCCGGCGCAGTCGACCGCGCGCTCGCGGACGGCCAAGAAGATTGCCGTCAAGCGGGCTTCGGCCAAGACGTCGCCGGCGAGTGAGACAGCGTCGAAGAAGACGGCCGCAAAGAAAACGGCAGCACGGAAAACGGCAGCGAACAAGTCCCCTGCCGAAAAAACGGGCGCAAGATCACCGGCCGGGAAGAAGGCGGAGGCGTCAAAAGCCGCGACGAAGAAGACGGCAGCGAAGAAGGCGGCAGCGAGAACCACCGCCGCAACCCGATCCTCGGGCGAAGGGCGGGCGGGCCGACCGCCGCCACCTGCATCCGGTACGGACAAGTCGGACTGAGGGAGCGGCAATCGGCTGGAGAGGGGGAGGCGCCCGGCGAGACCGACGGCCCCGCCGGGCGGGCTTATCAACGAGACATCAGGCCGGTTGCGCTGTCCGGAATCGAGACGGCATTCACGGGACGAATGGCGCCGCGCCGGTTGAGATTGAACGAGCGCAGTTCGCCGTCACCGTTATTGAGCGTGAACAGATGAAGGTTGTTCTGCGACAGCACCGCGTCGCGTACCCCCGCGCCCGTGGGTACGGACGAGACCCGGTTTTGCTGGAACCTCTGGAAGAACGGATTGAGGTTACCGGCGAAGCCGATGCGATAGATCGACACCGTGCCGCTGGCGGTGTTGGTGGAGTAGCCGAGGGTTTGATCCGCGTTGAGCACGGTCCAGCACGTGGCGTCTTCTTGCTGGACCAGGCCCACCGCGTCGGACACCGCGCCGGTTTCGCGGTCGATGCGGTAGCTGGCGGTGACGCCTTGCGCGCCGCCGTTTGCCTCCGTGATGAACACGAAATCGCGGTCGCCGAACTGGAAGCCGAACGGCGTCGGTACCGCGGACGGGCGCTTCAACGGGGTGGCGGCCGGTGTGCCGTCCTGCTGCATGACGAAGGTCGTCAGCGTATCCGTGGCCTTCTCGGTGATCAGCAGCACGGTGCCCGACTTGTTGAAGCCCACCTGGGCCGGAGCCGTGAGCTGGGTATCGTCGATAATGCGGGTCGAGTGGGGGATCGGCTCGAGCAGACCGCCGGCCGTGAAGCGGAAGCCGCTGATGTTGTCGTAGCGGTAGTAGGGGTCCGTGCTGGCACCGTCGCCCTCGTTCAGCACATAGACCAGGGTGCCGAAGACCGTCACGCTGATGGGCCGATAACCGCCCGAGTCTTCCAGGTCGACGAACTGCAGGCCCTTCTCCTGCAGGCGGAAGCTGGTCAGCGTGCCGTCTCCGGGATTGACGGCAAAGAGCCAGCGATCGCTCGCATCGGTGGCCAGCGCGCTCTGGTTGCCCAGCGGCGTGCCGGTGCCGGCGCCTTGGGTATCGAAGCGGCCGATTTCGCTCAACGTGCCGTCCCTTTCGACGTCGAAGGCGATAATCTCGTTGGCCGTGACCTCATTGGAGGCCGTGTAGACGACCGCGGATGCCGGAACGGAGAGACCGAGGCCGACAGCGAGTGTCAAACCGGCGAGCAGGCGCTGGTCGAGGTGGAATTTCGAATCGTGCTTACGCATGGGATATGTCCTCATTAAGGGATCGATCGAGGCCGTGGTCGCGAGGGCGCGATGGGCGCTCGCGAGGCTGGCCGTTGAAAGAGCGATGGAGCACCGAAGACGGGCTCCGCGAGCCGGGTGAGGACACCTCGTCGGTGTCCGCCGCCGCGGCCCGCATCCCATAGCGCAACCGGCGTACCAACCATGACAGATGCCTTTTTGTGTTTTTAAAGCGCTGTTTTTTAATCATTAAAGGGCTTTGCGACAATTTCCGGCGTGGTGTCGCCGTGCCTGTGTCTTCCCGATATTTCGGGATCTCCCGAGGGATCGGGAACTGGTAGCCGGCAAGACTTGCCCCATTTCGTTGACGAGGCGCCCCGGACGACGATCACGACGCCCGGTTCGATGCCGTCGTGCGCCGACGCAGGGCGGTACATTTCGGTGGTCTACGAGGAGACAATGAGCGATGCCCAAGTACATCGTCGAACGAGAGCTGCCGCGTGCCTGCGAGCTCTCGGAGGAGGATCTGGACAGCATGTGCCGGCGCCTCGAGAGCACGATCGTGCAGGCGGATCCGGGGATTCAGTGGCTGCAGAGCTTCGTCGCCGACGACAAGATCTACTGCATGTACGTCGCGATCGACGAGGAGCTGATTCGAAGGGTCTCGGACGAGTGCGGGTTCCCGACGACGCGGATCTCCCGCATCGATACGACGTTGCAGCCGACCTCGGAGGACTAGCCGGCAAAGCCCGCGCGGGGACGGGTGATCAGCGCGAGCGCCGGATTCCGAGCTTCTTCATGCGGGACTCGAGGGTGGTGGGCTTGAGACCGAGAATGCGCGCGGCACCGCGCTGTCCGCTGACCTGCCAGGCGGTCTTGTCGAGCACGCACAGGATGTGCGCGCGCTCGACGGCCTCCAGGGTCTGATCCGTGCGGGCGTCGAGCCGGGGCGACGAGGCACGCGGCTGCCAGTCGCCGAGCTCCAAGCGGTCCCCCGGTGCCAGGATCACCGCGCGCTCGATGACGTGCTCCAGCTCGCGGACGTTGCCCGGCCATTCGTAGGCCGTCAGTGCGTCGATGACCGCACGGCTGATGGCCCGGATCGGTCGGCCGATCTGCTTACCGAACTTGGCGACGAAGTGCCGGATCAGCACCTCGATGTCCTCCGGGCGCTCGCGCAGCGGGGGCACGCGAAGCGGGAACACGTTCAACCGGTAGTACAGGTCCTGGCGGAAGCTGCCTTCCTCGACGCACTTCTCGAGGTCGCGGTTGGTCGCGGCGATGATCCGCACGTCGACCCGGATGCTGGCGGTGCCGCCGACGCGCTCGAGCTCGCCCTCCTGCAGCACCCGCAACAGCTTCGCCTGCAGATCCAGCGGCAGCTCGCCGATCTCGTCCAGAAACAGCGTGCCGCCGTTGGCGAGCTCGAAGCGCCCGAGCTTGCGCGCGTGCGCGCCTGTAAAGGCGCCGCGCTCGTGACCGAGCAGCTCGCTCTCGATCAGCGACGGCGTCAGCGCGGCGCAGTTGACCTTGACCAGCGGCTTGTCCCGGCGCGGACTCGCACGGTGCACCGCGCGGGCGATCAGTTCCTTGCCGGTGCCGGTCTCGCCGATGATCAGCGCGGTGGTACTGGTGGCGGCGACCCGCTCGACCGCGTCCAAGACCTTTTGAACGGGCGCGGACACCGCAATGATGCCCGAATCTTCCCGGCTCGAGTCGATCAGGCCCTGGAGCTGCACGTTCTCGTCGCGCAGCCGCTCCATGTCCGACTCCGCCCGCAGCCTGATCAGCGCGTCACGCAGAATAATGGCGACGTGCCGTTCCCGCCCGACGGCAAACGGCGACAGGCTGACGTCGGCCGGAAAGGCGTCGCCGTCGCCGCGAAAGGCCGCCAGCCCCTGCGCCCAGAGAAAGTGCTTGCGCCAGCCGCTGCGCTCGAAGGCCTGGATCGATTCCCGAATCAAGCGGGCGAATCGCTCGGACGCGAAGCGCTCGAAAGATGTCCCGATCACCTGCGCGCCGGTGCAGCGGAAGACCTCCTCGGCGGCTTGATTGAACAGCGTGATGCGCAGCGTCGAATCGATGCCGATGATGGCATCCATGGCGCAATCGAAGACACCCGCGAGCCGGGCCCTGCTCTGCGCCAGCGCCGCCTCCGTCCGCTGTCGCGCCAGCTCGGCGGCGGCGCGGGAACCGAACGCCTTGAACACCCACATTGCCGCTTCCGGGACATCCATGGGGGCATCATCCATGGCGGCAAGGTGCCCGATGACCCTGCCGTTGCGATCGGTCATCGGGATCGCGAGATAGCTTTCGATTCCGAGCCGCTCGATGGTCTGCGCGTCGCGCGGAAAGTGCTCGGCGACACGCTCCGGAAAAAAGGCCGACTCGCCCTGCAGGACGCGCTCGCAGGGCGTATCGGCGACGTCGAGCTCGACGTTGTCGACGTAGCCGTCGCCGCTCCAGTACGCCAGCGTCCGGACGCGTCCTTCGGTTTCGAGCACCTCGGCGACAAAGGCGTCCCGCACCTTCAGCGTCGACGCCAAGTGGCGAACCAGCGCACGGAAGAACTCGTCGCCGGTGCTGTCGATAGTCCCTTCGAGCAGGCCTCGCAGCAGCGTCAGGGTGTCTCCGGGCCCGCGCATCTGCATGCGCGCGTGGGGCGCCGGCGCCGGCGCCGTTGACTCGTTCGCGATCGCCACCTCGAGGGCGGACAATCGCTCGCGCAACGCGGAGAGCTCCGAGTGCGCCGCCGTGGACATCTGCATAAGAGCGTTGGTCATCGTGAGCAACCAAAAGAGGTCTTCACCCGCATCCCGATGCCGCCTTTCGCCGCTGCCGGATTCGACATCGACCACCCCGGGGCATGGTGCTTAACGAGGTCCACCGGCTGCGCGCCCCGGGCGAGCGCGCGGCGATGCTGCGGACCAGTCGTTCCTACCCCGGAAGGACCGGGCAACCGGGCAACATATTTCCGACACACGCCCGACATCGCCGCTGTGGACCGACGAGCCTGCCGCTCGGCCTGCGACGCGTTGCCGGACTCTGAGTCTAGGCGCCCCGGAGTTGCGCTGTATGTGAATATGACCCGACTCGAAGGCAACATCGTGAATAGAGCAGCCATGCGCGGGGCAACGGTTGCTGCCGTGCCTCTTGCCGCCAATGCCGATCCTTCGGCCGCGAACCATACGAAGCCCTGCGGGCGGGCGCCGGCTTCCTGCTTGTTGCCGACGAGGAAGACGCCGGGGCCACTCACTGTTGCGATGCGGAAAAGTGAGACCCTCCCCGACATCGTTCGACAGCCTCATTTAAAGCGGCCAAAAAACCGGCCATATTGCCGGCCAGTTTTCTGTAAAACCGGATTCTTTTTCACTTATCGTTCTGATATTATAGGCTTTATAATTACTTCCGATGCGGATAAGATAGCGGCCATGAAGCCGGACGCAGTAGCGCCTGTCGACAGGGGAGAACCCGTGTCGCTGATGGAGCCGATGAGGATCTCCGAAAGCGCTCGTCATCGCGGGGACCTCAACGAACTGGCCCTCGAACTGGCGGCACATTCTGCAGGATTTCGCCGGAGCCTCCCCGAGGGTGTCATGACAGCCCTGGCGGACCTGGTCCGGGCGATGAACTGTTACTACAGCAACCTCATCGAAGGCCATGACACCCACCCGGTCGACATTGAACGCGCCCTGAAAAACGATTACAGCGCCGACACGGAAAAGCGCAGTCTGCAACTCGAAGCCAAAGCGCACATTGCGGTTCAAGAATGGATCGACGGGGGCGGACTGCGCGGGTGCACGGTCACGGCGGACGGTATCCGCGAGATCCATCGACGGTTCTGCAAACTCCTGCCGCCCGAACTTCTGTGGGTCGAAAACCCCGGCAACGGCGAAAGGATGCAGGTCATTCCCGGCGCTCTTCGTGACCGTGATGTCAGGGTCGGTGAGCACATCCCGGTCAGTCCCGGCGCGCTTCCTCGATTTCTGGGGCAGTTCGAGCGCAGATACGGCGGGCTCGGCAAGGCGGAAACGATCATAGCGACGGCGGCGGCTCACCACCGGCTGCTGTGGATACACCCGTTCTTGGACGGCAACGGACGCGTAGCGCGGCTCATGTCGCATTCGATGCTGATTGAGACGCTTGATAGGGGCGGTATCTGGTCCGTTGCCCGTGGTCTTGCAAGGAACGAGAGTTCTTACAAGAGCCACCTGGCGCAATGTGATCTTCCGCGCCGTAACGATCTCGACGGTCGCGGCAACCTGAGCGAGGAATGCCTCGCCTCGTTTACAGGATTCTTTCTTGAAACCTGTCTCGACCAGGTGAAGTTCATGGAAGAACTGGTCCAACCGAACCGCCTGCGGGACCGCGTCCTGCGTTGGGTCGAGGAAGAAATCCGCGTCGACGCTCTGCCGCAAAAGGCCGGGCGCATCCTCGAAGCAATCCTGTATCGCGGACAACTACCGCGCGCCGACGTCCCGGAACTGCTTGGCGCAAGCGACCGCCACTCACGCCGGGTCGTCGCCGCCCTGAGCGACCGTGGCGTCGTCGTCTCGCAGAGCACGCGCGCACCGCTACGGCTTGCCTTCCCGGCCAAGCTGGCATCACGCTGGATGCCCGGTCTGTTTCCGGAGCAACACTAGATAAGGACCAAGCAGCGAGTTCGGGGCGCGGGTCCGCAGCTTCGACGACGACCCGGTCGACTGACGATTCCCGCGTGTTGCTCCCCGGTGAGTCGCCCACGCGACTCGACGACAAACTCGTGCCGCCCGAGGGCGCCGTCGTTCTCCGATGAGCGGGTCGGGAGACTGCTTGGAATCGTCAGCTAATATGATAAATTCATACTCATGAGCACACTCGAACGCATGACCGTCACCCTGACCGCCGAGATCGCCGAGGCTGTGCGCGGCGCCGTCGAGGCGGGCGAGTATGCCTCGGGCAGCGAGATCGTCCGCGAGGCGTTGCGCGACTGGAAGCACAAGCGCGCCTTGCGCGACCAAGAGCTGGCGCAACTGCGCGCCAACGTCCGGGAAGGCGTGTCGGACGTCGAGGCCGGGCGTATCAACGACTTCGACGCGGAGCGTATTATCCGAAGAGGAGAACAACAATTGCAAAGCATCGAACCCTCCGAATAACGGAGACCGCAGAACAGAACCTTTCGGATATCTGGGCATTCATTGCACAGGACAATCCGGATGCGGCAACGCGCTTTGTCCGAGAGATCGAAAAACGTTTCAAGCCCTTGCTTGCCGATCCGCAAATCGGCTCCCGCCGTGATCATCTCGCCGAGGGACTGCGCGTGCATTTCTACCGTGATGACGCGCTCTATTACCGTCATTCCGACATCGACGTCATTCTCGTGCGCGTTGTCCATGGTGCCCGAGATACGCGGGCGCTGAGCTTCGCAGACGACTAAATCCATTCACGCGATTTTTACATCTGTAAATGCTTGTTCGTAACCGCCCCCTACGTGTCAATGTCGAAGCCGACAGGCGCCCGTCGGATTCTTGTATAACGATTCCAAGGGTCGGCGCAGGAGACAACGACCGTGAGCGACGCCAACGAGGTACTGACCGAGCCGACGCTCGAGCGACGCACGCGCCGGCGGTTCTCCGCCGCCGAGAAGCAGCGCCTGCTGGCCGAGGCTGGCGCGCGGCGAGCAAGGCGCCTGGCTGCGGCGCAACGGACTCTATGGCGCATAGCTCGGCCCACGGCGCAGGGCTGCTCGCCGAGCAGCCGGATGTGGGAGAGCCGCACAGTCCGGGACTGCGCCGACGGCGGCGGCCGGCAACCGGCGTTCCGATGGCGGATAGGCAGCAGGTGAAATGAGTCCTACAATATTCAAGGAAAGTGGATATCGATTTTTCTTCTTCTCAAGAGAAGAAGAAAGGATGCACGTCCATGTGGTATCTGGCGAGGGAGAAGCGAAATTTTGGCGTGCGCCCGAAATTGAGCTTGCACGCAACCATCAATATTCACGAAAGCAACTGAAGCAAATAGAGACACTAGTCGAGGTTCATTACAATGAGCTCGTTAGCGCATGGCAACAGCATTTCAGAAGTGGAAGTGACTAATATTTCTGCACATGGCGTGTGGCTTTTGGCTCATGGAACAGAGTATTTTATGTCGTATGATGATTTTCCATGGTTTAAAGACAAGACTGTGAAGGCAATTGTGTATGTGGAGGAGCAATCGCCGGGTCATTTCTACTGGCCTGATTTGGATGTTGATTTAACCAGGGAAATCATTGAGCATCCAGAGCGATTTCCGCTCCAGTCAAAAAGCACGTAACCCACCCGTCAGTCCGGCGCCAGCCGACCTGTCAATGTCCACGCCGACAGTCGTGCTCGATTGTTGTATGAAGCGTGCCGGGATCAGCTCTGGTGAGGCAGGAACTCAGACACCGACCGCCAGGCAAGAGGCACGGGCGAGCGTCGGCTTCGACACTGACACGTAGGGCTCTTCTTTTCGGCGTCGGCTGGATTGGAGTGTTAGGCGTGAGCAATGCTCGAATCGCGCATCCATTCAGCGAGTGCTTCTTCTTCAAGCTCACCTGCGGCAAGTTGTTGGTATACGATGACCGCGTCCGCTTCGGGTGCATTCAATGTCAATCCGTTCAGCTCAAGGAAAACGGCTGCAATGGTGAGTGCGATGCGTTTGTTCCCGTCCATGAATGGGTGGATTCGGGCAAGCCCGTCACTGTATCCGGCGGCCAGTTCGAAGATGCTTGCGTCGCTCTCGTACGCGGCTTTTTGCCGCGGCCGAGCCAAAGCCGAATCCAACAGCGCTTGATCGCGAATGCCCGGTAACCCGCCGTGCTCCGCAACGAGCATTTGATGTACGGCCAGTACCACCTCCGGCATCACCCATTCGGGCTCTTTCACTTGGCAAGCTCATGGAGTGCGTTTCCTTGGGCGTCAATGTCCAAGCTGACAGTCACCGGTCGGATGCTTGTATGAAGTTTGCCGGGGGCAGCTCTGAAGGGGCAGTAATGCAGGGACGGACTGCAAGGTAGGAGGGACGGGCGAGCAACGCCGCCGGCGGCCGAAGCCGCCGGGGTTGCGGGTCACGAGTTGGCTGGCAGCGTTGGGCGGAGCCCGTGCCGCTCAAGCAGCAGCGGCTTGCGTCTCGTGGGTTAGGCAGCCCTTCGGGCACACGCGGGAGCAGGCTTCGCAGCCGATGCAGTCCATGGTGTCTTTCAGGTTCATGACCATTCCGGGGGCTTCGTCGAAGTCGTCGTCGAAGTCGTCGTCGTCGTCCAGGTCGAGGTCGTCACGGTCGATGAGCTCGAAGACGTCGCGGGGGCAGACCTTGTAGCAGCGTCCGCAACCGATGCAGTTTTGCTGGTTGAGGTCGACGATGAAGGCGGGTGTCCAGGGGGTGCCGCCGCGGGTCAGGTTGGTGGTCGTGGTCATGGCGATGCTCCGGTGTGGAATTGCCGGTGGGAAGATGGGTGGCCGATGGCGCGTCGGTGTGGCCGGTTGCCGCGGTTGCCCGTTCGGGTGCTGCGGCGTCAGGCCGTCGTTTCGGCTTCCTTGAGTTTGGCGGTGGCCTCGGCCCAGGCTTGGCAGGCGTCGTAGGTGGCCTGGGCGATGGCCGGAATTTCTTCGTAGGCGGCGGGCAGGCGGTCTTCCACCAGATCGTGGAGCTCGCTAGCGCGCTCGCTGGCGATGCGCTTGGCCTTTTTGACGGCTTTTTCGAGTGCCTTCAGTTCTTCGGTGCTCATGTGGGTTCTCCTGTTTGGTCGGCGACGGGCGCTGTGTCGCGGCGCCTCAGAGGCCGGCCACGTCCGAATGCTTGCCGATCAGTTCCAGTGCCACGGACAGGATTTTGTCGCCTTCGTCCTTCATCTTGCCGACGCTGGCGAAGCCGAAGCGGTGCACGTCGCGCAGGGTTTTGTCCATGACCACCAGCTTGCCGACGGTGATCAGCGCGCGGCCGAAGCCCTCGTGGGTGAGGTTGATCAGCGGCACGGCCATCAGGCCGCATTCCTTTTCGATCAGCGCCGAGATGGCGTTGTAGAAGACCTTGATGCGGGCGACGATGATTTCGTCGGGATCGCCGATGATGGGGATCTCCCGCTTCTTCTCCTTGGTCAGGACGAAGGGCTCCAGTATTTCGGCCGAGGTCATGTTGTCGTAGCTGCCGTAGGGATCGATGGCGCGCATCTGGCGGACCATCTCGACGGCAAAGTCGGAGGTCAGAATCGGATCGTCGGCCGCGATGCTGGGGGACGCTTCGGTCATGCGGGATCTACCTCTGTTCTTGTTCGATTAGTGTCGTGTCAGCCGCCCACCGCGGGGTGGACGGGGTCCAGGGTGACGATGGGCCGTGCGGCGGAGAGCCGGCGCAGCAGCACCGGGCGGAAACGGGCCTTGGCGCCGGTGCCGCCGGTAAGGAAGCCGGTCACGCCGAGGCCGAGCAGCAGCCCGGCGAGGCCGAGCCCGGCGGCGCCGGCGTCGCCCAGTCCGGCCTGATCGGCGAAGAAAGCGGCGCCGATCATGGCGATCAGGGGCAGCAGATAGGCGGCCAGGGAGGCCCGCGCCAGGGTGTCGCTGCGGATGCCGATAAGCACCGCCTCGCCGGGCACCAGTCCGATGCGGTCGGCGACCCGAAGCCGGGCGCTGGCGCCGCTGCCGAACAGTTTGGCGAGCACGGAGGTGCCGCACCGGTCGCCGACGCCGCAGGCGCTGCAGCCGGTCTGGCGCTGGACTTCGACCAGGGCGGAGCCGTCGGCGACGGCGATGACGGTGGCTTGCTGCTCGATCATTCGCTCCAGCCCTCCGCTTCCATGGTGTCGAAGCGGCTCTTGCTGGCCGGCGACTGGGCCGCGATGGCACGGGTGAGCCAGGCGCTCGGGCCTTCGCGCAGATCCCGCTGCAGCTCGCGCAGCAGGCCGCTGATCAGGGTGTCGGGCGCGACCTTCATGGGCTGGATGCCCTTGGCGCGCAGTTGGCCGATGGCGGAGGCGCCGACGGCCTGGCAGTAGACCGCGATGCAGCCGGTCAAGGCCTCGATCTTGGCGGCGAGCTTGTCTTCGTTGCCGTCCATGTCGAGCCGGCCGAACTGCGCCACCTCCAGCAGCTCGTAGCTACCGGGATCGATGCGGTAGATCACGAAACCCTCGGCTGCGCCGAAGTGCTGATCCACGCGCCGGCGGTCGGCGCTGGCGAAGGCGACCTTGATGGAAGGTGCGGCGCCCGCCGATGTACTGTCGTCGCCGACCAGCTTGAGCTTACGTTGCAGCGTCATTGATGGTTCTCCCTTCGATGCAGGCCGCGAATGAACATCCCTCAAGCGGCGCGCTCGGCTTCCGGCCATTGCTTGAGCGTCGAGCGGTACGGGTGGATCTCGCCCTTTTCGAGGCCGAGCATGGTGTTGGCCAGTTCGAAGATCGTGTTGCGGGTGCCCTGGTAGCCGATCCAGCAGCGGGCATAGCCGCCGACCAGGTCGAACTGAGGGAAGCCCGCGCGCAGCAGCGGGATACCGAGGCGCTCGGCGGTATGGGTGCCGTGGGAGTTGCAGATCATGACCTCGGCGCCGTTGGCGCGGGCGGCCTGCTCCAGGTCTTCGAGATCGCCGATCTTGACCTGTGCGGTGCGCACCTGCTTCAGCGCCGGCGCGTTGCTCGGCGCGACGGCGGCGACGGTCTCGGCCCCCATCGATGCGACCAGGTCCGACAGCGCGACCAATAGGTCCGCATCTCCGGCGATGGCGAAGCGTCCCTGGCCGACGGAGAAGTGGGCGTCGAGCATGGCGTCCTGCAGTTGGGAGCGCTGGCGCTCGATGCGCTCGGGCACGGGCTCGGCGCTGATCTCGGCCAGGGTCATGACCAGCCGGTCGACAGCGTCCAGGCCCATCAGGTGCGGGAAGCGGTAGTCGGGCACGCCGGTGCGGGCCTTCAGCGCGTCCGCGGCGCCGTTCATGGAGTTGCCGATGACGAGTGTGGCCGCGGCGTCGCCCAGGGTCGCGAGCTCTTCGAGCAAGGTGCCGCCGATGGTGATCGGGCTGTAGTCGGCGTCCACCAGATGGCCGTCCAGCGAGTCGGAGATGTCCGGCAGCAGCACGGGGCGCAGCCGAAAGCGCTCGAGCAGGTCTTTCAGGAATTCGATATCGCCGACGGTCAGGTGCGAGCCGGGCAGGATGTTTACCTGCCGCTTGCGTCGGCCGGGGCGGGTGCCGGCGACAGTCGCCTTCGGCACCAGCTCTTCGATGATGGCCTTGACCGCGGCGTTGAAGCCGGTCTCCAGGCAGCCGACGTAGTCCGGCGTCGAGACGGGCACGACGGCGACGTCGTCGTATTCGGGATGCGCGCTGCGGAACTGCCGCACGGCCCGGCGGACATCGGCACCCTGGGTCTCCACCAGGCCCGTGGTGGGGATGCCGATCAGGGCAGGGTGCTGCTTCTCGCAGATGGTGGCGAGCCCTTCGACCACCGCAGCGTCGCCGCCCATGATGGTGCTGACCTGATCCATCGCCGTGGTCTGGATCGGCATGGGGTCGCGGAAGTGCTGGATGAAGAAGATCTTGCCGAAGGCGGTGCAGCCCTGGGAGCCGTGCAGCATGGGCATGCAGCGGTTCATGCCGAGGAAGGCCAGAGTCGCACCCAGCGTCGAGCTGGCCTTCAGCGGGCTGACGGACAGGGCCTTGTTGCGCTTGACGATCTCGGGGGCGGGGCGGGCTGCCGCGGTGTGCATATCGGTTGGCTCAGGCATGGGTCGCGGGCTCCTCGTCGCTCGGCGCGGCGGCGGTCTGTTCGGCGGAGGCAGACGGCGAAGCGGTCGCGGCGGACGCGGTCGGAGTCGGGGCCGGGGTCGAAGCCTGGGTGGCCATCGGCTCCGGCAGCCGCTTTTCGTCGAGTGGTTGTTGCGGGATCTGCCACGGCGGCGCCGAGCGCACGGCGGGCCAGATGGGGCTCTCCATGGTCAGACAGAGCTGGCGCGCCAGCTCCAGCATGCCGTCGTAGCCGGCATAGCCGAATTCGCGCTCCTGGTTGATGTCGAGGAACGGGATGCGCGCCTTCAGCGCGGTGTACATGTTGCGCCCGCCGGCAATGAGGATGTCGACGTTCTGCTCGCGGCAGATGTCGAGCAGCTTGCGCGGGTTGCCCTCGTCGAGCATCACCGCGTCCTCGCCCATCAGCGCGCGGATGCGGGCCTTGTCTTCTTCGGTGGACTTGCGGGTTCCGCTGGCGACCACGGTCATGCCCAGATCCTGCAGCGCCGCGACGATGGACCAGCTCTTGACGCCGCCGGTGTAGAGCAGCACGCGGCGGCCGGCCAGGCGCTCGCGCCAAGGCGCCAGGGCCTTGTCGATGCGGGCCTCCTCACGGGCGATCAGGGCCTCGGTGCGCGTGCTCAGGTCCGGGTCGCCGATGATGCGGGCGAAGTCGCGCAGCGATTGGGAGACGTCGGCGACGCCGTAGAAGCTGCCCTCGAACCAGGGCGTGCCGAAGGCCTCCTGCAGCTTGCGGGCGACGTTGATCATGGCCTTGGAGCAAACCATCATGTTCACTTCCGAGCGGTGCATGGTCTGCACCTCGCGGAAGCGCCCGTCGCCGGACAGGGTGCAGAGCACGCGCAGGCCCAGCTCGTCCAGCAGCGGCAGCACGTGCCACAGCTCGCCGGCGATGTTGTATTCGCCGACCAGGGTCACGTCGTGGACCTTGAATCCGTCCTTTTCGATACCTTCGGGGACCGGGTCCGGCTCGCGGGTGCCGCAGACCTGCTTCACCATCGACTCGCCGGCGATGCGGTTGCCCAGGTTCTTGGTGCCGTAGAAGCCGGCGGCGTCCACGGAGACCACCGGCGTGCCCCAGCGCTCGGTAGCCGCCTTGCAGACGGCGTCCACATCGTCGCCGATCAGCGCCGGTACGCAGGTGTTGTAGACGAACACCGCCGCCGGTTGGTAGCTGTCGATGGCCTGCTTGATGGCATGAAACAGTCGCTTCTCGCCGCGTCCCATGATCACGTCCTGCTCGGTCAGGTCGGTGGTCATGCCGAGCTTGTAGAGCTTGGGGCCGGAGGAGCGGGCGCCGCGGTTGTCCCAGGAGTTGCCGGCGCAGGCGATGGAGCCGTGCACGATGTGGGCGACGTCGGCGATGGGCAGCAGCGCGATCTGCGCGCCGTCGAAGGAGCAGCCGCCGGCGGTGGCGCCGGGCTTGGGCTTGGCGCAGCCGGTCTTGGCCTTGCTGTTGTGGGCGCAGGCCGGCTCGTCCAACAGCGCGGCGATGTCTTTCTGCTTCATGCGGGCTCCCGTAAGACTTGGCTTTGGGGGCTTAAAGCAGAAGCTGTGCCAGCGGTCTCGGGGCGTCTCCGCAGGATGCGGCCGCACCGCGAGAAGACAAGAAATTGAATTTTAAAATGAATGGGTTATGTTTTTTTGGCGGCCTGATTTGCGGATTGTGCAGGGTGTGAAGCAGGTCACTGATTTGGCGGGAAAATGCCTTTTTCGGTCCCCGTAGGCGGCGACCGGCCGGGCACTTGTCGGAAACTCGACAATGCCGGCGTGTTGACGGGTTTGCCACAGGCACCGCCGGGATATTCGTGCGGTGATCCGACAACGAGCGCGGGACGCGTCGGGTCTTCGGCCGGGTGCGTCGGCAGGCGCTGGCGTCGTCGGGTTGCCGCTGTCACTAAGCTGTTGTAATCAATCCCGATGAGCGGGGTCGGCGGCGCGCGGCGAGCCGCCATGGCGGCCCGTTCGCGCGGCATTTCCGTCCTCTGCCCGCTGCCGTAGGAGCCGGCCGGCGCTGTCCGCGCCGCCGTCTCCGCTTGGCCATGGCACCCGCCTTGCTAGCCTGCAGTGCATCCCCGCAGCAAAGCAACAGGAACAACCCAGATGTCCATCGAGCTCAGCGATCTCGCCGCGGCCGTGCAGCGCGGCGAACTGGTTCCGTATCTCGGTCCGGGTGCACTGACCGGTGCCATCGACGCGACCACCGGCGAGCCGATACCGGCCGACAGCGACAGTATGATCCTGGCGATGAACAATGGCCGGCCCATGTCGCCGCGGTTGATGTGGGAGTTTCCCCGGGCGGCGATGGATGTGGAGCTTAAGCGCGGGCGGGGGGCGCTGCACCGCTTCCTCGACGCCACCTACGGTCAGCGCAGTTGGACGCGCTCGCCGCTGCACGACTGGATCGCCGGCGCGGCGCCGCCCTACGTCATCGATATTAACCGCGATACCCAGTTGCAGGACTCCTACGCGCATTGTCCGCATACCTTGATCCGCGGCATCGCCCGTGTCGGCGGTACCGACTACCGCTTCCGCGTCCATAGCTATGACGACGGGCGCTATCGGGAAGTGGAGCAGGCGGAGGTCGACCCGTCCCTGCCGATTCTGTTTAAGCCCTTGGGCAGTCCGCGGCCGGATGCGACCTATATCGCCTCCGACGCGGACTTCGTCGACTACCTGACCGAGTTGATGGGCGGCTTCGGCGTTCCCGCGTTCGTGAAGTCCTATCGGCTCGGTTGCCGCTATCTGTTTCTGGGGCTGCGCTTGACCCGCGACACCGAGCGTATGGTGCTGTCGGATCTGGTCTACGGTGCGGGCGAGCCCACCGGCTGGGCGCTGATTCCGGAGCCCACCGAGAAGGAACTGCGCTACTGCGAGGGCAAGGGCATCGAGGTGATCGAGGCGGACATACCGGACTTGCTGCGTGCCGCCGGTGTCGCCGACGAAGAGCTGATTCCGGCCGCCCACGAAGTGGGCTGCTGAGGGCACGCCCGGCCGGCTGGCCGCCGAGTGTTTTCTCGGCGCGATGTCGGCGCCGCGCTAGCACGCGCCCGCGGATTCATCGGCCCCGATTGGGGCCGCGGTCGGGGCCGGCGACGGCGCCGCGTTACCTCGGGAAGCCCGATAAGCGCGGGACGCCTTCCTGCTCGAACAGCAATTCGGCGAACGCGGCGGCCGAGACCGGGCGTCCGTACAGGAAGCCCTGCAGCTCGTCGCAATGGATGAGCCGCAGCAACGAAGCCTGGATCTCGGTCTCCACGCCCTCGGCAGTGACGCTGACGCCGAGCGCATGACCCAGCGCGACGACGGCGGCGCAGATGGCCTCGGCGTCTTGGTCGAGTCCGACGTCGTGCACCAGCGAGCGGTCGATCTTGATCCGATCCACCGGCAGCTGCTTGAGTCTCGCCAGCGAAGAATAGCCGGCGCCGAAGTCGTCGATGGCCAGACCGACGCCGACCTCGCGCAGCTCGCGCAGACAGGCGATGGCCGCGTCGCCCTGCTCGATGACACCGTGCTCGGTGATCTCCAGCTCGATGCGCGCCGGGTCGACACCGCTGGCATCGAGGATGCCCCGCAACGCCGCTGCCAGCCGTCCCGGCAATAACTGCAGGCGCGACAGATTCACGCCGATCCGGGGCGCACCCGCGCCGGCGGCCTCCCAGGCGGCGGCCTGCTCGCAGGCCCCTTGCATGACCCATTCACCGTAGTCGACGATCAGGCGCGTATCTTCCAGGATTGGCAGGAACTGCGCCGGATGCAGCAGCCCGAGCTGCGGATGCTGCCAACGCAGCAATGCCTCGGTGCCGACGATCAAGCCACTGAAGCTGTCCACTTGCGGCTGGTAGTGCAGCACCAGCTCGTCGCGTCGCAAGGCATGCCGTGCCCCGCTCTCCAGCGACAGGCGCCGGCGCACGCGCTGCCCCATGCCGGGACGGTAAAAGGCGTAGCGGTTGCGGCCGTCGCGCTTGGCGCGATAAAGGGCAATATCGGCATTGCGCAGTAGGCGGTCGGGCTCGGTGCCGTCCTGCGGAAAGCGGCTGATGCCGATGCTCGCGGTGACGACCACTTCATGATCGTCGATGACGAACGGCGCGCCCATGTCCGCGACGATGCGGTGGGTGCGCGCCTCGATGTCGCTTTTGTCGCCGGCCCCTTCGATCAGCAGCACGAATTCGTCGCCGCCGAGTCGGGCAACGGTGCCTTGCGGACCGGCATGGTCGAGCAGTCGCGCCGCGGCCTCGATCAGCAGCGCGTCTCCGGCGGAATGGCCGAGGGAATCATTGATGTTTTTGAACCGGTCCAAGTCGATGAACAGGACCGCCAGCGTCTGATCGGCGGACGCCGTGCGCGCGACCGCCCCTTCGAGCATCTGCATCAGCCGCAGGCGGTTCGGCAACCGGGTCAGCGAGTCGTGATGGGCGAGCTCGAACAGCCGCTGCTCCGAGGCCTTCAGCGCGCTGATGTCCGAGAAGACGAGCACATAATGGCAGGGCAGCGAGCCGTCGCCGAGCACGGCGCTGATGCTGAGCCACTCCGGGTAGGTCTCGCCGTTCTGACGCTGCATCCAGAGCTCGCCGCGCCAATGCCCGGAGCTCTCGACGGCGCTCCAGATAGCCCGGCACATGGCGTCGTCCTGGGCCGCCAGCTTCACCGCATGCAAGTTGCGCCCGCGCAGCTGAGAGAGGGGGAATCCGGTGATCTCGGCGCAGGCGCGGTTGCTGTCGACGATGATGCCGTCGGCGTCGGCGATGATGACGCCTTCGGAGGCGTGCTCCATGGCCGTGGTCCAGAGCCGCAGCCGCTGTTCGTTCTGCTCGTTGCGCAGCGCTAGGCCGCCGAGCCAGGACGCGGTTTCGAGGGCACGCAGCTGCTCGGCGGTCGGTGAGCGGGGCCGCAGCGAAGTAATGGCGAAGGTGCCGGCGACGCTGCGCTGGTCGGTAAAAAGCGGCGTCGACCAGCAGGCGCCGATGCCGAAACGCGCGGCGAGCTCCCGCAGCGCGCTCCAGCGCGGGTCATTGGCGACGTCGTCGACGATGACGGTCTCGCCGCAGAGGGCGGCGTTGCCGCATGAGCCCGTGGTCGCTCCCGGTTCGATGTTGCTGAAGTAGGGCACGACCTCGGGCGGAAACGACGGGCCGGCGCGGATGCGCAATTGGCCGCTGACGCTGTCGAGTTGCATCACCGAGGCCATGGAATCCGGCACGATGTGCTCGACCAGCCGGCACAGTCGCTCGAGCACGACGCCCTGAGGCTCGCCGCGCGCCATGGCCTCGAGCACCGTGCGCTCGAGCGCGGCCAGCGTTGCCGGTGTCGCGGCCGCAGTGGGAGCCCGATCGGGAAGCCGGCCGACACAGCCGCTCTCGGCGGCGGTGGCCGTCAGTTCGGACTCGGGCATGCCGTGAATCGGCGGCATAGCGTCCAGTTTGCTCGACTTGGTCGACATGGCCATCACAATGTCGGAGTTTCGCAGATGCTATGCCAAAACGCGTTGCCGCGTCGTGGCCGCAATCACAGATGGCGAAGTCAGCGCGGTATTTCCGGGTAGACGCCGCGGC